>DBFSET010000048.1:0-17369 GCA_048416615.1 Collinsella sp. | reverse complement strand
GCTGAGGTTCGCCATGCCCTTCTTGAAGTTGAGGACCAGGTCTTCGGCGTTCATGCTGCCCCCATCATCGCGGTCTATGGGGTCAACGATATGGCACCGTGGGGACACATGTATGTCAATCCTGGTCTAACAGAGCCTTAGGTTTTGGCGGAGAGATGGACGGTCACTCTGTTCTTAGGGAGCTAAAGAACCCTGAGAGTCGGTATGCTCCCGAAAAGGCGGTTCTTAACATTCTTGAGAAAGCTCCCGATTCAACCATTGCTCCATTATTTGAGGCGTCCATGCGTGTGGCGGCGCAAATTGTGGACTCAAATAGGGTCGGAAGCCGCTACACGATGCTGTCTAGTTTCGGTCTGCCTGAAGCCGCAATGCAGGCTCTTCGTGACAATCAAGAACGCGTGCCGTCCTCGACGACCGAAGGAAAGGCCACTGGTTCTTCCCAAGGACGGAGAAATGGCGCCCATCGATTGATCTATCTTCCTATTGCCAGCTTGCAGCTGGATTTATCCGAGGGTGTTGTGACCATGCGCTGGCCGCGTCAACAATTTCCGCTGCGTTTTGCTGGCGACAAGATCGACTATTATGTTGACGGCGAGCTAAAGGCAAGTTCTGAATTCGATATGAGTGTCGGAAAATGCATTTTAAATGCCGTTAGCATTGCCGTTAACCCTCGCGCTCGTTACGACGTGGAATTGAAGCTCATGCATAAAGATGAGCGAGCAGGTGACTATATCGAGCTTAGTTCGTTGAGCCAGTCGTTTAGTAGGAATAAGCCCGGGTGTTTTGAATTTATAAAGGATGGTAAGGACTTTTACCGTTTGCGCGGCAAGAGCGAGCGGTTAACGAAAAAGCGTCGCATCGCGTATATTGTAAAAGATGGGTACAAAATCGTTCCCGGTCAAGGCATGAAAGCCGTCTCGGAGTATGAGGCTTCTGGTGATTGGGACGATAATCAGATTTATATCTATGACGTTGAACCCGGTTCGTCAGGTTCGGTTGTTAACGTGCTTACGGGCGAGGAGCTTGCCGTTTGGCAAGAACGATATGTCGCAAAGATTGATAAACAACGCATTATCGGAGAGACGAGCGACGGCGTTGACTTGTATGGGTGTATTCCGAACGAGCTTAATACAAACGACGGCCTTCCCTCTGTGAGCATTGAGGCGCTTGATGGCGCGAGTGCCCTAAAAGACTTGGACATTATATGCTGCTGCGATGGCGAGCGGGTGTCGATGCCGCGTTCTGCCATATGGGAAGACGATGCTGATAATTCGGGTTCTGCAAGAATAGTATTCGATCCCTCAAAAACGAGTCTATTCAGTCGGCATATCGAAGAGTGCATCATTGAGGCGAGGCAGAAATCTGCCGCTGGCAAGGTCGTTTTTCGCTACCGATTTACGGTGGTGCCCATACAAGCTTTTAGGCCTCTGTCCATCAGCATTGATCATGGGCGCGCTGTGGCGGAATATGGCTTCCAAGCGTGCCTTCCCATTGATGTCGCGCCCGTTTACGAAGACGACGACGCGAAAGGCGAATGTGGGAGGCTCGATTCTCTCAATGCATGGGAGCACTATGAAGCGAAGGCGCTTCTGAAGGATGATTTCTTGCATGTTCGCATTAGGTCGAGAGAAAGTGGTAAAGAGACCGATGCCAAACTGGCCCTTGCTGCAATAGACGTTGACATGCCAGGCAGACTTGCGAATCTGTCCGAAGAACGCCCAATCTGTTTGGCAGATGCGTTGGAGCTCGGTCCCAGTGCGGCAAACTTCAAGATTGTCTCCTATGGTTGGAGGTACAACAGGGCCGTGCTAGTGATGCTCGGTTCAAAACCTCTTTTCTTCAAGAACCTCATGCAGCCTGGCGAATACGGATTCAATCTCTTTAGGCATGCAAGCCTCTTTCAACAAGCTGATTATAAGGCGTCCGTCAGTCTTCCCCTGAAGCTGTCTCTGTGCTACGGCGATGACGTGTCAACGGGAGAACTGAAGCAAGCCTGGACCGATGTTCAAATGCTTGACTGTGCCGAAGGGCTCGGCATTAACGGGTGGAAGCTATTGCCAGCCGAATCCCTTGGATATGTTCTTCGGTTTGAAGGCAAGCCCTTATGCGACATCCATTTCAGGTTCTTTAGGATTTCTAAGTATGAGGAAAGTGACGATAAGCCAATTGCTACAGCCTCTGCAGAAAAGGGCTCTACAGAGGTCTTTCTTCCACCCAGCGTGGTAAGGCAGCTGAGCAGCAAGAGGGGGGGTTGCCGTCGAAATGTCTCCGAGCGACTTCTTTGGGGACTCCCGGAGAGAATATGCGACAAGAATCAATCTTAACTAGCGGGAGCAAATAATGACGAATGTGAAAGAATTCAATCCCATTGAGACCGCGCGCAAAGTGGAGGACTCTTATCGCGAGTACATCGCTACCACTATTCACTTTGATGACGCGGATTTGCAGAAGCAGCTTGAGACGATTCTTTGCGAGCCGGGATATCTTGCAAAGGGACCGTTTCTTGAGGCGGCGCCTCCGTACCGCAAGGATAAAACTGTGGCCGAACTGGTGGACGAGGGGCTACTTTGCAAGGGCATGATGAGTTTAGGCGGAGGGGAGACGCATAACTTTGACCCCTATCGCCCCTTATATGTGCATCAAGTTAAGGCTATTGAAAAGAGCGTTGCCGAACGTAACTACGCCGTCGTTACGGGTACGGGTTCGGGCAAGACTGAGTGCTTTTTGCTTCCGATTCTGAATGACATCCTCTCAGAATTCGAAAAGAGCGGGCGTTCCGCTGGCGTCCGTGCCATGATTCTTTACCCGATGAACGCCCTTGCAAACGATCAGCTTAAACGATTGCGTCAGTTGCTGAAGGGGGCCGATGTCACCTTCGGGCGTTATACCGGCGACACTGAGGAGAAAGAGTCCGTGGCTCTCCGTAAGTGGAAAGACGAAAACCCGGATCAAACTAGACTGCCAAATGAAATCATCTCTCGCGAGAAAATACGTGAGAACCCACCCAACATTTTGCTTACAAACTACTCTATGCTTGAGTATCTCCTTCTACGTCCGGAGGATGCGCCGCTGTTCGAAGGGGCATTTGGTGCAAACTGGCGGCATATCGCCATCGATGAGGCGCACGTTTATTCAGGCGCGCTTGGCACCGAAATCGCATATTTGCTGCGACGAGTAAAGGCTCGTATCGAATCGGAAACGGGAGAACTGCCCAAGCTTCATTGTTATGCAACTTCCGCAACAATTGGCTCAGAAGAGGATATGCCTAAGGTAGCTATATTTGCTCAGGATCTTTTTGGAGAGGTCTTCTCAAGTGACCCCGCGAATCTTGACGTCATCACGAGCGAGAAAGATCAGCCCCAAGATGCCCTTGACGAAAAGCCTTGGGGCACGCTTTCTTTAGACACTTGGGCGGAACTTCGCAGGGAACTTTCCGATCCTGAAAACGCAAGCGTAGAAGACATTCGCAGCACGCTCACGTCTGGTGGAGCTCCTGAAGAGGTTGTAGCGAGACTAGACGGCGAGTCCCCCCTAATGGGACTAGGAAAGATCCTTCTGGGTGAATCGTCTGCGGCAAAACTGGTGAGACGCTGCGAGCGTCTTTTCGACCTCACTGATCTTGACACCATTGAGGAGCTTGAGATCGAAGAGCTCACGGGAGATAAGAGGGGTGTGGAAATCCTCACTGCTATGGTTGAGGTGCTTTCCTCTGCGCAGCGCTCCAAGGATGTTCCCATTCTTACGAGTCGCTACCATTCCTTCTTGCGTGCTCCTGAGGGCATCTATTTAAATCTGCATACACGTAAGCTGACTCCTCATAAAACGATTGCGGAGCATTATGACGATGAAAACGATACTCCTGTATATGAGGTGTCGGTCTGTCGCCATTGTGGGCAGGCATACATCCTTGGTGAGGAGAGCTCTGATCCCGAGGTGAAGACTGCGTGGCTAAGTCCTCGACACGAAGGAACGGATTCCGACGACGAGTTTCTTCCGAGAGTCTACTACCGTCTTCTCTCTGGCGAATCGGAGAGAGATCCCGATGAGAAGATCCAATGGCTGTGCCCGATATGCGGGTCTTTGTATCATGAAGCCGAGGGTGGTGCTCATCGTTTCGAGCATGAGATTGTTGCGCGCATCCCAATTGCGCTCAACCAAAACGAGAAAAAACAAGCAGATGAAGCAGAGGCGCGTTGTCGTCATTGTGGATATCAGTCCGTTGTGGCAATTCAGCCAATGCGCGTTTCGCCTGAAGCTGCAGGCAGTGTCGTCTGTTACGACCTGGTCAGGGATATTCCGCCTTTTGATGAGGAGGAAGCTGACGAGGATGATTTGTTCGCAGACCTCGATGAAGAGCGCAGGGCCGGAAGTGTTATTTGCTTCTCGGACAAGCGCCAGGACGCGGCTTTCTTCGCGCCCGCAATGGACAGAACTTATGGAAACATCACACGTCGTCAGCTGATAAGAGAAGCGGTGGAGGCTCTGTCCCGCGACGGTGAGGGTTGTAAGCCGAGCTCAGTTATTGATTGGATAACAAGTGTTGCAAAGAGGCGATATCCGGGGGTCTTGGGTTCCAACAAGAGGGGCCAGGCGACGGCCTGGATTCTCGATGAGCTTGCGGCTGAGGATTCGCGGAACAGCCTTGAAGGCCTTGGCGTTGTAAGGATCGAGCCTACTGAATTTAACGAGGGGTTTTCCCATCCTGGGGCGAAAAAGCTTGTCGCAAGGCAAGTGGATATACTTAATGCCGATGGGGTCACCTGGCTTTCATGCGAAGACTACATTTTGTTTGTAAGGACCTGTCTTGAACTGCTCCGAGAGAAAAACGTTATCGAGGTTCCTGAAGGGGTCCCTGAGCTCAGAAACAATCATGAGAAGCGCGGCAACCTTGTCGTGCTTGAGAGAGGCAGCTCTGCGTCTAGGGATATCGTTTATTTCGCGGGAGATGCTGTACGTGGTACAGAAAACAAGCGCAGCGCCTTTATTCGCAAGTACGTCAAAAGGGTCCACGGTATCGAGCTGACCCGTGAGGACGTTCGCCCGATTCTGCAAAGTCTTTTCCAGTTTATGGGGGAGTATCTGAGTTGCAGGCTATTTAAGGGCGAAGGATATTTGATTGATTCGCCTGAACACTTTAGGCTCAGCAGAGATATTTGGACTATGTATCCGCACTCCAACGATGATATTGTCTATCGTTGCGATGCGTGTGGATGTGAGACTCACCTAGATACACGTGGCGTTTGCACGACAACGAAATGCAACGGTACGATGGTGAAAATGAGCTTCGCAGAGGCAAAAAACAAGGACCGCTTTTATAAAACGGTATATCAAGATGAGGCGCTTCCCCTCGACATTGAGGAACATACGGCACAGCTGTCATCCAAAAAGGCTAGAGAAATACAGAGCGAATTTATCAAAGGCAACGTTAATGTTTTGAGTTGCACGACTACGTTTGAGCTGGGTGTGGACGTTGGCGATTTGAGGGCCATTTTTATGAGAAACGTTCCACCTAGTACCGCGAATTATACGCAACGAGCCGGTCGCGTTGGACGCCGCGCTGGCAAGCCTGGATATGCCATCACGTTTGCTCGCTTGCGGCCCCATGATGTCGCGTACTTTGAGGACCCAGCCAAGATAATTGGCGGCAACACGAGAGTGCCAATGTGTTATCTGAATAACGATGCCATTGCGATACGGCATGTTTTCGCCGTCGCTATGTCTGAGTTCTTTCGCTACGCGAGCCGGAGCTTGGGCAAAGACTACTCTCATGGATACAACGACTTTATGGATCTTTCTAAATCGGAGCCGGAAGGCCTCGAAGATCTTCGCCGCTTCCTTGCATCGCGGCCAAAGAGTGTCTATGAACAGCTCGTCCGCGTTGTTCCGCAAGGCATGCCTGTGGCGGAAGAAGTTGGCGTAAACGAGTGGGGGTGGATAGCAAAGCTCGTTGGGCCAATCGATTCGGCTGAGAGCGGAAGCGGTGGCAGGCTTCTCCTTGCGCATAGCCTTAAGCATGCTGATTTTGAGCGTATTCAGGATGGTATTGAGCTGAATATGGGCGTCAACGACATTCTCGCATCCAAGCTTCTAAAGTCTAGGGATGCGCTCAAGAAGGAGAGAACTATCGCAATTCTTGCCGAGAGCGGAGTATTGCCTAAGTACGGGTTTCCGACTGATCTCGTAGAGCTCCATCTTCTTGATATCGAGAATTCTGTAGGTGAGAACAGGCTCGAGCTTTCTAGGGGTATGCGTCAAGCCATTAGGGAATATGCACCGGGGGCGGAAATCGTTGCCGGCAAGACGCTTTGGAAGTCCGTTGGACTCAGAAAGCCGAAAGGGCAAGAGTTGCGAAAGCGCAGGTATGGAAAGTGTCCAAATTGCGAAACATTTGTATGGCCCATTGAAAACTACAGTGATAAAGGCGAGTGTCCCGTTTGCCATACCGAGTTTGCTCTCGAAAAGAATATGCTCATACCTTCCTATGGTTTTGTCGGCACGGAAAACAAAAAAGGCATAGGGCTTAGAAGGCCGAGGCCAAAGGGGTATGCATCGGTGCACTTTAGCCAGCACTGGCCTAACGAGACTGCGACCAGGGAGTTTTGTTTTCCTGGCGGTGCGGTGAAAGTAAAATATGCCGAGAACGGGCAACTTTGTGTGCTCAATAGCCCTGCTAAGGGCTTCCAAGTCTGCTCTTACTGCAATCGCGCTGCTGTTGGTGGGGAGAAGATCCAACATACCTACTGGTGCGAGAAGAGCGGCACTGCTCCAAAGATTAATAGGTTCAGTGCGCTGGGTACGGCATTTGTGAGCGACGTCCTCGAGCTCGTATTTGATTTCGATGAGGTGACAGTTTGCAGCGATGGCGACTGGGAAGCTGTGATGTGGGCGCTGTTTACCGCTGCGGCTAAAATCCTCGAGGTTCCCGAGACCGAACTCGGAGGGACTACATACAAAAATGATGCAGGCAGCTTCTCAATACTCATCTATGATGACGTGCCCGGAGGAGCCGGTCATGTACGCCAGCTCAGCAAAGAGGTGACGGATCTAATTGAAGAGGCCTATAAGGTCGTAGACGGACATTGCGGATGTGGCGAAGAAACTTGCTGCTACGGTTGTATTGCAAATTACTACAACCAAGTTGTGCAGGCGAATCTTTCCCGCGGGGCTGCAAAACGAATTTTGGGAGCTCTTCTTACTGCCTCGTCATCCGGCCGTTTTGCTGGTAATGCCGATGAGGATAAAGAGCTCGATTGCAAGGCTGGTGTCCCCAACCCAGTTGATGGATTTGAGCTATGGGCCTCTGATGATGGTGCGAGCAACGAGGCGCTGTCGCTGGCTGAAGCGATAAAGCTGTCAATCCGATCTAATTCTTCGGAGGAGTGGATCGAGTTGATTCGTGAAATGACGAGCTGCGATTCGCATTTGCGCTGGGAGACTCCGGACAAAGATGTGGAGCTATCTGATGCTGACGGCGACAGCGCTTACGCCACGCTTGTTTGGCGCAAGTCCAAGGTCATTCTTCTTGACGAGGAGGCAGCGGGCGATTTTAAAAAGGTATTTGGGTCCGCCTGGCGCAACGTTTCGGGCTGGAGCCTGTTTGTCGTTGGCGAGTGCTCTGCCGAAGATGTGATGGGCGAGATTTATAAAGAGGCATAACTGTGGCTGCAAGAATGATACCGAGCCTTGGCCCGGCTGAATATGACGATCGGAGTCGTGAAGGGGAGATTTATTACGCGTTGAGTAAGCTTCCCGATGATTTTACGGTTATCCATTCATACAAGATGTTGGATATTGTGGATGGAAACGCTATTGAACAGAGGGAAGCCGATTTCGTCGTGTTTAATCGCAAGCTCGGCATTCTTGTTATCGAGGCGAAAGCGGGGAGAATTCGCTGTGAAAACGGTGAGTGGTTGTACGGTAGCGGCGTGTCAATGAGAAGGCACGGGGGTCCTTACCGGCAGGCGGATAGTATCAAATGGAAGCTCATTAATCGATTTGAAGATGTAGGGTTGAGAGGACTGTGCAATAGGTGCAAGGTTGCTCACGCGGTTTGGCTTCCGTCTTTGGGCGCCCACGAGCTCGGTTTTATCGACTACTCTCCTGAGGCTTCTCGCGATATTACTCTGTGCAAGACGGACCTTGGGGATCCAACTCAACAAATAGTTCGCATCATGAACATGGATGTCGGAGGAAGGGAGACGAGGCTTTCCAATGATGAGGCTAAAGAGGTCTTGCATAAAGTGCTCCTGCCGGAGTTCGATATCGTCCCGACGAATTCGGTGGACTATCAATATAACGACTTCGTGTTCGCAAGGCTGCTGGACTCGCAGGCTCGCGTGTTGAATTTCATAAAGGATCAGAAGACAGCGGTAATTAACGGGGCGGCAGGAACTGGCAAAACTCTCATTGCAATTGAGAGAGCTAAGCAGGCCGCCTGTACGGGCAGGGTTCTCTTTTTGTGCTTTAACTCGCTTTTGAAGGAAGAGATTACTAGAAGGTGCAACGATGTCCCGGAAATTGATGTCTACACAATTCCGGGCTTTGCCTGCAAGGTCTGCAATTCGCTTGAGCCAAACTATGCTCGCCTGACCGAAGAGCTCATGGAGCACCCTGACTCGTTTCCCTATCAGCACATCGTAATAGACGAAGGCCAAGACTTTGGCCTCAAAGCTATCGAGGACGCGATGGTGCTCGAAACGATTCGCTCTATTGTGGATTCAAAGCCGCAAAGCATCATGTACCTCTTTTACGACAAAAGGCAGTTTGTCCAAGGTTCAACTATGCCCAGCTTCCTTATGGATGCCGATTGCAAGCTAACACTTTATGTAAACTGCCGGAATACGGAGGCTATCGAGAAGTCTTCCCTGAGTGCTCTTGGTGAAGTGCACGGTTTTAGAATGCAGGTTATGGCTAGGCTCGGAAAACCTCCATTGCTTATGATTAATTGTGACGCCGCCGCGCAAGAGGCATTTGTGGATAAGCACATCGATTTACTCAAGAACGCCGGTATTAATGACATTGTGGTTATCACATGCAAGACACTGGAAAACTCTAAGCTGTCGTGCTGTTTCGCTGGTGACCAGAACCTAAAGAGGTGGAAAGGTCAGAAGATTCCCGTCCATACGGTGAGGAAGTTCAAGGGGATGGAAGCTGCTGCGGTAATTATGATTGATGTTGATCAAGCCTTATGGGAACAGCCGTCCATGAGCTACATGCCTGAGCCTGGAACTTTGTTTTATACGGCTGCTTCGAGGGCACGGCATGAGCTTAGAATTGTTTGCGACATGAATGGGGATGCCTGCAACCACGCGCTCGTGGCGATGGGTGAAAAAGCGAATAGGCGCCCCGCTAAGAAGCTCGCAAATGTTCTGGGAGCAGTATTGGTTGGATAGGGCACCGGCGCGCCCCGCCTCCCTTTGTGAATCCGAGATTGTGTCCTGGGAGTTTCACTGCTATTCATGCCATGCGTGGGCAGCAGCTAAATCACCGGGATATACCGTGACAAATACTCCTTGAGCGCCGGATCGCACACATAGAGATACGTTCCCAGCATACCGCGCGTCATGAGAACGTAGTAGGCGTTGACGATGATCTTTCGCAGGTCATCGTCGCTCGCCTTTTTCTTTGCGACGGCATCTTTAAAGTTCGCTTTGTTAACGCAGACGGCTCCTATATCGGTGTCGTAATAAATGTCTGGTCCCAGAATTACGAAGCCGTAGTTGAGGTCGTAGCCCTGCACCGTGTGGATACATCCGACTTCGTTTACGGCGTTGGCGGAGTTAACCCAATCCTTTTGGCTCGAGTTCCAACGTTTAGGGATGTCCTCGATGATGATATCGAACGCGTCTTTGTATTTCTTCGTTTGCCACTTCCACGCAAAGCCTGCCGTCATACGGGATAGGCCAACTTCTTCTTCCTTGGCTTGCTGCAGAGAACAGAAATCCTCAAATCGGTTGACGATTCCAAACTGGTATCTGGGGATATCGCTGTCCGGATCCCCGGCCCGCGAATCGTAAGGCTCCGATGAAAAGAGTTCTTTGAACTTCATGCCGGTGTGCATGTACGCCTTGTTGTCGAGTAAGTCGTAGACAAAATCGAGGTATTCGTCACCACCGCGCACGCGCATTTGTGTGCTTAGGCCGAACTCTTCAGTTTCAATGCCCGCTTCTTCGAGCTGATTGAGTCGCTGCTCAAGGCCGTCCCGATTAAGTCCGGATGCACGAACCTGCTGTTTGGGGTCGTAGAACAGGTACGCCTTGTCACAGCATGTGAATATCCAGTCAACCTGGTTGCTCGAGCGCGGAAGGCCGAGGCGATCGCAGGTATTGTAAAAAGCCCCGATGCCGGCGCCGACGGTCAAGCAGTTTCCCAGTCGGTGTGCCTCGTCGACAAGCAGGATGTCATACCGATTCTTTTTGGTAACATCACTGGGGGTCAGGATATCTCCGGGCTTTAACCCAGGAAGGAAGTGCGTGAGCCTTTTGAGCGTTTTGCTCAGAGACTCCATGGGTGTCACGAAACCGACCCGCAGGCCGGATAGCTTGGGTTCGTTTTTGATTTTGAACATGAGGCTTATGGCAAGGATGGTTTTGCCTGTTCCGGGCGCGCCGTTTACGACGGTTACGCGTTTCTTCTTGGGGCTGCCGTGCTCAACGTCTTTCTGTTCCTGCTCGAGACGCTTGTAAATCGTCTCAATCGTTTCATATTGATCGGGTGTGAGCGTTTTGAAAGGCGAAAATTTAAACAGGTCAGTGTTCTCGAGCTCTTCGATGGGGTGAATTGCATAGTTTTCTTCGCGTAGTTTTGTCCATAGCGTTCGGAACTTCTGGCGGTACTGAGGTCGCTCAAAGTAATCGAATTGGGCATAGCCATTGTTGCCATTGGTTACCTGGTATTTTTCGTCAGCGCAGAACAGTTCGATGAGCCTGTTTTCAAACTCAAATGTCGCCGACTGATTGAAGGTTGGGTTGTCGATCAGTAGTGTTCGATCGAAATCCTTGTCCACGTTTGCGGCGTGTTGCTTCATGCGGCGTTGATAGTTGGTTGTTTGGCCAATGTATGCCGTCTTCTTTTTACTGTTGGTCAGGATGTAGAGAACAGGCCAGCTCTCGTCATGGTGAGTCCCGGGCTCTGGCGTGCCAAAGTCTTGTAGCGATTCGCTTGCCTCGAAGGGCTTGGGTAGGGGAAGCGTGTATTGCCGAAGGGCGAACTCATTACTCACGGTGGCCCGCCTTTCTGTATTCGTTGGATGATGCGTCGACGGGGTAGCGCTCGCCATTGCGCTTTAGCTTGGACGAGAGCGCCGCCTGTAAGTCGATGTCATTGAGGTCGGCAAAACGCAGGAGGAAAAGAAGCGTGTCGGCAATTTCGTCTTCGATAGCTTGGCGTTGCTCGGTATCTTCGAACATTTCTGCTATGTGCTCGTCGCTTATAAAGCGGAAGAGCTGTAGCAGCTCGGAGGACTCAGTTACCATGCCGATGGCGAGTTCTTTCGGCGTGTGATATTTGCGCCAGTCGCGTGCGTCGCAAAAATCTCTAACTTGTACCGTCATGGCATCGAGCTTATCCATCGTCCGCAACCTCCCTGATGTTCATTGTTTTATTATGGCCGTATCTGGGATTTATTGCACATCATTTGGGGCGTGCGGTTTGTTCGGTCGCGATTGCCCGGTAGGAGGTTCCACCGTGAAGATCGATGTCGATGTAGACCAGCTGCGCGAGAGCCTGCTCGACCGCGCGGGGAGTGCGGCGGGCGTGGGCTTTCCCGCTGCCATGCTCGACGTGATGGATATCGAGGATGAGTCCCCTCAAGAGCTCCTAGCCCGAGCCGAACGCGAAGGCCTCGACCTCCGCGACTTTGCCGTCGACGATGACTAGGGTAGCTAATTTGGGACGGGCATCTGTACCCGCAGCTGCGCGAAAATGCACGATGGGCAGCCGCAATGGAGTCTAATGAGCTCGTGACCGTTCTATTTTGGCTGCACGCTGGCTAAGTGAGTAGGCTTTATTGGAAATCCTGAGCACCCGACAATTTTGCTTCAACAAACCCGCAGGTCACAGACTTGTGCTTTGGTGACGTGGTCGGCGATTCGACAAAAGTCTACTCACTTAGTTTTGAGAGACGCTAATTGTCCGCAACGAGACCCCAGCCGGGGCGATTGATGCTCAAGAGTGGCCAATTCGGGACGGCTGCCCCGCCCCTCTTAGGGACAAGGCAGGGGTTGCGGTGACTTTGCGCACAAAAAATGCCGGGGGTAAGACCCCGGCTCTTGGAGGCCCCTCTTTTTGGAGGGTACCGATTTCTTTATAGCATGAGATCGGACGGCTTTCAAATGGCGCCATGTGGATGGGATGGCGCGCCTGATAAAGCCCTCAATGAATGGCATCTAACTAGCGTTCGTGATAATAAAGAAGTCGGTCATCTCAAAAGAGAAGGCTTCCAAGTGCCGTGGACGTTTTCCCGGCTTTTTTCATTTCGGTGTCAATTCAAATGTTTTTCAACCCATCCCCTTAATAACTTGCGGTGAAATAGGGACTGTTTAGGCTGCTAGAAGGCCTATTCAGTCCCTATTTCACCGCAAGTTATGGGTGGGGATGGCTACGACGCCAGCGTGGCAATGACGGCTTCGTCGCCGGCGTATATGAGGGTGTTGCCGTCGGGGATGATCGTTTGGCCGTCGCGCTTGAGCATCACGACGATAAACGGGTGCTTGCCCTGCGGCACGTCGCGCAGGCGCTGCCCTGCCAGGCGACCGTGGGGTGTCACGGTGACCTCGCGCAGCGTAACCTCGGCACGCTCTTCAAACGTCGGCGCGGCCATAACCAGCAGGTCGCCTTCTTCAATTACGGTATCGCCGTTGGGCAGCACCGGGTGCGCACCGTCGCGCAGCACCAAGACCACCAGCATGTCCGTCGCGCTGCCAATGTCCGCGAGCGAGCGTCCGGCAAACGGATGTCCAGCGCCCACCTTGAGCTTTACAAACGACATGCCGTCCTCGTCGCGGTAGTCGTTAAAGGTGCGGCGCACGTCGCCGGTCGCATCGATCATATCGAGCTTCTTCGCCACCGCCGGCAGCAGCGAGCCCTGCACCACAATGCTCGACACGGCAATCACAAACACCAGGTCAAATAGGTCGTGTCCGCCGGGAACGCCGGCCACCACGGCAAAGAGACTAAAGACGACCGAAGCTGCTCCGCGCAGACCCGCCCAGCTTACGAGTGCAACCTGGCGAGGGTTCGTCCTAAACGGCGCCAGCAGCATGCCTACGGCGATGGGGCGGCTCGCAAAGAGCATAAACGCCATGAGTGCCAGGCCCGGTAGCAGCATTTGCGGCAGGCGTGCGGGTGTAACGAGCAGGCCCAGCAAAAAGAAGATGGTCATCTCTGCCATCTCGGTGAGGGTGTCAAAGAAGTGCGCCATCTCGACTTTGCCGGTGATGTCGCTGGCACCCAGCACAATGCCGGCCAGGTATACAGCCAAAAAGCCGTTGCCGCCCAGGTAGCTCGGCAGCGCGTAGGCGACGATGGCCACGGCGAACAAAAAGATGGTCTGCGCGTCCTTGGCCGTTGCGTGCGCGCGTTCAATCAGGCGGCCCGCCGCCCAGCCGATGGCAAGGCCCAGGCCCACGCCCAGGATAATCTGCTTGGCCAGCAGTGCGGGAATGTTGATGTCGCCGCCGGCCGCGAGTGTAGCGAGCACAGCGGTGAGCATGTAGGCGACGGGGTCGTTGGAGCCCGATTCGACCTCGAGCAGCGAGTCGGTGCCACCTCTCAGCGACAGACTGTGCTCACGCAGTACGCTAAAGACGCTCGCCGCGTCGGTGGATGCCACGACCGATCCCAGCAGCAGGCTGCCGATCCAGTCGATCCCCAGCGCGAAGTGGGCGAACACGCCGGTGATGCCGGCAGTGATGACGACGCCGAGCGTGCTCAGCAGCACCGCCGGCGCAGCGACGGGCTTGGCGCGGTCGATATTGGTGTTAAAGCCGCCGTAGAACATGATGAACAGCAGCGCCGTGCTGCAGACGGTTTCGGTGAGCGCATAGTCGCTAAAGTCGATATGCGTCGGGCCGTTGACGCCCAACAGCATGCCCAGCGCGATAAAGATGAGCAGGGTGGGGAAGGGGAGTTTTTTGCCGACGGGTTTGATGGTCAGGCACAAAATGATGACGAGGCCGATAAAGAGAAGGATCTGGTTCATGGATAGTGTCCGCTCCTGGGTGGTTGGCGTGGCACGGTCAGTTGTCTGCGGTTATTTGTACCCAAAGATGGTGGGTTTATGGGGTTGGATTGCGGGCGTGCGCGATATCGTCATAGATGGCTGCCGTCTTTGCCTCTGCTCGGAAACCCTTTCCAGCTTTATTGCAACGGAGTACAATGGGTAACGTTTAAGTTCAACTTGAAGTTTTAGTTGCGGCACCGGGCTTCGGCCGCAATGCAAGGAGAGGCGTACCATGGCGATCTATGTGACATCTGATGCTCACGGGCACGTGCGTGCGCTTGACGAGGCCCTGTCTAAGATCTCTTTGACGTCCGACGACACGCTGTACGTGCTGGGCGACATGATCGATCGCGGGCCCGATCCGGTCGGCGTTATTAAGCTCGTGCGCTCGCTGCCCAACGCCCACGTGCTCAAGGGTAATCACGAGCAGATCATGCTCGATGCCATCATTGGCCAGGATCCGCTCGATGCCGAGACCTGGGATATCAACGGTGGCTGGACGACGCGTGAGCAGCTCAACGACATGGAATTTGAGGCATACGAGGAGCTCGTGCGATGGATGGCCGCGCTGCAGCTCTACGCGGTGGTCGAGACCGAGGAGCGCCCGTATCTGCTGGTACATGCTGGAATCGAGATGAAGGCGGCGCGCGCGTTTTTGCTTGAGCATGGTGTCGATTGTGCCGATGGCGTCGGAGCGGTGGGTGCCGATCGCGAGCTGCTGCAGCAGATGCTCGCGGTGCAGTCGTCCGATGACCTGCTGTGGATTCGTCACGGCTATTGGGATGTGCCGACCGGGCTGCTTTCTACCGAGGGTAAGGGCCCGGTCGTTGTGAGCGGTCACACGCCAACGGTGTCGCTCGGGCGTTATTGCGAGGTCGGTGGTCTTGCGGGGCTCGACGAGGAGTCGGGCCGCGGGCAGATCGTGCGCCTGGGCGGCGAGGATGCCGCCGGTGTGCCCGATCGCATCGACATCGACTGCGCTGCCGCCACCGGCTCCGAGTTCGGTCGCGTGGGCATCCTGCGGCTCGATGATGGGGCGGAGTTCTACGCGAACATCAACCCGGGCGAATAATCGGTGCAAGGGGTAGCTAATATGGGAAGGGTTTTTTGACTACTTTTGCCCTTCTGCCCGCAAATTGATTTCTCTGGGACGGGATTAAATAATCATTTGGCTGCCCGCCGGCTAAGTGAGTAGATTTTTTTGGAAATGCCGAGCACCCAACATATTTGCCTCAATAAAACCGCAGGTCACAGACTTGTGCTCTGTCGGTGTGGTCGGGGATTCGGTAAAAATCTACTCACTTAGTTTTACGTGTCTGCAACGAGACTCCAGCCGGGGTGATTCCACCGCAAATTAGCTTCTCCCATCGACGCAATTAGGCGCCGTACGGATTCCGGTCCCTCTCTATGCGTTGGCGGATGTGGGCGTACTCGATAATCAACAGTACCAGCAGTAGGGCCATAATGGCCAGGTAGCTCACGACGGCGCCCATCAGGCCGAGCAGATTGATCAGAATCACCGGGAGCACCACGCTCACGGCAAAGCAGATCAGGTAGATCTTGGTGACGTCTCCAGCGTGGCGCAGCACCGTGATGATGGCGTAGATAAAGTCGATGGCCGCGGTGACGCCGCCGGCGACGACCATCAGCAGCGCCAGCGTACGGTAGCGTTCAAAGCTGAGACCGTATATAAAGCTCATGAGGGGAATACCGGGACCTGCCATAAATGCGGCGCACACGCCGGTGATGACCACGATCAGCGCCATAACGGCAACAATAATCAGGTCAAAGCGACGACGCTTGCGAGGATTAGCCCAAATGCTCGACAAGCGCAGGAGCTGCGGTTTATAGACAAATCCAATGCTCAACAGAATAGCCTGAGCTGGAAAAAACAGGGCATTAAAGTACAACTGGTATTTGTAGGCCAGTGTTCCTTCCATCACAAACTTGGGCATGCTCTCGATAAGATTGAACAGGAATAGCGCGCCAAAGAGTGGGGCGCACTGGACAAACAGGTGGCCGACCTCGCGCAGGCTTACGCGGCGCGATTTTTCGGTCTCGAGCAGGGCGAGCGGCGCGGTGACCAGCACGAGCGAGGCGATCGCGGCGATGCCCATGGCAATGGCCGCGATGGGCATGCTACGCGTGAAGAACAGCGCCACGCTGAAGACCGCGATGACGCCGACGGAGCGTAGCGTTTGACTCATTCCAGCCAAGTAGAGCTTGTCGGCCTGCTGCAGGCGGCCTTCGTACACGTCGGCGACGCCGTCGATGACCTTATACAGGTAGACGCCCAGGCCGATCGTCGCCATCTGCGCGTCATAGCCGCGGGCGCTGCTATACATGAGGCCGCAGCCTAGGGCGAGCGCTCCGCAGATCCAACGATTGAGCTGGTAGGAGGCGAAGGACGTCTTTTCGTCGATGTCCGAGACCTAGAAATTGCGCACGCCGTAGTTGCATGCGATCATGATGAGCGTGCCGGTGACAAAGGCGATGGAGAACTTGCCGGCTTCTTCGGCGCCCACGAGCTGTGTGGACACGATGGTGAGCAGCGGAAACGCCAAGCCCCACACGGCGGTGCCGAGAGCGTTCCAAAGGTAATCGCGGCGGGTGGCGTGCTCCTCGTATTCCGCTTCCTGCATGGAGAAGCCGCCGCCGTAGACGGCACCGAGCAGACGGTTCCACCAAGCGTTGACCATGCGGCGGACGGGGCCGGGCTTGCGATCGCGTTCGCGCCGGCGACGTGTGGCTTGGCTGCTATCGGGGCCGCCGGCGTTGCGCTGGCTCAGCTCCTGGATGCGCGCGAGCTCTTCGGCCGTGTGGGAGGCGGGGAACAGGCCGTTCTCGATGCGGCCGCCCTGGGCCTTCGCGGCGCCGTCTTTCGATGCAGCGGGGTTGGAGATGCCGTTACGGCGGGCGATGGCGCGGCGAATGCTATCGAGGGGCGTGATGCTCAAAGCGGGGTCCTTTCTATTGCTGCGCTCTAGTATAGACACCGCGGTGTCCGCTCGTGTTTTTGAACAGGTTGTTCGATAATTTCGGCGGCGCCATTCGGTAGTCGGCACTTAGGGACGTTCCTTATGTGCCGGCATCTGGGGACACTCCTTGGCTGCTGCTTGTTCAAGAGTGTCCCCAACGACTAGTCGTT
>DBFSET010000047.1:0-29293 GCA_048416615.1 Collinsella sp. | reverse complement strand
CTTTGAGGAACGTAGGTGCTTCTAGATGTACTGTCGACTTCTTCTCAAACTAATCCTAAGAGACAGGGCCGTATGGATTTCCACGCTCGTTCTTGCTGCAGCCTTTTCCGTCCCCATTGCGTTCAATTCACCCATCTACGGCCCCTTCTTTATGAAGCAGGGCATGCAGGGCTTTGTCGACGCATTCAATACGCGCGCGCCCCAGGCCAGCGGCACAGACCTATCGCCAGAGCAGCAAGATGACGCTGAGCTTGCAAGATACGCGAACGCCGCCCTCGCCGCTCAAACCGACGCCGCCTTTCTCGACTCTGCCGAGAGCTACTACGCGCTCATGGGCGAGGGCTTCCAATCCGGGTCCATCGTGGGGGACCAGGAGACCAATGACGCAGAGCTCGCATATTGCCGCGCTCTGAGCAGCTCCGGCATCGCGGATATCCCGGCCTCCGCAAACGACCTGCCGTTCCTCTCCTTCCTGCCCTACGCCATTGCCCAGGCGCCGTCCTTCCTTCCCTTCATCCCCTTCCTTCTCTCGTCGATACTCGTGCTCGGCGCCACAAGGCCCGGGACCCTGGCGGCAAAGGCGCCCGTGCCCAAATTCCGGCGCCTTATCCAAACCGTGTTTTCGATAATTGGCGCGGGGACCGCGATGCTCCTCGCCGGCCTTGCGCCCGGGGGCATTTGCGCCTTGGCCCTAAACGGCTTCGGGCAGATCGGGTACCCGATCGCCTTCTTCCATGACGGCGCGCTCACTACCACGACCGCGGGAAACGTCTTCACGACCATACTTCTCGCGCTGCTCGCGGGTGGAACCTTGATATCCGTTTGTTCCGTCGTCCTATCGACCGCAACGAGGCGCGTCTTCGCGGGCCCCCTTGCCTCCGCGTTGCTTGTCGCGGCCCCGGCATTCCCGTTATTGTCCGATTCGGCACTGGGGCATAATGCTGCGCTCGAGCTCCTGCCGCTGGCCGTGTTCTCGCCTATCGAGGCGACGGGTTACGTGGGATGCTTCCCGACGGAATTCATTGGCTCCGGTTCGGGCGGCGCATCGATGCTTGCCGTGGCCCTGGTATACGTCGCGGTCCTTTTCGCGGTCGGCGCCGTTGCGGCACGTTCGCCCAAACAGGCTGGACCCGCTAAAAAGCACCATGGGCTCGAGCTCCTGGACGCGAGCGTGGGATACGGGAGCACGACGATACTTTCGATCGGATCGCTTTCCTTGGGCCCGGGAACGGCGGCGGGGCTCGTCGCTCCCAACGGCTCGGGGAAAACCACCCTTCTTGAAGCGCTGTCGGGCCAATTTCCCACCCGTATCCGCTCGGGAAGCCTGGCGGCAGACGGAATCAGCCAACGCCGATCAGCCGAATTCGCAGAACTCGTCTACCTGAGCTCTTCGGGCGGCGCGGATCTCTACCCCACGCTATCGGCCCGCGAGCACCTCTCTTTCGTTAGGGAGGCGTGGAAATCGGCCGCCGACATCGACTCGCTCTGCAGCTCCCTCGGAATCTCCCCATATCTCGACAAGCCGACCCGTAAACTCTCGACAGGAATGAAGCAGCAGGTAAAGCTTGCCATGGCGATAGCGACCGATTGCCCGTACCTCATCCTCGATGAACCGCTGAACGGCCTCGATCCGGGTAAGCGGAAAACCTCCTGCGACGCGATGCGCAGCGAGGTGGCGCGGGGACGAAGCGTGCTCATTTCAAGCCATCTGCTCGACGACCTGGCAGACCTCACCGACTCGTTCTACTTCATCGAGGCCGGCACGCTCGTGGAAAAGATCAAGTCGCCCTCGCAGACGCTCAAGCAGGAATACCTCGATACATACGAGGGGGGGGGTGAATGACATGATAGGCAAGAGCTATGCAAAGATAGCGATTGTTGGCTTTGTACTTTGTCTTGCAATGGTGCTATGTGCATCATTTGCGAGGTATAGGTCCGAGCAGTCGTTCATCAATGGCGCTGAAAATGGGTTTGGCATAGACGGGATGTATGTCAACGATGGCGCGACCAAGCCGTCTATGGCGATTCTTGCAGGCGAAGATATGGAATGGCAAATCTGTAATGACGATGGCTCTTGTATGAGTGGTCGTTTGGCCGCAACGAGCGATCCGAATTCGTTTGATCTTCTCTACAATGATGGATCGGATTGCGGTTCAGTTCACCTTTCGTATGCATCACGAGACGGGATGGACGGCATTCTCTACGTCTCCCACGAGACTGGCGATTTCAAGATGCGCAGGACTAACCGAGTGCCGGCTTTTATCGAGGAGTGAGAATTCCCGGCGGTCTGCCGATCAGGCCGCCAGGGTATCGAACCCCGCATTCATCCGTGTGTGTACGGATGAATGCGGGAAGTGTCCGGATGAAGTTGATAATCAAGGAAACAATGCCGCTCTGCCTGGGACGGCTTTGGCCTGGACTTTAACTACAACATCGCAATCGACACTTATCAGCTCGCGCGACGCGCATGGCCAGATCTCGGACGCTGGTGCATGGAGGACCTTCGAGATTTACTGTACATCCAAAACGACGACGCACACCGCGTGCTCGCCGACTGCGAAGACGAGATGGCTGTCTACAATGCGATCAGAAACGGCGTGAAGTCCGGAGATCTTTCTGTGGAACCGCCGCGCCGTCGCGCGAGCCGACCGGGCAACCCGGGCAATCTGGTCCCGGCTCTTCCGGTCGTATTCCTACGATATCGCCCCTAAATCACCAATGTGTCAGATAAAGAATGATGCAATGGCTGTGATCACGCCTACGGCGGACGCAACGACTGCGCCTTTTTTCCTCTCCTTTAGTCCGACGATTAGGGTTGCCGTAAAGTAAAGGGCGGAAATGCAGTCTATGGCAAGCAAAACGAGTTCCTTGGGCGGTTTCAGCAAAAGGTCGCTAGCAAAGAGTGATGCGAGCAGGGCAAAGCCGATTGTGTTCAAGTATCTCGATTGATTTTGCGACAACATGGCAACTTCCTTTCAGAACATGCAAATGAAAAGTCGGTACGATGTCATTGCGGTTGCAAAAAAGCCGCCGCTAGGACCGGTTGTCACGAGACCGGCGATAACGCATTTTCTCGGTTTCCAGCTCATGACAGACCCCTCTCTCATGGTGCAACGCATACATTATGAGATATGCACATTATCTCGCTAATCAATTTCAATATCCATCATCCAACTAAAGAATACTGACTCACTGGTTCAGCGACGATGCGTTTTTACCCTCGCGTTCCCACTCGCCGCGTCGGCGGTCGGAAGGGTCTCCGTCTCGCAATCAGCGACCTTGTAACCGTATCTGTCGAGCCAGGCGGCAAGCACGTCCCAATCGACGCGCTTCCAGTCGCCGCCCGGCGCGTGCTGCATCACGAGGCCTCCGGCGACCATGAGCGCGTGGATATGCCCTCCTTGCAGGTCAGCGATGATCCCGCCGGTGCATACGATGCCAGGTCGCTGTGCCGGCATGGCGCAAACGTATTGGCCTTTGTGCCCCTTTTGGCAACTTTAGCATGGCTGTAGGTTAAACCAACCCACAGCCATGAGCACGTTAACGTAGTACTATGCTAATTACACGGATAAGGCAGGGGTATTTTTCTTTGGCGAATAAATTTGTATTTCATGGCAAGGGGAGTGGCGTTAAGGTTTTCATCGCTATATCAGTTGCCGTGTTCGCATTCTCTGCGCTATTTCTAAAAGCGGAGCGTTGCCAAAAAGATAGCGGAGGTGACTATTCACATTTGTGGTTCGTGAGCGGATCGGTGTTGAACGTTGACAGCTCTGGCGATTTTACCATGTCGGTCGAAAGCGAAGATCCATATAACGACGGGTCTGATCGTCTGACCATTCTGGTTGATTCAGAACATACGCGCTATGTAAGCGATAGCCCCGTGAGCGTTGGGTCTAAAGTCAAGGTAGGCTATTTTCTCGATTCCCGAAAGAAAAATACGATTCGCTGCTCTTCTGTGGATGTGTTGGAATAATTTTTGAGTAACTATCAGTAAAAAGCTGCGAGCAAAGGCCGCTCCACGTGGGGCGGCCTTTTTGGTGGATAGACGTTGCGGAGGATGATTGATTGACGTTTTTACTCCGCATGGAAATCGAGTGAGGATTCTGTCCCGCGAGGGGCGTGTTTTGAGGCTCTTGGCGGTACGTAATTCTCGTTCGGCGTCTTGACGGGACAAAACCCTCGGTTGACTTTTTGAAGCGTCCCTAGAATCACTGTTACGATAAAAACGGGGGGGTAACTCCGCGGACACGGCCTAGCACGCTGCCATCCAGTGCCGATTCTGCCATACTCGCAATTCGGCGAGGATGAGGAGTATGAATTGATCGGGGCTTATAGGACAAAATGTGTGTCCTATAAGCCCCAAGGATGACGATTCCAATACGGATGACGACACCAAAACCGGCATCGACGGCTCCATGGACGATTCGGATTCCAAATAGGCCCTGTTAGTTGAGCCACTTCTTTGCCGGTGACGTATACGAAACCGCTATACCCGCGGCAATTGCCATGAGACAGCTCGCGATGAATCCGAACTCATACTTCAAAACTTTTGTTGCGGTCAGGGCGATAATCAACACGGTCGCAATTTGCAGAATTATCATTATTGCGAAGAGATTGATTCCTTGTTTGGCCGAAGTCGCTGAGTGAGTCTGGCTTCGTTGATTCAGGTTGTAGCTGACAACAAAAGCGATCAGTTCGCTTGATACGGGGCCGACTACATAGAAAAAGATTGCGTCAATGAAGCCTATAGTGTTGTAAGTTGTTTCGCCGGAAAAAACAGCGTATAAAGCATATCCAAATCTTGGCTGATTCATGTATGAGTACGAAAAGACGAAGAGCGTCAATATTGCTACTACCAGAAGTGCATCCAGGACAAATCGTTTGCTTTTCATCGATCGCTCCTTCCGGGTGACTCTTATTTGTAATTCTACAGCATCCATTTGTTTTTCAAAGAATTTGACTGTCCTAAATAACATGCACTTTCGCTGGAGGGTCGCTGTTTGGCGGCCCTCTTTTTTGCACAGGCGCGGTGGGATGGTAATAATCGGGCGGGAGTCAGCCGCTCTGATAGAATCGTCCTTGCTGTCGGCAGCCCTCGTGCCGGGCAGAGCCCTCCATCCGATGGGAGGTGATGCCCATGACCGATTTCACTGAGCTCGTGAAGCTCCTGACTGCTATGGTCTCGCTCCTCACGGCCCTTGTCGGCCTTTCCAAGGCACTCAAGCAGGGTTCGAAGCCCAAAAAGAAAGGCCACCGTCGCTAAGACGATGACCCAACTTCATTAAGCAACGGCTCTGCCCAGCTCTCTACAACTTGGGCTGCCGTCGGCACCATTTTACCCTCCTGACGAGGAATTCGTCCATATTTCAAAAACCAAATTGCGTTTGCTATCGAAGCCTTGATTATCAACTTCATCCGAACACCTCCCACATTCATCCGCACATGTGCGGATGAATGTGGGAACCCGATACCCTGAGGGCCGGACCCGCCGGCCCCGGGAGATCGGAGGACGGCCGGTCCGGAAAGAGGAAGAAGGGTTCCGCGGAGGCGGCCCCGAGGGCCTACGGCAGGCTCACCAGGCACGAGCGGGACACGGTCCAGAGGATGCTGGAGCGCAGGGCCTCGTGCAGGGAGATCGCCAGGGAGCTGGGCAGGTCGCCCTCGGCGGTGAGCGCCGAGGTGGCGTCGCACAGGTTCGTGACGGCGCCGAAGTCCAGGCGCGGCGAGCGCGTCGACGGCTCGGCCGACCTGTCGGCGGCCTGCCCGCGCCTGGCGGCGTGGCCGCGCTGCTGCAACGGGTGCGGCCGGTACCGTGCGATCGGCTGCAAGCGCCGCCCGCACGTATTCTGTGTTTCGTCAAGAGGACTTGAGCAAAAAGAGCATCGGAAATTGAGCAGTCGCAGCATCGGAAGCGCGCACGCTTTTTGAGCGGCTAGCCCTCCTGCATGAGGGCATGGCGGACGCGGTAGGACTCGCCGCGGAACTGGACGAGCCTCCCGTGGTGGACGATGCGGCTGATCACGGCGGCGGCCATCTGGTCGTCCCCGAACACCGACCCCCACCTGCTGAACTCCAGGTTCGTGGTGATTACCACCGACTGCCTCTCGTATGCGTCGGCGAAGACCTGGAAGAGCAGCCTCGCCCCGTCCGCGTCGAGCGGGAGAAACCCGAGCTCGTCGATGACGAGCAGGCGGGCCTTGCCGATGAGCGCGGCCTCCCGGTCGAGCCTCCCGTCGTCGCGGGCGCTCCTCAGGCGCATCACGAGCGAGGACGCCGTGAAGAAGCGCGCCTCGAGCCTCCTCTCGCACGCCAGCGCGCAGAGGGCCGACGCCATGTGCGTCTTGCCGGTGCCGACGTCGCCCATGAGCACGAGGTCCTCCCTGCGCTCGACGAAGTCGAGCGCGAGCAGCGACTCGCGCCCCATGCCCTCCGGCCACGACACGGCCGACCAGTCGTAGCCGTCGAAGGTCTTGGGCGCCGGCAGCGCGCAGCGCCTGAGCAGCGTCGCGCGCTTCGAGGCCTCGCGGCTGGACCTCTCCGCCTCGAGGTAGCCCGCCAGGTACTCCACCTGCTTCGGGGTGCCGAGCCTCGACCACTCCTCCAGGACGGCGGTGGTGAGCGAGCACGACCGCCCGGCCTCCACGACCCTGCGGGCCAGCTCCTCGCTAGCTGCCATCGGCGACCGCCCCCTTCAGGAACCCGTCGTAGACCGACAGGTCGGCCCCGCCGGCCCCGCCGAGAGGGCGCGCGCAGAGAGGGGCGATGCCCCGCTGGCCTAGCCTAAGGGCGAAAACGGAATAGACGGACCGACCGTACGGCTGAGTCTGGGAAGAGGTGCCGGGCGGCGGGCGGAGCATGGCCACCGGACCCATCGAAACACATCTCCACCGTTCCTTCAACTGGGAAAACGACGCCCCCGTGGCCTGAATGGGGCCTCGGGGGCGTTCGGCTAACTGCGGGAACGGCTTATCCGCTCAATGTGTTCGGCTGAGATCGGAAATCAACCATATTATGGGCACAGTCGGCAATTGGGTTGGATAGCCTCGCACCGGAGGAATCAACATGAGTACAAGTAGCTACAAACCGCAAAAAGGCCGTGGCCTCCCGTGGCCTTTAGACACGGACGCTCCATCGGTTGCCGATCAGGCCGAGACGCCTAGCGAGATGGAGGCGGCGCTTGACGTTCGACAGGATGAGATTGCAAAGAGCGAGATCCTGAGTGGAATCAACAGGCCATCCTACGACTCATTATTTGCGGTCGCGAAGAATCGCGTCCAGCTTGCGATTCTGATCATGATTTGCTCCTTCCAGACGTCCAAAGGGCCTAATAGGAAGGATGCCAACGGAAAAGAACTTACAAAAGGTCTTTTCATGCGTCAGGACAAGCTCGAAAAAAAGTCTTTTCGACTCAACCGACTGTATCGAAAGCTCTGGGCGAGCTGGCTCATCGAGGCATCATCATGAAGACCGATGGGGTGTGGGTCATCGTTTGGGCTCAGCTCGATATTCAAGCGCGTGAGGCCGGATGGGATCCGCGCGCGGACGCGGGCGGCGAGGTCGGACGTGAAAGCCGGACCGCAGAGGTATCGAGCGCACGCGGCCAGGGCCTCGAGGGCGCCTGGCGGGTAGGGAGATCCGAGCATGAGGCAGGACAACGCGCAGGCCCGCGAAAGGTTCACGAGCTCCCCCGCGACGCGGCTGGACCCTCGGCTGCCCCTCGTAAAGGATGCAGAAGACACGGTCGAGGTCCGACGGTTCGACCAGGCTGTACCGGCAGTCCGCGTACAGTGCGCAGCCCCTCCCGCGCGGGTCGCCGTCCGAGTCCTCATCCGGCTCATGATGGCGCACCTCAACCCAAAGGCCCTCCAACACGTCGTCGAACCCGAAATCGAGCTCCGCCTGGACGCTCTCGCCGAGCGCATCGCCCAGGGCGAGCTCCGGCACTTTCGTCACACGGCCGTCCAGCCACTCAATCTCTGTCATCGCGCGCATGGTGCAAGCCCCTTCCGACACGGGATTGTCAGCTCAACCCGACCCTTACCCATACGGACGAACATAACTCGCCAGGGGGAAGTCCCTGAAGGCCGTGCGCCACAACATGAGGCCGAATCCGCCCCCGGCTGGACAGGCCAACAACGAAGGAGCACACGGAACCGGCGCGGCGTTACAACCGTCCCGGCAAGCGTGTCACTTGGCCAAGTCATGATGCCGACAAACCCGGAAATGCTCCAACGGAGCGCCGAACGAGCGTAACAATATAAAGCCGTGCAACACGTGTTGGACGACCGGAACATCCCAAACAAAGGCCTGTAGGTCCCACCTTCAAGCCCAATAGCAAAATGTGCATCAGCGGATTTGCAGCGATACAAGTCTCAACCGTCACCATCACACCGCAGCGCGCCTAGTCCCACTCATCCTACTGCAAATGTCCCAGAACGAGAAAACGACCAGCTTAACATGCCAACCTTTATATCCGCACGCGCGTAATTCAACTCATAAGGACCGGCTATCCCTTACCTGTGACACAATCTCAAACGCACAGAACAGAATCATCAGTCCAATCATCGTATAAGAGGCAGCCGAACCTTCAAGCACTATTCCACAAAGAACAATCTCCGCGCAGCCAATAAGAACTGTTATCAGGCGCTCTGCCTTTTTGCTCTCGCCGCTCGCATAAAAAGGCGGCAAAGCGCACAAGATCACATATAGCCCGGGAAGGGAATACAGGATCGATAGTCCAAGTCCCCCATCAACCGCAGTGCTTTGCGTAAGAATCAACTGAACCCAAACGGCAATTATCGCTGAGCAGGTTGTCGATAAAAGAAGACTAGAAATATAGCACGCAACAAAGTCCCGTCGCATTCGAGCAGAGAAATCCGCAAACTCTCTTCGCCGCGTGGAAACAATAAGGTACACAGAAATTGCAATAGAACCAATCAGAGAAAACAGCGGAACAACCAGCAATTCAAGCTTATTACCCCATCGATCAACCACACCCCCACTCCAATGAGCGGGAATTGTATCAGGGAGGACTGACCAGGCCGCCCATAGAATCAGAAATGGAAGAATAGAGAGGATGAAAGATGATAACACTGCAGTAGTTTTTTTTGAGGCTCTCATCGATTCCGCATCTCCTTGCGCGCCCACATTCCACTCCGCCTTAAATCAAGTATACGTTTTGGAACGGGATGTCACTCCGAACGC
Organism: Collinsella sp.; assembly: GCA_048416615.1. Taxonomy (GTDB): domain Bacteria; phylum Actinomycetota; class Coriobacteriia; order Coriobacteriales; family Coriobacteriaceae; genus Collinsella. The sequence goes on along the minus strand of DBFSET010000047.1, from coordinate 20,089 downwards.
CTTACCCTCTTAGTGTGAATGCCGCTGCGGCATTGTTGACTCATCCTTAGTAATCGCGTCTATCCTCTGCAGCATCAGCCAAAGCAATCCGAGAGGAGCCGCACATGCATGCAGCGGAAATTCCTTTCGGGGGGGGGTATCTCCCAGATTTACCCGCCGCCCGAAGGGGCAGTCGACAGTCGAGTACGTACTGATCATCGCGATCATCGTCCTGGTGGTGCTGATCGCGGGACCGTGGGTCTCGTCGGCGATCACAAACCAGTTCAACACGGTGGCGGGGACGCTCGGCAACGGAATCTCAAAGGGGAGCTGGGAGTCGGGCGGCACGGGCGGCGGCAACGGGTCGTTGACCGACGCCGACATCGTGGACCCCGTTCACGGGATAGCGTTCGCCGTGTACTCGGAGGACGACCACAGCCTCATGTTCTACAAGCGCCGCGGGGTCCCCAGAGTCGGTGACATGCTCAACAGCCGCCGCGTGACGGCGGTGTATACGGGGTTCGAAAATGGATACGCCACCGCGACCGTGGGAAACGACGGCAAGACGACTGCCCCCTGGTGGCCTAACAGAAGTAATATCGTGGCCGTAAAGGCCATTGACGATGGCATAGAAATCAACTCGTTGGCATTTTGCTTTCAGTACATGGAGAACTGCAAGAGCTTTGATCTGGCAAAGTTCGACATGTCGAACTGCACAAATCTGCAGCACGCATTCGCGTATTGCGGCAATGTGACTTCCTTCAGTATTTCAAGCTGGGATACGTCCTCGGTCGTCGAATTCGACTCGGCGCTCAAAAACCTTTACAAGGTCGAGGAGATTGACATCTCCGGATGGTCGACGCGGAAAGCCGGCGATTTACGTCTCCTTTTTTCCACCGACAGTTCGCTGAAAAGCGTGAAATTTGGACCAGGGTGGAAGACCTCAGATGTTATGGATATGCTCGGCATGTTTAGCTATTGCAAAAATCTAAACCTCGACTGTTCCGATTGGAATGTCCCAACCTATGCCAATCATAGTGACTTCAATCACTGCGCCCCCGGCGTTATCCTCCCGAAGGCGTGGCAGTAGGTCTGAAGAAACAAAACGGCAAGCAGTTTATGTGGCGCGGGCACCCGTGCCGCCGTTGCCTCAGCGGCACGTTACGGGCTAGTCGGTTCGCTTTAACGTACGCTCTGCATGCAATATCAATCCCCATGCGAAGGGAGTGTCGCATATGCATGCAGCGGCAATTAACCTTCGGGGGGTGGGTATCTCCTAGGAATACCCGCCTCCGAGGCCAAGGAGCCATCGAGTACGTTCTGGTCATCGCGATTATCGTCCTGGTTGTGATGATAGCCGGCCCTTGGGTCTCGTCGGCAATCAGGAACCAGTTCAACACGGTGGCGGGAGTATTGGTAAACGGGACAGCAGGTGGGACTTGGGAACCGAGCGGTTCCGGCAGCGGTAACGGCGCGGGTTCCGCGACCGTCCAGGCGGCGCTCGCCAAGGACGCGAAGGACACGCGAAGGACTGGACCCTCGGTGAGCAGAAGGCAGTTGCCGAGGACATCGCCGCCAAGGGCGAGGCGTCGCCCGCCTACGCCAAGGCGAAGGCCGCGATGGATGCCGGCACCGAGTTCTCGATGAAGCTCACCGATGGCAAGACGCTGACTTACCGCATTATCGGCATCAATCATGATGACCCTGCAGGCGGATCCGGCAAGGCGGGCCTCACGTTCCTCACCACCACGACGGGCATTTGGTCCCCCATGAACGCGATTGACACCAACGCCGGCGGTTGGGAGAAGTCTGAACTCCGTCAGAAAATGAACTCCGGCAAGATCTGGAATCTGATGCCCTCCGATTTCCAGTCCAAGGTGAAGGCCGTCAAAAAGCTATCGAACAATGTCGGGGGCGGTGATGAGAACAAGAACGCCGCCGTGACGGCTACCTCGGACAAGCTGTTCCCGCTCAGCTACTCTGAGATCGCCCCCCACCTCCTATTGGGCATCCTATCCCTGGACTTCCTCCGAGGGCACCCAGTACGAGGCCTTCAAAGGCAAGGTGACGGAGAACTATTCTGTTAATGCCTGTCTGAAGATTGGCAGCAGTTGGTGGGAGCGCTCGGTGAATCCGAGCAACTCCTACTACTTCCTCAATGTCGACAGCAGCGGCGACCCGACGTACGCCGACTACGCGGGGTACTCGTATTGCGTCTGCCCCGTTTGGTGCTTCTAGCTCAAATTTGATCTGATGTAAGGCCCGTGCAATCCTGCATGGGCCTTTCTTTTGGCAATTGCTCGACCGATTCGTGGCTTGAAACACAAATTATCGAGTTAAGGAGACATGGGGTCATACAGCGGCTCTCAGGGCGCCCGTAGCACTCCCCCGCCATTACCCCTGCGGCGTCCTCGTATAGAGCCCATTCTTCTTGGCGTTTCGTTGCAACAGCTCACTTGTCCACCGGTCAAGTGAACTACTGGAATCAATACAGCGACACGCTTGTTCGTTACAGTGGCTATATCGGTGTATATCGCCGCGATAAATACAGCCCTTTCTTGGCGTGTACCTGCTGCGCGTATGTAGAATCATATCGCGTTAATAAATCGGCTCAAGCGCGTGCAAAACGCACAAGTAACCGCAAAAGGCGATTATCGCGCAGGTAGATTTTTGGCACCCTGTTGCTTAATCAAAATTAAGCAATTGCTTAAAACAAAAAAGGTCAGGCACTAGGTGCCTGACCTGCAAACTTCTGGTCGGGACGACTGGATTCGAACCAGCGACCCCTTGACCCCCAGTCAAGTGCGCTACCAAGCTGCGCCACGTCCCGAAGCTTTTGTTTGTTGCTCTGCTCTCGCTCGCAACAGGGAGTATATTAACCCGAAACTTTAGACTTGTGCAAGAACTTTTTTACAAATTTTGAAGCAAGTCCAAAATTGTATTTGCGAGCTGGGGTTTTGTTAGTACGGGAAGTTCTTGCGTACCCGTTGTGCTCACAATCCAGGCCTTATTGGTATCAGTTCCAAAGCCCGAATCGGCGCGCGAGACATCGTTGGCGATAATGGCATCGCAACCCTTGCGGGCAAGTTTGTGCTGCGCGTACTCCACGACGTTATCGGTCTCGGCTGCAAATCCGATCACACGGCGCTCGCCCTTCTGGCGCGAGAGCTCGGCCAAAATATCGACCGTTTCGACAAGCTCGATGCGATCCAGGCGTTCGTTGGCCTTTTTGAGCTTATGGTCCGCAGGGGTGGCGGGGGTATAGTCGGCGACGGCGGCCGCACAAATTGCCGCATCGGCCGTCTGGAAGGCGCTGAGCGCTGCCTGCAGCATTTCAGCGGCGGTCTGCACGCGCACGCACTCCACGCCGCGGGGGACATCGAGCGATGTCGGTCCCAGCACAAGCTTGACCGCAGCACCGCGGCGAGCGGCCTCCCCTGCCAGGGCGATGCCCATCTTGCCTGATGAGCGGTTGCCAATGAATCGCACCGGGTCGATTGGTTCGTGCGTGGGGCCGGCAGTGATGACGACGCGCTTGCCTGCCAGGTCCTGAGGCACGGGTTTGAGCACCTCACAGACAGCCTCGACGATGTCCTCGGGCTCGCTCATGCGTCCCGTGTCCACGTCGCCGCAGGCAAGGTAGCCGCTGCCGGGTCCCACAACATGGACACCGCGCTCGCGCAGCGTGGCCATGTTGGCCTGCGTCGCCGGCGCCTTCCACATGCCGTTGTTCATAGCGAGTGCGATCACGATGGGTCGCGGCGTCGCAAGCAGCGTGGTGGAAATAAGGTCATCGGCGATGCCGTTGGCCATCTTGGCGATGATATTGGCCGTCGCGGGCGCCACGACCACCAGATCGGGCTCCTGCGCAAGCGAGATATGGTGGATGGGGTCAGACGGGTCGTCGAATAGCCCAACCGCGACCGGCTCATTGGTGAGCGCGCGGAACGTGAGCGGGCCCACGAACTCCGTGGCATGCTCGCTCATAACGACTTTGACACGTGCGCCGCGCTTTTGCAGCAGGCGCACGATATTGCACGACTTATAGGCGGCGATCCCGCCGGTAATGCCCAGCAGGATCGTTTTTCCCTCAAGTTGCATTGAATTATTGGGCGCCGCCATCGTTTACGCTTCCTTGCTCGGGAGCACCAGCAGTCGGTGGCAGTACGGACAGTGCGTAATCTCGCTACCGTCGTGGTTGAGGTCGCTCATGGACGATGCCTGCAGCGCGGTGTGGCAGACCGTGGGGATGTTGCCCTGGATGGTCTCGACGGCCAAGCCGCGGAACTGCTTGAGCAGACGCTCGTAGTCGGTGAGCACGTCGGCCGGCAGCGTGGCGGCAAGAGCGGTGCGCTCCTTAGTGGCGGCTTCGATCTGAGCCTGCAGGTCGGCAGCCTTGGCGCGGGCGGCGTTGGTATCGGCCTTCACGCCCTCCTCGAACTTGGCGATGATGGTCTGCGCGCGGGTCTCGCGGTCGAGCGCCTCCTTATGGGCGACAACGACATCCTTGCGGGTGTGCTCAATCTTGTCCAGGCGCTTGGCCAGGGTGGCGAGCTCGTTTTCCAGGTCCTGTACCTCGCGGTAGTCGGAGCCGTCAACGTGGCGCTTCTTAGCGGCCTCGATGGCGTTATTGGTCTGGATCTCGGTGGTGTTGAGATCGTCGAGCTCAATGTCCAGATCCTTGCGCTGGGCGTAGAGCTTGGTCATCTCGGACTTGAGCTTCACATAGGTCTTGCGCTTGGAAGCGAGCTCCTTGAGCTCCGGCATATTGGCAAGTTCGCTCTTGTTGCGGGCGAGCTCCAAATCGATCTGTTGCAGCTTGAGTAGCGTAGCGCCGGCGCTCATAAGTTCTCTCCTTTTGTCACAGTCCACCATTGGCAAGGGTTCAGTATTTTAATCGTATGACGGGGGTCGACCCCGGCGTCAACTGCAGAGTTCATCAATATATCAACGAACGGCTCTTCGGAGCGGTCATGGCCGAGCAGAATCACGCCCAGGCCGCGCAAGGCAAGGTCTTGCGCCACGTGGTAGCCCGCCTCGCCCGTCACGACAACGTCCGCGCCCGCGGCGATGGCAAGCTCACCAAAATCGCCGAGGGAGCCGCCCAGAATGGCGACGGTGCGGCACGGGCGCTCGGCATCGCCCCATACGCGCGGGTCGCTGTCAAAGGCCGTGGCGGCACGGTTGGCGAAATCGCGCAGGTTGCAGGCATCGCGGAGGGTCGCAAGTGCGCCCAGACCGGTGAGTTTGGGCTCGTCTACATGCTCCAGCGAGCTCATGGGCTCAGCGCCCAGCAACTCACTCAGGCTAACGCGCGCTTCGTGCGAGCGGTCCAGGTTGGTGTGAAGCGAGATGATGCTCACGCCGCAACGAGCTGCCTCGTACAGCGCAGCGCTGCACTGGGGACGCGCGGAATCCGCCGGGCAAAAGGCCTCGGGCGCCTCGATATAGATGGGATGATGCGTCAGCAGCACGTTGGCACCGGACTCCAGGGCGCGGTGCACGTTGGCCTCGGTCGCGTCGAGCGCGCAGGCAACACTGGTGATCTTTGCAGTGGGATCTCCCACGGATAGCCCAACATGATCCCAGCCCTCGGCGTCCGCCTTGGGGTAGCGCGCCAGCAGCGCATGTTCAAGTTCGGAAACAATCATGCGGCGCCTACGATCGAGAGCAGCGTCTGGGCGAACTCATCCAGGTCGGCAGGGTTCACGCGGTCATCAAACGAGATGCGCAGCGACCCCAATGCCTGCTCGCGACCGATGCCCATGGCGCTGAGCACGTGGCTCGGGTCCATGCTGCCGCTCGAGCAAGCCGATCCGGCCGAAACCTCAAAGCCGGCGGCATCGAGCTTGATGATGAGCTCCTCGGAGTCCATGCCGTCGACGTAGATTGAAACCATACCCGGCAGACGATCGGCCTGCGCGTAGTCGCCCATCGTGGCGTGAATGCGAGGATGGGCCGTAAGCGTGGCGTAGAGCTTGTCGGAAAGGGCCTGCAGCGTCGCACGCTCCTGGCCCACATTCAGCAGCAACACGGAAGCGGCTGCGGCAAAAGCCAGCTGCGTGCGCAGATCCTGCGTACCGGCGCGACGGCCGGCTTCCTGTCCACCGCCAAAGATGCGCGGACGCAGCGGCGTGCGGTTCTTAAGGTAGAGCGCGCCGGATGCCACAGGGCCGCCGATCTTGTGCGCGGCAACGGTCATAGCATCGACGCCCAGCTCGGAGACATCGAGCGGAATATGCAAGTAGCCCTGGATGGCATCGGTATGAAACAGGGCGCCGGCAGCATGTGCGGCGGCGGCCAGCTCGCGGATGGGCTGCACCACGCCGGTCTCGTTGTTGGCGACCATAATGCTCACGAGCGCCACGTCGTCGCCTAGCAAGTCGCTCAGCGCGGCAGGCTCGATGTAGCCCGTACGACAGGGCTGCACCAGGTCGACGGTAAAGCCGGCGGCGCGCAGCAGCGGCAGGTTATCCAGAATCGAATCGTGCTCGATCGCCGACACGATCACGCGGTCTCGCTTGCGATTGCGCTGACGAGCGCCCTCGGCAAGACCGAGGAGCGCCAGCTGGTTGGCCTCGGTACCGCCGTTGGTCAGGACGATCTCAGACGGGCGGACGCGCGCGCCAAAGCTACGGGCGATCTCGCGGCGAGCAACCTCCAGACGCGCAGCGGCCTTGCGGCCGAGCGAATGCAGTGAGTTGGGGTTGACGCCGGCAAGCTCGCTGTCGTCGTACTCGCGCTGCGCAAGGAGCGCCTCGGCGCGCATGGGCGTCGAGGCGGCATAGTCAAGATTCACGGGTATGCGGTTTTGACCTGCGGTCATAAGGGCTTATGCCTCCTGTGCGGCCTCATTGCCCAGCTTCTGCAGCAGTGCAACCTCGGCGGCGGGATCTTCGGACTTAAATACGGCGGAGCCGGCTACGAGCACGTTGGCGCCGGCCTTGACGACCTCGGCGATGTTCTTGGAAGAGATACCGCCATCGACCTCGATCAGGGGCGACACGCCGTGGCGCTCGCACATGGCCGTAAGCTCGTGAAGTTTGGCGATGGTACCGGGGATAAAGCTCTGGCCTCCAAAGCCAGGGTTCACGCTCATAAGCAGCACCATATCGACGACGTCGATGATGCTCTCGAGTACGCACACGGGGGTGGCGGGGTTGAGCACCACGCCGGCCTTGACGCCGCGCTGCTGCAGATGGGTGAGCGTGCGGTGCAGGTGCGTGGAAGCCTCGTAGTGCACGGTGATCATGTCGGCACCGGCGTCGGCGTACCAATCGACCGTCTCGTCGGGGTTCGACACCATCAGGTGCGCATCGACTGGAACATCGGTGGAGCGCTTGACGGCCCTAAGGATGTCAACGCCAAAGGTCAGGTTGCCGGTAAAGTGACCGTCCATGACGTCGAAGTGCACGTAGTCGGCGCCGGCAATCTTGTCGAGCTCGCCCTTCAGGTTGGCCATGTCGGCCGAAAGGACGGACGGAGCGATTTTGATAGAACCCATGGTAGTAGCCTTTCTGCGCTAGTCGGCGAGTCCGTAGAACTCTTGAGAGGGGACGCGGTCGGTGAGAATTTCGAGCGCCCTATCCAAAGTAACACCGTTGTAGAGCGTTTGCTCCACGGCAAAGGTGAGCGGAATGTCTACGCCCAGTGAACGGGCGAGCTCGCTGACGCTGCGGGCCGCGACGGCACCCTCGACCACCATATGCGTGCGCTCCTGATACTCGTCGAGCGACACGCCGTGGGCAAACTCGAAGCCAAAGGTGCGGTTGCGCGAATGCTCGGAGGTGCAGGTGGCAATGAGGTCACCCATGCCGGCAAGCCCCATGCAGGTCATGGCTTGACCGCCGCGGGCGTGTACCAGGCGGCTGATCTCGGCCAGACCGCGCGTCATGATGAGGGCGAGCGTGTTATCGCCCGCGCCGGTACCGGCAGAGATGCCGCACACGATGGCGATGACGTTTTTCATGGCGCCGCAGACCTCGACGCCCGTCATGTCCTGCGACAGGTAGATGCGGAAGGCCGTGGATAGGAGCAGGTTCTTGAAGGTCTCCCCTATCTGCGGATCTTCGCTGGCGATGACGGCGGCCGAAAGCCCGCCGCGGCAGATCTCCTCGGCATGGTTGGGGCCGGAGAGCGCCGCCACGCGCGACTCGTTGCCGATCTCGCTGGCGATGACCTCGCTCATGAGTAGGCCGGACTCGGGCTCGATGCCCTTGGTGAGGCACAGAACCGGCGTCTCGTCCGCGATGAACGGCGCCGCCTGGTGGCAGACGTCGCGCAGGTGCGTCGAAGGCACGGCAAAGATGATGGCTTCGGCGCCGTCGAGCGCCTGGGCGAGCTCGGTCGTGGCGACAACGTTTTCCGGCAGCACGTAGTCCACCAGATAGCGGGGGTTGCGATGCTCACCGTTAATGCCGGCGGCCGTCTGCTCGCTATGGGCCCACATAGTCACGCGCTCGGCTCGCGCAGCGGCAAGGCCGGCGACGGCGGTTCCCCAGGAGCCGGAGCCAATCAGCGCAACATTCATGACTCTCTCCTACTTATCGTCGGGCTCGGTGACGCGCTTGGTAAACGAGAGCTTGGACTCCTTACCGGTCATGAGCTTTTTGATGTTCGCGCGATGGGCCCACACCACGGTGATGCCGATTAGCGCCATGCAAAACTTGAGGCCAAGGCTGCTGTACGGAAAGACCGCGCAGGCAGCGATGGGAAGTCCGATGGCAGCGGCGAGCGAGCCCACCGACACAAACTTGGTGATGGCGACGGCCACGATAAACATGCCCAGCAGCGACAGGCCAATGGGCCAGTACCAGGCGAGGATGACGCCCAAGCCCACGGCGATACCCTTGCCGCCGTGGAAGTTAAGGTAGGGAGAAAAGATGTGTCCCCACACAGCAGCCAGGCAAATGACGCCGAGCGTCCAGTCGCCGGGGGCTCCGGGAGCCATAATGCTCGGAGGAAAGCCATAGCCCACGCCCGCGATAAGCGGACGCGCGATAAGGACGCAGATGGCGCCCTTAAGGCAGTCGAGCAGCAGCGTGAGCGCGGCCACCTTGGGGCCGGCCACGCGCAGGGCGTTGGTGGTGCCGATGTTGCCGGAGCCCGCCTTGCGAATGTCGGTGTGGTTGAACACGCGGCCCAGGATCAGGCCAAACGGAATCGCTCCGATAAAGAACGAGACCACGGCGCAGATGGCGGTCAGCAGAATCGGATTAAGCATCCTTTTGCTCCTTCTTCCTAAAGAAGAGTCGAATGGGCGTGCCGGCGAAGTCGAAGGTCGAGCGCATGCGGTTCTCCACGTAGCGCTGGTAGGTGTCGTTGACCAGGTCACTGTGGTTGACGAAAAACGTGAACGTCGGCGGGTTGACGCCCGTCTGGGTCACGTAGTGCATGCGCAGGCGGCGCTTGCCGTCTACCACGGTGTGGCCAAACTCGCGCAGGTCGGTGAGGAACGTGTTGAGGCGCGAGGTGCTGATCTTTTGCGAGCGCGTCTTTTCGGCCGCGTCGACCATCGCCCAGATCTTCTCGACGCTGCGGCCGGTCAGGGCAGAGATGCGCAGGTACTGAGCCCAGGGAGCCATCACGCCCAGACGGCGGTCAATGGTCTCCATACAGGCCTCGCGCTTGCGGTCATCGTCGAGCAGGTCCCACTTGTTGAGCAGCACCACGATGGCGCAGCCGCGCTCGATGGCCAAGCCCATGACCTTCTGGTCCTGCTCGGTCACGCCCACGGAGGCGTCGACGACGAGCAGCGCCACGTCGGCGCGGTCAATGGCACGCAGGCCGCGGACCATGGAGTAGTACTCGATGTTCTCGTACACGGTGCTCTTCTTGCGAATGCCCGCGGTGTCGACCATGCGGTAGTGCTTGCCGTTGCGCTCCACGACGGTGTCGATGGCGTCGCGCGTGGTGCCGGCGATGTTGGACACGATGGAGCGGTCGGCACCCAGGATGCGGTTGAACAGCGACGACTTACCGGCGTTGGGGCGGCCGATAATGGCCACGTTCAGCGCGTCGGGGAACTCGTCGGCGACCTCGTCCTCTTCCTCGGGGAGCAGGGCCACGATGTCGTCGAGCAGGTCGCCCGTGCCATGGCCGTGAAGGGCCGAGAGCGGCGTGGGCTCACCGATGCCGAGCGAATAGAACTCCCAGATGCTGTCGTTCTCGCGATCGGGGTTGTCGAGCTTGTTCACCAGTAGAAAGACCGGCTTGTCGCAGCGCTTGAGCAAGCGGGCGACCGACTCGTCCTCCTCGGTGACGCCAGTGCGGCCGTCGACCACAAACAGGATGACGGCGGCCTCCTCGGCGGCGGCGAGTGCCTGGTCGCGGATGGACGTGGCAAAGACGTCGTCGCTCTGAAGCGGCTCGATACCGCCCGTGTCGACGATGGTGAACTCACGGCCATTCCAATCGGCCGTGTGATACGAGCGGTCGCGCGTAACGCCGCGGGACTCGTGGACGATGGCGTCCGAGGTCTGGGCCAGGCGGTTAACGAGCGTGGACTTGCCCACGTTGGGGCGTCCGACGACGGCGACGATAGGTTTCATCTGCTCTCCTTTAATGGGTAGGGTCAGCGGAATTAGTAGAGTCGGCAGGCACAATGCCAAGGATGTGCTCCAGGGTATCGAGCAGCTCATGCGGCATGGTCGACACCACATGAACCTCGGCGCCGCGACTGGTAAGGCTTGCGAGTAATTCGTCACGATGATACTCGTCAAGGGTCATACCGTCGGCGTTGAACATAAGCTTAGGCACAAAGAGCATAACCCCCGACAGGTCTTGCGGCAGCTGCTCCAGGATGTCGCTCGCGACGATGAGGCCGGTCACGTCTACGTTACCGCCAAAGTAGCGGTTCTTGATGGCCGTGACGGTGCCGGAAAGGCCCTGTGGAGACTCCACGAAGCGCGCCACGGTATCGCGTGCGCTAGCGCCCGAGAGACATACCAGGCGCTGTTTGCGGGCGGTCATAGCCTTGCGAACGCGGGCAAGGCGCTCGGCGTCGGCGGCGAGCACATCGTCTGTCTCGTCCAGATACGAGCGAATCATGCCGATGCCGTCGTAGTACTGAGGGTAGCCGTCGTAAAAGTCTGCCTCGGGCGGCTCGATGCCGGCGTCCAGATAGAACTCGTCACTCATCTGAAACGTGTGGCGGCCAAAGCGCTCGAAGGCGCGGTCCTGGTAGGGACGGATCATGGCGATGGTCTCGCGCGCGAGCTCGGGTTTGTCGCTGTAGGACCAGCTAAAACGGTTCTGATGCTTGGTAAAACCGAGCGGCACAATGCCCAAGCTGGTGATCTGCTCGTGCTCCTCGCAAAAGCGTAGGGTTTTTTCCAACTCCTCGCCGTCGTTCATTCCGGGGCACAGCACAATCTGCGCGTGAATCTCGATACCGGCGGCCATGATGGCCTCGAGCACGTCCATGCCGCGCTGGGCGTTGCGGCCCATCATGCGACGGCGGACGTCGGGGCTCACGGCATGGACCGACACGTTCATGGGGCTCATGTTGCGTTGGATGACGTTTTGCACGTCTTCGTCGGTGAGGTTCGTGAGCGTGACAAAGTTGCCCTGCAAAAAGCTCAGGCGATAGTCGTCGTCGCGAATGTAGAGCGTGGAGCGACCGCCCTTGGGCAGCATGGTCATAAAGCAGAACACGCAGGCGTTTACGCAGGTGCGCATGCCGTCGAAGATGGGGCCGTCGAACTCAAGGCCCCAGTCCTCGCCCGGGAAGCGGTCGAGCTCCACGGGGGTGACAGTGTTGTCGCGCGGGTCGAGAACCTCGAGGTCGACGGTGTCGTCGTCTGCCTCCCAGAGCCACACGATCATATCGGTCAGCTGCTCGCCGTTGACCGTGAGCACGCGCATGCCCGGCTCGATACCCACATCCCATGCGGGCGATTCGGGGCGCACGTTCTTTACGAGCGCGCCCTCACCCGGCTCGGGGTCGCGGCTGCGCCCGTAATCGGCCACCTCGGCGGCGTATGCGGGTACGGTCTGGTCCATGATTAGCGGCAAAGCTCCTTGATGCGCGCAACGGCGCGTTCGATGTGTTCTTGTGGGGTGGAGGCTCCGGCGGTGATACCGATATGGCGCGCGTCGGTAAACCACGCGGCCTCGAGCTCGGAAGCTTCCTCGATGTGATGCGTGTGCTCGCAGACGTCAGTGCAGATCTGTGCTAAGCGGCGGGTGTTGCCCGAGTTCTTTCCGCCCACGATGACCATGCAATCACAGCGGTTGGCAAGTGACGCGGCTGCCTGCTGGCGCTCGCTTGTGGCAGCGCAGATGGTGTTGATCACGCGCAGTTCCTGCACGCGCGGGATGATGGAGGCCACAACCTCGGCCAGATTCTGCGCGGTCTGGGTGGTCTGAACAACCAGACCCACCTTGCCTTTGAGCGGTAGCGCGTCGGCGTCGGCGGCACAGCTCACAACTTGAGCGTCATCACCAGCGTGACCCAAAATGCCTTCGACTTCGGGATGGCCCGGCTCGCCCACGACGATCACGCGGTAGCCCTCGCGTACCAGGCGCTCGGCGGCCACGTGGACCTTCTTGACGTAGGGGCAGGTGGCGTCGACCACGGTAAGGCCACGCTCGCGAGCGGCGTCGATGACCTGCGGCACCACACCGTGGGCGCGGATGATCACGGTGCCCGACGTGGCGTCGTCCAAGGTGTCGGCCAGACCGACGCCTGCCTCGGTGAGCTCGCGTACCACGATGGGGTTATGGATGAGCGGACCCAGGGTGTGGACCTGAGCGCTCTCCCCTGCCTGCGGCGCGGCAGCAAGCGCCATGTCGAGCGCGCGCTGCACGCCGTAGCAAGTGCCGGCGTGGGCGGCGATTTCGATGGTGGGGGCGCCTGCCTTGCCGAGCACAGCCTCGGCAGTGTTCATGACTTCCTCGCCCATGGCTAGAACCTGCCCGGGTGCTCGGCGCACAGGTCGTCGCGCATGGCGTAGACGCGGTTCATGGCCTCGGACTCAAACCATGCCAGGCGCTCCTTGTGCTTGAGCTCGGCCGGTGCATCCGAAAGCGAGATGGCCTTGCCGGCACGGATCCAGCATTTCTTGGGGCGCATGAGCTTTTTGCCCGCAGGCGTGATATCGGACCAACCGCAGATGGCGAGCGGGTTGACGGGTGCCTTGCCCATCTGGGCGATGAGCGCAAAGCCGCCGTGGACTTCGGGCTTGATCTCGTGCGAGCGGATGCGCGTGCCCTCGGGGAAGATCAGGACGTCCTCGCCGCGCTGCAGCGCATGCTGTGCTGCGCGCAGGCACTTCATGTCTGCGGTGCCACGCTCGACGGGAATACCACCCACGCGGCTAAAGGCCCAGCGTACGATCTTGCTCTTGGCAAACTCGGACTTAAAGATGGGACGGATGCGGCGGCCACCAAAGAACAGCGCCGTCTCCACGGCCAGGAGCTCGGCCATCGAGGTGTGGTTGCAGATGACTACGCTGCCGCGGCCTTCCTGGCGCTCAAACAGCAGGTCGGCGTCCTCGACCTTCCAACGCCACATGAGCTTGGAGAAGACCCACAGGATGCCCATGACCACGGCGACGGTGCCGCGGATGAGCGCCGGGAACTCGGCGTAGGGGGCGTTGTAGTAATCCTCGGGCGTCTGCTTAAACAGGCGCATGGGCTACCTCCTTTGGTTGATGAGGTCCTCGATTATCGAGACGACCTCGTCGATGGTGTGGGCGGTGGAGTCGACGTGCACGGCGTCCTCGGCGGGCACGAGCGGCGCGACCTCGCGGCTGCTGTCGAGCTTGTCGCGCTGCTTGAGGGCATCGAGGGTCTCGTCGACCTCGGCTTCGAGCTGCTCTTCGCTGAGCAGCTGGGCGTCGTTTTGGTGGCGCTGCAGCACGCGGCGACGGGCGCGCTCGCGCGGGTCGGCGGTCAGGAACACTTTGACCTGCGCGTTGGGGAATACGACGGTGCCGATGTCGCGACCCTCGGCCACGATATCGCGGTCCTCGGCGGCACGACGCTGGTGGATGAGCATGGCGGCGCGCACGCCCGGGTAGGCCGAGACCTTGGAGACGTTGGCGTCTACCTGTGGGGTGCGGATGGCAACCGATGCGTCCTTACCGTCGATAGTAAGGCGCGTGTCCTCGCCGGTGCCGTTGGTAAAGCGGATTTCGATCTGCTCGGCGAGGGCGTCGATGGCCGCCTCGTCGTCCAGGTCGATGCCGCGGTCGAGCGCGGCGAAGGTGACGGCGCGATACATGGCGCCCGTGTCGAGCTTGTTAAAGCCCAGCTGTCGGGCGATCTCCTTGGCGATGGTGGACTTGCCGGAACCGGCGGGGCCGTCGATGGCGACGATCATGCAATGCTTCCTTTCGGTGGTTGACGTGCTGGTATGGGACGCAGGCGCTGCGGCTTGGCGGGTTGCCTAGCCCGTGTAGCGCTCGCGGTAGGTGTTGCGCTTGGGTGCGGAGCCATGGCTGCCGTGGTGGCGCGTGCGGCAGGCGGTGTTGGTCGCCGGCGCGGCGCCGCGCTTGGAGGTGGCCTGTTTGGGCGGGATGCCGCCGGCCTTGAGGATCTGCACCTCGCGGTCGGTGAGCTCGCGCCACGAGCCCTTCGCCACGTCCTTGAGCTCCAGGCCGGCAAAGTTACAGCGGTGCAGACGGATCACCGGATGGTGGATCTTGCTCAGCATGCGCTTAACCTGGTTTTTGCGGCCCTCGCGGATGATGACCTCCACGGCGGTGGTACCGGGCTTGATGCCTTGCGGAGCCACAGCTTCAGCCTCGCGCGCGTTAATGACGCGGCAGATTGCCGGCTGGCACAGGCCGTCGTCGAGCTCGATGCCGCGACGGAGTGGTTCTAAGTCGCGATCGGTCAGCTGCCCGTCCACGAGCGCCCGATAGGTCTTGTAGACGTGCTTGCTGGGGTGCAGCAGATCCTGCGAAAGGTCGCCGTCGGTGGTAAAGAGCAGAAGGCCCGTGGTGTCGCGGTCCAGGCGACCCACCGGGAAGAGCCCCGGAAAGCGGTCGCGCGGGACCAGGTCGGCCACACAAGGGCGCTCCTGCGGATCGCTCATGGTGGTGAGGTAGCCGGTCGGTTTGTAGAGCATCAGGTACACGGCACCCTGGTTGAGCTTGACGGGCATGCCGTCGACCTCGATATGGTCGCGGTCCACATCGACCTTGGTGCCCAGTTCGGTCGCGACCTGGCCGTTGACGGTCACGCGACCGGCGGTCATCAGGTCCTCCGAGCCGCGGCGGCTCGCCACGCCCGCGCGCGCCAAAAAGCGCTGAAGACGCATGGTGTGCGGGTAGACGGGCTGGGTGTCGCCTTTGGGCGCCGTAGCGCCCGCGGCGCGTGAGGTACACGTCTCCCCTGCTTCGTTAGTCCTCGTCATGCATGTCCTCCGAGGTATCGTCGACAACCAGGGTATCCTCGTCCTCGACTGCCTCAACATCTTCAACATCGATATCGATCAGTTCGCGCTCTTCGTCCAGGTCCTCGGCCTGCTCCTCGAGCGTGGACTGAATGCTGCGGCCGCTCAGGCGCTCGCGGATAAACTGGCGCGACTGCTCGTCGGGGGCAAACTGCTCCAAATCGGGCAGGTCGCGGGTGGAGCGCAGGCCGAACTTTTCCAAGAAGGCGTTGGTCGTGCCGTAAATGATAGCCTGACCGCGCTGGGGGTCGCGGCCGAGCTCGCGCACCAGGCCCTTGTCAACGAGCGACGCGATGACGCCGTCGGAGTTGACGCCGCGGATGCCCTTAACAACCTCACGCGTGACGGGCTGGTGGTAGGCGATGACGGCTAGGGTCTCGAGCGCCGCCTGCGACAGTTTTTGTGTGTCCCAGCTCAGCACGTAGGCCTCGACCACGTCGTGGTAGGCGGGGTGCGTGAACAGGCGCCAGCCGCCGGCAACCTCGCGCAGCTGAAAGCCGCGGTTGGCCTCCTCGTACTCAACCTTGAGCTCGGCCAAAAGCGACGCGCACTCGCCCGGGGCGATATCCAGCGCACCGGCCAGCGCGGGCGCGCTGACGGGGTCGCTCGACACCAGCAGCAGCGCCTCGAGGGCGCCTTTGAGGCTGTTTGCCTCTAGCGTGGAAAGGGTTGACATGGTTGCCGCTCCTATTCGGTGAGCTCGGGGCCCTCGCCGGGCACGTATGCCTCGGCGCCCTCGACGCGGTTGATTTGAATGGTTCCAAAGATCTCGTCCTGGCTCAGCGTAAGCGAGCCGCGTTTGGCGAGCTCGAGCATGGCCAGAAAGGTGACGACGAGTTGCTCGGTGGTAGCGTCGCCATCCAGCAGCTCGCGGAAGGTGCAGGTTTGGTGTGCCATGGTAAAGCGGTCGACCGAGGCCACCGTCAGGTCGAGCGGCACGCGATGCGGTGCCACGTGCTCGGCCTCCAGCAGGAAGGTCTGGCGCTTGCCGTCCAGGTCGGCGCAGATGACGGCGAGGCCGCGCAGGGTAATGCCGGCCAGGTAGTCGGGCATAAGGCCCAAAAACTCGGGGTCGGGGCCGGCCACGCGCGGATGCATGCGGCTTTCGGCCTGCATCCGCGCGCCAAGGGCCGCCGCCGCGCCCTTAAACTGCTTGTATGCAATCAGGCGCTGGATCAGGACTTCGCGCAGGGCGTCGCCGTCGAGCGCGCTGAGTTCCTCGAGGTCTTCGTCGTCCTCGTCATCGTCGACGGATTTACTGGGTGCCTCCTGCGGCACCAGCGAGGCAGCCTTGATGTCCAGAAGGGTTGCCGCGACCAGCAAAAAGTCGCTCGCCACGTCCAGGTCCAGCGCCTCGATGCGCTCGACCTCGGCAAGGTACTGCTCGGCCACCTCACTGATCGAGATGGCACCGATATCAACTTTTTGGCGGGTTACCAGCTGCAGCAGCAGGTCGAACGGTCCGCTGTAGACCTGCGTCGACACGCGATACGACATCTTCGACCTCCTTTGACGGCGCCTTCGCGGCGCGGTTTGGGTGCATGTTACGACCGTTTTGCACGGTCGACCTGTAAGTTTACCTTAGATGCCGGCGATTGCGAAGTTGAGCAGGTGCTCAGCCAGCGGATACACGGTAACGTCGAAATAGCGGCCGATCACGTCGATGCCGGTCCACATGGGCAGCAGGTACAGCACCAAGATGAGGATGGGCATGGCGTATTGCTGCAGACGGTAATAGTTGGCGAGGGCTTTGCCTTTGAGAAACGGCACGATGATTGACGAGCCGTCGAGCGGCGGGATCGGGATGAGGTTAAAGAACGCGAGCGACAGGTTGACCACGATAAAGGTGGCGCCGAAGTTCATGATTTGGGACGCCACAGCAAAGGACATGCTGGCGTAGAGGTTACCGTACGCTGCGTGCATGAGGGCGGCCGCAAGGCATGCCAGTGCGATGTTCGATACGGGGCCGGCCGCGCTCACCAGGACCTCGTCGCGCTTGGGATGCTTGAGGTTGTTGAGGTAGACGGGCACGGGCTTTGCAAAGGCGAATACCGGGCCGCCGGCGGCGAGCATCAACAGCGGCAGGATGATGGTACCGAACGGGTCAATGTGGTTGAGCGGGTTGAGCGAGACACGGCCGCGCGAACGGGCCGTCTTGTCGCCGAGCGCCCAGGCCACGGCGGCGTGTGCGCTCTCGTGGATCACGATGCCCACGATGACGGCGACAGCGCTGGCGAGCAGGTTCATGAAGTAGCTGCTGGACATGTCAATCCCCTAGCGGACGCGGCGCGAGGCGCGCGTGAGCAGGTAATCCGCCACAAATAGAAACACGGCGACGATAGCGTAATCCAGGCGGAACACACCGCCAAAGGGCGATGTGATGACGCCATAGCCGGCGATGGCACTCGGCAGCGCGCGCGAAAGCTCGACGACAAAGCCCACGATCTTCAGCTTGGCGGTGAGGCCGCTAAAGCACAACAGCACGGTCATCGCGCTCATAAAGATGCCGCAGATGCGACAAGCGATGGCGATGATGCTCATCGCCACGGCAGCGGCCTTACGAGAGTTCACGCGCGGTCTCCTCTTCGATCTGGGTGGAAAGCTCGAGCCATTCGTCCTCGAGCTTGGGTAGCTCTTGCTTAAGGCCGTTATATTCCCCCAGCGCGGCGTTGAACTTATCCTGATCGGCATAAAGCTCTTCACTTGCCATCAATTCCATAAGCTCGTCATAGCGGGCGCGCTTTTTGTCGAGCTCGGCCTCGATCTTCTTGAGCTGGTTGCGCACGCCCTTGAGCTTTTTATTGAGCGCGGCGCGGGCCTGGGCCTCGGCGCGCTTTTGCTCCTTGGTCTTTTTGCCCTCGGCCGGCTTGGGGGCCGCAGCGGGGGTATCGGCCTGGGCGACGCTGGCTTTGGTGGGCTTGGCCGCGGCGGGAGCACTCTCCCCTGCCGCCTCGGCGGCGGCGCGGGCCGCGAGGTCCTCGCGCTTGTAGAGGTAGTAGTCGTAGTCGCCGTCGTAGACCGTGACCTTGCCGTCGCGGATGTCGATGATGCGGTTGGCCACGGCACGCACCAGGTGCTCGTCGTGGCTGATCAGCACGATGGTGCCGGGGAAGTTTTGCAGGGCGTTCTCGAGCATGTCCACAGAGTCGATGTCCAGGTGGTTGGTGGGCTCGTCCAGGCACAGGAGCGCCTCGGGGGCCACGAGCATTTTGGCGAGCGCCAGGCGCGCCTTTTCGCCGCCGGAGAGGACGCATATCTGCTTTTCGATTGCGTCGTTGTCGCTAAACAGGAAGGCGCCCAGCAGGCTGCGCTGCTGCGGCACGGTCCACTTAGGCGTGACGGAGTCGATCTCTTGCAGGACGGTGTTGGACTCGGTCATGCCTTCGAGCGCGTGCTGGGCATAGTAGGCCACACCCACGTTGGTGCCCAGATCGCGGGTGCCGGTGGTGGGCGGCTCCAGACCGGCGAGGATCTTCATGAGGGTGGACTTGCCGGCGCCGTTGGGGCCGACGAGCGCCACGTGCTCGCCGCGGTAGAGTTTGAGGTCGATGTCGCTGTAGATGTGCTTGTCGCCGTAGGACTTGGAGACGCCCTCCAGGCCCACGACCATGTCGCCGGAGCGCGGCGGATCGGGGAACTTAAAGTCGATGTGCTTGTGGCCTTCGGGCAGGATGACGAGCTCCTTTTTGATCTGCTCGATCTTGCGGATGCGCTCCTGGGCCTGGGCTGCCTTGGTGGGCTTGTAGCGGAACTTGTCGACGAAGACCTGCATGTGGGCGATGTCGCGCTCCTGGGCAGCACGCTTGGCGCGCATCTGCTCCAGGTTGTCCTCGCGCTGCTTGAGGTAGCTGCTGTAGTTGCCGGTGTAGGTGGTTACGCGGCGGTTCTCGAGCGCGGCGACGTGGTCGACGCAGGCGTCCATGAAGGCGCGGTCGTGGCTGACGATGAGGACGGCGCCGTCGTAGTTCGCGATAAAGCCGCGCAGCCACTGGACACTCTCGAGGTCCAGGTGGTTAGTGGGCTCGTCCAGAAGCAGCAGGTCGGGATGGCGCAGGAAGAGCTTGGCGAGCGCGATACGCATCTGCCAGCCGCCCGAGAACTCAGAGCACGGGCGCTCAAAGTCGGTGACCTTAAAGCCGAGGCCGGACAGGATTTTGCGGGCGTTGCTCTCCAGCTCGTAGCCGCCCAGGTGCTCAAAGCGGTCCTGGACCTGGCCGTATTCGTTGAGGAGGGCATCGACGTCCTTGCCCTGCTCGGAGAGCTCAGTGATCTGGGCTTGCAGCTCGTTGGCGCGCTCGCCCATGCGGCGGATTTCCTTGGCGGCGGCCATGACCTCGGCGAGGATGGTTGTGTCCTTGTGCTCCAGGTTGGTTTCCTGCTCTAGGTAGCCTACCTGGCAGTCCTTGGCGTACTGGACCTGGCCAGCGTCGGGGCTGTCGATGCCCATGATGATTTTAAGCATGGTGGTTTTGCCGGCGCCGTTGGGTCCCACGAGCGCAAAGCGTTCGCCGGGGTTGATCTGGAAGGACGCGCCGCTAAAGAGGACGCGCGCGCCGAAGCTTTTTTCGATCTTGTCGACCAGGAGGATCATGGTGCCGCCTTTGACCTTGTGTGCCTATATGAAAAAAGGCCCCAACTTGCGTTGGAGCCTCATTCAATGCTCGGGTGGAGACGAGGGGGATCGAACCCCTGACCTCTTGACTGCCA
>DBFSET010000046.1:0-16011 GCA_048416615.1 Collinsella sp. | reverse complement strand
GGAAGCTAAGCCCCATCGCGCCGAGAGTACTGCGGGGTCAGCCCGTGGGAGGCCAGGGCGCCGCTGACCGGTGGACGGCACCGAGCCGTCGCATGACTTGAAGAAGGGGGAGGCCTCGCGGCCTCCCCCTTTTTTGCGTTTGATACACCACAATGTAGTTGCATTCACCTCTAGCCCGGTTGGGCTTATGAGTAATGAGCTTTTATTTAAAGACAATAAATCGAATCACAAGGGCAACTGCTATGACCACAATGATTAAAAGTAGCAATTGGAGTCGATGCTGCTTACGTCGTTTACTTGATGAGACGAAGATCGTTTTCCCTTGTTTTGGCGTCTCGAGATAACGAGCCGAATGCGTTAAGGTTTGCTTAGGTCGAGGACCTCTTTGCTGTCGAGTTTTGGGCGTCTTCGTCGGGTCGTCATTGATCGCGCTGTTTTTTGATAACGGTGCATCTTTCAGATATACGGGATCGCTCGATGCGACGCCCATGTGCTTACGTCCCGTCTGGGCATCCTCGAGCGTTTGATAGCGATTTCTCGTCACATACTCGGGCTCTGCATCATTAATGGGCTCTTGCGAGATGTGGGGGCGATGGAACCGTGGCGGCTGCGTGGAAGTATCTCCCCCCTGCGTCGGCATTAACATATTGTTCTGGTTTTGGTCGTCCATGATGCCCTTTAGCTCGTTGCCAACAACGTGTACGCGCTCATTGTAAGCCCCTTGTTATTTGTAGCTGTGGACATACTCGTTATTTAAGCTCTGGTTCAAAGAACCTTAACCTTCCTAAAACCTTAGTGCTACACACTTAGATATGCTTATAGTACTGGACTCAAAAAACTTTATAGTCGATGTATATATGAGCATCGGGTGGGCATATATAAGAGCGTCAAAAGAAGTCCCAGTCACCTGGAAGATGACTCGGCAGTCCTATAAAGGAGTGGTAAACATGGCAAGCATGGTTCCTTATCGTTCGGTTTTTGGCGTTCGTCCCTCTGCAAGCTCGCTGTTCGATCTGTTTGATGATATGAGCGACCTAGCGAACAGCTCGATTGCCTCTAAGGCGTTCCCCGTTGACGTTGAGGATAAGGGCGATGGCTATGAGGTTAAGGCTTATCTGACCGGCGTCGCCAAGGACGATATCGATGTCGAGCTTAACGAGGGCCGTCTGTCCATTAGCGTGAATGTCGAGGAAGACGAGGAGAACGAGGGCAAGAACTTCCTGCAGAAGGAGTTCAGCTCGTACAGCGCGACGCGTGGCGTGTATCTTAAGGACGCATCAAGCGAGGGCCTCTCGGCTAAGTACGCTGACGGCATCCTGACCGTTACGGTTCCCAAGATCGTCGAGAAGAAGAACGTTACGAAGATCTCCATCGACTAACTTCGTTGGTGTTCTGCGCTATTAAAAGACAACAGAAGGGGCTGGGAAGCGATTCCCGGCCCCTTTTGCTGTCTAGGACAGTCTATTGAATGGTTGCTGGCCGATACTGGCTTGCGGGGCATATCGAGAGTTTTCGCGATCCTTGGAGAAGGGTGGCGGAGCTGCCGACCTCGTCATCCAGGGTTGCGGCTAGAGCTTTGGCATAGCTTTTGACGGTAAGGCTCGGACGATTGTTGTCTTGGCTGATATGCATGGCAATGAGCTGTTCGGTGCGATCGGTAACAAGTTCGCGCGCGGCTTCGGCGGCTTGGTCGTTGGAGAGGTGTCCCCTTGCAGACAGGATGCGCTCCTGAAGAAAGCGGGGATATTCTCCCTCGCGCAGCATGGTCACATCGTGATTGCTTTCGAGCGCGAGGACTCGGCAATCTTCGAGGGTGTTCATGGCTTGGCTCGATAGCTCACCGGTGTCGGTGGCAAAGCCGATGGAATCATCGGGGGCGTCGAATCGATAGCCGACTGGATTGATGACATCGTGTGATGTTGAGTAGGTTTGCACGTGGATGCCGGCAATGGATAGGGTGTCACCGGGATCGAATTCCTCGACAGGCATATGCGAAAGATTTTCTTTGCTCGAAAGTGTACCCCTGCTGGCAAAGAGGGGACCGTGCCAGTGCTTGCACCAGACATCGAGACCCTTGATGTGATCGCTATGCTCATGAGTAATGAGAAGAGCCGAGACGTTGTCTGCCGAGAGTCCCAGTTCTGCCATGCGCTTTAATGTCTCGCGGCGAGAAAGACCGTCGTCAATCATGATGAGCCC
The DNA here is from genome assembly GCA_048416615.1 of Collinsella sp. Taxonomy (GTDB): domain Bacteria; phylum Actinomycetota; class Coriobacteriia; order Coriobacteriales; family Coriobacteriaceae; genus Collinsella. The sequence goes on along the minus strand of DBFSET010000046.1, from coordinate 13,812 downwards.
CCGGGGGCCTTCGATGAGCGCGCAGTTGCCTTTTGAGCCGCTGCCAAGGATATGAAGGTGCAGACGAGACATAAGATTCCAAAGGATACAATGGGTGCGAACGAATAGAGGAGGAAGCAAATGCCAACGGTATCTCAGCATTATGGACACCATGTCGCATCGTGGGCCGATGATAAAGCCCTGGCAACGCGGCAGACGGCTGCCCCCGTGGTGCTCATGGTATCAGGTGGTGCGGACTCGACGGCTTTGCTCCTTATGGCTTGCACATCAAAGTTGGATATTCTGGACGGGCGTGGTGTAGCCCCCATCGCGCGCGAGCGACTGCACGTGCTGCATGTGAACCATCATCTGCGCGGCGAGGCATCCGATGGCGACGAGGCCTTTGTGCGCGGCCTATGCGCACAATATGGCTTGCCGCTGTGTGTTGAGCATGCCTATTTTGATGATGAATCGGGCAATATCGAGGCGGCTGCCCGCGAGGTGCGCTATGCCGCGGCGCGGAGGTATGTTCGCGAGCTCTGCGTCCAGACGGGGGCGCCGCGAACGGCGGCTCGTATCTGCACCGCGCACACGTCTTCGGATCGCGCGGAAACGTTTTTGATGAACGCGATTAAGGGTTCGGGGCCCGCTGGTCTATCGAGCATTCCTCGCCGGAGGAATATCGTGGTGCGTCCCTTGCTCGACCTGACTCATAATGAGCTCGTGGGCTATCTACAGGTGCATGGTCAGCCGTGGCGAGAGGACGAGAGCAACGAGGACGTGTCGTACCTGCGTAACTACGTGCGCCATAGAGTGATGCCGGTGGTGGCGCAGCGCAACGCGAGCGTCTGCAAGACGATTGGCGCCGCCTGCGAGATTTTGGGCGATGAAGATGCGTTTCTATCCCAGCTGTCGGCACAGGCGTTTCGAAGCTGTTTGCGTAAGGAGGCGGCGGGTGCACTGGTCCTTGACGCTCGCCGACTGGCCGCGGCCGAGGTGGTGATTGCTCGGCGCATGGTGCGACTGGCAATTAAGCGTATCGACCCCGACGCTCGCCCGGAGATGCGGCATGTGGAGCGCGTGCTCGCCTGCGTCGCCGAAGGCTCGGGTTCGGTCACGCTGCCGGCGGGAATCGATGCGCGCGTAGAGTTTGGCATGCTGTCATTCAAAGCCCCGGCGGCGCGCGAGGGGTTGGTTGCCGATTGGGTCACCATTCCCGGTCGATTGCCGCTGGGGGCGGGCCGCATCCTGGTGGCAGAGCCGATAGCCGTCGAGCCGGGGTGTGATATTGTGAGCCGTGCCCGCGAGCTCGCGGGTGCCGGAGGGGTGGCCGCTATGGTGGATGCCGCGACGCTGGGCTTTGCCGATCGCGATAGCGAACGGATGCTCGCCGGCTCGCGCGGGGAGATTCCCGCCGAGGCGCGTTTGGTGCGTCTGTGGGTAGACGGTCCCGCGCCGGGGGATGTGATGTGTCCGTTGGGCATGAGTGGGCGAAGTAAGAAGGTGTCCGACCTGCTTAACGAGGCTCGTGTTCCCGTTTCTGAGCGCGCAAGCGTTCCTGTGGTGAGAACGGCTCCGGGAGGTGCCGTGGTATGGGTCGCAGGCGTTCGCACGGACGAGCGCTTTAAATGCACGGCCGCAACGCGCGTGGCGTATCTGCTTCGTGTGGTCGATGCGGAATAGCGTCCCACGCCAGCTATTCTGTGCGACGTTGACGGTATTCCCGCGCTGATGGCGTACGGGCTGGAAAATATACCCCGTGCGCTGCTAGAATGTGAAGTTCGCGTCCATACGGCGGTGTGTGGGCGATAAGCACAAGAAAGGGTTGTCATGGCTTCTCAACATCCGGATATCGAGAAGGTTCTGTTTACGCAGGAGGATATCGACGGTATCGTCTCTCGCCTAGGCGAGCAGATTACTCGTGACTACGCGGGTAAGGATCTGGTGCTGATTGCGGTCCTGCGCGGCGCCGTGGTCTTTATGGGCGACCTGATGCGCAAGATCGAGCTGCCGACCAACATCGATTTCATGGCTGTTTCGAGCTATGGCGACGGCGTGAAGTCCTCGGGTATCGTGCGTATCATTAAGGACCTGGATATCGACATCCGCGGTCGCGACGTGCTGATCGTCGAGGACATTCTGGACTCGGGCCTGACGCTCAAGTATCTGATGAAGAACCTCGAGAGCCGCAAGCCCGCTTCTCTGGAGGTCGCAGCCTTCCTGTGGAAGGACGTTGAGGACCGTACTTCGGCCATCACGCCCAAGTATGTTGGAACCCATTGCCCCGATGCCTTTGTGGTGGGCTACGGCCTCGACTATGCCGAGCGCTATCGTAACCTTCCGTATCTGGGCATCTTGAAACCGGAGGTTTATTCGTAAGATGCCCGACGACCGTAACGATAACAATTCCCAGACTCCCCGGGAGCCTAAGATCCCGGGGATGCCCGGAGGCAAGAAGCCCACGCGTACGGGCTGGCTGTATTTTATTTTGGCTTGTGCGCTTCTGGGCTACGCCTTCTTTAACATGGGCTCCGGCTTTGCCAATTCCAGCAATACCGTTAAGCTCGCGACGAGCGAGATGGTGAGTGCCATCAAGCAGGATCGCGTCGAAGATCTGACCTATACGGTTCAAGACGGAAGCGTGGCGGGTCATTACTGGAAGACGAAGAAGGACAAGGGCGATACGAGCGAGCTCAAGAGCTTCTCCTCGACCTATGTCGGCTCCGATTCGCTTGCCGAGCTTATGGCGGAGCACCCCGATACCAAGTACATCGTCAACACCAACGATCCCGATTTTTGGGGCGACCTGGCGATGAGCGTGCTTCCGACAATCGCCCTGATCGCCATCATGTTCTACTTTATGCGCCAGATGATGGGCGCCAACAACAGGAACATGCAGTTTGGCAAGACCAACGCCAAGACCAACGAGGCCACGCGCCCCAAGGTCAAGTTTGAGGACGTTGCCGGCGTGGACGAGGCGGTCGAGGAGCTCGAGGAGATTCGTGACTTTTTGAGCGATCCGGATCGCTATCGCAAGCTGGGCGCCAAGATCCCGCGCGGCGTGTTGCTGGTGGGCCCTCCGGGCACCGGTAAAACGCTGCTGGCCAAGGCCGTTGCCGGCGAGGCGGGCGTGCCGTTCTTTAGCATCTCGGGTTCCGACTTTGTCGAGATGTTCGTGGGTGTCGGCGCCAGCCGCGTGCGTGACCTCTTTAAGGAGGCCAAGTCCCAGGCCCCGTCGATCATCTTCATCGATGAGATCGATGCTGCGGGACGCCAGCGCGGAGCTGGCTTGGGCGGCGGTCACGACGAGCGCGAGCAGACGCTCAACCAGCTGCTGGTCGAGATGGACGGTTTTGAGGAGAGCGAGTCGGTCATCCTGATTGCTGCGACCAACCGTCCTGACATCTTGGATCCGGCATTGCTGCGTCCCGGTCGTTTTGACCGTCAGGTCACGGTCGACCGTCCGGATGTGAAGGGCCGCGAGCAGATTTTGCGCGTGCATGCCGAGAACAAGCCGATGGACGAGGACGTGAAGTTTGAGAAGCTCGCCCAGATGACCGTTGGCTTCACCGGCGCCGATCTGGCAAATCTGCTCAACGAGTCTGCGCTGCTGGCCGCTCGCCGTCATCGTTCCGTGATCTCGATGGACGAGGTCGAGGAATCGATGGAGCGCGTGATTGCCGGACCGCAGCGCAAGGGTCGCGTGATGACCGAGGCCGAGCGCACCACGATTGCCTACCACGAGAGCGGTCACGCCCTGGTGGGCCACATCCTGGAGCACTCCGATCCGGTCCACAAGATCTCGATTGTCAGCCGCGGTCAGGCCCTGGGCTACACGCTGCAGCTTCCGCAGGAGGACCACTTCCTCAAGACCAAGAACGAGATGCTCGACGAGCTTGCCGTGTTCTTGGGCGGTCGCGTTGCCGAGGAGCTCATGTGCGACGACATCACGTCGGGCGCGAGCAACGATCTGGAGCGCGCGACCAAGATGGCGCGCGAGATGGTCACGCGCCTGGGCATGAGCGAGGAGCTGGGAACGCAGGTGTTTGGTGAGGCGCAGCATCAGGTGTTCCTGGGCCGCGACTATGCCGATCATCAGGACTACTCTGAGGAGACGGCGCGCCGCATCGATATCGAGGTCCAGCGCATCATGCGCGAGGCCCATCGTCGTGCGGTCGAGATTCTGGATGCCCGCCGCGATCAGCTCGATCTGATGGCGAAGGTGCTGCTTGAGCGCGAGACCGTCGAAGGCGACGCCGTGAACGCCCTGCTCGACAACGAGTGGGATGCCTACCTTGAGCGCGAGGGCGATATCCTGGCGGCCAAGGAGGAGCGCAACGCCAAGGCGGCCGGCATGCCGGCCAAGAAGCGTGCGCCTCGCATGAGCGAGGAGGAGCTGGCGGCTGATGCCGCGGCATTTGCGCAGGCGGCCATGCAGGAGGATGCCGAAGTCGCATCCGATGATGCCGGCGATGATGCCGGTGCCGACGCCGACGCCGACAAATAGCCTTTGTGGCGAAAGCCTCTGCGGGGAAACCTGCGGAGGCTTTTTCTTTTGAGCGATATGGGGTCATCTGTTGATTGGGGACAGGCTTAAATGAGCGTTTTCACGCATTTAAGTCTGTCCCCAATCAACATTGCTGGGGTACTTTGCTCAACTAAAGCGTACAATAGCGCCTATGCGAAAGGGGTACAGATGATCAACGAAACCATGTATGCTCGCGGTGCGGAAAGCTCCATCATCCGCGAAATTTTTAGCTATGGCCTTGAGCGCAAGGCGCAGATTGGTGCGGAAAACGTATTCGATTTTTCGCTGGGCAACCCGAGCGTTCCGGCGCCCGCTGCTGTGGCGGAGTCCATTAAGAAGGCCCTGGAGCTGCCGAGTGACCAGCTGCACGGCTATACGCCCGCTCCGGGCCTGCCGCAATGTCGAGCGGCCGTCGCCGAATCGCTCAACCGCCGCTTTGGTACGAGTTATGAGGGTAAGGACGTCTTTATGACGGTGGGCGCTGCAGCTTCGCTCACCTGCACGCTCAACGCCGTTACGAACCCGGGCGATGAGGTTATCGTCATTGCACCGTACTTCCCGGAGTATCGCGTGTGGATTGAGAAAGCCGGCTGTACGTGTGTCGAGGCGCTCGCCAATGAAGATACGTTCCAGCTGAGTGTGGACAACGTGCTCAAGGCGATTACCGATAAGACGACTGCCGTCATCATCGACTCGCCGAATAACCCGACCGGCGCCGTGTATACGCGCGACACGCTGACGCGACTGGCCAGTGTTTTACGCGAGGTCAACGCCAAGCGCGATCCCGAGAACCCGATTATGCTCATCTCGGATGAGCCGTATCGCGAGATTGTCTATGGCGCCGAGGTGCCTTGGGTGCCTTCGATCTACGAGCACACCATCGTGTGCTACTCGTATTCCAAGTCGCTGTCGCTGCCGGGCGAGCGCGTGGGTTGGATTTTGGTTCCCAACACCAATCCGCAGGCTGCGCGTCTGATGCCGGCTGTTGCGGGTGCCGCCCGTACGCTGGGCTTCGTGTGCGCGCCGGCGCTCTTCCAGCGCGTAATTATCGACTGCATCGATGAGCCGAGTGACGTTGAGGCCTATGCGCGCAACCGCACCGCGCTTACCGATGCACTAGCGGAGTACGGCTACACGTATGTTGAGCCGGATGGTGCATTCTACCTGTGGGTGAAGGCGCTGGAGCCCGATGCGAACGCTTTCTGCGAGCGCGCGAAGAAGTATGAGCTGCTCGCGGTGCCCTCGGACAGTTTTGGCATGCCGGGCTGGTTCCGCTTGGGCTACTGTGTGAGCTACGAGACTATCGTTAACTCACTGCCCGCCTGGAAGCAGCTGGCCGACGAGTATCGTCAAAAGTAAAGCGCTCTGCTTACAATGTTTTACGTGAAACGGGGTTTGGTTTTAAGCCAGACCCCGTTGTCTATGCCGTTGTGTGATTGGGATGAAGCAGTTTTACGACTGCCGAAAGCTATGCGTACAATGAATATACGCGACGGCCATACCGGATAAGGAGACCCGATGCCCTACCTTCTTTCTTGTGATATTCATACTCATACGTTGTTCTCCGCGCATGCGTACTCAACCATTGAGGAGAATGTGTACTGGGCGGCGGAACGTGGCCTGCAGGTGCTCGGATCTGCCGACCATCTGAGCTCTATGGTTACGGCTTGCCCCAACGACCTGCGCAATTTCCAGTTCTTTATTAACCAGGATATCTGGCCGCGCATTTGGAGCGGCGTGCTGGTGCTTCGCGGCGCCGAGGTCGATATCGTTTCGCTGGACGGAAGCTTGTTTGGCGAGGACATTCCCGTGTCGCTCGATATTGCCGGCGATTCGTACAGTCACCAGCATTCGCTGTTCGAATTGGTGACGCGCAATTTGGATTATTTGGTGGCAAGCGTGCATAATCCGCAGTTTGCCGAAGGCGCGACGCTCGCCCAAACAACTCAGATGTATATCAATGCCCTGGAGCATTCCAAGGTGTTCATGCTTGGGCATACGGGTCGTTCGGGCGTGCCGTTCGATATCGATGAGGTGCTGCTGGCGGCCAAAGCCAAGCACAAGATCATTGAGATCAACAACCATAGTCTTGAGCACGGTACCGACACTGAGCATTGGGCCGTATGCCGCAAGATTGCCGAGCGCTGCGCCGAGCTGGGCGTGGGTATTGGTGTGTCGACCGATGCCCACATTGGTATGGCCATTGGCAAGCTCGAGCACGCCCGCAAGTTGCTCGACGAGATTCACTTCCCGCTGGACCTGATCGTGACGCGCGACCGCGAGACGCTGCTGCGCGAGATGGCGGCAGCCGGCGTATGCGACCTGCGCAAGGGGATGTAACGAGACTCATATGTCCAACGAAAGGGGGGCGGTCCAGACGGGCCGCCCCCCCCTTTCCTGTCCCAAAAATCTACCGGGGTGGATTAGCGGCGCTCGAGGACCGCGACGGTCTCGGTGTGGTCGGTGTGGGGGAACATGTCGACCGGTGTGATCTTGAGCAGGTGATAGCCTCCGTCGAGGAGTTGGTGCAGGTCGCGCTCTTGGGTCACGGGGTTGCAGCTGATATAGGTGATGCGGCGCGGCTTAAGTGCGCAGGCAGCTTCGAGGAACTCGGGGGTAGAGCCGGCACGCGGCGGATCGATGGAAAGGACGTCAACGCGCTCGTTGTTATCGGCGGCATCGAGAATATAGTCGGTCGCATCGTCGGCCATAAACCAAGCGCTGCGGGTGAGGCCGTTGAGCTCGGCATTGCGACGTGCGTCGGCAATGCCCGCCGGGTTGCGCTCAACGCCAAGCAGCATAATGCCGATGCCCTTGTCCTGGGCGGCTTTGGCTGCGCACAGGCCGATAGTTCCGCTACCGCAATAGGCATCCATGAGTACGTCACCCTGCTGCAGGTCCATACCGTCAATGGCGAGCTGATAGAGCAGTTCGGTCTGCTGCGGGTTGGTCTGATAAAACGCGGTGGGGGAGATGTCGAAGTTGCAGCCGAGCAGCTGATCGCGCATGCACTCGGCGCCATGGGCGATACGAGTTTCCTCGCCCAAGATGGCGTTACCGGGACGGCCATTGATATTTTGGGCAACGGTGACGATATGCGGATCGAGCGCCGCGACGGCCTCAAAGAACTCCTGCGCATGCGGTAAGTCACGCTGGGCGGTCACGAGCGTAACCATGACCTGGTCGGTACGCCAACCGCAGCGGACGATGGCATAGCGAAGCAAACCAAGATGCTTGTCCTCATTAAAGGCGGGAATATGCAGCCGCTCAGCTTCGCGTGCGATGCCGTTGAGGATCTGACGGGCACCCGGCGCCTCGACAGGACACTCGGGTACGGCAACGATCTTGTGCGTGCCGCGCTCAAAGAAACCGCAACGGACAGCGCCCTCCTTACCGGGAGCAAAGGGAGTGGCAGCCTTATGGCGAAAGCCACGCGGCGCAGGATATTTACCCGGATCGCCCAGGGTCACGCCCATACCGCGAATAGGATCAACGGCGATACCCTCACGCTCACAGAGCGAAGCAAAAAGCTCCTCCATAGCAGCCTGCTTAGCTGCCAACTGCTTTTTATAAGGACGATTGAGCGCCGTGCACCCACCACAAGATTTCATGATCGAACAGGGAGACTTGGGGTCCACAGCCTTACGTACAGACGAAACCGGATCATTATGCGGGCGCTTGGAGTGAGCCTGGGACGCCTTATCCCCGCTCCGACGAGAGCTGGCACGCTTGGCCTTAGCCCTGCTCTTGGTCAATTTGCTTTTTGCAGCTTTGGAAGACTTGGATTTCGCAGAAGATTTCTCCTCTTTCGACCCCTCAGCCGCCTCGATCAAAGCACGACGAGCCTTACGCTCCGCACGAGATTCTGCCATGAATTAACCCCACTAATTTACAAATTGAAATCTTAAAGCATTGTACCGTGCCAAGCTAGCAGACGATATACAAGCGTCCACTTCACGTCAGTGATAAGTCCAACGACGTTTGCCCGGCGTGGGCGGGGAGCGGCGCGTAATTAAGTTTATCGCGAGTTCCGCGCGCAAAGGAAAGCACTTAATGTGCTTTCCGTCTTGCGCAGGACTGTAGAGCAGGAAACTTAATTACGCGCCGCTCCCCGCCCACGCCGGGCAAGCCCTCCCTTGTACTCTATCTCACTAAAGTGTATGATTCTGAACGTTACATGACTCACTTTACCTAACTAAAGTGCTACCAAGGGGGATACCATGAATGCCGATATGTCTCGTCGTCAGTTTGTTGGTCTAGCCGGTTCGCTTGCCACGGTGCTTGGCCTCGGCCTGGTAGGCTGCGGCGGTGGTGCCGATAAGGGCTCCGCCGCCGGTTCTGCTGCAGCCAAGGACGTGAAGGGCGCTGCGGAGTCCAAGAAGCTCGTGGTGGGCTTTGACAAGTCCTATCCTCCGTATGGCTTTGTAGGCGACGATGGCGAGTACACCGGCTTTGACCTCGACCTTGCCAAGGCCGTTGCCGATAAGCAGGGCTGGGACGTTGAGTTTGAGGCTATCGACTGGGATGCCAAGGACACGCTGCTCAACTCGGGTGCCATCAACTGCATCTGGAACGGCTTTACCATGGAGGGCCGCGAGGACGACTACACGTTCTCCGAGCCTTACATGCTCAACGAGCAAGTGCTCGTGGTCAAGAAGGACGCGGGTATCAAGAGCTGGGACGATCTTGCCGGCAAGACCGTGATTACCCAGACTGATTCCGCCGCACAGGATGTGCTCGAGGGCGACCAGAAGGATCTGGCCGCGACGTTTGCCACGCTCGATACCATCGGTGAGTACAACACGGCGTTTATGCAGCTCGAGACTGGTGCAGTCGATGCCGTTGCCTGTGACCTCTCGATCGCTCAGTATCAGCTTGCCGCCAAGCCCGATGCCTATACACAGCTCGACAAGCCGCTGTCCAGCGAGCACTACGCCGTTGGCTTTAAGAAGGGCGACACCAAGTCCGCCGATGCCGTGACCGAGTCGCTCAAGGCGCTCTACGAGGACGGCACGGTTAAGGACCTGTGCGACAAGTATTCAAGCTATGGTCTATCTTTCGATAATTGGGTTTTGAAATAGCCACAGCACCCAACCTTGCGGCTCCAACCCTCCTCGCGTACCAAAGTACGCTTCGTCGGGCTTGTCGCTCGCAATCTTGGGCACTGTGCCTATTTCAATTAACGCCCGCTGTTCTGTTGCTGTGAAAGAGAGGGTAGGTTGTCTATCCAAGTCATGATGCAGATGCTTGGCCAGGGATTCTTGGTCAGCTTGCAGCTGTTTGTGCTGACGCTGCTCGGGTCGATTCCGCTGGGAATCCCCGTGGCGTTCATGCGCATGAGCAAAATTGCGCCGCTTCGCTGGATCGCGCGCATCTATATTTCGGTGATGCGCGGCACGCCGCTCATGCTACAGATGTTTGCCATCTACTTTGCCCCGTACTACGTGTTCGGCATCTCGCTCACGCCCGATTCCAAATGGACGGCATGCGTCGTGGCGTTCATCATCAACTACGCCGGCTACTTTGCCGAGATCTATCGCTCGGGCTTGCAGTCCATTCCGCGCGGTCAATACGAGGCAGCCGAGGTGCTGGGCTATTCGCGTATGCAGACGTTTCTGTATATCGTGATGCCGCAGGTCGCCAAGCGTATTCTGCCAGCGATGGGCAACGAGATCATCACGCTGGTCAAGGACACGTCGCTGGCGTTTGCCATTGGCGTGGGTGAGATGTTCTCGACCGCCAAGGCACTGGTTGCCTCGCAGGTGAGCATGGTGCCGTTTGCGATTGCGGCGCTGATTTACTGGGTTTTCAACTTCGTAGTCGAGATGCTGTTGGGCGCCGCGGAGAAAAAATTGGATTACTACCATGACTAATTCGGTAATGAACATATCGAACGCGCGCAAGGCGTTTGGCGGCAATGAAGTGCTCAAGGATATCTCACTCGAGGTAAAGCGTGGCGAGGTCGTGGCGATTATCGGGCCTTCGGGCGGCGGTAAGTCCACGCTGCTGCGCTGTGCCACGCTGCTCGAGACGCTCGACGGTGGCTCGCTCTCGTTTGGTGACCTTGCCGTCGCGACGGATGCGGGTTCGGGCGCGGTGTACGCAAAGGGTGATGTTCCTAAACAGGCGCGCTCGCGGTTTGGTCTGGTGTTTCAGAACTACAATCTGTTCCCGCACTATACCGTGATGAAAAACATCACCGATGCGCCGATCCGCGTGCTTAAGCGCCCGCGCGAGCAGGCGGAGGCCCGCGCTCACGAGCTGATTGCGCAAATGGGGCTGACGGGCAACGAGAACAAGGTGCCCTGCGAGCTTTCGGGCGGTCAGCAGCAGCGCGTGGCGATTGCGCGCGCGCTGGCGGGCAATCCGACGCTGCTATTGGCCGACGAGCCGACCGGCGCGCTGGATCAGGAGACGGGCAAGCAGGTGATGGCGCTGTTCGGCGAGCTGAACAAAGAGGGCCGCACGATAATAATGATTACGCACGATGCGCACATTGCCGCGTATGCGCACCGCACGGTCAACGTGCTGGACGGCGTGCTGAGCGAAGGGGGCATAGGGTATGCGTAAATTCAGCCTGTCCATGCTGGGCGAAAGCGTGCGCATGTCGCTGGACAACATATGGTCGAACAAGATGCGCTCGTTTTTGACTGTCTTAGGCATAATAATCGGCGTAATGGCGGTAATCGCGCTTATGACAATCGTAAACGCCGTGACCAATACGATAACCGAGCAGTTCACGGCGATGGGCACGGGTAAGCTGACGGTACAGGCGACCGGCACGGCGCTAAAGCGCGGCCTGACCGAGAGCGACTTAAACGAACTGCGCGCGCTGGAAAATGTAGCCGACGTCGACCCCAAGGCCAGCCTGACCGCGACGGTATCCAGCGGCGACGCGTTTATCGAGAACATGTCGATAGACGGGTACAGCGACGTATACTTCCGCAAGCAGGGCGACGGCTTCATATCGCGCGGGCGGGCGCTGAACATACTGGACATGGACAGCGTTAACCGGGTATGCGTGATCGATTCCAAGGCGTCGGCCACGCTGTTCAGCGGCAGCGACCCGCTGGGTGAGCATATAAGCATAGGCGGTATAGAATACCTGATAGTAGGCACTCTATCAGACGACAGCGACGCGGATGTAATGTCGCAAGCGATGGGACTGAGCGAGGACGGCCGGATTATCATCCCGTACACCGCGGCCAAGAAGCAGGCGGGCCAGCGCAACGTAATAAGCCTTGACGTATATGTGGACGACACGGACATGATGGATGACACGGTAACGGCGGTTGAGGCAGTACTAAAGTCGGCGTTCAACTACAAGGACGACAGCTACACGGTCATAAACATGGAAAGCCTGCTCGACACGATGGACACGATGATGGGCATGATGTCAAACGTACTGGCGGGCATAGCGTCGATAGCGCTGCTGGTAGGCGGCATAGGCATAATGAACATGATGCTGGTATCCGTGACCGAGCGCACCGCCGAAATCGGCCTGCGCAAGGCACTAGGCGCGCAGCCATTCCAGATACAGATGCAATTCCTGATAGAGTCGTTTGTGTTATCGCTGATAGGCGGCCTATTAGGACTGATAGTGGGCGTAATAGTCTCCTACATAGTGGTAACATCGATGGGCGCGACATTCGTAATGTCCCGCGACGCGATAGCGCTGGGTGTAGGCTTCTCCGCCGCGGTAGGCATAATATTCGGCTGGGCGCCCGCACGCAAGGCCAGCCGGCTAAACCCCATAGACGCGCTCAGAAACGTGTGACCGACTAAATACATATATCAAAAATCGCCGCGTGAATTGATCAAACGCGGCGATTTTTAGCAATATTATGAATAGTGGAAACGTCATGCCTGAGCGTCGGGCTGCGGCGCAGCGGGCGCGCGCTCCTCACGGCGGTAGAGCCGTCGGTCGAGAGACCAGACCTTGTCGGTGAAAGCGCCGGGTTCTACGCAGGAGATGGTGTGGCTCATTTCGTACATGCGTGCGTCGAGACGGTCGATCATGGATAGCATTTCGGCTTCCGGGAACATTGGGGGCTTGGGGGAGCCGTATTCGGGCAGCTCGTGATGGCTTAGGAGCATGTGCTCCAGCATCTCGCGCGTTTCGTCGGGCGCGTTTATGCTGCGCGCTATGCGGTCGATTGCCATTGCGCCCTGTACTAAGTGGCCGATTAGCTGGCCGCCGCGCGTGTATTCGCTCACTAACCCCATGTTGTCGCTTTTCAGCTCTTCCGTCTTGCTTAAATCGTGGAGTATTACGCCCGCACGCAGTAGATCGCCGTCCAGGAACGGGTAGATCGGAATCAGTGCGTCCGCACAACGGAGCATCGTTAACGTGTGGTGGAGCAGCCCCGCTCGCTCCGCATGATGAATGCGCTGCGCCGCAGGGAAGTAGAGTAGACGGTCGTTTACTTCGTCCAGACGCTCCAGTACTATGTTGCGTATAAAATCATCCTTTATCGCCAGCGCAGTCTCCAGTATCGTATCCAGCATGTCCTGCGGCGGATAGGGCGCGCACGCAATCAGCTTCGACATGTCTACATTGTCCTCAGCGGACATCGCGCGCAGTTTGTCTATGCGAAACTGCGGCCGGCCGTTGTATTCCTGCATCAGGCCGCGTACCTTGATTACCGCGCCCGCCTCCGGCGGAATCACCGTGCCGTCCCACATCTTCGCGTTCACTTCGTACGATATGTCGCCGATAGTCATGTCAAGATACTTCGACCCGTTGGACGACTGACGCTGCTGCGCCGCCTTTACACGCAGAAAGCCCTCGAATGGGCTGCCCTTCTTTATCGATGAAAGCATTGGCTGTTCCATTGAAAACACACCTCGAAAATCAGTCCTCGCACGCCGAACTCATGAGCGCGCGTATTACCTTAAACCCGCCGCCGCGCGCAATTATGTCCGCATCGGCATAATTCTCGCGCAGGAACTTCAGCGCGGAATCCGCACCCTGCTTGGTCTGTATCACTATGTATAGCGCGCCCGAGGCGCTAAGATGCTCCCGCGCCTTCAAAAACATGTCGTATATCACGCGCTTGCCCGCGCGGATCGGCGGGTTGGTAAGTATCACATCAAACGTGCCCGCGATGCCGCTGAACCCGTCCGAGCATACTACTTCGCATTCAATATTGTTGAGTAAGGCATTTTTGCGGCTCAGCTCCACCGCGCGCTCGTTTATGTCGGCCAGTGTGATATTTAGCCCTGGATTGCGCGCCTTGACAAATAATCCCAAAGCGCCCCAGCCGCAGCCTAAATCAAGCGCAGTGCCATTTAGCTCCGGCAAT
>DBFSET010000045.1:0-41132 GCA_048416615.1 Collinsella sp. | reverse complement strand
AACGGCAGGGCCAGGCGAGCAACTCGTCCGGTCTCGGGCGCATCGCCCCTTGCCGGATTCAGATTCGACAAGGGGCGACCATTGTGCAATCGCAAGAAGATGACGGGGCGGAATGTCAATCCTGGTCTAACAGAGCCTTTTCTTTTCTGCCTTTATTTCGAGCCCTCGGCCTGCGCGTCCACCTTCGTATAAGCGCGCACAATACGAGAAACGGTGCTTTTACCAATCCCCGTATACCGCTCAATCTGACGCACCGTAAAACCGGCATCGTGCAATCCAAGAATAACGATGTTGCGCTGCGCCGGCGGTGCGGCTTTAACCCCGTTGAGCTTAACCCCGAGCCCCTTCGCCAACTTGTCGGCAAAGGCGCGCCGCTCCCACTCCGTCTCTTCTAGATCGGGCATCGCCGGCTCGCAGCCGTCGGGCGTCGAAAGCGAATAGGCAATAAAGGCCTTGGCGGAACCAAAAAGCTCAAGCACGCAAGAAGGGTCGGAAAATTCCCTCGTCGTATCGTTGTCATAGGCCCGTAGATACTCGGCAAAACTGCTCCACGGATAGCGCTCGATCAGGGCAATACCCGCCTCCTGCGGATTGGTATGTACGGAGCGAATAGCCTCCATCACCTGCCAGTCGGTATCGAGCGAGCGACGCTCAAAACGCTCACGAAACAGGCAGCCCGTGCGCCCGGTACGTTTATTGAACCGACGGGCATACGTCAGCAGCAACCGCTGCATGGCTGCGCTCATTTCGTCCTCGTAATCCAAAAGCACCAGATCCACGTGGTCGCCCATGAGACACCACGCCACAATCGTCACCCGGGTAGCGCGGCAGCACTCACGCATCAGTTCCAGGAACTCCCAGCGATCCGCATCGTTCTCAAAGATCAGTTGCTTGCCTGTACCGCGGGCACAGACATGATAAAAGCCGGTGATCGTTTTCCAAACGCGCTGCATGACGTTCCCTTCGCCGGGATCTGCTTGCCATCCAATACAGCACGATTGAAGCGTGCCATCAAAACATTCACGCAAAACAATACACTCGCGCGGCCAAAGGCAGTAAACAGGCGGCGAACGGCACCGTTGCAACAGGTCAACCCCTGCAACGCTTACAAAAGCTGAGCAAAAGCTTGCCCAAGACGGACCCCCTCCACGGAAGTTCGCGACCACAGAACATAGAGTTAAATCGTTTCAATTAAAACTTCCGGACTTCTCGCTACGAAAACTGAGCCGTTCGCCGAATATTCCGTGCATTTCGCGGTATTATAGGGGCTGCATGTCATGTCCCTTTCGAAGGGTCGCCCGGCAATCGCCAGCCACGACCCCCAGACGGGACGCCAACACGATAGAGAGGAGAGGCATGCAGTACTCACAGGAAGTGGAGAACATGTGCCCCGTTGCCAAGGGTGCATACCACGGCCCCGCGCCCATCCCCGAGGAGGGCAAGTGGGTCCAGGCTAAGGAGATTTCCGACATCTCCGGTCTTACGCACGGTGTGGGTTGGTGCGCACCTCAGCAGGGCGCCTGCAAGCTCACGCTGAACGTCAAGGACGGCATCATCGAGGAGGCCCTCGTTGAGACCATCGGCTGCTCGGGCATGACCCACTCTGCCGCCATGGCTTCCGAGATCCTTCCCGGTAAGACCATCCTCGAGGCCCTCAACACCGACCTCGTCTGCGACGCCATCAACGTTGCTATGCGCGAGATCTTCCTGCAGATCGTTTACGGCCGCAGCCAGACCGCGTTCTCCGAGGGCGGCCTGCCCGTGGGCGCCTCCCTCGACGACCTCGGCAAGGGCCTTCGCTCTCAGGTCGGCACCATGTTCGGCACCAAGGCCAAGGGCGCTCGTTACCTCGAGCTCGCTCAGGGCTACGTCACCCGCATGGCTCTCAACGACAAGAACGAGATCATCGCATTCGAGTTCCTGAACCTCGGCAAGTTCACCGACGCCGTCAAGGCCGGCAAGACCCCCGAGGAGGCCATCGCTGGCGCTATGGGCCACTATGGTCAGTGGGAGAACGCTGCCAAGTACATCGACCCGCGCACCGACGAGGAGACTCACTCCGTCGCCAGCGTGTTCCCGGTTCACGAGTAGAAAGGGAGGGAAATAACTATGACTGTTACGTTCGAAGGTTACGAGCGCCGCGCTGACAAGATCAACAAGTGCCTCGCCGACAACGGCATCGCCTCCCTCGAGGAAGCTCTGCAGATCTGCACCGACAAGGGCTTCAACCCGCGTGAGATCGTCAACAACACCCAGTCCATCGCCTTCCAGAACGCCGAGTGGGCCTACACCCTCGGTTGCGCTCTCGCTGTCAAGCGTGGCGCCAAGTCCGCTTCTGAGGCTGCCGCCATCATCGGCGAGGGCATCCAGGCCTTCACCGTTCCCGGCTCCGTCGCCGAGGACCGCAAGGTCGGTCTGGGCCACGGCAACCTGGGCGCTATGCTGCTCTCCGACGACACCGAGTGCTTCGCCTTCCTGGCAGGTCACGAGTCCTTCGCTGCCGCTGAGGGTGCTATCGGCCTGGCTCTGAACGCCAACAAGGCTCGCAAGAAGCCGCTGCGCGTCATCCTCAACGGTCTGGGCAAGGACGCTGCTCAGATCATCGCCCGCATCAACGGCTTCACCTACGTGAAGACCCAGTTCGACTACTTCACGGGCGAGCTCAAGGTCGTCGAGACCATCCCCTACTCCGATGGTCCCCGCGCCGCCGTCAACTGCTACGGCGCCGACGACGTCCGCGAGGGCGTTGCCATCATGTGGCACGAGAACGTCGACATCTCGATCACCGGTAACTCCACCAACCCCACGCGCTTCCAGCACCCCGTCGCTGGCACCTACAAGAAGGAGCGCCTCGAGGCTGGCAAGAAGTACTTCTCCGTCGCTTCTGGTGGCGGCACTGGCCGTACCCTGCACCCGGACAACATGGGCGCCGGCCCTGCCTCTTACGGCATGACCGACACCATGGGCCGCATGCACTCCGACGCCCAGTTCGCCGGTTCTTCCTCCGTGCCTGCGCACGTCGACATGATGGGTCTCATCGGCATGGGCAACAACCCCATGGTCGGTGCCACCGTCGCCTGCGCTGTCGCCGTCGAAGAGGCCCTCAAGGCCTAATCGCGCCCGCGCGATGCTCAGATAGTTGAGCTTTGGAGCCGCTACCTTTCGAGGTAGCGGCTCTTTTTGTTTGCGCTGGCGCAGGGTATCTAATGCCGATATATCAGCTGGGGCGAAATACGAGATGTGAAGAGATGGAGCGTCAGAGCGTCCATGACGCCCACCTGCCATATTTGCCCTTTACCGATTTGACGGGTCTTTGCGGCCCCATTGCCGATCACCCGTGCGACAATGCGCCGGACGAGAAAGGAATCCGATGGAATCGACTGATGTACTGGTAATTGGATCTGGCATTGCGGGCCTTTGTGCCGCCATCGAAGCGGCACGCACGGGTGCAACCGTCACTGTGGCAAGCGCCGGCAAGACCATGAGTGGATCGAGCTTCTTCCCGGGTACCTGGGGCCTCGGCCTCATCGGTCCCGTCGACGAAGACGACGAGCAGGACCTCATCGACACCATCCAGACCGTCGGCGGCGGTGTCGCCGACCCCGAACTCGTCCAAACGTTCGTCCACGGCATTCCCCAAGCGATTGACTGGCTCGAGCAAGACCTGGGCGTTGAGCTCCAGCGTCCGCAAAGCGCCAAGAGTGCTCAACAAAAGCAATTTATCCCCTGCTTTGACCACAAGACGCGCATGTGGCGCGGCCTCACCCGCAAGCCCCTTGAGGACGCTCTGACGACCTGGATCGAGTCGCTCGGCATTCGCCTACTCCCCCGCCATGAGCTTATCGACCTTGTTGAGGACACGAACGGCAGAATAACCGGAACCGTGCTCTACGACCTCACCGAAAATCGAATCGTGCCCTTTGCTGCCAAGGCCACGATCATCGCAGCCGGTGGCACAGGCGGCCTGTTCGAGCGCAGCCTTACGTCGGCTGATGTGCTCAGCTCCTCGCAGGCCATCGCATTCGCGCACGGCGCAACACTTACTAATATAGAGTTCATGCAGATGATGCCCGGCTTCATCGAGCCCAGGCGTAACTTGGTCTTCAATGAGAAAACCTGGCGCTACGTGCACGTAGACCAGCCGGTAGATATTGCCGACGACAAGCTGGACGACCTGCTCGAGCAGCGCTCTGGATATGGTCCCTTCACGTCACGCTTGGCCTCCCGCGCTATCGATCTCGTCATCGATCAGGCAGGTGTCGAAGGCCTGGCACTCCACTACGACTTCCCCCGCGAGGATGTCCCAGAGTTTGTGCAGACCTTTGCCACCTGGCTGCAAGACGAGCACGGCATCGCGCCGACCGACGAGATGCGCGTTGCGATGTATGCCCACGCTGCTAACGGCGGCATCAAGATCGATAAGACCGCGCACACGGGCGTTGAGGGCCTCTACGCTTGCGGCGAGGCGACAGGCGGCATGCACGGCGCCGACCGCATTGGTGGCTTGTCAAGCGCCAACGGCATCGTATTCGGACGTATCGCGGGCGCATCGGCAGCCCTCACAGCGCAGAAAGAGCCTGAAGCGGCCCTGAAGACGGATATCACCCTCCCCCAGTACGGCATTGCCACAACAGATGCCGATCGCCTGACACACAGCCTTAGGCACACGATGAGCACCTATTGCATGATCAACAGGACCGAAACAGGCCTATCCGAGGCTCTGCAACAGCTTGAAAGCCTGCAAGACAAGGCCATGGCGCTGAGCAAGCCGCATGCCGATGACAGCGAGATCGCAGCCCTCGCCCGCCTACAGTCGCAGATTCAGTTGGCAACGGAGATGGTCAAAGCTATGCGCAAGCGAACCGAAAGTCTGGGTTCGCACTATCGAGCGGATTAAACCGGACACCCATCTAAAGCAGAACACAACCAATCGATATCCATGGGCCCCGTGAGCTCGAAGTGGCACGGGGCCCATTCGTGTCCGCACGAAAGCGTATCCTTATTCTGAATACAGAGCGGGCAAAGCCTGCATAGACAATAGACCAGCGAGGAGGAGATATGGACAGTAGAGATATCGAGAAATGGCGTGTCAAACTTGATAGCTATGCCAATGTGGAAGACGGCGTTGAGTATTGGCTCGCACGCGATTTAATGGAACCCATGGGGTACACTCGATGGGAGAACTTCGCCGAAGTTGTTAAGAGGGCAAAAGTCTCGTGCGAAACAAACAAAACTCCAGTTGATTCCCATTTTCGTGACACCACGAAAATGGTAACTGCCGGTGTCGCCGCTCGCGCGGTTAAAGATTACAAACTTACGCGCTACGCATGCTATTTAATCGCCCAAAACGGAGACCCAAACAAGCCCGAAATCGCGCTCGCCCAGGCATACTTTGCCGTGCAGATGCGCCGTCAGGAGCTCATAGAGCAGCGCTTCGCAGCGATTCAGCGCTTGCAGGCGCGCCACTCGCTATCCGATTCAGAGAAACAGCTCTCGGGCATTGCGTTCAAACG
The DNA here is from genome assembly GCA_048416615.1 of Collinsella sp. Lineage (GTDB taxonomy): Bacteria > Actinomycetota > Coriobacteriia > Coriobacteriales > Coriobacteriaceae > Collinsella. Next base: position 35,619 of record DBFSET010000045.1, on the reverse strand, counting down.
CGGCGTGGACTCCAAAGGATTCGCAATCATCAAGTCGAAGGGCGATGAAGCGTTATTCGGCGGCAGAGGCACGGCGGAAATGAAGCAGCAGCTCGGCGTACCCAAGAGCGCGGCATTGGCGGACAGGCTGGCCGATGTCCTCATCAAAGCAAAGGACCTTACGAACTCGATGACGGCCTTCAACGCCGAGGAACACGACCTGTACGGTCTGGACCAGATCAAGCAAGAGCACGTCGAGAACAACACAAGCGTACGTGGCAGCCTCATCGACCGTGGAATTGTCCCCGAGAATCTACCGCCTGCCGAGGATACAAAGAAGCTCGAACGTCGCGTGAAAGCAGACGAGAAAAAGCTCAAGGAGGGCACAGACGGATTCACCGATCCCCAGGGCGGGCTCGACTTGTAAAGCGTCTGTGCCCTTACGGGTTCGACCCCATGCGAGGTCAACAAAAAAGCGACCAGCCGAAGCCAGTCGCTTTACAATGCTTTGGTGGGCCGTCAGGGGGTCGAACCCTGGACCTTGGGATTAAGAGTCCCCTGCTCTACCAACTGAGCTAACGACCCAAAGCTAAAGTCCGTTGTGACGGACTCTAGAGGAGATATCGTGTGGTGGGCCGTCAGGGGGTCGAACCCTGGACCTTGGGATTAAGAGTCCCCTGCTCTACCAACTGAGCTAACGACCCGATATCAACACGAAGCAAGAACTGGGGTGGGTAAAGGGACTCGAACCCTCGACCTACGGGACCACAACCCGTCGCTCTAGCCAACTGAGCTACACCCACCGTGTCCTGTGCGCTTCGCGCTCGACTATTATTGCAAGGAACGCCACGCGATGCAAGCCCCAATTTTCAAGAATTTTGAAAAGAGTTTTTTTGGATCCATTTCGGGCAAATCCTACCAGTTCCATAGGAGTAAACTTGCCCCACTGCAAATGCTCGAAAGGACCGTCATGAAAGAACTCTCCAACCGCACGGCAAGATTTACCGATTCGGTCATCCGCCGCATGACACGCATCTCCAATAAGTACGGCGCTGTCAATCTCTCGCAGGGCTTCCCTGACTTCGATCCCCCGGCGCAGCTGCTCAACAGCCTGAGCACCATCGCCGCCGATCCCAGGCCGCTCTATCACCAGTACTCCATCACCTGGGGCTCCCAGGCCATGCGCGAGGCGCTCGCCGCCAAACAGGAGCACTTTATGGGCATGCCGGTGAACCCCAACGAGAATATCGTAGTCACCTGCGGCTCCACCGAGGCCATGATGGCCGCCATGATGACGGTCACCAACCCCGGCGACAAGGTCGTCATCTTCTCGCCGTTCTACGAGAACTACGGCGCCGACACGATCCTTTCGGGTGCCGAGCCCATCTACGTGCCGCTCAACCCGCCCACATTCGACTTTGACCGCGAGACACTCGAGGCGGCCTTCCGCGACAACGACCCCAAGGCCATCGTCCTGTGCAACCCTTCCAACCCCTGCGGCAAGGTCTTTACACGCGATGAGCTCACCTTTATCGCCGACCTCTGCAAAAAGTACGACGGCTACTGCATCACCGACGAGGTATACGAGCACATCGTCTACGCACCTCATGAGCACGTCTATATGGCCACGCTGCCCGGCATGTTCGAGCGAACCATCAGCTGCAGCTCGCTGTCCAAGACCTACTCCATCACCGGCTGGCGTCTTGGCTACACCATTGCCCCGGCCCAGATCACCGAGCGCATCAAGAAGGTCCACGACTTCCTCACCGTGGGTGCCGCCGCTCCCCTGCAGGAAGCCGTCGTCACTGCCCTCAACTTCGACGACAGCTATTACGATGAGGTCCTTGACCTCTACACCGCCAAACGCGACTTGTTCTGCCAGGGACTCGACAGCATCGGTCTTGAGCATAACGTGCCGCAGGGCGCCTACTACGTCATGATGGACATCTCTGAGTTTGGCTATGACAGCGACCTCGAATTCTGCGAGGACCTCGCGTCTAAGGTGGGCGTGGGCGCAGTGCCCGGCTCGAGTTTCTTCCGCGAGCCCGTCAACCATCTGATTCGTTTCCACTTTGCCAAGCGTGACGAGACGCTTAACGCTGCGCTGGAGAACCTCAAGTCGCTACGTGATAAGATCAAGCCGCGCGGGTAAGGACGGCCGGGCAGCTTAAGTAACCAAAGAAGTCTCGCACCGCTCGCCGCGTTACGAGACTTCTTTTTATAGCGCTTTCTTAAATGGTTTAGAGCTCTATACTTTAGTCATGGAGCAACTCGTCCCAGAGAGGAATACTATGGTAGAGCAGCAGCTTATCGGAGCGCTCGAGGCCGGCGGCACCAAGATGGTCTGCGCCACGGGCTATGCAGACGGCACGGTCCTGGAGCGTGAGCAGATCGCGACCACGACCCCGCAGGAGACCGTTGAGGCCGTTAACGCATGGTTTGCCGACAAGGGCATCGCCGCGCTGGGCATCGGCGCCTTTGGCCCCACCGCAGTCAACCCTGCCTCGCCCCAATACGGCAAGATCCTGGAGACGCCAAAAACGGCATGGCGCTACTTTGACCTGCTGGGCACTATCCAAAACGAGCTCAATATCCCCTGCGGCTACGATACCGACGTCAACGTCGCCTGCCTGGGCGAGGTCACGTTTGGTTGTGCCAAGGGCCTTACCGATGTGGTCTACCTGACCATCGGTACCGGCGTGGGCGCCGGCGTGCTCTCGGGCGGTAAGCTCGTGCACGGCATGATGCATCCCGAGGCCGGCCACATCCTGGTCACGCGCGACCCGCGCGACACCATCGGCGAGCATAGCGCCTGCCCCTTCCACGACAACTGCCTCGAGGGCCTCATCGCAGGCCCCGGCGTTAAAAAGCGCTGGAATGGCAAGAGTGCCGGAGACATGGCCGATGACTCGGAGGCCATGGACTTGCTCGCCGGCTATCTGGCACAGGCACTCATGACCTACACGCTGTGCTATGCCCCGCAGAAGATCATCATCGGCGGTGGCGTTGCCGATCACACCCCTATCGTGCCGCTCGCCCGCAAAAAGTGCGCCGAGATGCTCAACAGCTACATCGTCACGCCCGAGGTCAACGATATCGACACCTACATTGTCAACAACAGCCTCGAGGGCAAGCAGGGCATCATGGGCTGCCTGGCCCTGGGCGCACAAGCGCTTCAGTAGCAGACGCACCCACAGGGCGTGGCGCGCTCGGCAAATCCAACCTACGGAACGACGCCACCACGCCTCATATAAGCCCTCAAATAAAAAAGGCCGCCTAGGACCAAACAATACGTCCTAGGCGGCCTTTTTGGCGCACATCAGCGACCGTAAGAGATATCGGAGCACAACGCCCGTTGCCGCTCCACAGCAGTCGATCATCACATCGGTGATCATGCCGGCGCGTCCCGGCACAAAGAGCTGAATCGTCTCGTCGATCGAAGGAATCAGCAGCAGGAACACCGCCGTGGGCAGCAGCACGTCAAAGGTGCGCCGGCCCTCAAAATCAAAGGCGTGCGTTGCCAAGATGCCGAGCACCATATACTCGGTAAAATGCGCGCACTTGCGAACAACAAAGTTGGTCACCCATTCATATGGAAGTCCCACGCCGTGCAGGAAACCGCGGATAGCTTCCATGACCGTTAGGCTCAGCGAGCCCGACCCCGAGCCGGGAACCAGCGAATTGCCCCAGATCAAGAGCGCCATCAGGCAGGTCACGACCGCCCATTTTCGATTGATCTTAACCATGCAGAAGTTATGCCTCCGCGCGGAGCGGCGCGAAGCTGGCGGTACCGCCCTCGATAACGCTCAGGTAGGCACGACCCGTACGCTTGGCGGTAGAGGACTGCAGGCGCTCGATCTCCTCCTCGAGGATCTGATTGACGCGCTCGTGACGACGGTTTTCCATAATGCCGGCGGCAATAGCCTCGGCCCGCTCGATGCTCTCGCGCGAGATACGGGCAGTATCCTCGGGGAACACAGCGCTGTGACGGCCGACATAGGCGGGGGCAGCAGGCTGAGGGGCAGCGACGGGAGCGGGGGCTGCAACAGGAGCAGGCTCGTCAATCTCATCCAGAATCGCGGTGGCGGCGGCCCACATGTCCTCGTGGCCCGAGTAATCAGCCATGGGGACATCAACCTCGAGTAAGGCATCCGGAAGGTCGCCGGTGTCGATGCGATCTTGGGCATCAATCGATGCGGTGATGGCTGCAGGCTCATCGAGGTCATCGAAATCGATATCCGCGGCACCGGAGATGATAGGCATGCTGGCGAGGTTTACATTGTACGGCGCAGCCTCAGCCGCCTGCTGCTGGGCAGGAGCGCCCCACAGCGAGCTTTCGGCGGCACGGCGGGCGGCAACGGCCTCCTCGTCCGCGGCCATGGCTTCATCAACGTACGAATTGTCGGCAGAAGCGTTCGCGTCCGCCGAGGTAGCGCTGTAGGCGTTATTGGCTGCCGCGTTGGCGACGAGTGCCACGAAAGCCGCCGTGCTGCCCGCAGGGGCGGCCTGGGAGCCAGACACGGCGCGTGCCGCGGCGGCGATGTCGTCGCGATTGAAGGAGCCGGTCTGCCCGCCGTTGGTGAGCTCGTCGATGGCGACTTGATAGACGTCGCGCGAGTGTGCAGGGTCGCAGCTCACCGGCGAATCGTCGTCAAGCATACTGTCGATCATGGACCAAGCCTCGTCCTCGTCCATAGCATCTGCGGCTCGAGCGATGGTAGGGACACCATCATCGGCATGACGGCGCTGGAACGCACCAGTCAGGCCGGAAAGGAATGCCGAGGTAGACTGCTCCGCCTGAGCCTGAGAATCAGAAGCCGCAGCGTAAGGAGTCGCATCCTGCTGCTGAGCTGAAATCGAGGCGGTCTTGAACTCGCTTTGATGCTGATTGAGATTGGCGGCACCGCCCATGGCATCGGGCTGGAACAGACGCTCTTCACGCTGCGCACGATACTCGGAGATACCCAGCGAGGCGGCATAGATGCCCACGCCCGCCACCGCGCCCACGGCGAAGGGAACCGCACCCGCCACGACCGTCTCGTTCACAGACGAAAACGGCAGCGTCGCGGCATACATAACCACGGGAGCGGCAAGGCCGATCCCGCACGAAAGTCCGGCAAGGACTGCTCGTTGTGTTGCATCAGAAGAAGCCATGAGCTCTCCCCATCTTCCAGCACCCAAATCGCATCATTCAGTTGGCTGCGCGAGAGAAGATGAAGCGGGGCTATGCCCCAAAGCAACGGTATATGGTTCGTTTCATCTGCGTTATCCGTCGCGAAGCTTAAAAGCTATTATGCGAAACCGCCCTGTCGATTGCAAGCGACGATGTCGGATTGAAACGGGAAACCTGCTGCTTGCCAGTCTTATGGTCAAAAATAAGCGCGGAGCGGCGATATAGAAAAGGGCCGAGGCTCAAAGCCCCGACCCTTTATTGCATTGATGACTATCGCTGCGTGTGGATGACAACCTAGAACGTCTGCTCGTAGTCGCTGTGCTTTTTGGCCGAACGCACCAGGAACTCCTGGTTGGTGTTGGTGCCCTTAAGACCCTTGATAAACGACGCAGCTGCGCGCTCGGTGTTGTTCATGCCGGCAAGAATGCGACGCAGGCCAAAAACAAACGGACGCATCTGCTCGTCGACCAACAGGTCCTCATTACGCGTACCGGAGGCAACGGGGTCGATAGCCGGGAAGATGCGACGGTCGGCCAAGTCGCGGTCGAGCTTAAGTTCCATGTTGCCGGTGCCCTTGAACTCCTCGAAGATGACCTCGTCCATCTTGGAACCGGTGTCGATGAGGGCAGAGGCCAGGATGGTGAGCGAGCCACCGTTCTCGATATTACGGGCTGCGCCCAGGAAGCGCTTGGGCGGATACAGCGCCGCCGAATCGACGCCGCCCGAAAGGATACGGCCCGAGGCGGGCGCCGCCAAGTTGTAGGCGCGGGCAAGACGCGTGATGGAGTCGAGCACCACCACGACATCGCCGCCCAGCTCCACGATGCGCTTGGCGCGCTCGATGACGAGCTCTGCCACACGAGTGTGGTTGTCGGCGGGCATATCGAAGGTCGACGCCACAACCTCGCCCTTGATGGAACGCTGCATATCGGTAACCTCTTCGGGGCGCTCGTCGACGAGCAGGCAGATGAGGTGCACCTCGGGGTTGTTAATCGAGATAGACTGGCAGATCTTCTTGAGGATTGTGGTCTTGCCGGCCTTGGGCGGGGACACGATCAAGCCACGCTGACCCTTGCCGATCGGCGACACGATGTCGATGGCGCGACCGGTAATGGAGTCCTTGCCATGCTCCATGCGCAGCGGCTCGTTGGGATAGACCGGGGTGAGGTCACCGAACTTGGGGCGGTTGCGAATCTGCTCGGGGTCTAGACCGTTGACGGTCGTGATTTTGGCGAGGCCGGCGCGCTTGTCGCCGCCGCGCGAAGGACGAAGCGAGCCCTCGATGACGTCGCCCGTGCGCAGACGCGCGGAGCGGATGAGGTAGGCGGGCACGAAGGCGTCGTCGTTGGACTTCATGTAGCCATGGGCATGGATGATACCGGAGCTGTCCGGACGAATCTGCAGGATGCCCTTGATATCGCGGAAGCCCTCGGCCTTCGCGGCGGTGACGTAGATCTCCTCGACGAGCTCGGCTTTCTTCTTGCCGGTCGTCTCAATCTCGAACTCCTTGGCCTTCTCGCGCAGCTCGGCGACCTTCATGGCCGCGAGCTCCTCGCGCGAAAGCGTGGGCTCGGTGGGAGCGGCATTACGCTCCTTGTTGCGCTGCTTGCGATCGCGCTGGCGGTTGCGGCGGTCGTTGTTGCGTTCGTCCTTGCGCTCGTTGCGCTCGTCGTTGCGCTTGTGCTGGCGACGGTTGGGGCGAGCGCCGTCTTCGGCCTCGGCGGGCGCGGCGCCATCGGTTGCGGCGGCATCGGCGTTAGCCGCAGTATCATCGCTGGCCTCGGCCTTGGAATCGCCCTGCAGCTCGGCCTCGGCCTGCTGCTCGGACGCCTTGGCCTTAGCGGACTTCTTACGACCGCGCTTGGGCTTCTCGGACGCAGACTGTTCGACGTCTTGGGGCTCGGCGGCATCAGTCGATGCATCGGCGGTCGTCTCGGCGGAATCCTCGGACGCACCCTTCTTGGCAGTCTTGTCCTTGGACGTGCGCTTAGCAGCAGTACGATGGCTGCGACCAGGACGGACGTCGGCGGGCTCGACATCGGCGGGAGCGGCCTCGGAAGTCGTAGCATCCTGGACGGGTGCATCGGCAGCGGTTGCAGACTCGGCGGTCGCCGCAGCATCCCGAGCGGCTGCAGCTGCGGCTGCGGCCTTCTCTGCCTCGACGAAGGCCTTGGGCTTGCGACCGCGACGGTGCGGGCGCAAAGCCGGATCGACAACGGGAACTTCGCTGGCCTCGACAGGCGCAGCGGACTCAGCAGGCGATGCGCCCTCCCCTGCCGCGGAACGAACCGAAGCCTCGGTGAGCTCGAGGGTTACCTGATCGGCAACCTGCTCGGCCTTAGCAGCCGTGCGACGGCGTGTGCGCGGTGCCGGCTTCTCGGTCGGCTGGTCGGCGGCAGGTGTCTCGGGCGCAGACGGAGCTGCAAGCTCGGTCAGAGCCGCGGCCTCGCGCTCGGCAGCACGACGGCGGGCGCGCACCACCTGAGCCTCGCTAATCTGCGCCAACGCACGCGCCTGCGCGACCTCATCGGAAATCGGCTCCGAGGAGTCAGCTGCAACGGTGCGCTTGACGCGCGTCGTGCGCGTGGTACGGCGCTTGGGCTTGGTGACCTCCTCGCCGTCAGCAGCAGACTTGGCCGTGCGGCGCGTACGCTTGGGCTTTGCCGGAGCAGCCTCCTCACCAGTTGCAGGCACGGCCTTCTCAGCCGCTGAAGGCGTAGGCGTCGAAGCAGCCTTAGGCGTCTCAGGAGCCGAGGCTTGCGCGGGCGCCGCGACCTGGTCCAACGCAACCGGTGCAGCGGGAGCGGCTTGCGTCGTCGTTATTTCGTTTTCTTGCTGTTGATCAGACACAGTGTTTGCTCAACTTTCTTTTCAAGCCCTGTGATCACATGCTCCCTGCATAAACCTTCAGGGCGGCTAAACAGTCTAGCTCCGTCAAATACCGACGGACATCATTGATCTGTATCGAGATATTTGCGTCATATACGCAGCGTTAGTGTAACACAACCGCAACCACCTGCAACTTAGTCATTGAGGACGCTCTTAAACGACTAGTCAAAAGGGACAATCTTTGGTTTAACACCCACAAATCTGACTGCCTCCGCCAAAACTGTGGCGGTTTACTACGATGAATCGCTCAACCGCGATCACTCCGAAACTTGTTGAACTAAAACCGCAGGTAGATGCCTTGCGCTTTTTTGCGAAAAGCCGGCGTAGTTGGAATTTCTCATTTCATCGTAGTAAACCGGCATAGTTTCGTATTTCGAGCAGTTCCAAATTCGTCAATACGTCGGCGTTTGCAAAAAGCCCGACCTCCGTGGGAGATCGGGCTTTCAAGGCTTAGTTAAACCAAGTCTGTACGGTCAAATGACCCGTAGCTTACATCTGCTCGGGCGCGGAAACGCCAACGAGGGTGAGCACCAGGGCGAGCGTCACACGGACGGCATCGCAAGCGGCCAGACGGGCACGCGAAAGCTCGGGGTCGACGGGACGGCCCTCGCTCGGCAGCACCTGACAGGCAGCGTAGAAGCTGTGGAAGTCGCCGGCGAGTTCCTCAGCAAAGTGCGTCAGACGGAACGGGGCGCGGTCGCGAGCGCAGCTGGCGATGAGGTCGGTGAGCTCGTTGAGCTTGCGCGAAAGGGCGAGCTCGGTCGGGTCGGTCAGCAGCGAGTAATCGACGTTCTCACCGATGGCCTTGGCGGCGATGGCCTTCATGCCCATCTCGTCAGCCTGCTCGGGCGTAACGTCAGCGGCACGGCGCAGGATGGAGCACACGCGGGCGTGAGCGTACTGCACGTAGTACACCGGGTTGGAGTTGTCGCGCTTCTTGACGGCCTCAATATCGAAGTCGACCATCTGGTTGGAGCTCTTGGAGATGAGGGTGTAACGGGCAGCGTCGGAGCCGACCTCGTCGACGAGCTCCTGCAGGGTCACCATGGTGCCCTTACGCTTGGACATACGGACGGGCTTGCCGTTGCGCAGCAGGTTGACGAGCTGGCCCAGCAGAACCTCAAACTTGCCGGGGTAACCCAAGGCATCGCAGACGCAGCGGACGCGCTCGATGTAGCCGTGGTGGTCGGCGCCCCAGATGTCGATGACGTGGTCGACGCGCTGGAACTTATCCCAGTGATAGGCAACGTCGGAGGCGAAGTAGGTGTACTCGCCATCGGACTTGATCAGAACGCGGTCCTTGTCATCGCCCAGGTCGGTGGAGCGGAACCACAGGGCGCCGTCCTTGGTGTAGAGATAGCCCATCTTGTCGAGCTTCTCAAAAGCGCGGTCGACGGCGGACGTGCCAGCGGTCTCGCCCTCGGTGTCCTTCACATACAGCGAGGACTCGGAGAACCAACGATCGAAGTCGCAGTTAACGGCATGGCAAAGGTCGCGCATATTGTCGACCATCTTTACATAGCCGCGCTCGCGGAAGCTCTCCATGCGCTCCTGCGGATCGGCGTTGACCCACTTATCGCCGTCGGTGCGCCAGAACTCGGCGGCCTCGTCGATGATGTAGTCGCCGCCGTAGGAGTCCTTGCCCAGGGTCTCGGCAAAGTTGTCCTGATACGGATGGGTCTCGGGATGCTCGTCGTTCTCGTCGGCAACAAAGGCGTCGCGGTCGGCGATCAGCAGCTTGTGAGCCTCGTCGATATCCACGCCCTGCTTGGCGATGATGTCGGCAAGCTGCATATAGCGCGTGCTGATGGAGTTGCCGAAGGTGTTCATCTGAGAGCCGTGGTCGTTGATGTAGAACTCACGCTGGATGTCGTAACCGGCGTGATCCATAACGCGGCAGAGCGAGTCGCCCAGCGCGGCCCAGCGGCCGTGGCCGATGTGCATGGGGCCGACGGGGTTGGCGGAAACGAACTCGACCTGGGTCTTCAGGCCACCACCGACGTTGGACTTAGCGAAGTCCATACCCTTCTCGCGAGCCTCGCCAAAGATGGCATTCTTGACGGCAACGGAGAGGTAGAAGTTGATGAAGCCGGGGCCTGCGATCTCGACCTTCTCGATCGCGGGGTCCTCGGGCATATGGGCAACGATGGCCTCGGCGATCTTGCGCGGGGCGCAGTGGGCCAGCTTGGCGGACTTCAGGGCCATGGTAGAGGTCCACTCGCCATGAGAAGTGTCAGCCGGTCGCTCGATAGCGCAATCGTCAAGTTCAAATGCGGAAAGGTCGCCGGCCTCCTGGGCCGCAGCAAGCGCAGCGCGTACCAGCTCTTCAATCTTCTCGGGCATAGATCCTCCTTGTGTTAAAGCCCCCGAGCTCTTGGTCACTCGTAGGGCAAAAGCCAGAGTTTGTAGCACTCTATCACAAGCGACGGGCACTGTCGCAGGGTAAAGCTAATAGATATTGCATATGCACAAAAATGACTACAGCTTGTATGGAGTCACTCAAAGATGCCAGTCTGCCTGCAGATTATGCAGGCGTTGAAAATGCATAAAGGTGTGAATGAGCTGCGTCTGTTATCGAATACTCTTACCTATCAGAGTTGTGTGCTTTTCCTGCATAAAGTAAGGGTTTGCGCACGTCAGCGTGTTATTCTAGACATACGTAAATTCGTATAAGTTGGAGGTAGCATGTTCTCAATCGGTCAACACGTCATTCATCCGGGCCAGGGAGTCTGCACCGTCGTCGGTTTTAGGGACGACACACCGCAGCCCATGCTGCTGCTCGAGACCAAGCAGGGACATGCGCAGACGATCCTCATGTACCCCGTGGCGCAGGCCGACCGTTTGCACGCCGCCATCTCGCAGCAAGATGCCGAGCACCTGCTGAGCCACTATGACGAGCTGGAGTGCGACACCTTTACCGAGCGCAACAGCTCGCTTGAGGAGACACACTTTAAGCAGCAGCTCAAGCTGGGCGCGCCCGAGACGGTCCGCGTGGCAAAGACCATGATGCACCGCATTCGCCAGGCCGAGGAAGCTGATAAAAAACCCAGCTCCTACTACATGCGCGTACTCAAGGAGGCCAAACGCCGCTCCATCGAGGAGTTCGCCGTGGCCCTTGGCGTCACCGAGGAGGCCGCCGAAGCCCGCCTAGCCCAAGCCGCCCTCAACTAACCCATCCGCGCCAAAAACCACCACAAAGGGAACAGGCACCTTTGTGGTGGTTTTCTTGTTCTAGTAGTATTCATTCTTATCGATACCCACGAGCACAAGGAGTCTCTTATGGCAGAGCCGCTTACCGCCGGAATCACCCGCGACCGCGCGTTCGAACTGCTCAATGAGCACAACAAAGATCCGTTCCACATCACCCACGGCGAGACGGTCGAGGGCACCATGCGCTACTTTGCGCGCGAGTTCGACCCAGAGAACGAGGAGTTTTGGGGCATCGTCGGTCTGCTGCACGACCTGGATTGGGAGAAGCATGAGGACGACCCCATGAACCACACCATCTATGCTGCCGAGATTCTTGAGGGCGAAGGTGCGTCTCCCGAGCTCATTCGCGCCATCCAGACGCACACGTCGGACTTCAACACCTCACTACCCAAGCCCGAGCTGCAGATGGAAAAGATCCTGTTTGCCTGCGATGAGCTCACCGGCCTGATCGGCGCTGCAGTCATCATGCGCCCGAGCAAGAGCGTTATGGACTTTACGACCAAGTCGCTCAAGAAGAAGTTCAAGGACAAGCGCTTTGCCGCCGGCTGCTCGCGCGACGTGATTTCGCAGGGCGCCGAGATGTTGGGCTGGGAGCTCCCCGAGCTCTTTGACCGCACCATCGCGGCCATGCAGTCCTTCGCCCCCGACCGCGATACCTTCCAGGCCTAACCGCCCACGCCACCTAAAACCACCACGAAGGGGACAGGCACCTTTGTGGTGGTTTTCGTTTACGAGGGGTTTAGGGGCGGACCTGGCCGGTGCCGCGGAGCTTGTATTTGTAGGTGGTGAGGGCCTCGGCGGCAAAGGGGCCACGGGCGTGGAGTTTTTGGGTCGAGATGCCGATCTCGGCGCCCAGGCCAAACTCGCCGCCGTCAGTGAAGCGAGTGCTGGCGTTGGCGTACACGGCCGAGGCATCGACCGCATCCAGGAAGCGCTCGCAAGCATCCGTATCCTCGGCAACGATGGCCTCGGAGTGCATCGTGCCGTAGCGGTTGATGTGTGCGATGGCCTCGTCCTCGTTTGCCACGACCTTCACGCTCATCTCGAGCGCCAGGTACTCGCGACCCCAGTCCTCCTCAGTCGCGGCGACGTAGTCATCGCCCTCCACAAAGCCGGCATCGGCGCATGCGGCGCAGGTTGCCTCGTCGCCGTGAATCAGCACGCCGTGGTCATGCAGCACGGTCACGACCGCGGGCAAAAACGCATCGGCCACAGCACGGTCGACCAGCAGCGACTCGGCGGCATTGCACACGCCTACGCGCTGGGTCTTGGCATTAACGATAATGTTGAGCGCCTTATCAAAGTCGGCGGATTCATGCACGTAGATGTGGCAGTTGCCCGTGCCCGTCTCGATCACCGGCACAAGCGACTCGCGCACGCAGCGCTGGATCAGGCCTGCACCTCCGCGCGGAATGAGTACGTCGACAATACCGCGGAGCTTCATGAGCTCGCCGGTGGCCTCGCGGTCGGTGGACTCGATCATCGACACGGCCTCGCGCGGGAAGCCCTTGGCCTCGAGCGCATCGGCCAGCAGCTCGGCGATCATGGCACACGAGTGATAGGCCAGCGAGCCGCCGCGTAGAATGCAGGCGTTGCCGGTACGGATGCAGATGCCTGCGGCGTCGGCCGTCACGTTGGGGCGCGCCTCGTAGACCATGGCGACCAGGCCCAACGGTACGCTCACGCGGGTCAGGTCCACACCGCTCGCAAGCACGCGGTGGTCGAGCACGCGGCCGACGGGATCGGGCAGCTCGGCGAGCTTCTCCAAACCGGCGGCCATGCCCTCGACGCGCTCAGGCGTCAGCAGCAGACGGTCGAGCAGACCGGCCGAAGTGCCCGCATCGCGCGCGGCGGACATATCGAGCTCGTTGGCGGCGACGATGGAGTCGACACCGTTGCGCAGTGCTGCGGCCATGGCGCGCACGGCCTCCTGGCGCTGCTCATCGCTCGCCGTGGCAAGCGAGGCCGACGCTGCCTTGGCGGCAACGGCAAGATCGTGGACATACGTGGCTATATCGACCGACATGGGCGGCCCTTTCTCCTAGAAGTTTGCAACCATGGTAGCCGATTTGCGCATGGCCTCGCCCGCGGCGGTAGAATTGGTCAAGCCGAAACACCGCAACGAACGGAAGACTCACATGGCCCTCATCACTTCGTACCACGTCCCCGGCCTTTATGTCGAGGACCACAGCATCGACGTCCCCCTTGACTGGCGCGGCCTGGAGCCGATGCTCCTGGCCGTCGGCAGCACCATGCGCCGCGGCGCTATGCCGGCACCAATCGCCGGCGCGCCCGAGAGCATCAAGCTCTTCTACCGCGTGGTTTGCGCGCCCGACCGCATCAACGACGATCTGCCGCTGCTCCTGTTTTTGCAGGGCGGCCCCGGCGGCGAGAGCCCGCGTCCGCTGTCGCCCACAAGCGACGGCTGGATCGAGGAGGCCGTCAAGCACTTCCGCGTGGTCCTTCCCGACCAGCGCGGCACCGGACGCAGTAGCTGCGTGGACGGACGCACGATCAAGGCACTGGGTGAGCGCGCGACGGCGGCCGGCTCCGATGCCGCACGCTCGCAGGCGGATTTCCTCAAGCGCCACCTCGCCAGCTCCATCGTGCGCGATTTTGAGTACCTGCGCCTGGTGGGCTTTGGCGGCAAGCCCTGGGTCACACTCGGGCAGAGCTACGGCGGCTTTTTGACGTTGAGCTATCTGTCGCTCTTCCCCGAGGGCATAGCGGCAAGCTTTACCTGCGGCGGCATCCCCCACGTGCCGGCGAGCGCAAGCGAGGTCTACGCGCACACCTTCCCGCGCATGGCCGCCAAGACGCAGCAGTATTACGACCGCTACCCCGCTGACGTCGACCGCGTGGCAGCCCTGGCCGATGCGCTCGAGGCCCAGAAGCCCGTGCTGCCCGACGGCTCGCCGATGACGGTCGAGCGCCTACAGCTCATGGGCAGCGACTTTGGCATGAAGCCGAGCTTTGAGCGCATGCATTGGATTATCGATCACGCGTTTGTTACTGGCGACGGTACGCTTAGCTGCGGCTCCTCGGTATCCGACAGCTTTTTGATGCGCGCCTTCGAGCGCACCAACACGCGTACAAACCCGCTGTACTGGACGCTGCAGGAGTTTATCTACGCCGACGGCGACACCATGCCCATTCGCTGGGCCGCAGCAGAGGAGAAGGCCCATCGTGCCGAGTTCGACACACTCGCGCGCCCGCTCATGTTTACCGGCGAGGCCATGTTCCCGTGGATGTTTGAGCAGATGCCCGAGCTTATGCCGTTTAAGCCCGCCATGGACCTGCTGATGGAAGACACCAGCTGGGACAAGATCTACGACCCGCAGCGCCTAGCCTGCAACGAGGTGCCACTCCAGGCCGCGGTGTATTTCGACGATATGTACGTCGATTCGGGCATGCAGCTCGATACGCTCAGCCGCGTGGGCAACTCGCATGCCTGGGTGACCAACGAGTTCGAGCACGACGGCCTGCACGGCAGCGTGGTGTTCAAGCACCTCTTCGACGAAGCGCTCAACCGCGGAGACCTGCGCCGGATCTTCTAGCGAAGGAGTGTCCCCACCTGCCGGCACAAAAGGAACGTCCCCAAGTGCCAGGATTATGACGTCATCGCAGGTAGAGGACGGAAAGCGAAAACGCCCCTAAGCGAGCAAGGTGACGTGAAATGAAAGGGCGCCGACCTCCTGGTCGCGCCCTTGAAATTGAACGTCAGATTGCCGCTTAGGGGCGTTTGCAGCGTCGAGCAGTTGCGGCGTTTGGTAAAACGCCGCAACTCCCTAGCTCATCATGGCATTCATCATCTCGTTGGTTGCGGAATCGTCAGCAGACCACTCGCCGTCGTCATTGCAGGAGTACTTGAAGGTGACCTTGGTGTCCTTGGTCTTAGCAGCCTTGGTCACATCGACCATAACCTGACCGGCCATCTTGTACAGCTCGTCATCGGAAGGCATCGAATCGAGCGCGGCGACCTTCTCCTGATACTGGGTGGCAAAATCCTCAACGATCTGGTTCATGGACTTGCAGGTAATGGTGACCTCGGCAGTCGCGGTGCCCTTGTCCTCGTCGACCATCACGTCGCCGATCTTGTAGTCAAAGCCCTCGAGATAGCTCTTGGCGTACTCCTTGGGATCGATGCCCAGCTGCTCGAACTCGTCGCCCGAAGCCTCTTCCAGGCCGGCGAGGAAGTCGTCGCCACCGTTCTTGACCTCGTCAAACTGCGTCGTAAGATCCTCGGTGATGAGCTCCTCAACCGAAGGACCCCCGCAGCCGGAAAGCACAACCACGCACGCGACCAGAACAGCCATCAGGGGCGCAAGCAGCAGCTTCTTCTTCATGACATTCCTCCCAACAAGCGGCACCGCGCTTCCCGACGCGGTGCACGTCGTAACAATAAGGCCATACTAGCCGATAACGAACACCCCCGGCAAAGCAAAGGCGCAGTCGGCTCGATTTAACGTCCGAACGGTTTACCGGTCCGCCCAACGCGCAATAAAACGTCCCGCCGCATTGTAATAAAAAAGGGCGGCCGAACAATTCGACCACCCTTGCACATCCTTTGGATGTCGCAGTCTACTTGCGGACGACCTTAACGATGGCGTCACCAGCAGCGACGGCAGACTCGGCCTCGACGGTAAGCTCGACGTCGGCGAACTCGGCGGTGTTGGACACAGCCACGACGACGCAGTCCTTGTAGCCGGCAGCAGCGATCTTGGCGCGGTCGATCTTGAGCAAGGGCTGGCCGGCCTTCACGACGTCGTCGGCCTTGACGAAGCCCTCGAAGCCGTCACCGTTCATGTTGACGGTATCGACACCAACGTGCACCAGGACCTCGATGCCGCTATCGGACTGCAGGCCCACGGCGTGACCCATGGTGACGGTCACCTTGCCGTCGCAGGGAGCGTAGACCAGATCGTCCTCGGGCCACACGGCGCAGCCCTTGCCCAGGACCTCGCCGCCAAAGACGGGATCGGGCACGTCGGCCATCTTGATGACCTTGCCCTTGACGGGCGAGCACAGCACGTCGGCGCCGGCAGAAGCAGAGATGGAGGCGGGAGCTGCAGCAGCGGCAGGCTCAGCCTTCTTCTTAAACATGTCAAACAGACCCATACGTTTTCTCCTCTTGATTAAGCGCAACGTTATGCGCATGCCTATGGTGGTTATAGTGCCAAATGATCAAATTGCTAAGGTGAGGGCTCGAATCGCAAGCCCTTCCAAGCCCTTCCCAAAACCATTTCCCCAGTGGCACTCATATTGTCGATTAATCCTCGATAAGCCCCAGACGAACAAAAGCATTCCAGATGCCGTCGTCATCGACGTCGGTGGTCATGTAATCGGCTGCCGGTCCGACATTCGGCAGAACGCCGAAACTCAATCGCCGGAACTCAATTACTCCAAGCCCTCGGTGCCGTTGGACTTGATGATCTTCTGGTACGCGAAGAAGCTGTCCTTGCGGCGGCGCTCGTAGGTACCGGTGCCGTCGTCGTACTTATCGACATGGATGAAGCCGTAGCGCTTGCGCATCTCGCCGGTGCCGGCGGACACCAGGTCGATGGGGCCCCACCAGGTGTAGGCGATCAGGTCGACGCCGTCGGCAATGGCCTCGCCCATGGCCTTGATGTGGCTGCGCAAGTAGGCGATGCGATACGGGTCATGGATGGAACCGTCCTCCTCGACCTCGTCGTAAGCGCCCATGCCGTTCTCGACCACCATCAGCGGAATCTCGTAGCGAGCATAAATCTCGTTGAGGGCGATGCGCAGGCCCAGAGGGTCGATCTGCCAGCCCCAGTCGGTGGACTCCAGATAGGGATTCTTGCCGCCAAAGGTCATGTTGCCCTCGGTCATCTCGTGGTCCTTGTGGGTGCCCACGGTGCCGGACATGTAATAGCTAAAGGAATAGAAGTCGACCTTGCCGTCGGCGATATCCTGCAGGTCGCCGTCCTCCATCACAAGCTCAACATCGTTCTCGGCCCAGAAGCGCTTGGCATAGAACGGGTACTTTCCGCGCACCTGCACGTCGGAGCAGTACCAGTTCATGGCGTTCATCTCCTGCTGCGTGGCGAACACGTCGGCCGGATCGCACGTGGCGGCATAGGAAAGGATAAAGCAGTCCATGTTGCCCATCTTGAACTGCGGGTAATGCTCGTGGGCATAGCGCACGACGCGACCGCTGGCGACAAACTGGTGATGCAGCGCCTGCATACGGGCCTGCGGCGTGGTGTGAACCGCCGAAGCCGGGCCCTCGAAGCCCTGAATCATGCTGGTCTCGAAGAGGTTGCCCATGTCCTGAGTGCCACAGTTGATCTCGTTGAAGGTGAGCCAGAACTTGACCTTGTCCTGGTAACGGTCGAAGACGGTTTGGCAATACTTCTCAAAGAAGCCGATGAGCTCGCGGCTCGCCCAGCCGTTGTATTTCTCGACCAGGTGATAGGGCATCTCGTAGTGCGAGAGGGTCACGAGCGGCTCGATGTTGTGGGCGCGCAAGCAGTCGAAGACGCGGTCGTAGAAGGCGAGGCCGGCCTCGTTGGGCTCGGCGTCATCGCCGTTGGGGAAGATGCGGCTCCAAGAGATGGACATGCGGAACATGTTGAAGCCCATCTCGGCGAACAGCGCGATGTCCTCCTCATAGTGATGGTAGAAATCGATGCCGTCATGGTTGGGGTAGAAACGATCGGGGTCGATATCGATCGTGATCTGACGCGGCTCCTTGTAGCTGCCGCCCAGGAAGTGGTCGTCGACGGAAGGACCGCGGCCGTCCACGTTCCAAGCGCCCTCAAACTGGTTGGCGGCGGTGGCGCCACCCCAATAGAAGCCCTCGGGGAACTTGATGTTTGCCATGAGCATCTCCTTTACATCGCGGGTCGATGAGCCGAGTATCGCCCACGCGCGCGGCAGGCAGGGGCAGGGGTGCCAAACCCGACACTTCTTTTCGCGCCCACGGACCGCCGCCGCCCCGTCCCTGATACTTCCTGATACCGACCGAAACGTGCCAAAATAAACCTGTCTTTTTTGGCAGGTTTGTTGAGTGTGGGAGTTCGTATGGATATCAAACGCAAGATTTCCGAGGCACAGGGCCTTACCCCTACCGAGCAACAGCTCGGCATCTCGGCCCTTGCCATGGGCGAAGACGCCCGTGGGCTCTCCATCAAGGAATTTGCCGCGCGCACCAACGTTTCTGTTGCGAGCGTCCACCGTTTTTGCAAAAAGCTCGGCCTCGAGGGCTTCAAAGATCTCAAGGTCGAGCTCATCCGCCTGGCAACCGAATCGGGCAACC
The DNA here is from genome assembly GCA_048416615.1 of Collinsella sp. Classification (GTDB taxonomy): domain Bacteria; phylum Actinomycetota; class Coriobacteriia; order Coriobacteriales; family Coriobacteriaceae; genus Collinsella. Next base: position 17,086 of record DBFSET010000045.1, on the reverse strand, counting down.
GACGTGACGTGGACATCAACTTTCCCTTCGACGCCACGTCCACCCCTGCGCAGGTTATGGAGCGCATGGAGGGACTCTACCAGACCACGCTGGCCGAGACGCAGGAGCTGCTCGACCCCGCGCAGCTCGACCACGCCGCCAAGCTTATCATGCGCGCCGGCACCGTGGACATCTACACGGGCTCGCACAACCTCTATCCAGCGGGAATGTTCCGCGACCGCCTGCTCTCCGCCGGTAAAAGCGCGACGTGCCACGACGGTGCCGAGGCCCAGGTGCGAACGGCGCTCGCCTCGGACCCCGGCCATGTGGCAATCGTCATCTCCTACAGCGGCCTTGCCCCCAACCTCAAGGACATCTTGCCGATCCTCAGCAGTCGGCATGTCCCAGTCATCGTCATCGGCACGCCTTATTGCGCTCGCATTCACCCCGGCTTTGCCGCCTACCTTACGGTGAGTGACCACGAGAGCATGACGCATCGCATCACACAGTTCGCGAGCCACATCGCCGTGCAATACGTGCTCGATTCGCTCTACAGCAGCTACTTCGCCAAAGATTACGCCCGCTGCTCCGAATTCCTAGAGCGCTCATTCCCCTACACCCGCCTCCCGGGGCTTAAGTAGCGACGAGCGTGGTTCTCGGACGTCTATCTAACGAGAGCAAGTAGTCATTGGGGACGTTCTTAAATGACTAGTCAAACAAGAACGTCCCCAACGACTAGTCGTTTAAGAACGTCCCCAATGACTACCCATCCGGAGTAAGACAACGCCGCAAGTAGAGGACGGACAGCGAGCGACGTCCAGGGCGAACAAGTTGGCATGAAAAAGGCGAGGCATTGACCTTCTGGTCATGCCGCCGAAGTTGAAAGGCAGATTGCCGCTCTGGCGGGCTTGCAGCGTCGGCCGGTTACGGCGTTTGGTAAAACGCCGTAACTACTCCCGAGCTCCGTACTGCTCGTAGTAGGCGTCGATGGCGGCCTTGAGCTCGTCGTCGATGACGACCTTGCCGTCGATCTCGTGGTTGTAGAGAGTCTCGACGACCTCGGCCATGGAAACGATGCTCGCGACGGGGAAACCGTACTTGGCCTCGATCTCCTTCTGCGCGGTGGTCACGCCACCCTTGCCGACCTCCATGCGGTTGAGGGACACGATCAGGCCCTTGATCTCAACATCAGCAGCAGCCTTAACCTTGGGATAGGTCTCGTCGATGGACTTGCCGCTGGTGGTGACATCCTCGACCATGACCACACGGTCGCCGTCCTTGGGCTCATAACCCAGCAGGTTGCCCTTATCGGCACCGTGGTCCTTGGCCTCCTTGCGGTCGCAGCAGTACTTGACCTCCTTGCCGTACAGCTCGTGGTAGGCAATCGCGGTCACGACGGCCAGGGGAATGCCCTTGTAGGCCGGCCCAAACAGCACGTCAAAGTCGTCGCCAAAGTTATCGTGGATGGCCTGGGCGTAATACTCGCCCAGCTTCTTGAGCTGGTAGCCCGTCACGTAAGCACCGGCGTTCATAAAGAACGGGGACTGACGGCCGCTCTTGAGCGTAAAGCTGCCGAACTTAAGGACGTCGGACTCGACCATAAACTTGATGAACTCTTGCTTGTAAGCCTCCATGCGGGCTCCTCTCGTAATCGCGTACGTGCCTTCCAGTTTAGCGCAGGCGAAGCGTAGATGCGGGTGCGCTTTGGGGCCACGGCATTCTGCAAGGGCTTTGTCAGAGGGAATGGTTTTCCGAACAATGGGGTTGACATGTCAAACCCCCTCATCAAGAATACGGGCGGATTAAAAAGGGGTACGAGATACCCAAAGCGCGCTGCGCTCAGCCTTTAGGAGGTGTGCCATGGAAGGCAGTCCTAGTCGAAAAACCTGCATGTCGCCCTCGGCACGCCGCGAGGACTCCGCACACGCATAAACGCCACCGGCAGATCGCCAAAACCACCGCAAAGGCGCGCTGCACCCTTTGTGGGCTCAAGAGCTTGACGTGAGCGACATCTAGGTTTTTTGAAGCAAATACGACACGTACGCTAACTCCCCTCAACAAGGAGGACCCTATGCTGATGCTCAAAACCGTCACGGTACTCGAAGCCATCTCCAAGCGCCGCCGCACGGCGCGCCCTGCCGCTCATACCGGCCTGTCCAAGAACACCATATTCGCCGCCACCCATAGTGCCGAGGACGCCCTCGTACTGCTTGACGCCACGGCAAACGGCCTCACCGTCGAGCAGGCAACTGAGCGCCTGAACGCCGTCGGCCCCAACACCATCGAGGCAACGACCAAAACGCTCGCCCGCCGCATCGCCGATGCGTTCATCGATCCCTTCGCCGGCATCCTCGCCGCGCTCGCACTGGTCTCGCTCTACATCGACGTGCTCGCCGTGCCCGAACCGCAGCGCGACCCCTCCACGGTCATCGTCATCGGCATCATGCTGCTGGTATCGGGCGGCATGAAGTTTATCCAGGAAGCCCGCAGCGGCAATGCGGCCGAGGCCCTCAAGGACCTGGTCTCCAACACTTGCACCGCCCTGCGCGACGGCGAGCGCATCGAGATCCCCTTCGACGAGCTCGTCCCCGGCGATGTAATCCGTCTCTCTGCCGGCGATATGGTGCCGGCAGATGCCCGCATCATCACCGCGCGCGACCTGTTTGTGATCGAGTCCGCACTCACCGGCGAGAGCGAGGCCGTCGAGAAGACCACCGCCGTCACCGTCGTCGAGGGCGCCGACGGCTCCGCACTGCCACTCTCTGCCTGCAAGAACATCGTCTTTACCGGCACCTCCGTGCAAAACGGCGCCGCCATGGCGCTTGTCGTTGCCACCGGCTCGGACACCTACCTGGGCGGCATCGCCAAGATGCTCAACGGGCGCGGCGAAAAGAGCGCGTTTGACCGCGGCGTCTCGAGCGTCTCCATGTTGCTCGTACGCCTCATGCTCGTTATGGCGCCGGCCGTCTTTGCCATCAACGCCGCCACCAAGGGCAACGTCATCGACGCGCTGCTGTTCGCCACGAGCGTGGCCGTGGGCATCACGCCGCAAATGCTTCCCGTCATCGTGACCACGAGCCTGTCGCAGGGCGCCAAGGACCTCGCCCGTCGCCAGGTTATCGTCAAGGAGCTGCCGGCAATTCAAAACCTCGGCGCGATGGACGTCCTGTGCTGCGACAAGACCGGCACCCTCACCGAAGACCGCATCGTGCTCGAGCGCTATCTCAGCACCGACGGCAACGAAGACGCACGCGTGCTGCGCCATGCATTTTTGAATAGCTTCTTCCAAACCGGCCTCAAAAATCTTATCGACCTGGCCGTAATCGACCGTGCCGATGTGACGCCCTCGGCCGTCGTGCCCGATTCTATGCTGGGCCAGAGTCTGCGCGACCGCTATACCAAGGTCGACGAGGTTCCCTTCGATTTCTCGCGCCGTCGCCTGAGCGTGGTTGTCGCCGACGCCCAAGGCAAAACCCAGATGGTTACCAAGGGCGCTGCCGAGGAAATGCTCGAGATCTGCTCCTTTGTCGAGATCGATGGCATCGCTCAGCCGCTCACCGACGAGAAGCTCGCCCAGATTCGCGAGCAGATCGCCGGACTTAACGCCGAGGGCCTACGCGTAATTGCCGTGGCGCAGAAGACCAATCCGCGCTGCGTGGGCGAGTTTGGCATCGCCGACGAGTGCGACATGGTGCTGATGGGCTTTTTGGCCTTCCTCGATCCGCCCAAAGCAAGTGCCGCGGGCGCCGTCGGCACCCTCGAGGCCAAGGGCGTGGCGGTCAAGGTCCTAACCGGCGACAACGACCGCGTCGCCGCCACCGTCTGCGAGCAGATTGGTATCGATGCGAGCAACGTCTTGCTCGGCTCCGAGATCGATGCGCTCGATGACGCCGAACTTGCCGAGCGCGCCGAGAAAACCCACCTCTTCGCCAAGCTCTCGCCGCTGCAGAAGGCGCGCCTGGTACGTGTCATGCGCGAGATGCTCGGCCACACCGTGGGCTTTATGGGCGACGGCATCAACGACGCCGCCGCCATGCGTGCGAGCGATTGCGGCATCTCGGTCGATTCGGCCGTCGATATTGCCAAGGAATCCGCCGATATCATCTTGCTTCAGAAGGACCTGGGCGTGCTCGAGCGCGGCATCATCGAAGGCCGCCGCACTTACGGCAACCTGCTCAAGTACCTCAAGACCACGGTGAGCTCCAACTTTGGCAATGTGCTGTCCGTGACCGTCGCGAGCCTGTTCTTGCCGTTTTTGCCCATGAGCGCCCTGCAGCTGGTACTGCTGTCGCTGGTCTACGAGATCGTGTGCATCGCACTGCCGTGGGACACCGTCGATGACGCCTGGACTGCCCGCCCGCGTGCCTGGGACGCCGCGTCCATCAAGGGCTTTATGCTCGAGCTGGGCCCCGTAAGCTCGCTGTTTGACATCGTGACCTTCGCCGCGCTCTTCTTTGTCGTGTGCCCCGCCGCCGTGGACGCAAGCTGGCCCGAGCTTGCCGCCGCGGGCGACGTCGCGGGTATGGCGACCTTTGCTGCGCTCTTCCAGAGCGGCTGGTTTGTCGAGTCCATGTGGTCGCAGACACTCGTGGTCCACATGTTGCGCTCCCCGCATCTGCCGAGCCCGCGCGACCACGCCGCGCCCGCATTGTGCGTTCTTACCGTGCTGGGCCTGGCGCTCGTCACCTGGCTGCCGGCAAGCCCCATCGCCGATGCGCTCGGCCTCATGCCGCTGCCCACGAGCTTTTTTGGGCTGCTCATTGGCATCGTTACCGCCTATATCGCGCTCACCCAGCTGGCAAAGCGCCGCTACATTGCCCGCCACGGCGAGCTGCTGTAGCAAGTAGACGGAAAACACCCTGCCAGCTGCCGTTGCCACTACCACAGCTGCCAACGCCGCTGCCGTTGCCTCTGCCGCCGCCGCAGTCTATCCCCCCAGCAGTTGCGGTGAAATAGTTCCTGTTTAAAGCCCCGTGACTTTAATTTAGGGACTATTCCACCGCAACTTATTGGGAGATTAGCTAGTCTTGGGGTATCCAGGACCAGAAGAAGTTGATAAGGGCAACACGTGAGGTGGTGTCGGTCTTTTTGTTGATCGAGGAAATGTGACGATAGAGCGTGGAGCGCGAAAGGAAAAGCGTTGTGGCGATGTCCTGAACGCTCTGGTCCGAAACGACCAAGACCTCAAGAATATCGCGCTCGCGCTCTGTAAGCCCAAAGGTGGCGACGAAAGCATCGAGGCGTTCATCGGACGTGAGCTCCGCCGCCTCCACGGGCTCGGGGTCGGGGCATGTGGGCGCAAGATCCCCACCAAGATCGTCGGTGGCAAGCGGCAGGCCATCCTGCATCACGGCATCATCGGCTCGTTGCCCCAACTGCCCCAGCAGCGTAATCGCAATACCCACAAACATCACGAGCGCCGCGCCGACTGCAGCCAGCACATTTTGACTCGAGATAATCGCCACTGCCGGCGCCGTCACGAGCATCGAGCACACGTTGTTGACGACGCGACCCATGCACGGCCAAAAATATGACCAGCGCGCATAGAGCGAGACGGCGGCGAATTTTGTGGTAAAGAACACCACGAAAAAGCCCGAGCCCAGATAAAAGATGATCGTGGCAGCAAGCTCGTTGCCGCCATTGCCGTCGACGATGAGCACAAAGAACGAAAGCGTGGACAGTATGGCGGCGCATGTCATGCCGATATTCATATACGAACGGCCGTGCAGGTCAAATAGTGCGCCAGCGGCCAACGAGCTCACGACAAGCAGCAGGCGCGGCCAATCGCCCAAATCGACGGCTCCGACAGCATGCAAGGTCGTGAAGCCCGCGTTGAGAGCGGCGAATACGCCGGAAAGATACGCCGTCGCCACGGTCAGGCGAACTACGGCACGACGGAATGCCGCCTTTGCCTCGGGATCGTCTTGCCACTTGGCGCCATATTCCAAAGCATCTACCGAAAGCCCGGCAACACTGGGTTCAAAGCTGGGATCGGACTCGTCGCGCAGCTTGGCGCGTCGGGCACCGTGGAGCAACGCCACCTGCGCGATCGCACAGACGACCAGAACAGCCTGCTGAGGAATGCCGACAGGCATCACCATGTGGTTGAGAACCTGCACCAGAACGCCCATGGCGTAAGAAAGTGCGGCGGCGCGCGCCAAGCAGGGCGTTCGCGCAAAGCGCCTCGCAAAATTTGCATGAGCAGTCGATCCGCAGTAGCCCAGCGCGCAGCACGCCACCAAACCGCCGGCAATTACCACCTCAACCTGAACCGCCATAATCAACAGCAGCAATGCCGCCACCAGCAAAACGCCCGTGACGTCACTCGTTGCGTCGATAGCATGGGGACGGCGATAGTACAGAATGGGACGCACAAAAAAAGCCAATCACGCTCGCGCCGATGACAAGGCTCTCATAAATAACGACCTCGTTCGGAGACACGAACTCGGCCATGCGCACATCAAAAAGATACTCGCACGCCAAAAACGTGAAGAAGAACAGCGCCAGGCATATAATCTCCCGAATGCCCCGACGCAAATATGCGGTTGTGTCTCCCATGCCCCTCATGGTTAACCCCCAGTCGCTCAATTGTCTGGAAATCTATTTTAATAAAGAACCAGTCTCAATATCGAAGCCAGGCTCGAAATGCTGCCAATTCGACCCCAGCCGTCCACATCACGCCGCGATTTTGAGCCGCATGGACCAGAAGGGACGCACGCGATCTCTAGCTCGGCCAGGAGTGTCTCCAACTACCACTCATTTAAGTACGTCCCCAATGAGTGGCCGAAGAGTGTCCCCCGCGACTAGTCGTTTGAGAACGTCCCCAATGACTAGTCAAAAATGGGCCATATGTCCCAGTTGTGGAGACTCGTTGAGCCGTCTGGGTATCGTGAAAGATCGCACACTCCCCCATCATCAAAAGTGACACACGCTACCTGTTGATGGGAGGCAGCCATGGGCTTCTTTGACAAGATGTTCGAGAAGAAAGAGTGCGCGATTTGCGGTACCGAGCTGGGACTTCTAGGTAAGACAAAAATCAATGAAGGCTACCTGTGCAAAGAGTGCGCCGGCAAGCTCTCCCCCTACTTTCACGGCTATCGCTCCAGCACCGCGGACGATATCCGTGAGCAACTCGCCTACCGCGAGGCCAACGCCGAGCGCCTGTCTTCGTTCAACCCCACGCGCACGCTTTCTGCCGGGCGCACCATTATTATGCTCGATGAGGACGCGGGCCTGCTGATCATCACTTCGCAGAGCCGCTGGCGCGACACCAATCCCGACATCATCGAGTTCTCGCAGGTACTCGGCTGCGATATGGATATCGACGAGCAGCGCACCGAGATCTATCGCGAGACCAAGGACGGCGAGCGCGAGAGCTACAACCCGCCGCGCTACGACCTGGATTACGACTTTAATCTGACCATCCACGTCAACACGCCGTACTTTACCGAGATCAACCTGCGCGTGAACGACTCCACCATCGATCAGCGCGGCTCCATCGAATATCGCGAGGCCAAGCGCCAGGCAACCGAAGTCCGCGATGCGCTGGTGCAGCTGCGCCAGGAGACGCGCGACAGCGTCGTGGCCGCCAAGGCCCCCAAGACCGCGGTGACCTGCCCCTTCTGCGGAGCCACCACCATTCCCGATGCCAGCGGGCGCTGCGAATACTGCGGCGGCGCCATCGGCGCATAGCCTCCGGCAGCGAAAGGACCGATCATGGCCTTCGAGAGCGTCAACTATCAATGCCCCGCGTGTGGCGGCCCCCTTCACTTTGCCAGTGCCGAGCAAAAGTTCGTCTGCGACTACTGCGATTCTCGTTTTGAAGTCGAAGAAGTCGAGGCCCTCTATCGCGAGCGCCAGGACAAGGCAGATGCCAAAGCCGATGCGGCAGCCGCAACGCCCAAGCCTGCTGTCGACGATGCGGTGCAGGAGCTCGCCCAAAACGCCGGCTACATTTGCTCGTCGTGCGGCGCCGAGCTCGTGTCCGACGGCACCGTCGCCGTCACCACCTGCCCGTACTGCGGCAACTCCGCCGTGGCGCCCGGCCAGCTCTCTGGCGACTTCTCGCCCGACCTGGTAATTCCGTTTAAGCTCGGGCGCGATGACGTCACGGCCGCGCTCAAGGAACACCACAAGGGCAAGATCTTGCTGCCCAAGAGCTTTGTCACCGGCAACCATATCGACGAGGTCCAAGGTGTCTACGTGCCGTTTTGGCTCTACGGCGCCCGCGTTGACGGCGAAGTGTACTTTGACGCGACCAACGAGACCGTGACCGAGGAATCCGACCGCACCGTCACGACCACCGACCACTACGATGCCTATCGCAAGGGCAATATCTCGTTTAAGCGCGTGCCCGTCGACGGATCATCCAAGATGCCCGACGGCCACATGGACGCCATCGAGCCGTTTGACTACGACGCACTGCGTCCGTTCTCGGTCGCATATATGCCCGGCTACATCGCCAACCGTTACGACGAGGACTGCGAGACCTGCAAGGCGCGCGCCGAGCGCCGCATGGAAGAAAGCACGGTCTCGGCCCTGCGCGAGACCGTCGTCGACGAATACGACGATGCCACGGTCGAAAGCAAGCAGCTCGACTACACCTGGGAAGACAGCGACTACGCCCTGTTCCCCGTCTGGATGCTCTCCACCTCGTGGAACGGCAAGAGCTACCTGTTTGCCATGAACGGCCAGACCGGCCGCTTGGTCGGCGAGCTCCCCTGCTCCAAGCCCAAGCTCGCCATCGCCTCGGTGCTGTTCTTTGTGATCGGATTTATCCTCTCCCAGATTCTCTTTATGGGTGAGAACGCCTTCGATCCGGATTACCTCACCTTTGATATCGAGGGCATCCTCATCAACATCATCGCGCCGCTGATCATCGTGATTATCGGAGACGTGCTACTGGTAGGCCAGCTCAAGACGGCCAACGAAGCAACCCATGCCGATGAGTATTGTGGCGAGCTCGACCTGACCGAGAAGCACGACACCTTCAGCCACACCGAGACCACCGTTGTCATGAAAGACGACAAGGACGACTAAGCAATCCAACCAATACCACCCGGCCTTTGACGAGAAAGGAAGATCACCATGGGACTCTTGAAAGCTGGATTGGGAGCTGCCGGCGGCGTCATGGCCGACCAGTGGAAGGAATTTATCTACTGCGAATCGATGCCTGCTGACGTCTTGGCCTGCAAGGGCAGCAAGCGCACCGGCGGCCGCAGCTCCAACACGCGCGGCGAGGACAACGTCATCTCCAACGGCTCGGTCATCGCCGTCAACGACGGCCAGGGCATGCTCGTGGTGCAAAACGGCAAGATCATCGAAGTCGCGCTGGAGCCCGGTGAGTTCGTCTTCGATACCGGCAGCGAGCCGAGCGTCTTTAGCGGCAACCTGGGCGATTCCATCAAGGAGACCTTCGCCAATATCGGCAGCCGCTTTACCTTTGGCGGCGACGCGGGCAAGGACCAGCGCGTCTACTTCATCAACACCAAGGAGATCATCGGCAACAAGTACGGCACCGCCTCGCCCGTGCCCTTCCGCGTGGTCGATAACAACATTGGCCTGGACGTCGACATCTCCGTGCGCTGCAACGGCGAGTATTCGTACCGCATCACCAACCCGCTGCTGTTCTACACCAACGTATGCGGCAACGTGACCGATAGCTACACGCGCGACAAGATCGACAGCCAGCTTAAGTCCGAGCTGCTCACCGCCCTGCAGCCCGCCTTTGCCAAGATCTCGGAGATGGGCATCCGCTACAGCGCCATCCCCGGCCACACCACCGAGCTCGCCCGCGCGCTCAACGAGGTCCTCTCGGCCGACTGGCGTGACCTGCGCGGCGTCGAGATCGTGAGTTTTGGCGTCAACTCCATCGCCGCCTCGCAAGAAGACGAGCAGATGATCAAGGACCTGCAGAAGGCCGCGGTCATGCGCGATCCCACCATGGCAGCCGCCAACATCGCCAGCGCCCAGAGCGACGCAATGCGCGCAGCAGCCGCCAACCCCAACGGCGCGATGGCAGGCTTTATGGGCATGGGCATGGCAGGTGGCATGGGCGGCATGAACGCCAGCCAGCTGTTCGCCGCCGGCCAGGCACAGCAGCAGGCCGCCCCGCAGCCGGCTCCGGCTCCCGCCCCCGCACCGGCTCCCGCCGCCGCACCTGCGGCCGGCACGTGGACCTGCAGCTGCGGCGCCACCAACACCGGCAAGTTCTGCTCCGAGTGCGGCAGCCCCGCGCCCGCCCCGGCACCGGCCAAGTGGTTCTGCCCCAACTGCGGTAGCGAAAACGGCGGCAAGTTCTGCAGCAACTGTGGAACGCCCAGGCCCTAGCGCCTCTATCTGGTAATTGGCGGGGGATCCGCCACCCCCGCATTTGCTTCTATGGGTTTCGTTCGATGAAGGAGGACACCATGAAGACAACGTTCAAAAAGTCCGTACTCGCATTTCTGACATGCGTCCTGGCGCTCGCCTTTGCCCTGACGGGCTGCAGCGGCGGCGGCAAGGACCCCAAGGCCAACTTCGTCGGCAGCTGGCAGTACTCGGGTGGAACCTTGGATGGCGAAGAGCTCACCGATGAGTACATGGATATGCTCAAGGAGTGGGGCCTCAACTGCGTCCTGATCCTCGACGAGGACGGCACAGGCGTCCTCGATATGTTCCTTGAGGTCGCCGACCTGAAATGGGAAGCCAAGGACGCCACCACCGTAACGATCACCGCCGAAGATGAGTCGCACGATCTGAAGCTCAAGGACGACAAGCTCGTCCTGGAGGTGGACGGCGACAAGCTCATCTTCACCAAGTCCGACAAGGATCTGTCCGGTACGGTGAAGAAGGATCGCGAGAACGCCGAGAAGGAAGAGGAGATCGATGAGGCCGTCGAAGACGACGATGTCCAGAGCGTCGAAATCTCCCCCGCCGTCACCGTCGCCGATGACGATCTGTGCACCATCACCATTACCGAGAAGTTCAAAGACGACTGGGGCGACATCGGCTTTGTCGTCAACATCACCAACAAGAGCGACAAGGACCTAACCTTCTACGCTCCTTCCGGCAAGACAAACGTCAACGGCACCATGAAGGAACCCTGGTTCTCGGCTCACCTGATGCCCGGCACCAACGCCACCGAGGAATTCACGTTCTCGAACGGCGAGCTTGACAGCCTTGACGACCTGGTCAACACGACCATCGGCATCGACGCCTACCTGACCGATTCCTACGAGGACGTCGCTTCCTACACCGCGACCATCGCGTAACGGCACGTAACATCAGCCGCGGATTGGCGGACACATCCGCGCACACCAGACGGGGCCGCAGGAGTTGTTCCTGCGGCCCCGTCGTTTTTATGCCGATGCGTAACGAGCGCTAGCGCTCCATGTTGGGAACGATGCTGCCCTCCGTTACTGCGCGCACGGCTAGGCGCATGATGTTGTCGTAGCCGGTCTTGTTGAGGATCTCCGAGATGCGACGCTTGATGGTGCCCTCGCTCATAAACAGCTCGGCCGCGATCTCGCGACGGCTCTTGCCCTCGCAGGCAAGGCGCAAAATCGACAGCTCGACATCGTCGAGGGCCGCCGTGCCCGAGAAGATGCTCTCGGGCGGCTTGGGAAACGTGCAATAGCCCGCCAGCGTGGAGCGCATCACGGCGAACAGCTCGTCGATACCGACGTTCTTGTACACAAAGCTGTCGACGCCCGCCTCGCGGGCCTGATCGACAAAGGTGATCTCGGGCATGCCGGTCATGATAATGATGCGGCACTCGGGCAGCTGCTCCTTGATGCGCGCCGCCGCCACGATGCCGTTGGAATCATGCTCGGTGCATACGTCCATCAGTATCATGTCCGGGCGCTCCCTGAGCGCGACACCCAAGGCCTCGGAGGCATCGGCGATCGCGGCGACGACGGTCATATCGGGCTGGTCGCCAACGGAGCGCGCCAGGCTTTCGCGCAGGATGGCCTGGTCTTCGACAATTAACACGCGGATCATGAGCTTCTCCTCCGAACAGCAGCGTTGGGCGTAAGCGGAATGGATACCGCAAGCGTAAAGGGCCCGGCAGCATGGACCTCTAGGCTGCCGCCCAGATCTTGCGCGACATGCCTCATACCTGGGATACCCGTTCCCTCGCGATACGATACGGGGGCCGGGGACCCGTCGTTAGAAATCGTCATGCGCGCGATGCCGTCAGCATCCGCCCCCTCCTGCCACAGACGCACGTAGACCCGATGCGCCTGCGCGTGCTTGGTGGCATTGGTCGAGGCCTCGCGAATAATCTGCAAAAATGCGGTGGCGACACGCGCGTCCTCAGGCAGCGCGCCCTCAACATCGATCTGCACACTCACCAGGCCAAAAGCATGGACGATATCACCCAGCTGCTCTGCAGGCTCGCTGGCACCGCCACTGCGCAAATCGGCGGCAATTGAGCGCAGCAACGGGTCAATCTGCTCGAGCGACTCGTCGTCCAGGCGCCCCTCCTCCAAATAGCGATGGAGAATGGACAGGCGCTGCCCGATCACATCGTGAACGCGGGCGCGCATACGTAGATAGGCCGCATTGTCGGCAACCTTTTTAACTTCTTCAATCTGGGACTGGAGCTCTTGGCCCGCAAGCTCAAGTAGGTGGTTTGCTTGCGCCAAGCGGTCGTAGGCGTGTGCGTATTCCGTCACGTCCAGTCCGATAATGCGCTCAAAGAGGCGGCCCGAAACCATAACACGATCGCACACAAATAGGCGAATCTCGGCGGGAGAAATCTCGATCACCGCGCGAGCATCACCAAAACGATCCAAGTTAATCCGCACACGGTTCCTACTGCTTTCGGGCATTTGCATGCTGAGTTTGCGCAGGTCGTTCCATGTGCCGCTCATGTCACCTAGATCGGTGGGCATATGAAGTTCCACCAGGTTTTTGCGCATGCAGCGGTTCATGAGCAGCGGACGGCCCCTCGGGTCCAGATACAGGATGCCCACGGGAATCACGTTGATGGTCTCGATCGTCGAGAACGCGGTGATATCCTCCTGGCGGTTACGGACGTCCATCAAGAGCGCCGCGATGGAGCGGAACAGGAAGAACGCTCCCTCTGCGATAAGGACAACGGTCCACGCCGAGCCCGTGGCAAAAACCACCGGCGGTGTAACGGCGACAACAAGCAGCAGCTCGACCAGCATGACGGGGCGACGATAGCGCACCATAAGCACCACGCCATAGGCAAAGATTGCGGCATTGAGCCACAGTACTCCGCCCATTGCCCTGGCGCAAACGTCAAGCGGCGCCACCAGATATGAGCCAGACGACGCGAACAAGATGAGCGCCGAAATAACTAGGTGAAGCACGAGGCTCGCCTCGTAGGCGCAAACCACCCTACGGTTATAGGACGAGCGGCGCGATGCGATGAGCGGAACGTGGATCGTCTGCAGGCACGCAGCCAGGGCAAAGACAATATCGAGTGCAACGATTTGGGGAAGGATGAGCGAAATCTGCATCGTCACTCACCCGCCCGCGGCATCAACACGATCATACGCAACTGGCCGGGTTCGCCCTCAAGGCGGTATGCCACGTTGCGCCCTTGCAGAGCGCTTTCGAGCTCTTGCGCAGCGGGCGTCTGCGAAAGGTCTTCATCATCGTTGGAAAAAAGCGTGGCGCGCAGCTCGACACTGCATCGGTCATGGTCGCCCAAGTGATACATAAGCGCCGGATGGTCGGTGGTGTAGGCAAAAAACGCAAAGTCATACACGCAGTCGTACAGGGCGCTTACCGTACTGGCGTGCAACGGGCGCCGTATGGCGATAATCGAGGCGCAATCGATATCGATGGTGCGCAGGTCGCTTGCGAGCTCGTTGGCGATGAGCTGAATGCGGTCGCGATCAAAACCGCTCTCCCCGTGCTGCGCCAACGTGAGCGATCCCTTGCGCTTGCAATAGGCGACGAGCATCTTGGCGCGCTGCAACATGCGGTAACGCTCGTGTGAAGACGTTTCGTCGGTCAGCGGCGGCAGCGAGCTCAGCAGGTCGTACATCCCTTCGAGCGCGCGGGCAAGCGCCTGGTCCACGTCTTGGACCAGCAAGGTCTCGGCCTCTTGATCTGCCAGGTGCGTCTTAAGGTCGTAGTCGGCAGCGAGCAGCTCGTTTTGACGCTGCAGCTCCATGCGACGGTGTGCCAGTTCACGGTTAAGCTCGTTGAGATCCGACACGTCTTGGGCAAGCAGGGCCGATCCGCCCAGCAGTGGAAAGGCTCGGTACATCACATCGGGATTGGACGCCACGGCAAAGGCATGGGCATGCCCGTGTTCCTGGGCTCGCAGCTCTTCGCACACGCCCGCCGGCATTGGCTTTGACACCGGCGTGGCATAGACCTCCTGCAGGTCGCGCGTTAGAACTTTGAGGTCAAGCGGCAAGGTGTCGAAGATGCCGGCGATGTCGTGATATGACGGAATGACACCACAATCGAGACAGATTTCCATCGCCACCACGCACAAGACGCAATAGATGAGCGAGAAGTTGAGCCTCCATGCCCAGGGCACGCGCAACGCATATGAGATGGCAAAGAACGCGCCGCCCAGCAGGACGAGGACCGGCCCACCAGGATAAAAAAGGCCACAAAGTTAAAGGCCGTCCACACGAGGACGGCGAAATAACCCCAGCCGTACGTGTAGTCGTTGCTCCAGGTGTCGCTTGTGCGGTCAAAGTGGAAGACCTGCTGGTGAAAATCGTTGGTGAGCACAAATCCGATAAGCAGGATAGCCGTAATCCACAGCGCAGCGCAGTAGCGGCGACCCAGGCGGTGTTGCTCCAGGCCCGCAAGGCGCAGACCACACAACTGGTAGAGCAGTGGAATGAGCGTCATGGGCACGTAGTACAGGTACCACAGCACGGTGGCATAGAACGGCGTGAACGACTTGTACTTGAGAATGACTTCGATCATCCACAGGGCGCAGATGGTGGCGATGGCAACAAGGCGGCGGCGCAACACATAGTCCAAACAGCGCAGATAGACCGATACGCCCCAGATCGAAAATGCAATTGCGGCAACAAGCAACGGCAGAGAGCTCGAATGGACAAGCGCATCCACGACCTCTTCGGACACCTCGCTATAGGCGGGCACGGCGTTAGAAAGTTTGGGGTCGAAGGCGAACAGCGCCGGCAAGACTGCCAAAAGCATGAGGAACAGTGCGGTGATGGCGCCGGCGATAGCGAAGACGCGGTGACGGTACGCCTGATGTGTTATGCCAACAAGGAATCGCGGCATGGCGAAGAGCCTGCCGCCCCTGGGATCCGCCACGGGTGCGGATCGGGCGGCCGCGTGGCCGATATGTCGCTCGCGGGTACCCATAGTGCTTTTAGTGTACCGACAGATGGGTCGAAAAAGCGGGCCGCATGTCCCAAAATTCGCAGACGGCAAGGCGCCCGGCGAGCACATACTCGCCGGGCGCCTTGGTTAGGAGGCTCTGAAGTTGAGCGTCTCAGCTTCCTTAGGACAGGTCCTCACCATTCGTTTCAATGACGTGCTTGTACCAGTCGAAGCTCTTCTTCTTGGAACGCTTGAGGGTGCCGTTGCCGGCGTCGTCGCGGTCCACATAGATAAAGCCATAGCGCTTGGACATCTCGCCCGTGCCGGCAGACACCAAGTCGATCGGGCCCCAGGTGGTGTAGCCCAGCAGGTCAACGCCGTCCTCGGTCACCGCATCGCGCATCGCGGCAATATGCTGGCGCAGGTAGTCGATACGGTAGTCATCGTTGATGGAGCCATCCTCCTCGACAACATCCTTGGCGCCCAGACCGTTCTCGACCACAAACAGCGGCTTCTGATAACGGTCGTACAGGTCGTTGAGCGTAATACGGAAGCCCAGCGGATCAATGGCCCAGCCCCACTGGCTCTCCTGCAGGTAGGGGTTCTTGGCGCCGGCGAACGCGTTGCCCTGGGTGCGCTCGACATCGGGGTTATCGGCACCGGCGGAGCAACGGGTGCTGTAATAGCTAAAGCTGATGAAGTCGACGGTGTTAGCGGCCAGGATCTCGCGGTCCTCGTCGGTCATGCCCACATCGATACCCAGACGCTCGAGCTTCTTGACGGCATAGGCCGGGTAGTAGCCGCGGCTCTGGACGTCGACGAAGAAGTAGTTGTCCTGATTGTCGAGCTGCGCCTGGCGCACATCGCACGGACGGCAGCTGTAGGGGTAGTAGCTACCTGCGGCGAGCATGCAGCCAATCTTGACCTCGGGGTCGATCTCGTGGGCGATCTTGGTTGCCCATGCGCTGGCAACGAGCTCGTTATGGGCGGCCAGGTACTCGACGGCTTCCTTGTTCTCGCCCTCCTCAAAGACCAGACCGGCACCCATAAACGGCAGGTGCAAGATCATATTGATCTCGTTGAAGGTAAGCCAGTACTTCACCAGACCCTTGTAGCGGGTGAAGATCGTGGTCGCGAGGTTCTTGTAGAAGTCGATGAGCTTGCGGTTGCGCCAGCCGCCGTACTCCTTGATGAGGTGAATCGGACAGTCGAAGTGCGTGATGGTCACGAGCGGCTCGATGCCGTGCGCCTGGCACTCACGGAATACGTCCTCATAGAAGGCCAGGCCGGCCTCGTTGGGCTCGGTCTCGTCACCGTTGGGGAAGATGCGGGTCCACGCCAGACTCATACGGAAGGTCTTAAAGCCCATCTCGGCAAAGAGGGCGATGTCTTCCTTGTAGTGGTGGTAGAAATCGATGCCAGTCTGCGCGGGATAGTAATAGCCGTCCTCGAAGTCGAGCATCTTGCGCTGGCCGGAGACCACCGCGTAGCGCTCGGGGCCGTGCGGAGCCACATCCACGTTGGCCAAGCCGCGGCCGTCCACGTCGTAGGCGCCCTCGCACTGGTTAGCAGCCGTCGCGCCGCCCCACAGGAAGTCATTACGGAAAGCCATGCATCGATCCTTTCATACGCTGCTTGTCGTGGTTTCAGTATCCCCGCAAACGGGGTACCACTCAACGACAACAGCGCGGGTCGACACTTCTTTTCGCACACGGCGGCCCGGCGACCGCCCGCAGCTGACACTTTCTGATACCTGCCTGTCCAAACCACCACAAAGGGGACAGGCACCTTTGTGGTGGTTTGGACAGTTGCGGTGAAATGGTTCCTGTTT
>DBFSET010000044.1:0-16284 GCA_048416615.1 Collinsella sp. | reverse complement strand
GCTGGTCGCCAACGTCGCCGCGATCATCTACATCGCCTACCGCGCCAAGAAGCTCGGCCGCAATCCCTACAAGCAGGATGTCTTTGAGGGCACCAGCGATTGGGAGAAGGCCACCGCTCGTCGCGCCAAGGTCGATTACGCGCACGCCGAGTAACGTGCCTGGCGCAGACATCGCTTGAGCGCGAAGCAGCATAGCCGGCTCCGCGCAACTCAACGCATTGCAGAGCCCCCGGAATGTGATTCGTTCGCGTTCCGGGGGCCTTTTGCTGCCGCGAGGATGCGGCCGAACGATGCGCTCAGGTTAAATCAAATCTTATATTTCATACGCGCTTTATATGGCTCCATTTTTGGGTACAGTGTTGAGCCGATATTGAGCTTGGGGGATATATGAAAGATGAGACGATGGGCCAAGAGGATGCGGCCCAAGATGCAGAAGCGTTTGCCGAGGCCCTGGAGAGCCTAGACCAGATCGCACTGGCCGAGATTGCGTTTGACGATTCGAGCGTTGATGTGCGGGATGAGCCGAAAATCGAGGCGGAGCCCGATGATCAGGATGCAAAAGACGATGGCGCCGCGCCCACCGAGGACGAGGCGGGGCACGAGGAATCCGAATGCGAGGCCGACGACCAGCCCGAATCCGACACGAGCGAGGAAACCATCTTGCTCGACAGCTTGCCGGCCGAAGATTCGCTGACCCGCGAGCTTCCCGGCCTGGGCTCCGCGCCTGCCGTGGACGAGACCATCGCCATGGGCGATATTCCCCTACCGTCTGTTCCTTCGGCACGCGAAGCCGAGGTTCGTCATCGTAAGATGCCGCCCAAGCGCCGCAACCTGATGGTTGCCGGCGTTGTGGCCGTCGCGCTCGTCGCCGGCGGCGCAGGCTATGCTGCCTGGAACGGATATCAGCAAGAGCAGGCTGCCGCTGTCGCCGCCAGTGCACACACGATGATGTCGGTGCAGATTGGCGTGCATGCCGCAGGGCTCGACTGCTCAACCGGCTCCAAGATTCCCGTACAGGTGAGCGGGCAGGATTCCGACGGTTCTTCCGTGAGCGAAACGCTCTACGTTGACGAGCATGGTCGCGGCATTAAGCTGCTGCCCGGCGATTACACGCTCTCCATTGCTGGATCCCCCATCGCGGAAGACGGCACCATCTACACTGTCCCGACTACCAAGGCGCAGGTCACCATTAAGAGCGATGGGCAGGATTTGAGTGCCCAGGCCACCTTTAAGCTCAAGGTGCCTTCGGCCGACACGGTAACTGACGACCAGATCGATACCGCCGCCAAGTATGCCGAGGAAGGCGGGGTGAATTCCGCCGCGGTCGCAAAGGTGCTCCAGCAGGCGGCAACCGCGCGACGCGACGCCGCAACCAACGCCGTGAGCTCCCGCAAGGCGCAGGCGGCCCGCGACGCCGATGCTCGACATAAAGCAACGGACCTGTATCAGCTCGATATTCCCGTTGAGTGGTACGGCAAAGTCGCGACTTGGCAAAACGGCAGCACGCTGTGCATCTATCTTGCCGGCGACAGCGATACGCCGATTGTGACGCTCGTCGCGGTGCGCGACGGCGAGACCTTTACCCCCGACGACGGCGATACGGTTTTGGGCACGGTCAGCCTAGGCAACGGCTACACCGTCTATGCGAGCGGTCCTGTCTATCCGTATGTGATCCCGCAAACCATCAACGGGCGCACGCAGAGCCCCGTGTCGACCTACCCCATGGATACGGCGATTGAGCTTGTCGAGCTCACGACCGGCAACCGCTACACCTATAGCCAGATCAAGAACGTGCTGGTCGGCAAAGACGGCAAGGCCGACGCCGCCACCAAGCTCGAATGCGACTACCTCGCCCAGATTCTGATGCCGAGCATCAAAGCCCAAGACTAGCCGGGCGCATCATGGTGCTCCCCAACCGTGATAAAGGGGCCAGGAGGTCCTGGCCCCACAGATCCGTAGATGATTAGGCAAGGAGCCACTTCCATGCGGGAACAACGTGTACCACACCGTGCTCGCATGGAATATCGGCCTGCTCATCCATGGTAACGATTGCCGACTCGCCAAGATCGAACTGGGCCATCGAGGCATCAAGCGCGGCAATTTCGCGCTCGCGCGTTTTCTCACTTGCCATATCCACACTCACCTGAATCAGGCTATAAGCCCGCATGAGAAGTGCGTCCCCAGCCACAAAGTCCACCTCATGGTTTTTGCTCTTCTCTTTGATCAGCAAGCGGCAGACCGATCCGACCCTCACCGCGGGAGTCCTTCTTCTAAGCGCGTTGAACACTGCGGTCTCGAGCCTCTGGCCCTGGTCCAATGCCGATGCGGGAGAGAATGCTCCAAACATCGCAGGATCGACAGCGTAGACCTTAGACGCAGACCGCATGTTATTTGCCAGTGAACGCGTGAACTCCGGCACGGAGAACAGCAGGTAGGCATCCTCATAATACTCAAGTAAGTCGCTGAGCGAATTACGACTGACGGGTATCTGCCTGCTCTTGAACTCGTTGTACACTTTGTTCACCGACAGCTCTCGTCCCGAAGATGCCATACACCGCGTCAGGAACAGAGATGCCAGGCGAGGGTTCTTGACGTCGTAACGTTCAACGACGTCCATGGCGACCGTTCGCGAAGCATATTCCTGTAGCAGCTGAATCGCGTCTGCGGGCGTCTGCTCAAGTGTCGCGATGAATCCCCCTCGTTCAAGATATCCGATCAGATGATGTCGAAGCAGCGCCGCATCGCTTGGGGAAAAGGTCGCATCTGGCTCGAAAACGCTCCCCGTCTTATATCGAACGTATTCCGAAAAACTCAACGGAAAAAGCTCTCGTATAAGAGAACGACCCCTGAACTCGCTCTTAAGTTCTGAGGACAGCATCTTAGAAGAGGATCCCGTCACATAGACGGTCGCTTTCTCCGTATCGACTACACGCCGCAGAAACGCACCCCATTCGGGAATTTCCTGGATCTCGTCAAAGAAAATGTAAGCGCCCTCGGTTCGAGCAGCAGGATGCAGCGCATAGAACGTGTCAAGCACGTCCGCCAGCAGCGATGGCTCATACGGGCGCAAGCGCTCGTCCTCAATATTAAAGTAAAGCATCCGGTCAAGCTCGACGCCCCGGCCCTGAAGCCGCCGCATCTCCTGATACAGGCGATACGTCTTTCCACAACGGCGGGCCCCCACAACCACATTTACGATGTTGTCGCGCTTTGGCTCCTGTGGGTTTCCCAGATCAAGGTCTCGCTCAAAGACCTGCGGAACCCCCTGCTGTTCAAAGTCCTTTATTTTCTGGGCGATCAAGTCGTTGAATGCCATGATTCTCCAATCTTGCTCTCTAGCTAATCAAAATTATACTGATTCTTGATTAATTAGAGAGCAAGATTGTGTGTAGCTTGATTAACACTTAAGCAAGTTTTTCACTATTATTGCTCCGAAGGATATCGAGTGGCTAAGAGGACAACCGAGCTCGAATGCGACTCCCCGAGCAGTCAATTTGGGACGGGGCTTTTATGACTACCCTCCCCCTGTAGAAAAATCCCCAACGCAGTTGCGGTGAAATAGGGACTGTTTTTGCTGGTCAAACCACAAAACAGTCCCTATTTCACCGCAACTTATTGGAAACTTTTTGGGATGGCACTCAGCGCCACGGGTCGGCTTCGAACATCGGCTCGCGCTCGGGGCGGCGATCGCTGTAGGGATCGTAGCCGTCGTCGTCCTCGTTCTCGGCACGGATGTAGGGGTCGCGCGGCTTGGGCGCCGGCTTAGGCGCAGGCTTGGGTGCGGCGGGTGCGGCATCGGTCGCCGGCGCGCTTGTCTTGTTCTTGTCTATCATCTGCATATCTCCTTGCCATGCAATCGTGCTCGACATCATCGATTGTCGCACGAAAAAGGGCGGCGGACCCAATTGGATCCGCCGCCCTTGGCGTTTAGAAACGGCTGGCAGATTTTAAGGCATGTCCCAAAAATCTACTCGGCATCGGGGACCTCGTAGGTGGCCGCCGGCGTGTTATCGCACACGACGGTAAAGCCGCCGTCCTTATCGACATCGACCGTCACCTGATCGCCCTCGCGCACCGTGCCGTCGATGATGGCGGCGGCGATGGCGTCCACGACCTCGCGCTGGACCAGACGCTTGAGCGGACGGGCGCCAAAGACCGGGTCCAGGCCGCCCACGGCGAGCATCTGCTTGGCCGCCGGGGTGATGGCAAGCGTCATGCGCTCCTTGGCCAGACGCGCGCGGACGTCGGCAAGCTGGATGTCGACGATCTTCTCGATCTGCGCCATGCCGAGCGGATGGAACACCACGATGTCGTCGATACGGTTGAGGAACTCGGGGCGGAAGGTCTGAGCCATGGCAGCGTCGACCTGATGGCGCATCTCCTCCTCGTCCTTACCGGACAGATCGGCGATGGCTTTGGAGCCCACGTTGGACGTCATGATGATAATCGTGTTCTTGAAGGACACCTGGCGACCCTGGCCATCGGTCAGACGGCCGTCGTCGAGCACCTGCAACAGCACGTTAAAGACATCCGGATGGGCCTTCTCCATCTCGTCGAGCAAGATCACGGAGTAGGGACGACGGCGCACGGCCTCGGTGAGCTGGCCGCCCTCGTCGTAACCCACGTATCCCGGGGGCGCACCGATCAGACGCTGGACGCTGAACTTCTCCATGTACTCGGACATATCGATACGCACGAGCGCGCGCTCGTCGTCGAACAGGCACTCGGCAAGCGCCTTGGCGAGCTCGGTCTTGCCCACGCCAGTGGGGCCCAGGAAGAAGAAGCTGCCGATGGGCTTGTCCGGATCGGAGAGGCCCGCACGGCTGCGACGCACAGCCGCGGCGACGGCGGAGACGGCCTCGTCCTGACCGATGACGCGCTTATGCAGCTCGCCCTCCAGGCCCTTCAGCTTGTCGAGCTCGCCCTGCATCATCTTGGACACGGGCACGCCGGTCCAGGCACTCACGACCTCGGCGATCTCGTCGGAGGTCACCTGCTCGTTGAGGCCCTCGCCGTCCTGCTGCTTTTGTGCCTCGAGCGCAGCCTCGGAATCCTGAATCTGCTGCTGCAGGCCCGGAATCACGGAGAAGCGCAGCTCGGACGCACGGCCCAGGTCGCCGTTGCGCGTTGCACGCTCCTCTTCGCTCTTGGCCTCGTCAAGCTGGCCCTTAAGCTCCTGCACGTGGTCGATGGCGTTCTTTTGGTTGAGCCAGCCGGCCTTTTGCACGTTGAGCTTTTCCTGGACCTCGGCGATCTCCTGACGTAGGGCCTCCAGACGCTCCTTGGAGGCGTCATCGGTCTCCTTCATGAGTGCCTGCTCCTCGATCTGCAGCTGGGTGAGCTGACGCGTGGTGGCGTCGATCTCGACCGGCATGCTGTCGAGCTCCATGCGCAGGCGGCTTGCGGCCTCATCGACCAGGTCGATGGCCTTGTCGGGCAGGAAACGGTCGGCGATGTAGCGATCGGAGAGGTCGGCAGCCGCCACGAGCGCGCTATCGGTGATATGCACGCCGTGGAAGATCTCGTACTTCTCCTTGAGGCCACGCAGGATCGAGATGGTGTCCTCGACGGTAGGCTCGCTCACCATAACGGTCTGGAAACGACGCGCGAGCGCCGCGTCCTTCTCGATGTACTTGCGGTACTCGTCAAGCGTGGTCGCGCCGATCGCGTGCAGGTCGCCACGGGCGAGTGCGGGCTTCAGGATGTTGCCGGCGTCCATGGAGCCCTCGGTGGCACCCGCGCCCACGATGGTGTGGAGCTCATCGATGAACAGGATGACCTTGCCCTCGGACTTCTGTACCTCCTTGAGCACGGCCTTCAAGCGGTCCTCGAACTCACCACGGTACTTGGCACCGGCGACCAGCGCGCTCATGTCGAGCTCGATGAGGTCGCGATCGCGCAGCGTGCTCGGCACGTCGCCGGCCACGATACGCTGGGCGATGCCCTCGACGATGGCCGTCTTGCCGACGCCCGGCTCACCGATGAGCACGGGGTTGTTCTTGGTGCGACGGGACAGGACCTGGATGGTACGACGAATCTCGTCGGTACGGCCGATGACCGGGTCGAGCTTGCCGGCGCGGGCAAGGTCGCAGATATTGCGGCCGTACTGTTCCAGTGCCTCAAACTGGGTCTTGTCCTCGGCAGACGTCACGCGGTCATCGCCACGCAGCTCCTCGTAGACCTGCTCGATGCGCTCCTTGGTCACGCCGGCATCGCGCAGCACACGGCCCGCCTCGCCCTTGTCCTCGGCAAGTGCCATCAGCAGATGCTCGGTCACCACAAAGCTGTCGCCCATCTTGGTGGCCTTCTTCTCGGCCTTTTCGATGACACGGACGAGCTCGTTAGACAGACCCATCTGCTGACCCTCGCCCGAAACCTTAGGCGCGTGGTCGATGGCATCCTGTGTGGAGCGTGCGAGCTGAGCCGGGTCGGCACCGATGCGCTCTATGATCACGGAGATATTGCGCTCGCCGGCACCGAGCAGGGCGGACAGCAGGTGAATCGGCTCTACCGCGCCGGCCTGCGCGTCGGCAGCCGTGCTCATGGCGGTCTGCAGCGCCTCGCGCGACGTCATTGCTAGCTTATCGATTCTCATGGAATCACCTCTCTTGGGGCGGCCGCCCTACGGGGCGGCTTCACGTTGTTCGAGAAGTATTGTTGCCAGCTTTGCGCGATCTTATACACAAATCTAAGTCTCTATATATAAGATTTTCTGAGTGATTGAAAGATAGGAAGCAGGTGCGCTCACCCGCTACGGCCTCGTCCCCTTACTATCTCAATCTGTAACATCTAGTCAGCAAATAGAGCTCTATCTGTTACAAATCGAGACGAACAGAAAACACCCGGATCAAAAATCTAAATCTGTAACACCAGGCCCACTTTTAGCGGCCAAGATGTTACAGATCGAGACAGACCGAAAACCACCACAAACAGGCACCTTTGTGGTGGTCGCGGTCTCTACTCCTTCGCCGAACCCGTACTTCCCGATTCGACGGTCCAGGGCATCTCATCCTCGAACAGCCATGTACGGGCAGACCCACTATCGCGTGCAGTCTGCGGGTCAGGCAAGCAGGTCTGTTTATAGGCATCTTGGATACACTGACCCATAAAATCGTTGAGCTCGGTCTGGTCGCCCTCCATGACATAGGCGACATCGCCGTCCATGATGTAGATGCCCGGACCCTCATTGCCCTCGTAGCCCGGATCGTACGAGACATCACATAACTTTGCGCCGTTTGCAGTGTCCAGCTCGATGGAAGAGTGGCATCCGCCAACCATGTCGTTCGCTTTTGCCCGATAGGACGCATATCCGTACCAACGCTTAAATGTTTTGCCCTTGAGTAGCTCAGACGCCCTATCGATCAGGCTTGTATCCGTGGTATAGCGCATGGCCCCAAGCTGAATACGCGGATAATTGCTAATACCCAGCACAGCCGGCTGCTCATCAAAATCAACGGTAATGGTCTCGGGCTTGTCGTCGCCGGTCAGAAGTTCGACAGATTGAGTCACAGGCTTGACCACCGGCTCCGTCACCGCAGCAGGTAGAAATGCCATACCGACAGCGCCCGCGCCAACCACAGCGATCGCAAACGCCAAGACAATCAATCCAATACGGGCAGAACGGCTCACGGCAAAACACCCCACAATGCAAACCTTCGCCACCTGCACTAATGATACTGCCAGCTAACACTATTACCAAAAGAAGCCGCGTGCTCCTCACCACCACAAGGGGGACAGGCACCTTTGTGGTGGTTTTCGACGCTAACGGTCGACCATCTCGCGCCATGAGATTAAACTTGAATTGTTCTCTGAACATATCCATTTCTGCCTATCCTCAACAGATCTTTGTCTCGAGGAGCGCATATGAAGCCGTCTCATTCCACCGGTCGCAACGTCATCGCCATTCTCGCCATACCCATCGTGATGCTCTTCCTTATCGTCATCACGCCCTTTTCTTTTGGTATCGCCTCGCCCTTCGATCTTTGCGGGATGATCGACGCCGGCTCGCGTGCCACCTCGCTCTCCTTTGTCTGCCGTGGCGTGTTCTACGAATATGCAATTCCCACCGGAAGTTGGCAGTCCAAGTTACCGTTGCTCGGCAAGGTCGACGGATGCTCCCCCTATTTCTGCCTTGAACCTCAGGCGCTAAACTATCTGATCGACGACCAGCCACTCGACTCCATCACCCTCGCCTACGACTACGCACCAAACACCGATGAGCGCCACATGAACCAAGTCCTCGACAAGCTGCTTGGACAGTGCGGGCTCACCGCGGAAGCCGGTCGAACCATCTATAGCAACCGGAAATTAAAGCGAACAGAACTCCGCCGTGTCGGAAAAATCAAAGGGCGAAACGGGGCCGCCTACTGGGATGCCTGGGCAACACGCGACAAGGGCGAATTCGGACACAGCACCTATATGGTCACTGTCTACACCAAAGACGGAATTAAGGACAATGTTGACGATTTCGCGTCATCCAAACTCGGCATCCCCAAAACAATCAAGCCCGCCAGCCCAGATGAAATCCTGTAGAGACGCTCATTAACATACCGCTCAACAATCACAACAACATCGAGCTCGTTCCCCACCACCACAAAGGCGCCTGTTCCCTTTGTGGTGGTTTTCGACAAAAAGAAGCCGCCCCATTAACAGAGGCGGCATCAAGCAAGTCTATTTATTTGGCGTCCCTCAAGACCCAACGAGAACGCAGAGATGTAGCCCAGGGCTTACCCTTTCCCGAACGCGACCCTCGCGAAGCGCGTGAGCGGGCGGGAAAGGGTAAGCCCCGGGCGGACAATTAAGTGCGTTACTCGGCAGCGGCCTTGAACTTGTTGTAGTTGATCAGGCAGCCGGCCTTGACGATGGCACGCTCCTCTGCCGTCATATCGGCAATGTAGAGCTCAATCTGCTCAACCGCACCGTCGGCACGCACCACGTAGGCAGCGATGTTCTTCAGGTCGCCATCGAGCGCGGCACGGATACCCGGCACAAAGACGTAGTCGCCCACCTCAAAGTTGGGCTCCGCCTCCATCTGGAAGGGCACCATGCCCCAGTTCATCACGTTGGAGCGATAGCGCTTGGTGGCGTACTCGTGGACGATGTTGGCCAGGCCGCCAATCACGCGCTGGCAGCTCGCGGCCTGCTCGCGGGCGGAACCGTCGCCGGGCTTCTTGGCATAGAGCATAGAGCCGTACTCGGTCGCCTTGGCATCGGCCGTGACACCCGCGCCGGCCAGTGCCTCAAACACGCTGGCAAGCTCAGCATCGAGTGCCGCCAGGTCGCCCGCGGCTTCACCGGCAACGCGGCGCTTCTCCACGACGTCGACCTCCTTGGAGCGACCCACGTAGGCAGGGTCGCGGCGGCTGAGCGTAAACTCGGCCAGGCCCAGCGGGTTGGAGCGGAAAGAGCTCGTCTCGCCCGAAGGAATAAGCTCGTCGGTCGTGGTGACCGGGTCCATGATCTTGGAGCACACCTTGAGCAGGATATCGTCGCTGAGAGGTTCCATCGCGGGCCACGGCTTGATGTTGGGGCCTTCGACCAGCTCGTCGGCAGGCTCGGCCTTGCCAAAGCCCCAGTACACGCGCTTTTTGTACGGCGCGTCGTCAAAGGTGTACTCGCAGGCCTCGTCCCAAGTCTCCTCGGGCAGGTCGGTCGCCGGCGTCAGGACGCCGCCGTTGGCAGCCGTCGCCGCAATGGAACGGGCGTCCATCAGGGCCACGGCGCTCAGCTGGCCATTACCCGGCTTGGAGCCCTCGCGGTTGGGGAAGTTGCGCGTAGTGTGGCGGATGGACAGGCCGTTGTTGGCAGGCGTGTCGCCGGCGCCAAAGCACGGGCCGCAGAATGCCGTGCGCACGATCGCGCCGGCCTCCATAAGGTCGTAGATGTAGCCGCGGCGTGTAAGCTCGAGCGCCACGGGTTGGCTTGTGGGATAGACCGACAGCGAGAACTCGCCGCAGCCGGTGTTGGCGCCCTTGAGCACGCGGGCAGCCTGGACCACGGAGTCGTAGTTGCCGCCCGAGCAGCCGGCGATAACGCCCTGCTGCACGTGCAGCTTTCCGTCGACGATCTTGTCGAGCAGGCTAAAGTGCGTCTTGCCCTCGCCGATCTTGGCGGCCTCGAGCTCCACCTCATGCAGGATGTCCTCGAGATTCTCGTTGAGTTCGTCGATCTCAAAGCCGTTGGAAGGATGGAACGGCAGCGCGATCATGGGCTTGATGCTCGACAGATCGACCTCGACGCAGCCGTCGTAGTAGGCAACATCGGCGGGCTTGAGTTCGCGGTAGTCGTCGCCGCGGCCGTGCATGGTCAAAAACGCGTGCGCGTCCTCGTCGGTGGCCCAGATGCTCGACAGGCAGGTGGTCTCGGTGGTCATGACGTCGATGCCGTTGCGGTAGTCGGTCGTCATGCTCGCGATGCCGGGGCCCACAAACTCCATGACCTTGTTCTTAACGTAGCCCTTGGCAAAGACGGCTCGGATGATGGCGAGCGCCACATCGTGCGGGCCGACGCCGGGACGCGGGGCGCCCGTGAGGTAGATGGCGACAACGCCGGGATAGGCAACATCGTAGGTGTCACGCAGCAGCTGCTTGGCCAACTCGCCGCCGCCCTCGCCCACGGCCATGGTGCCCAGGGCGCCGTAGCGGGTGTGCGAGTCGGAGCCCAAGATCATCTTGCCGCAACCGGCGAAGTTCTCACGCATAAAGGAGTGGATGACGGCGATGTGCGGCGGGACGAAAATGCCGCCGTACTTCTTGGCAGCCGAGAGACCAAAGACGTGGTCGTCCTCGTTGATGGTGCCGCCCACGGCGCACAGCGAGTTGTGGCAGTTGGTGAGCACGTAGGGCAGCGGGAACTGCTCCATGCCCGAGGCGCGCGCCGTCTGGATGATGCCGACAAAGGTGATGTCATGGCTCGCCATGGCGTCGAAGCGAATCTTGAGCGCCTCGGGATCTCCAGACGTATTGTGTGCCTGGAAGATCGAATACGCGATGGTGCCGCGCTTGGCGTCCTCAGGCGTCTGCGTAATGCCGCGCTCGGCAGCCTCGGCCGCAGGCACGACCTCGCTGCCGCCGCGCAGGTAGATGCCGTCCTCGTACAGCTTAACCATACTGTCTCCCACTCTGCCCGAAAGGCTCGGGCGCATAGCATACATTCGTTCAATATCGTGCCATAGAACGGTTGCGAGTGGGTTACGAATCTGCACGTTCACTTTATCTCGGTAAAGCATAGAACGAGCCCGGTGTAGTGACATCAGACTTGGTGCAAGGAGTGTCCCAAAGTGCCGGCACAAAAGGAACGTCCCCAAGTGCCGGCACAAAAGGAACGTCCCCAAGCGCCAGCCAAAAATGGGAGTGGATAATCCCCCGTTTCTAGCCCTCAAGCGGACCAAAAGTGGGAGATTATCCACTCTCATATTGTTAGGATTTGCGTCGTAGAGCCGCCGTAACTAAAGATCGGTTCCCGCGCCTAGCAGCTTGCGCATGACTTGCTCGGGGTTGACTGAGCCGTCGCGCGGGGCCAGGGCGGTGATCTTCTTCTGCATCTTGTACTCGTGCAGCTCGTCCTCGAGCTGGCGCACGCGGGCGCGGAGCTTCTCGTTCTCGCGATCGCGCTCCTCGGCACGCTCCTTCATATCGAGGATGCGCACCACGCCGGCGAGGTTGATGCCCTCGTCGGTCAGTTGGTTGATGAGCTCCAGACGCTCAATATCGGCACGCGAATACAGACGCGTGTTACCGCCCGAGCGCTGAGGATTCACCAGACCCTTGGACTCGTAGACGCGCAGAGTCTGCGGATGCATGCCGGTCAACTCGGCCGCCACGCTGATCATGTACAGCGGTTTGTTCCTATTGTCCTCGGCCATGCTACCTGACCCCTTTCCGTCTCGTTATCGTCCATCATAAGCCCGCGGGCGCGGGCGTGCGCCACGACCGCCCTAGAACGTCGCCTTGTAACGGTTGACCTTCTCGCGATAATCGCGCGTGTCGGCCTCGCGCAGCTTGGTCATGGCATCGCGCTCATCGTCGGACAGGTTCGAGGGAACCTGCACCTTGATCTCGACGAGCAGCGCACCCGTGCGGCCACGGTGCTTAACGTCGGGCGCCCCCATTTCCTTAAAGCGGAACTTCTTGCCCGTCTGGGTGCCAGCGGGCACCTTCAGACGAACCGTCGCGCCGCCGGGCGTGGGCACATCAACCGTGCAGCCGAGCGCCGCCTCGTAGACCGAGATCGGCACCTCCATGGTCACATCGGCACCCTTGCGCTTAAACAGCGGGTGCTCCTCCACATGCGTGGTCACGACCAGGTCGCCGCGCTCGCCTCCGGCAACGCCGTACTCGCCGCGACGTTTGTAACGCAGCTTGCCTCCGTCGACCGCGCCCGCAGGCACCGAGACCGTAATGGTCTGCTGCTCGCCCGTCGAGGGAATGCGGTAGGTAACCTTGTGCGTCACGCCGCGAAACGCGTCCTCGGCCGTCACATCGACGGTCAGCGACAGGTCGCCGCCCTTGCGTGCGCGGTTGCGGCCCGCGCCCGCACCGGCAGCACCCGCGGCACCGGCAAAGCCCGAGCCCCAGTCGCTGCCCCAGGCGCCGTTGCCGCTGAAGATGCTCTCGAAGATGTCGCCCCAGCCGCTCGCGCCCGCGCCGGCACCGTAGCCGCCGCCATACGCGCCGCCCGCGCCCGGCATGCCGCCAAACATGAGCATCTGGTCGTACTCTTTGCGCTTCTTCTCGTCCGAAAGCGTCTCGTAGGCCTCGCTGATCTCCTTAAACTTGGCCTCGTCGCCGCCGGCATCGGGGTGATATTTTTGCGCGAGCTTGCGAAACGCGCTCTTGATCTCTTTGTCGGAGGCGCTCTTGGATACGCCCAGGATGTCATAGAAGGTTTTGCCTGCAGCCATCGTAGCTCCTCTCCTGTTACGTCCGCCGTCCATGCGGGCGGCGGCCCATGCTTTCATATGGCACTAGGTCAGAAAGGGCCCCGGGTGTTGCCCCGGGGCCCTTCTCAATTACTCCTCGGTGCTCTCGGCCGTATCGGCCGTAGCATCCTCGGGCGCCGCTTCGGGCTCCGGTGCGGGGCGCTTCTCGCCACCGTAGGTCACCGTCACCATCGCGGAACGCAGGATGCGATCCGCCATGCGGTAGCCCTTCTGGTACACATCGTTGACGGTCTCGTCGTACTGCGATGCGTCCTCGACGCGACCCACAGCCTGGTGCTCGAGCGGATCGAACGCCTCGCCCTTGGGGTCGATGGGCTCAACGCCCTCGTGCGCAAACACATCGAGCAGCTTGGCATGCACCGCGTCGACACCGTCGACGAACTGCTTAAAGTCGTCGGCAAGCTCCTGGCTGCGGGCATGGTCGATCGCACGCTCGATATCGTCGACCACCGGCAGCAGCGCGGTGACGAGCTTCTCGGTCGCGCGCTCGCGCTCGGCGATACGCTCATTGGCGGTGCGGCGACGGAAGTTCTCCCAGTCGGCCTGCAGACGGGCGGTGCGCTCGGTGGCGTCCTTCGCCTTGTCCTCGGCGGCCTTCTGGGCCTCTGCCGCAGCATCGAGCTCGTTGCGCACGTCGGCAAGCTCTTTCTGAGCCTGCTCGAACTTGAGCTTAAAGTCGTTGTCGGCGGCTTCCTCACCGGCGCGGATAGCAGCTTCCACCATCTCGTCCTCGGTCATCGTCGCCTCCTTGTTGGAATCCTCTACCTGGTTCTCGACAGCCTCGGCGGCCGCGGCCTCGTTGGCCTCGGTATCGTCGACGGCCTCTACGGGAATCTTCACGTCCTTCTCCTCAGAGTCAACGGGGGCGGCGCCAGCGGCGGCCGCCTCCGTGCGAGCTTTACGGGCGGACATGATTATTTGTCCTCGTCGTCCACAACCTCGTAGTCGGCGTCGACAACGTCATCGTCGGCAGGCTGGGCACCAGCGGCACCGTCGGTCTGCTGCTGAGCGTCGGCGTAGACAACCTGGGCCAGCTCGTAGGCCACGGACTGCAGGGACTCGCCGGCGGCCTTGATAGCCTCGACGTCAGAGCCCTCGAGCGCCTTCTTGGCGTCGGCGATAGCGGTCTCGGCCTTGGACTTCACGTCGGCGGAAACCTTGTCGCCCAGCTCGTTGAGGGTCTGCTCGGTGGAGTAGCACAGGCTGTCGGTCTGGTTGCGGACCTCGACCTCTTCCTTCTGCTTCTTGTCCTCCTCGGCATGAGCCTCGGCGTCCTTGACCATACGATCGACTTCGTCGTCGGAAAGCGCGGTGGAGCCGGAGATAGTGATCTGCTGCTCCTTGCCGGTGCCCTTGTCCTTAGCGGAGACCTTGACGATGCCGTTGGCGTCGATGTCGAAGGTAACCTCGATCTGCGGCACGCCGCGGCGGGCAGCCGGGATGCCGGTCAGCTGGAACTTACCGAGCGACTTGTTGTCGCGAGCAAGCTCGCGCTCGCCCTGGAGCACGTTGATCTCGACGCTGGTCTGGTTGTCGGCAGCGGTGGAGTAGACCTCGGTCTTGGAGGTCGGGATCGTGGTGTTGCGGTCGATCATCTTGGTCATGATGCCGCCCATGGTCTCGACGCCCAGCGACAGCGGGGTAACGTCGAGCAGCAGGATGCCCTCGACGTCGCCGGTGAGCACGCCGCCCTGGACGGCAGCACCGTCGGCAACGACCTCGTCGGGGTTCACGGACATGTTGGGCTGCTTGCCGGTCATGGTCTTGACGAGCTCCTGGACGGCGGGCATACGGGTGGAGCCGCCGACGAGGATGACCTCGGTCAGATCGGAGAGCTTAAGCTTGGCGTCGCGCAGGGCGTTGGTGACAGGCTGCTTGCAGCGCTCGAGCAGGTCGCGGGTGATCTTCTCGAACTCGGCGCGGGTCAACGTGTAGTTGAGGTGCAGCGGGCCGGACTGGTTCATGGTGATGAACGGCAGGTTGATGGTGGTCTGCTGGGCGGCGGAGAGCTCCTTCTTGGCGTTCTCGGCGGCCTCCTTCAGACGCTGCAGGGCCATGGGGTCCTGACGCAGGTCGACACCGTTCTCCTGCTGGAACTTATCGGCCATCCAGTCGATGACGCGCTGATCCCAGTCGTCGCCGCCCAGGTGGTTATCGCCCGAGGTGGACAGAACCTCAAACACGCCGTCGGCGAGGTCGAGGATGGAGACGTCGAAGGTGCCGCCGCCCAGGTCGAAGACCAGGATGCGCTGGTCGGTGCCCTGCTTGTCCAGGCCATAGGCAAGAGCAGCAGCGGTCGGCTCGTTGACGATACGCTTGACGTTGAGGCCAGCGATCTTACCGGCGTCCTTGGTGGCCTGACGCTGGGCGTCGTTGAAGTAGGCCGGGACGGTGATGACGGCGTCGGTAACGGTCTCGCCCAGATACTTCTCGGCGTCAGCCTTCATCTTCGCGAGCGTCATGGCGCTCACCTGCTCGGCGGTGTAATCCTTGCCCTCGATGTCGACGACGGCACGGCCGCCCTGGCCCTCCTTGACCTCATACGGCACGGTCTTGATCTCGGAGGTGCACTCGGAGTACTTGCGGCCCATGAAGCGCTTGATGGAGAACACGGTGTTCTTGGGGTTGGTGACAGCCTGGTTCTTAGCGGCCTTACCCACGACGCGGTCGCCGTCGGCACGGAAGCCCACGACGGACGGGGTGGTGCGGTCGCCCTCGGCGTTCACGATAATGGTCGGAGAACCGCCCTCGAGAACGGCCATAGCGGAGTTAGTAGTACCAAGGTCGATACCAAGAATCTTGCCCATTAGAAATTCCCTCTCTCTTGTGCGTTTGCACCGACTCGGCGGTCTGCCGAGCAGTGTTTCGGCTTGTCTTTCAGGATGTAGTGTATCCCCTTATGGGCCGGAATATACAAAATCTAAGTCAATTCATATAAGATTTCTTATTGCCGAGAGTTTAGGTTCGCAAATACGCAGGTAGACGCACTGTTTGAGTTCTCGGCAAATCTATCGAGATCTATGTAGAGATGGCTGAGGTTTGGGTCCGAGGGTGCCTGGGGGGCGTCTTGCGGAAAGCTCATCCCGGTTTGAGCGTGGATTCCGGGTCGCAGTTTCCGTCTGAAGGCTCAACCGGAAACCGTATCCCGTTTTGAGAGCTGATACCGGCTCGCATTTTCCGCTAGCGGGCCTAACCGGAAACTGGGGACCTCGGACGTTTTTCCGGACCATGCCCCGGCGCTATGCCGCATAGCCCCTCTCCTCGCGATACTCCCTAATGGTCTTCCATCCTAGGTCCTTCTTGAGCTTGCCGTCCCTGTACCACTCGATATATTCGCCGAGCAG
>DBFSET010000043.1:0-15302 GCA_048416615.1 Collinsella sp. | reverse complement strand
GAAACGGCAGGGCCAGGCGAGCAACTCGTCCGGTCTCGGGCGCATCGCCCCTTGCCGGATTCAGATTCGACAAGGGGCGACCATTGTGCAATCGCAAGAAGATGACGGGGCGGAATGTCAATCCTGGTCTAACAGAGCCTTATTTAATCCCCGTCCCAGAAAAATCATTTGAGCAGGCGTTCGGGGATAAGTAGTCATAAGAGGCCCGTCCCGAATTAGCTGCTTTCAAAAGTATGGCGGATTACGGGGCTGGACCTGTATTCCTTGACCATGGGAAAAATCGCGAAATTAAAACCGCAGGTAGACGGCTTATCAAAAATCGAAAATCGTCGGTGTGGATGGGGGTCTCCGAATTAGCCCCGTAATCCGGCATAGTTTTGAAATGGCACTAAAATAGGTACAAGCTAAATACCGATTCCAAGGATAGTTGCGGTGGAATAGTTCCTGGATGCCGGGGTTTTGGCGGAAATCAGGAACTATTTCACCGCAACTGAGGAGGGGATGGAGTTGACGGTGGGGTAGCTAAAAGAGCCCCGTCCCAAATGAGCTACTTAGGCTGGGCCGATGTCCATGCTGGCGATGAGGTCGATGCCCGTGTTGAGGAGGTCCTTCAGCACGACGTCGCCCATGCGGATGGGGGCGTCGATGACCAGGCCGCGGATGAGGTCCATGGCCTGGGCGTGGAGTTCGAGCGGGATGGCTACGGCCGTGCGCACGGGCAACAGCGCCTCATCGCCACCGGATACGGCCACGGTGGTGGTGAGCACGCGCATGGGGCAGGTGAGCTCCTGATGCGCGAACGTATCGCCACGCGGGCAGTTGTTTCCTGTCACGGAGCGCACCTCTGCCACGGCGCCGTTCGCGTCACGCTCTACCTCCACGGTCAGGAGGCACTCGGATGGGCAGGTGGTGCAGTTGAACTGCAGCGTTTCGATCGCGTTTATGCTCATGGTCTTACGCCTCCTCAACGGGGTCGACAGACAGGACAATTTCGCTAACACCCAGGTCGAGTGCGCGCTGAATCACCTTTGCCGGCAGCGGGAAGCTCTCCATGACGCTCGGTTTAAACGGGCGGACCTTGCCTGCAAACAGTTCCTCGTCGCCTGCCAGAATACGTACGCGAGCGGCGTCGACGGGTCGGCGTACGCGGAAGTTGAGCTTAGTGAGCCCGACGGCCGTAATGCGTCCCGGCAGTGCGTAGCCTGCGATGCCGGCGGGGGAGACCGTGAGCTGGCAACCCGTGCCCGCAGCGCGGCTTGTGCCCGCGGCACCCGCATCGGCCCCAGCACCATAGTCCAACGCCCACGCCGCCGCAGCCGCGCCGGCACGCTCGGACTCGGTCGTCACGTTGTCGGCCAGGTCGTGCACGTGCAGCACGTTGCCGCAGGCAAAGATGCCCGGCACGCCCGTCTGCAGGCTCTGGTCCACCACGGCGCCGCGCGTACGTGGGTCCAGCTCCACGCCCGCGGCAACCGAAAGCTCATTCTCGGGAATCAGGCCCACCGAAAGCAGTAGCGTGTCGCACGGAACAACGCGTTCGGACCCCGGAATGGGTGCCAAGTGCTCGTCGACTTGACTCACCTCGACGGCCTCCACGCGGTCGCGCCCGATCACGCGCGTGACCGTGGTAGACAGGTGCAGCGGAATGCCAAAGTCGTCTAGGCAGTTCTTGACGTTGCGGCGCAGGCCGTTGGCGTACGGCATGAGTTCGTACACGCCCTCGACCGAAATCCCCTCGAGCGTGCAGCGGCGCGCCATGATCAGCCCGATGTCACCCGAGCCCAAAATGACGGCGCGCGAGCCGGGCTTGAGGTTCTCGATATTGATGTATCGCTGCGCCAGGCCGGCCGTAAACACGCCGGCGGGTCGGCTGCCGGGAATCTTAATCTCGCTGCGAGTGCGCTCGCGGCATCCCATGGCAAGGACGACCGCACGCCCGTTGAGCTGAAATATGCCGGTGGGGCTCATGAGCGTGACGGTGTGGAGTGCGGCGTCTTCCGTGGACTCGCCCGAATCAATCCCAAGCACCATGCTGTCCAAGAACAGCGCAATGTCGGTTGCGCGAACCAGGTCGATAAAGCGCTGCGCATACTCGGGGCCGGTGAGCTCCTGCTTAAAGTGCGATAGGCCAAAGCCGGGGTGGATGCACTGGCGAAGGATACCGCCCAGGTGCTGTTCGCGCTCCACGATGGCCACACGTGCGCCGGCCTTATGCGCGGAAAGCGCGGCCGCCATGCCGGCGGGTCCGCCGCCGATAACGACTACGTCGAACGCCTGCGTAGGTACTGCCCCAGCGGCATCGCTATCAATCGCGCTCGATTTGAATTCCGCCATCCTAGCGCACCCCCTTCAAAGGTCCCTCGACCAGCCAAGAACCGGCATCCTCCAGCAGCACCTCGCTGGGGTCACACCCCAGCTCGCGCGCCAGGATCGCTACCACGCGGCTCTGGCAAAAGCCGCTCTGGCACCGACCCATGCCGGCGCGGCAGCGACGTTTGACGCCCTCGACCGAAACCGCGCCCGGGCGGCGTCGAATCGCGGCCACGATCTCGGCCTCGGGCACCGTCTCGCAGCGGCAGACGATCTGTCCCCACGCGGGGTCGGACTTAATGAGCTCCTCCTTGCGAGCAAGCGGCGCACGGTCGAAGTCGTCCGGCGCGCGGCGAATCGGGTCCCAATCGTTCCGTTCGTGCAGAGCGACACCGGCATCGCGCAAGATCTGCTCCATGCGCTCGGCAATGGCCGGCGCGCTTGCTACGCCTGGTGATTGAATGCCCGCCGCCTGGAACAGGCCTGGCACCACGGCCGACTGCCCAATAAAGAAGTCGTTCGTCCCCTTAATGACCGGACGCCCGCCGGCAAACGCGCGCACCACGCGACGCGTGTCCAGATCGGGAACCAGCTTGCGCGCTCCCGTCAGCAGCGCGTTCACATCGCTCGCATAAGTCTGTGTGTCGCCCGGCTCGCGCACGGCAGCGGTCGCGGTGATCACGGTGTTGCCGTGTACCGTGCCCGTGACGATAACGCCCTTGGACACCGGCGTGGGCACGGGGTAAAGCGGCATGATCGTGCGCGGTTCCTTGTCCAGCACTACAATATTGCCCTGGCGCCAGACCATCTGGAACTCCTCGGCGCCGGCCATATGCGAGATGTCCGCGGCACCGTTGCCCGCGGCGTTGATCAGATAGCGGCAGCGCACATCGCCGGCAGGCGTCACCAGCGTAAAGCGCGCAGCACCGTCGGTAGCCTCGCCGCCAGCAACCTCAATCGCTTCCACCGGCGCGGACCGCATGAACGTCACGCCGTTGGCCACGGCGTTCTCCAGCGCGGAGATGGCCACTTCAAACGGGTCGACGTAACCGGTCGAAGGGCACCACAGCGCGCATGTTGCGTCGGCGCTGGCACGCGGTTCCAGCCCGTGGATACGGTCGGGACCAATGATCGTCAGCTCGGGCACGCCGTTGGCCAGACCATTCTGGCGCAGCTTCTCCAGGTGTGCGCGGTCTTCGTCGTTGAAGCCCAGTACCATCGACCCAGTGCGGCAAAACAAAAAGCCTAGCTCCTGGGCCCACGTGCCATACAGCTCGCAGCCACGGGCGTTGACCTGCGCCTTTACGGTGCCCGTTGCCGGATCGTAACCGGCGTGCACCAGGCCGCCGTTGGCCTTCGAAGCCCCCAGCGCGATGTCGTTGGCCGCCTCGACCACGCAGATGGACAGGTCATAGCGCGCGAATTGCCGCGCGATGGCGCACCCGGTGATGCCCGCCCCCACAATCGCGATATCAAACGTTTCTGCCACGGTGCCTCCCAGACGAGTTGACAGGCTGTCAATAGGACTATCCTACGGTCTGCACACCCCCAGTGCGGCGGCAATGCGGCGAACAGCCCCGCAACACCCGCCAACGGCAGGCGAGGGGAGACTCGGGACCATCGGCGACCTCGTCTGACGCCCCTGGTGTCAGAAGTTTGTCTCGTTCTGTAACAGTAAGCAGAAGAGTTGGCTTCCAGATGTTACAGATCGAGACGTTTGCCGGGCGGGTCCTCCGCTTGTCTCGATCTGTAACAGTAAGAGGGGAAAATCGGTCCTATGTGTCACAGATTGAGATTTAAAGTCAGGGAGAGATCTTCTGTCTCGATCTGTAACATCTGGGGACCGTTTTGGGGTCTAGATGTTACAGATTTAGATGAACCCATCAGTCGTTTTCGAATGTCTAAATCTGTAACATCTAGACCTGTTTTTGCCGAGTTGTTGTTACAGATTGAGATATTGAGATTGGACGTTTTCCTTTGTCTTGATCTGTAACAGATGGAAGGGTTTCTGACCCCTAGTTGTTACAGTTCGAGACATTTGACTTGCGGTCTGTCCGTTCGTCTTGATCTGTAACAGTAAGAGGGGAATTACGGTCCTACGTGTTACAGATTGAGACGTTTGCCCGGCGGCACACCCGTTCGTCTCGATCTGTAACATCTAGACCCGGATTCCGCTCCCTCCTGTTACAGATTGAGATGTTTGTGTCCGCGCCAACCCCGTACCTAGCCGTGGTCCCATATAAACAAACCCCGTGGTAAACTTGACCGGACTGTAATTATTCCGAAAGGTACACCTCAATGTCCAAATACATCAACGAGCTCATGTCGCCACAGCTTATGGGCGTCATCTATGCCTTCGTGGGCTTTATCATCGCCCTGTACGTGCTGTCGGTCGTCTATGTGTTCATCGACGCTCGCCGCCGCGGTGCCAGCGCCTACGTGGCATGGGGCATCATCGCCCTGATCCCGTTTGTGGGCCTCATCGCCTACCTGGTTCTGCGCCCGCACTCCTATGCGGCTGACCGCGAGGAGCAGGAGCTGGACATGGCCCTGCGCGAGCGCCAGCTTGCCCAGTATGGCACCTGCCCGCAGTGCGGCGCCCCCATCGAGAAGGACTTTGTCGTGTGCCCGGTGTGCGACACCCAGGTTCGCAACGTGTGCCCCAGCTGCCATCGCCCGCTCGACGCGCACTGGAAGGTTTGCCCCTACTGCCGAACTCGCATCCAGTAACGCATCCATCGCCGGGCCGGCCGCAAGCCACGGGCGCCGCGCGTCACGCGCAAGCTGCACTCGCGCCCTGCAGCCCGCCCCACACGATGAAGCATGCGTAAAAAATCGCCCGCCGTGCCATTAAGGTGCGGCGGGCGCTTGTATACCAAGGCAACCTGCCTATAATGATGCAAGTCAAAAACGCCGAGCGCATCGCACGCACTTGCATCAGGCATCCGAGAGGAGAAAACATACCCATGAAGGCACTCTACAATGACGGTTCGGTGGGCGAGCTCCCGCAGGACGAGGTCACGCACGTCATCCGCCACTCCGCCGCGCACATCATGGCGCAGGCCATCAAGCGCCTGTACCCCGAGGCCGACTTTGCCTACGGCCCCGCGACCGACAACGGTTTTTATTACGACGTCGACCTGCCCGAGGGCGTCAAGATCAGCGAGGACGACTTCCCCGCGATCGAGGCCGAGATGAAGAAGATCGTCAAGGAGAACCTCAAGTTCTCCGTGTACGAGAAGCCCCGCGCCGAGGCCATCGCCCTTATGGAGGAGCGCGGCGAGAAGTACAAGGTCGAGCACATCGGCGACCTGGACGACGACGCCCGCATCACCTTCTACCAGCAGGGCGACTACATCGACATGTGCGTCGGCCCCCACATCTGCTACACCAAGGCCCTCAAGGCCTTTAAGCTCACCGGCGTCTCGGGCGCCTACTGGAAGGGCGACAAGGACAACAAGATGCTCACCCGCATCAACGGTGTCGCCTTTGCCACCAAGGAGGAGCTCGACGAGCACATGCACATGCTGGAGGAGGCCAAGAAGCGCGACCACCGTAAGATCGGCCGCGAGATGGACCTCTTTATGATGCGCGACGAGGCCCCCGGCTTCCCGTTCTTCCTGCCCAACGGCATGATCCTTAAGAACACGCTGCTGGACTACTGGCGCGAGATCCATCACAAGGCCGGCTACGTGGAAATCTCCACGCCGCTCATCATGAACAAGCAGCTGTGGAAGACCTCGGGCCACTGGGACCACTACAAGGACAACATGTACTCCACCGTC
Source organism: Collinsella sp. (assembly GCA_048416615.1). Lineage (GTDB taxonomy): Bacteria > Actinomycetota > Coriobacteriia > Coriobacteriales > Coriobacteriaceae > Collinsella. The sequence goes on along the minus strand of DBFSET010000043.1, from coordinate 9,207 downwards.
ATTGACGACGAAGAGTACTGCATTAAGCCCATGAACTGCCCGGGCGGCGTGCTGGTGTACGCCTCCAAGCCGCACTCCTACCGCGAGCTGCCCATTCGCGCCGGCGAGATCGGCCTGGTGCACCGCCACGAGCTGCGCGGCGCCTTGCACGGCCTGTTCCGCGTGCGCTGCTTTAACCAGGACGACGCCCACCTGTTTGTGCGTCCCGACCAGCTGACCGACGAGATCGTGGGCGTGGTCAACCTTATCGACTCCGTGTACCAAAAGTTTGGCTTTAAGTACCACGTTGAGCTTTCCACCCGCCCCGAGGACTCCATGGGTTCGGACGAGGACTGGGCTCGCGCCGAGGAGGGCCTGCGCACCGCTCTGGAGAAGCTGGGCATGGACTACGAGGTCAACGAGGGCGACGGCGCCTTCTACGGCCCCAAGATCGACTTCCACCTGGAGGACTCGCTCGGCCGTACCTGGCAGTGCGGCACCGTCCAGCTCGACTTCCAGATGCCGCTCAACTTTGATCTGGAGTACGTGGACGCCGACGGCACCAAGAAGCGTCCCATCATGCTGCACCGCGTATGCTTTGGCTCCATCGAGCGTTTCATTGGTATTCTGATTGAGCACTTTGCGGGCAAGTTCCCCACCTGGCTGGCCCCCGTGCAGGTCAAGGCACTTCCCGTCTCCGAGAAGAGTCGCGACTACGCCCACGAGGTGTGCGCCAAGCTGGAGGAGGCCGGCATTCGCGTGGTCTGCGACGACCGCGACGAGAAGATTGGCTACAAGATCCGCGAGGCCCGCAGCATCGACCGCGTGCCGTACATGCTCATTCTGGGCGAGAAGGAGGTCGAGGCCGGCAACATCTCCGTCCGCGATCGTTCCAACGAGACCGTTCAGATGAGCGTTGACGAGTTTGTGGCCAAGTTGCTCGAGGAGATTAAGACTCGCGCCTAGCACAAACTATACAAGAATTAACAAAGGCGATCGTCCTATAGGACGGTCGCCTTTTTTGTTGTCTATAGAAGAAAAGCAGCTGGTTAGAGCGGCTTTTTTGTTGTGCAAAAAGGTACAGGTTTTTGTATCTTTCGACGTTGCTCATTATACGAGCAAACTGCTCGCGTTTTCCCAGATTGCACAAAATGCGCCGCGAATGGGTGCATCTCCATACGCCTCTACAAAAACCTGTACTTTTGCGACTGCGCCTAGCTGCGAGCGAGAAGCCTGTTCTTAACGCCCCTGCATCCGCGTGCGTCGCGGATGCAAGTTAAGGGGGCGAGAGATGGAACAGACAATGCGGCGCCAAGAGCAGCTGCCCGGTGCCTTTAACGGCGCTATTACCAACAGCCAGCACGGCCGCGTCCGCTGGTATCTGGTCCACACCCCCCATGGAAAAGAGCGCGAGACCTGCGAAAAGGTCCGCCGCATTATCCCGCACGAGCTGATGCAGGACGCTTTTGTGATGCAAAAGGAGTTCTGGTTTAAGCGGGACGGCTCCTGGTCGCTCCAAACCAAACCTATGTACAAGGAATACTTCTTCGTCGCCACGCGCGATGCCGCCGTACTCGACAAGGCTTTGGCCCAGTTGAGCTTTGGCTGTCGCATTGCCGGCAGTAAGGAGCGGGCCTATGCGCCCATGCCGGACGATGCGCAGGACTGGTACCGCAGCGTGCTCGATGACAACGGCGTGGTGCGAAACAGCGTGGCGCGCATAGAAGACGGCGTGCTGCACATAGAGCAAGGCCCGCTGGTGGGGCAAGAGGCCCGCGTAAAGAAGATCGACCGTCATAAGCGCTGGTGCCTGGTAGACGTGGGCGAAGGCGACTCCGCTTTTAGGGAGCTGCTTCCGTTGGACGTACCCAGTAAGACGTAAGGGGGCGTTGCGCTGGCAATTCATTCGCAATTTGAATTCATAGATTGGGGGATCCCTGGGAACAGGGACGTGGATTTGAACTTGACTGTTAAAGAGATAACTGAGAGTGGCGCATCCATGGGGGAGACGCTGGCTATTCAGAAGACACAACCGAGCGGCACGCTGGCTTACCGCTTTTTAAAGAGGCTGTTCGATTTTGTTTTCAGTCTTTGCGTGAGCGTTGTTCTGGTAATTCCGCTCGCCGTTGTCTGTGTACTTATCTGTCTTGAATCGCCTGGCAACCCGTTATATGCGCAAAAACGCGTTGGCAAAGGTGGTAAGACCATCAACATTCTTAAGCTTCGCAGCATGGTTGCCGATGCCGGTAACGTGAAGAAGTACCTGAATCCCGAGCAGCTACATCAGTGGGAAGTCGAGCGCAAGGTCGACGATGATCCTCGCATTACGAAAGTCGGCCAGTTCATTCGCAAGTGCTCTATCGACGAAGTTCCGCAGTTCCTGAACGTGCTGAACGGTGATCTTTCCGTCATCGGACCGCGCCCCATTACAAGAGACGAACTTGAGCAGCACTTTTCGGACGAGGAAAAGGCTGAGTTGCTTTCTGTCCAGCCCGGCATCACGGGTTTATGGCAGGCAACCGACCGCAATGCCGCGACGTTCGAGAGCGGTCTGCGTCAAAAAATTGAACTTCATTACGTGCACAACCGCTGCTTTCGCATGGATTGGAAGTGCTTTACTTGCACTTTTGGCGCCATGTTTGGCAAGAAGAGGACGGGGCGTTAGATGGCTAGTCCAATTCGTGTCGCACAGATAGTCGGAAAAATGAATGGCGGCGGCGTTGAGGCCGTCGTTATGAATTACTATCGTCATATCGATCGCAGTAAAGTGCAGTTCGATTTCCTTGTTGATTCCGATTCGACTCTTGTGCCCCGCGAGGAGATTGAATCGCTCGGTGGCCGAGTCTTCGAGATTCCGCCCTATCAGCATGTAATTGAATACCAGCGAGAGCTCCACCGTCTTTTTAAACAAGAGGGCTGGAAGATCGTGCATAGCCACATCAACGCGCTTTCGGTCTTTCCGCTTCGTGCCGCGAAGAAGGCGGGCGTTCCTGTGCGTATCGCCCATAGCCACTCTACGAGTGGTAAGGGTGAGTATGCCAAGAACGCCCTTAAGACTGTGCTGAAAACCCAGGCAAATCGATATCCCACGAATAAAGTTGCCTGTAGTGAGTTTGCTGGGAAATGGTTGTTTGGCCGCAAAACGTCATTTTCTGTTATGAATAACGCCATTGATATAAGCCAGTTTTCTCCTAATCCAGATAGTCGAATGCATGTTAGGAAACAGCTCGGCATTGCAGATGAGACCTTCCTTATTGGACACGTCGGAAGGTTTGTCGATCAGAAGAACCATGATTTTCTATTAGCTGTTTTTAGAGAGGTTCTTTCCCATGAGCCAAATTCAGTGCTCGCACTTGTGGGAAACGGGCCACTGCTGGAGCATGTTAAACAGATGTCAATTGATTTGGGCATATCGAATTCTGTCTTATTTCTAGGGATTAGATCCGATGTTGCAAGTTTATATCAAGCTTTTGATGTCTTTTGTCTTCCAAGCAAATATGAAGGACTTCCCGTTGTTGGAGTTGAATGCCAAGCTAGTGGAACTCCAATCTTGGCATCGGATGCAATCACATCTGAAATCAAATTGACTTCCCTTATGGAGTTTGAGCGGTTGAGTTCTAGCCCTCAAAAATGGTGTGAGCATTTGATCTCCATGAAGAAGATAGACGCTGATCCAAATGATTCAGAGAGCTTGAAGGCTTTTGATGTGTCTGCTGCTTCAAAACGTCTCGAGGATTATTACTCCCACTGTCTCAAAACGGTGTCGCCTAGTAAAGCGATTGCAGATAAATAAAGGTTTGGAGAAAACCAAAACTATGAAATTGAGTTTTATTGTTCCTATTTATAACGTGGAGGATTACCTCCTCGATTGTTGTAAAAGTATCTTAAATCAGGTTGACAGTTCTTGTGAAATTCTTCTTGTGGATGACGGCTCGACTGATAGGTCTTCGCAAATTGCTGATGATATTGCACGCGAACATGATTGTGTAACTGTTATTCATAAGGAAAACGGTGGCTTAGCTTCTGCTCGAAATACAGGATTAGATGCTGCTTCAGGAGATTACGTTGCGTTTGTTGATTCGGACGATCTAATTTCTGAGAACTGCCTCCCCGCTATTCTCCATGAGCTTGAAGATACTAAGCCTGATATTTTGTTTCTTGATAGCTGCAAGCTATACCCTGATGGAACTAAAAAATCAATCGGCTATCATATTGAGCCCGTTTTCATTAATCAAAAAAGCAAGAGCGAAGTTCTTTACTACTTGTCTAGACTGCCTAAGTTTCCTGACAGCGCATGTATGAAAATATATAGACGTGCTTTTTTGTTTAACTGTGGGCTTAGGTTTCCTGAGGACGGACGTGTCTCAGAGGACCTAAATTTCGTAATGAATAGTCTTCTTGACGCTGAGGCTTATTCTGCACTTGATTTGAATTATTACGAATATCGTCAAAATAGAGCGGGCTCTATCACTGATGCAGTTGGTCTCAAGCATTTTCAAGGCCTCCAGCAGTTTATCGAAGATGCTATTCCCGTTCTTTGTGGCTCTGACTATAGGCCCAAGAATAATGATTGTGCTTGCTGTTTAAGCTTCGTTGCGTATGAGTACTCAATTATGTTGTGGATGCTCAGTGCAATTCCGGGCTCAAAATTAGACGAAGCCGTCGCTTATTTAACGAACTATCGATGGCTTATGAATTATGCGGGTGGAAGAAGGGCCCAAATGACTCGTACTGCGCTGAGTCTTTTGGGGGTACGGAAAACATCTTCCCTGCTTAGCATTTATATGAAAGTGAGGCGAAACTAATGAAAGCTGCTATTGTCACGCTTCATCGAGTTTACAACTACGGTTCTGTTTTGCAGGCATACGCAACCCAAAAGGTATTCGAAAAGCATGGCTGCGAGACGAGCATTGTCGACTATATAACTGAGCAGCGAACGCTAAAACGTATCTTCTTCAAACCTCCTGCTGATCCTAGCATCAAAGGCGTTAAAAGGGTTGTCTATCAAATTGCTAAAATTGGCTCGCTTGCACTTAAAGAACTCACTTTCGGCTCATTTGTAAAGAAGACAATGCGGCTTACAAAGCGATACGTGACCGCCGACGATTTAGCTGTAGATCCTCCCCGCGCCGATGTCTATGTGAGCGGAAGCGATCAGGTTTGGAATAGTAAATATAATGAGGGGATTGACAGGGGCTTTTTCCTGGATTTTGTTCCTTCGGGTCGAAAGAAAATTTCTTTTGCGTCTAGTTTCGGCAAATCTGCACTCGACGAGTGGGAAAAAGAGCAGACGCGTTTCTATTTGAGTCAGTACGCTGCCATTTCTGTTCGTGAGGATTCTGCTGTAGAAATAGTGGAGGACCTTGGTGTGCAGGGCGCTGTGCAGGTCATTGATCCAACACTGCAGCTTACTAAATCGGAGTGGCAACCACTTGCGTCTCCTCGTTTGGTTAAGGAGCCCTACTTGGCTCTTATGCTTCTTTACAATGAAGACAATGGTGCGACGGAAATTGCTCGTCAAATTGCCGACGAGAGGGGCTTGAAGCTCGTTAAGATTTCATGGGAAATGAAAAAGCCCGAGGCTGTTGATAAGTTGTTTACGCATAGGTCCCCAGCAGATTTTCTATCCTTGTTTTCCAATGCCGATTTTGTTGTGACCAACTCGTTCCATGGACTTGCATTTTCTCTGATTTTTGAACGCCAGTTTTTGGTTGTTCCTAGAAATGAGTTTAACTCCAGAATTGATTCGCTTCTCAGCCTAGTTGGTTTGTCGGATCGACTTGTAAAAAAGCCTTTAGACTCTGATCAATCTTTGCCTGTCATTGATTACTCGCATGTAAACAAGGCGCTTAATGCTGCGCGCCTTGATGCGGATAGATATATCGACGAGGCGTTGGGTGAATAAATGTTTAATGTATTACACGTGATGTATGGGGCTGATGCCGGTGGCATTTCATCAGTTATTCTTAATTATTACAGACACCTTGTAGAACATGGCTTTCATTTTGATTTGGCATTAACTTCAGATCTAATTGGGCTTAATGCTAAGCGCTTTCGCGAGCTTGGCTCCCACATATATCGACTTCCTTCGAAGAGCGAGGGAATTGGTGCCTATGAGACAGCCTTAGCCAATCTGCTTAAGGACAATTCCTATGATGCGGTTCATGTTCACGAAAATGAAACGTCTTACGTTGCCCTTCGGGTTGCTCGAAAGTGTGGTGTGCCTGTTAGAATCGCGCATTCCCACACTACATCACCGTGTTATTCATTTCGCGACCATTTAAGAAGGGTTTCCGGCTGTGTTCTAAATGGCCGTTATGCTACATGCTTAATCTCCTGTGGGAAGCTTGCCGGTGAACGCGTTTTCGGTAAATGGCGTTGGCGAATGGGGAAGGTGCAGTTTTTGCCCAATGCCATTGATACTGGTTCATATACATTCGATCCGTCCGTTAGGCGCGCCGTGCGTCAGGAGCTTGGGTTCAACGAGGAATTCGTTGTTGGTATGGTTGGTAGACTGTCGAAACAAAAAAACTATTCCCTTGCGCTGAAAATAGCGAGCACTTTTGACAAGAATTGTAATGTGCGATTTGTTGCGGCTGGAAACGGCGAGCTTGAGAGTGAGATATCCTCTGCGATTGAGGCATGTGGATGCGGCAATCGATTTAAGCTCCTTGGAAGACGATCTGATACTGCAAGGTTGTATCAGGCGTTTGACGCATTCATGTTGACTTCTCTGTATGAGGGTTTTCCGGTTGTTGGCGTTGAGGCTTCGGCTTCGGGGCTTCCCCTTCTTGTTTCTCAAACGATTACGCCTGAGCTTAAAAAATGCGGCGAAGTGTCTTATTTGCCGCTCGATCGTCCTGATTTGTGGGTGGATGAGATCAAAAGACTCTCAATGATTTCCCACGATTTGCCGAGGACTAACCGGGCTAAGGCAGCCGGTTTTGATCTTGAAGATTGCTGGAGAATTCTTGCCGGGATTTACTGCGGGGAATTAAATGTCTAGTTTTGCTTTGAAAAAACACGGGTTAAATCCTGCGAAGCGTTCGTTATCGGTTCTTTTCTTGTTTCTGCTTATAGGTTTGATTTATGTGACATTTGGCAATCTTCTAGCAGGTGCTGGCCGAATTGTTCCCTTTAGAGATCAGTTGAAGATGGCAATGTCCGCAGTCGGATTTTGCGTATTGCTTCGCCTTTCTTGTCGTGCAGACCTTGTATTTGGCAAGGACATGCTCGGACTTTTATTGGTGTTTGGTATTGTAATTTTGGTACCAACTTGCTTCTATTACCTCAGTGGGTACGTTAGTTTTCAGTACGGTTTGCTTCAAATATTCTTATCCGTTCTATGGATTGCTGTTTTCGCTCTTTCCTATTGGTCTGGATATAAGAATCCCTTTCTACTTGAACGACTTGGATGGATGGGCCTTGCAGTCCCTATTGTTTTTGTGCTCTTCGCCGGAGTTAGAACCCATATCAATGAGATTGGCTGGACAGAATCTGTAACTATGGCGTACTACGCCCTGTTTCTGCTGCCTTTTGTCTTACTGTTGCGCAATAAAACAATTCGTTGGGTATTTGTTGCAATAATTTTCGCCACACTTCTCCTGTCTTCTAAGAGAGGTGGATTCATTGCTTTTTTCCTGGCTCTTATTGTTTATGCCGTGGTTGAGTGGCAGATGGCTGGAAAGGGAGATCCTAAAAGGGTCCTGCTTATCCTTGGTTCTGTAATACTTGCGATGGCTTTCTACTATTTTTTCACTTCATTTACAAAAGCAAACAATCTGGCAATGTTAGATCGTCTTGAAAATCTTGCAAATGATGATGGCTCGGGTAGACCGGATGTCTGGGCTTGTGTCTGGAGAATGATACTAGCCTCTGATCCAATGTCACTTCTTATTGGCCATGGTTTTAATACGGTATATCGAGCTTCCCCTATGGGCCTTAGCGCTCACAATGACTTTCTTGAAGTCATTTATGACTATGGCCTTCTTGGGTTTTTACTTTATTTGCGACTTTATTATCACGTCTGGCAATTGTATCTGCGTGTCAAGTCCGATTGTTCTCAGCTTGCGCCGGCATTCGCAGCATCTCTGGTGCTGATGATTTTCATGTCGTGTATGGCGCACTTGATTATTTACCCAACTCATTTTTTGCTTCTGTGTATGTTTTGGGGCGTTATTGCCGGCTATCTTAAATCGAAGGGATCTGTGAGTCCTCGTGGATATATGTAGTGATTTAGTCAGCATTATTGTTCCAGCGTATCAGGCTGAAAAACATCTGAAAGAGTGCGTTTGTTCTCTTTTGAACCAGACTCACCGCGCAGTTGAAATAATTGTTGTTGATGATGGCTCGACCGACGGAACCTCGCCGATAGTTTCAAGAATGGCGGATTCTGACAATAGGCTGCGGCTTATAACGCAGAAGAACTGCGGTGTCAGTTCTGCGCGAAATCATGGTATTTCTGAGTCCCGTGGTTCTTACCTGATGTTTGTAGATGCCGACGATTGGATTGAACCATTTGCTGTCGAGACGCTCTTGGCTGCTATAAAAAATAACGGAACTGATGCTGTCTACTGCAGTCAGTACTATGACAGCAACGGAGTTTTATGTGCCAGTGAAACCTGTATCTCCAGATCCGACAGTATCGATGCGTCCGTATTACTTAAATATCAACTGGACTTTCGCTTCATTGCCTGTCCCTGGCTTTGCCTGATGAGTAAGGATGCGGCCGCGGGGTGCGCATTCCCAGAAAATGTGCATATTCTAGAAGACTGGTTCTTTAACGTTGAACTTCTAAATAATTCGCGCTTCATTTCAGTAACTGATACAGCTTTTTATCATTATCGCTCTACTGAGCAAAGCGTAAGCCGTTCTGCTTTGAATGAAAAAAAGTTTAGCTGTATGGAGCTTCCAAATAAGGTCGTTTCGCTCCTTGGTCTTCAAGGTGAGAAAGCTAACTCATTGCGTTTGCGATTAAACGCTGGCTTAATCCGGCACCTGTTAATCGTCGCTGCCGCTTCCGGCTTCGCCGATGAATACTGTCGCAAGAAGATGGCGAACTGGGCACGATCGACGCTAGGTGAAGCGTTTGCTTCGCCCGATTTGCCCCTTAAGCTTAAGAGTTATGTGCTTCTAGGTTCAATTTCGCCGCGTTTGTTTGCATTAATTTTTAACTTTAAAAGGAAGGCGTTCCATGACTAAGGCTGGCATTGTTACATTCCACTGTGT
>DBFSET010000042.1:0-153059 GCA_048416615.1 Collinsella sp. | reverse complement strand
CCGTAGATGGGTGAATTGAACGCAATGGGGACGGAAAAGGCTGCAGCAAGAACGAGCGTGGAAATCCATACGGCCCTGTCTCTTAGGATTAGTTTGAGAAGAAGTCGACAGTACATCTAGAAGCACCTACGTTCCTCAAAGAATTGTTAGATTAAAAGTAACAGACCGGATGAAGATGCGTAAGATGGGGGCGAGGCGAATGGCTGAACGGTATCGATACGCGGGTTCAACGGTATCACATTGGCCACATAGATTTTTAACTTGCTTGACTTGTAAACCTAGTCGTCCTGTCATCATATTCAACTTCGAAAAATGGGGAATGAGGGCATCCCGATGCATCGAGTATTACTGGAACCCCGGCGATACGCTGAATGATTTGTGACGAATAGTCATGTCCATCAAGAATACGTCGATTGCTATCCGACAAACGGGTCTAGAATTGCATTCACCGGCATTTCGGGGCAGATTGATACACATGTACGAAAGGGAACCTATGTGGTGCGTTGGGTTGGAGCTGCTGCAGGCCCGATATGGATTGCGGTCTTGCGCCCCGATGTCCAAATAGGTTTCTCTCTCTAGACGGGAAGTTGCTCATGGACGCCATATATGACGGAGATGACTGGGTCGATCATTATACTTGGCGCCTGGTCGGCTCGGATGACAATGGGAATGTGGTGTTTGATGGACTATGTCCAAAGCATCTCCATCCTTTTGTCTCGTCGTTAATTGAGAGTTCCGCTCGTGTTGCCCCCTACAGCTCGGCATCGCTTCATGATACGGACGTTTTGAAGACCATAAGGGAATCAATTGACGAGGGCACGATGAGCGGCCCGCTGTTTTCTCGGCTTGTGGGGCTAGATGAGATTGGCTCGAAACGACTGCTTGCGGGCGAAAAGGTGGAACTCACTTATCGGTCGATGATTTCAATCCTGCGGCTAGCCGATGTTCTTCGCAAATAAATGAGGCTTCCATGGCCATGTGGCAGCTTGTCTCACCGATGGGTGGGAGCCGAGTACTTTTCGGACGATTTGCTTGGCCTCGGCGTAGTCTTGGACGGGATCTGCCGGATCATCGAAATCCTCGACGAGATATTTCAAAGCGGCACCTTCTTAAACGGCGAACGTGACAGCGGTCCTCCCTGAATTCTATAAAATCACGGCCTGACTTGGGCGGCGAATTGGCGGAGCTCGTCATCGTCCATATCGTCGAAGTGCGGCAACTACGCCAGCGCGGCCCTCTGCTCCATCAGGTACCTACCGCTCGGAGACCTGCGAATCGTCTGCAAGATGTCCTCGGGGGCGAGGGCTGGGAAATCCATGCCCTCGGGAGCGGCCAAAGAGATGGATTCACCTGCCCCTCCCATGTGTTGGGACCTCATTCAGGGCATCGGCTGCATCCGGCCTTTCGCAGTCGCCGCCCGGCCCTCCGGTCCCGCCCGGCCGACGGGTTTCCCGTCTATGGCAAGACGATTGCACTTATATATAAGTGCATTCCCGGATTGGGAATATGTTTCGGCATACGCCGCCACAGGTCTACATCCGCAGCGCACTACACCGCTACACGGCTACACGCCTACGGGGCTACACGCCGCCGCCCAACCGAACGGCGGGAGGGCCGCCCATGGGCGCCCTCGGGCCATGCTCCCATTTTTGAGAGAGGTGCCGTCGGGGCCTCCCGAAAGCCGTCTGCATCTGCAGGCCTTTATTCGAAATCGGGCGGCGCGGCTGAAAATCCCCGGCCTGAACCGCGAGGCCTCACCTGCATTCCCGCTGACTCTTTGCGTAAACATAAAAAGAAGGGCACGGGCGTCCGCGTTCGCGGAAACCCGTGCCAAGATTTGCGCCACCGAGATGACCGGGTAGAATATATCTAACGCGATTCCACCTTCCCGTACTTGCACTACGGATTTGGGAAAGCGCATGTCTCAGCCTCTACTCGACCACGGTCGCCTCGGTCGGGATGGCCCCCAGCACTGCCGCGTACTCGGTGGGGTAGAGGCGGCTTATCGTCTGAACGTCGCGGATGAGGACGTTGCGGTCGTCAGGCTCGGAGATGCCGTAGCCGAACGCCTCGAGCGTCTCGATCGCCTCGCGGATCTTCTGCTGGAACATGGGGCCGGGGTCCACCCTCAGGCCGAGGTAGCCTCGCCACAGGCTCGGCGACACGTGCAGCATGTTCTGGATCTTGGACATCGGCTCGATGTCGGCGTAGACGTTGAGCGTGACCATGGCGTCCTTGTGCCCGAAGATCGACTGCAGCGCCTTGATGTCGCCGCCGTGGCGGATCAACTGCGTCGCGAAGGTGTGGCGCAGGCCGTGGAACGTGATCAGCTCGTCGTTGGTGCCCATGAGGCCGTTGGTCTCCGAGAACGTCTTGAACGCCCTGCGGATGTAACTGGTGGTGGCGAAGGAGCCGTCCGGCCGCGACACGACGTAGCTGTCCGCGAGGTCGCGCAGGCCGAGGGCCGATGCCTCCCGGAGCCTCTGCGAATCGATCTCGTGGATCTCTTTCAGGAAGGGGAGCAGGCCCACCGGGTCGACGGTGGTCGTCCTCAGGTCGTGGTTCTTGGTGTCCTTGATGAAGGAGCCCCTGTCCTTGACGTAGGCCACCGAGTGCCTGACCGTGATGAGCCCCGACTCGAAGTCGACGTCACACCAGCGCAGGCCGCAGACCTCGCCGATGCGCATCCCGGTGTGCAGGGCGAGCACGACCGCCCGCCTGAAGGTCGAGTCCGGCATCATCGAGGTCACCGAGTTGAGCTTCGGCACGAGGTCGGAGCGCAGCGCGTTCCTGGGCCTGGCGATGACCCTGGGCGCGAGGGCGCCGTCGAACGGGTTCCTCCCGATCGTGTCGTTGCTGCGCTTCAGCAGGACGGCGTAGAGCCGCTTGCCGAGCTTGAATGACTTGTTGAGCGTGTCCGGCGCCGTGCCCAGGGCGATCCTGCGCCTCGACCACGCGTTGACGTCGTCGGTCGTCACCTCGTTCACGGGGACCAGACCCAGCTCGTCTCGCTCGATGTGCAGGGCGCTGTAGTGGTAGTCGTCGCGGGTCGTCGGGGTGATCCTGTTCATCTCCAGGCAGAAGTCGATGAACTTCTCGAGCGCCTCGGAAAGCGGCAGCGCGGCGTAGTCATCCCGCTGTTCGGCGGGAAGCCCGGCGCCGATAGCGGCCCTCGCCTCCTCGGCCTCGGCGAGTTCCAGCTCGACCTCCGACCTGAATTCCGCGAGGACGCGCATCGCCGCCGCCTTTCCCCGCGTGCTCTGCTTCAGGCAGGGCACGCGGGTGTTCCTGGTCCTCTGGACCTTCTTCCCGGTCATCTCGTCGGCCACCGTCACGACAGCCTGCCATTTGCCCTTGTTCTTCCTCACGCCGCCGGCTCCGCATACGCGTAAGGTTTTATTGCTGCATTTCTCGTTCTGCATGTCTGCTCCTAAATCCGCAGTTGATTAGAAACAGGCGGGCCCACCTGCGGGAACCCGGAGAGGCGACGATTCGGGGCTCCTACCCCCGTTGATTAAATCATCGGCTGCACCGCGCTCCTCGAAGCCGAAAATATGCTATCTGGACAGACCGCGCTGAGCTGGTAAAATTTGCAAATGCGGAAATGCGCTACTTGCGCTATCTGCGCGTGTTTTAACAAAATAAGCACAGGTCAGGGTCATTCTGACCCCGCTGGGGGTCAAGGGGTCGCTGGTTCGAATCCAGTCGTCCTGCCAAGAAGTTTGCAGGTCAGGCACCTAGTGCCTGACCTTTTTTGTTAAGAATCAATAAAGTAAGCAACGAAGAATCAACGGCTTTATTAATCGATACTTTCGCTCAACAAAAACTTGTACGTCACCCTCCAAATACGACAATTGATGACATGTTTGGAGGCTGACGTACACAAAAGCGATAGACATCCTGCCCGATACCGTCCTCCATATGTCTGGACTCTCTATGCTTACGCTGGATAGACATCGCCAGAACGGGTATAGTATCGAAAGTTTTGTCGTTTACCAGCGGGGGAGTCCTGTGGGCATCAAAAAGAAGATCAAAAAGGAGCTTATCGGCACTTCCGATTACCCGTCGAATAAGATCTTTACGATCTCCAATTTCATTACCTTTACGCGCCTGGTCCTCACGCTCGTCTTTTTGTACCTGTTTGTGACGGACAACAACCGCGTCGTCGCCATTGTCATCTATGCCATCGCAGCCTCCACCGACTGGATGGACGGTCAGATTGCCCGCATGACCAAAACGGTCTCGTGGCTCGGCAAGGTTATGGATCCCATCTGCGACCGCGCGCTGCTGTTTACCGGCGTGCTGGGTCTCGTGGTCCGCGGCGAGCTTCCCATCTGGGTCTGTGTGCTCATCATCGGTCGCGATATCTATCTGGGTATCGGCACGCTCATCGTGCGCCATTACCACCGTCGCCCCATCGACGTCGTCTTTCCCGGGAAAATTGCCACGGCACTGCTCATGACCGGCTTCTCGCTCATGCTGCTGGGCTTTCCCGTCGTGGACGGCTGGCATCTGCTGCCCGCCACGTTCACGGCATTCCCGGGCCTCAACGGCAGCTCGGTGCCCCTCGGCATCTTCTTTGTGTACGGCGGCGTGATCTTCTCCATGCTCACCGCTGTCATCTATTCCATTAAGGGAGGGGCGGCCATTAAACAGGCCATCGCGCATCCCGAGGACGAGGACACCGACTTTCTCAACCCCGAAATCGAAGACTGATTCATTGGGGTATGATTACGTACGGTTCATTCTTTGCGGCGTGGCCGCGTTAGATAGGGGTTGTCATGGACAACAAGGTTAACAATATGCCTCAGAACGATAAGACTGCGGACGCTACCTGCGTTTTCCGCGTTCCTTCGAGCGATGTCACCGTTCCCGACCTTATGGCCAACGTGCGCATCACCGCTCCTGTTCTGTCCATCGTCAAGGGACCGCAGACCGGAGCTGCCTTTGAGCTCGAGGACGACGTGACCACCATCGGCCGCGATCCCGCGAACGGCATCTTCCTCAACGACATGACCGTCTCGCGCAGCCACGCACGCATTATTCGTGAGGGCTTGGGCGCCCGTATTGAGGATCTGGGCTCGCTCAACGGCACCTGGGTTGACGGCGCCATCGTCAACGGTGCTCCGCTGCACGACGGCTCTTCCGTTCAGATCGGTACGTTCACGCTCATCTACCACGAGAGCACGCCGGAGCGCATCGAAACCGGTGAGTAGGTAATGGCCGAACGAAACTATCTGAGTATCGGCCAAGTCGTCAACCTTCTTCGAGGCGCATACCCCGATCTATCGAACTCAAAAATTAGATTTCTAGAAGATGAGGGGCTCATCACCCCTCATCGTACGCCTAAGGGCTATCGTCAGTACTCAAAGGAGGACGTTGATCGTCTCGAGGTCATCCTGCACTTGCAGAAGACCCGCTACATGCCGCTCAACGTCATTAAGCAGCGCTTGGAAAACGCAACGGACCTGTCCACTTTGGCTTACGAGGTGGGTCTTCTGTCCGATGTTCCGCTTAAGACGGAGCCCAAGGAGACCAAGCAAAAGCTGCATCCCATCGAGACTATTCCCGATATGCTCGGCGTCGAGATTTCGTTTATCCGCTCCCTTGCCGAGAACGATCTTATCCGCATCATCAAGAGCCCGCAGAACCGAGAGCTCGTCGATGGCCGAGATTTCCCGATTATCCGTTACTGCTCGGAGCTGTCGCGCTTCCATATTGAGCCGCGCAACCTACGACAGTACGTATCGTCGGCAAACCGCGAGTCTTCGATGTTTGAGCAGGTTCTCGTGAGTATGCTCGGCATGGATACCTCCGATGACGAGCGCGACGCCAAGCTCGAGCGCGCATTTAAAAAGTTGCATGACCTCACCGAGGGTGTGCACACCGCGCTCCTTAAGAACCGTGTCTTTGAGTCGCTCAACGCCGTGGTCGAGGACGCTGACATCGATGCTCTCGATGAGGAGATCGCGCGTTCCGAATCCACCAAGGCTAAAAGCGATGGGGCAAGCGTTCCCGCGGTTACCGCGCATGACGAGTCGCTTGTGCAGCCGTCCAAGGTCGTCGTCCCCTCGCATAGCTCGTCTGCTAACGCGGGTAAATAACCGCCGTCCACCCGGCAATCCATGAAAGGTCACGCCATGTACGACTTCGAATCTCATATTGTCGATATCCCCGACTATCCCGAGCCCGGAGTCGTCTTTAAGGACATCACGCCGCTCTTTGGCAATCCCGAGGCCCTGAAGGCCATGGTGGATGCCCTGGCCGAGCATTTTGCCGACATGGGCATTACCAAGGTCGTAGGACCCGAGGCTCGTGGCTTTATGGTCGGCGTGCCCGTGGCCGTCGCCCTAGGTGCCGGCTTTGTTCCCGCACGTAAGCCGGGCAAACTGCCGCGCAAGACGGTAAGCGAGAGCTACGAACTCGAGTATGGAACGGATTCTATCGAGATCCACGCCGATGCCATCAGCTCTAAAGATACCGTGTTGATTCTGGACGACTTGGTCGCGACGGGCGGAACCGTCGAGGCAACAGGTAAACTGGTGCGAGATATGGGCGCAAAGCTTGTGGGCTACGGTTGTATCCTTGAGCTTGCGTTTCTCAACCCGCGCAAGAAGCTCACGACTTCTAACGAGGACGTTGAGCTCTTTAGCCTGGTAACGGTGGACTAGCCGCTACCCTTAGATACCGGAAAGGAAGCTACATGCGCACAGCAAACACGCACAGAAACATGGCACGCTGCGCTGCTACGGCAACCCTCGCTTGTGTTTTGGGCTTGGGCCTCGTGGCTCCGGCCTACGCCGATACCGCATCCGACCTTGCTGCTGCTCGTACCAAGCTCGAGCAGATTGGCACGCAAACCCAGCAAATTCATGAAGAACTCTCCGCGCAGACGCAGGAGCTTGATCAGACTGCAGGCGAGATCACGCAAAAGCAGCAAGAGATTGCCGAGGGTCAGGCAAAGCTTTCGAGCTACATTGCCGGTGAGTACAAGACTGGCGGTCTGAGTCTCCTTCAGGTTCTGACGGGCGTAGACGATCTGGGCGACATGCTCAACCGTCTGTTCTACTACGGCAAGGTTTCCGACAAGCAGGCCCAGACCATTCAGGAGGTCAAGGACCTTAAGCAGCAGCTCACCGATAAGCAGACCGAGCAGGAGAAGAACGTCGCCGCGACGCAGAAGAAGGTCGACGAGCTCAATGCCCAGCAGGCTGAGGCCCAGAGTGTCGTGAACTCCCTGGATTCACAGCTGCAGGCCGAGCTTGCTGCCGAGGCCGAGGCCAACGCCGCGCTTCAGGCTGGCATCAATGCCAGCACCGCCGAAAAGGCCACGGTGAGCAACGACACTGCCGGTACGACCGAGAACACCAACAATGGTGGCGGTACGACCAACAACGGCGGCGGCAACACGCCCGCGCCCGCGCCCTCTCCTGCCCCCACGCCGCAGCCCGTGACGCCCGCTCCGACTCCGACGCCTTCCGCACCGAGCCAGTCCGTTGACGGCGGTACCGTTGTTTCGCGCGCCTACAGCAAGCTCGGATACGCTTATTCCTGGGGCGGCATTGGACCGAACAGCTTTGACTGCTCCGGTTTTGTAAGCTATTGCCTCACGGGCCGCTACTGCCGCCTGGGCACCACCGGCACCTTCATGGGTTGGACCCGCGTGTCCGATCCGCAACCCGGCGATGTTGTGGTTAACTCCTACCATACAGGCATCTATATCGGTAATGGTCAGATGATCCATGCTTCCGACTACAAAACGGGCGTCATCATCAGCTCCGTCGCTGCTGGCATGAACAACAATTACATTTTCGTGCGCTACTAATTTATTACTGCAGCGAACGAACGTGGGCCTCGCGATCTTGAGTCACGAGGCCCATTCTTTTTTCCCTTACCGTTTGGCATATGATCAGTACGGCTATCTAGTATTCAAAACTAGATAGCCGTACTGATCAATCAAAAAGATGGCTATAATTGTTGGGGAACAATTAGAAAGGACCCTCAATGAGCTGGGCACTTATCTCCGATTCGAGCTGCAATCTTCGCGATTGGCAACCAACCGCACCTCATACCACCTTTGCATTTGCACCCCTTAAGATCCGAGTGGGGGAGCGTGAATTCGTTGACGACCTCTCGCTCGATGTTCACGAGCTCAATGTTGCCATTCAATCGGAATCCAGCGCATCATCGAGCTCCTGCCCAAGCGTAGGGGAGTGGGCTGAGCTCTTTAAGCTCGCCGACAAGACGATCTGCATGCCCATCTCCGAGGGCGTCTCGGGAAGCTACAATGCCGCGGCCACCGCACGTGACATGGTGCTTGCCGAAGAGCCCAACCGTCAGATTCACCTGGTCAATTCGCGGGCAGCGGGCGGCAAGATGGACCTGATATTCTTATTGTTTGATCGCTATCTTGCAAGTAACCCGGACGTCTCCTTTGAGGACGCCTGCGCCTATTTCGATAGCTTGGAGCAGAACAGCAAGATCCTCTTTAGTTTGTGCAATTACGAAAACCTTGCGAAGGCCGGACGTATCCCCAAGGCGGCCGGCGTTATTGCCAACAAGCTCAATATCCGCATTTTGGGCACGGCGAGCGAAGCGGGCGAAATTGAACTCGTTGGGCACACGCGTGGCGAAAAGAAGATGCTCACCAAGATTGTCGACACCATGGAGGCCGAGGGTTTCACGGGCGGCGAGGTCATCATCGATCACGTTGAGAACGAAGCCGGAGCCCAGGCGCTTGCCAGCCGCATTGTGGAGCATTGGCCCAGCTCTAAGACAATCATCATGCCCTGCAACGGGCTAGATTCTTACTATGCCGAGATGCACGGCCTCATCATCGGCTACGGCATGGGCGTGGCATCGGGCCGATAATTTCCAACTAAACAAACGCACGGGCGGGATAAGGGGCCAGTGGCTCTTTATCCCGCCCGTTTTATACCTCGGTTAGCTATTAAACCCATTGAACTTGAGATAACTCATCAGGTACGCCTTCGAAACGAAGGACGAAACCGCACTGCGTACGAGCAGTGACTCGCGCGTAACCTGATGTGCGGTATCGGGCACGGGAGTCTGCTCGACGGAAAACGCTGCACGAATCGATGCCTCAAGTTGATCGACCACATAATCGAAAGCCGTCGGAGCGTCGTAGCTCAAGCGCTGAATATTAAAAAGTGCCTGAACCGCAGCGATGGGCAGCACCTGCTTAAAAATACAAATGGCGATGAGACGCGCAATCTGCTCACGTCCATACTGCTTTTTAACCGGAGCAGGAACGAGGCCGACCTTCACGTAGTTATTGATCATCGATGGCGTGATAACGGGCTGCTCTACACAAATCGAAAGCGGCTCCATCCACAGCGCAACATATTCAATAACCTGATCGCGATAGAGCGTTACATTGGGCAGCTGGTCATAGCGTGGCAGGCTCAAAGCGTTGAGTTTACCCACCATATCGGACTGAATAAATGCATCCGGCAGCACCGTCGGCTGAATATCCTCCGGCTTAATGCTGACCGATGTATCGGACATCGGGATAACATGTTTAACGTGGTTCATAAGAGGCCTCCGTTCGTTTTCTATATTGTATTCTAGGTTATCTAGTTTTGTATACCACATAGCCGCTAAGTAAAAGTGGTTAGACAGCACATTGACGCACCGTCCAACCACTTTGTTTAAAGATAGCAACCTTACATAAGATATATTATCGTACTTATCCGCGTAGGAAAGCGTATGCGCTGGTTGCCGCTATAGCACCGTCCGATACGGCGGTCACAACCTGGCGTAAACGCTTGGAACGAATATCGCCGGCTGCGAATAATCCGGGTGTGCGGGTGGCCATGGAATCATCGGTGACAATGCCGCCGTCGGGAGCCAGGTCGACTAGGTGCTCAACGAGCTCGGTATGTGGCTGCGTCCCCGTAAAGACAAAAATGCCAAACGAGCCAGGTTCAAAGGACTCAGCGTGCATTTCACCACTCGCATTATCCTTGAACGTGATTGTCATGGGCATCGTTTCACCAGAAAGCTCAACAATACTAGTTTGGTACCTAACTGAAATATTGTCCTTAGCAAGCACCTTATTCACAACGCCCTCGGGTGCACGGAACTGATCGCGACGCAGCACGATGGTCACGCTGCTGGCAATGTCGGACAGGAACAGCGCCTCCTCGCATGCCGAATTGCCACCTCCAATAACAAAGACCTGTTTGCCACGGAAGAACATGCCGTCACACGTCGCGCAGTACGAAACGCCACGACCGCGATACTTGTCTTCGCCAACAAAACCCGCAGGACGCGGCGTGGCGCCCATGCACGCAATGACGCTCTTGGCCGCTGTGTCGCCCATGTCATGATGGATGGTATATTGAGCCGCATCGGCATCGTAATCGACGCCCGTCACCATACTCCATACAACCTGAGCCCCCAGGCCTTCAGCATGCTGTTGGAACCGCTCACCAAGTTCGGCACCGCTCAGTAGCGGAATGCCAGGATAATTCTCAATCTCGTTGCTCGTGGCGATCTGTCCGCCCGACATGCACTGCTCAAGGACAGTCGTCGACAGGTTGGCACGCGCCGCATAAATGGCGGCTGCATAGCCCGCAGGGCCGCCGCCGATGATCGCAACATCGATTGTCTGATCGGTAGTCATGAAGAGTCCTCTCATCGAAACGTTGTCGTTCTTTGCGCTCATACCCAAATTTACGTGAACGTGACACTCATGCACTACAATGATAAATCCGTGTTACAACGTCGAAGGGGAGTTATCGATGGATCAGACGCAGACGAGCGACGACGCCCCCCTGCTCACGCACAGCACTCCCCAATCGGAGCAAACCACGCTCTTGACTCAGCAAAAACCTCTCGTGACCATCGTGCACGCCTCGGTCGGCTCGGGTCACAAGGCCGCCGCAAATGCGATTGCGCAAGCATTCGACCTCATCCGCGGCACCAATGGCATCCCCGAGGATGTTGAGATTGAAGTGCTCGATATCCTTGATTTTGGACGTATTAAATTCGACGGCAATAAGACCGCGGCTTCTTTTACGGGAGCCACGCGCCCCATTTATGACCTGACCTGGCGATATACGCTTACGGGACATCTTCTCTGGGGTGGCGGCACGGCATGGTCGCGAATTATGTTCCCCGCCTTCAACGAATATATTCGTAACCGCAGGCCCATAGCCGTGGTCGCAACGCACATCACGGCAGCCAACGTTGCCGTGGGCGCCCGCGTAATTACGGGTATCGATTATCCGGTCATCTGCGTCCCGACCGACTACGAAGTCGAGGGCTGGTGGCCCCACAAGGACACCGATCTATTCTGTGTTGCCAACGAATTTATGGCCGAAACGCTGCGACCGCGCAAGGTGCCCGAGGCAAAGATTCGCATTACCGGCATTCCTATTCGCGCCGGATTCGACACGGATTACGATCGCGAGGAAGAGCTTGCCAAGTTCAACCTCCCCACCGACAAGACCGTCGTGCTGGTAATGGCCGGTGCCAGTTTACCTCAGCCTTACGTCCGGTTTCGCGCGGCGATGGACCACACACTCCCCTTTCTGCGCAGCTTCGAAGACATGCACTTTGTCTTTTTGCCCGGCAAAGACGTGGAGTATGCCACCCGGCTGAAGACGCTCTTCGATGCCATGAAGCTCGAGAACGTCACGGTGTTGGACTATGTCGACGACATGGCGGCCCTCATGCACGGCTGCGACCTGGCAATCCTCAAATCGGGCGGGCTCACGGTCACCGAGTGCCTATGCGCACATCTGCCGATGATCCTGCTGGGCAAGTCATATGGCCAGGAAAAGGCCAACACCACTATGCTCACCGGCATGGGCGCCAGCATGCACGTCACCACGGCACGAGAGCTCATCGTAACGTTGCGCCACCTGCACGACCATCCCGAATCACTCAAAGCCCTGCTCATCAACGGCGAAGTACTACGCCGCCCCCATGCAGCCGAAGACATCGCCGTCGCCACCATGGAACTCGCAGGCAAACCCCAGAAAAGAAAACGCGCATTCTGCCGCTTCTACTGGGGCGATAAGCCAGCGCACATCCGCTAGCATTGGACTGTCCGCTTGCCTGTGGGAGGCCCCTATATATCATCCCGTGCTCAAACATTCTCGCTTCGCTGCGAAACTGCGCGCGGGACGATATATAGGGGCCTCCCACAGGTAAGCTGCGTTTTCGTGCTAGCAGTTACACCAGATTCCCCACCATTAGAATCTGCAAAGGCGAAACCGGAAAAATTAAAATGCAGTAAGCCAATGCGGCAAAGGAACTGTTCCTTTGCCGCATTGGCTTACTAGAAAAGTAAATTTTGTCTCAAACGAGTAGCCGCCCGCCCGCCTCTCTCACATATCGTTCCACGCGCAGTTTCGCAGCGAGCGAAGCGACGCGAGAATGTTTGAGCATGGGATGATATATAGGCGGGTCGGGCCGGTCAGCGGACAGTACGTAAACGACTAAGCTACGCCGCTAGAACCGAAACCGCCGGCTCCTCGGTCGGTTTCGTCTAGTTCTTCTACTTCTACGAGGTTGACCGTAGGGACTTCTTGGATGACGAGTTGGGCGATGCGGTCGCCTTTGTTGATTTGGATGTTGTTCGTGGGGTCTAGATTGATGAGGATGACTTTGAGTTCTCCTCGGTAGTGGGCATCGATGAGGCCAGGAGTGTTGACTATGGACAGGCCTTGCTTAATGGCCAGGCCGCTACGGGGCTGGACGAAGCCGGCGTAACCGTCGGGCAGAGAGATAGCCAGGCCCGTGGAGACCAGACGGCGTTCGAAGGGCTTCAGAATGCAATCCTCGTTGGAGCGCAGATCCAAGCCGGCATCCGTGGGATGTGCGTATTTGGGAAGCTCGACCGTGGGGTCGAGACGTTTAATGTTAACGGTAATGTTGGACATGAAATCACCTTAGCTTGTCGAGCTCTTGCAGAAACTCATCGACGTCTTTGAAATCGCGATAGACCGAGGCAAAGCGGATGTAGGCCACTTTATCGATCTTGGCCAACCGCTTAAGAACCATATCGCCCAACTCATGAGACGTAACGGCCGTGAGCGTACGGGAGCGAAGCTCGACCTCAATATCGTCAATGATCTCGTTGAGCTTTTTAGTGTCGATATCACGCTTAATCGTGGCGCGCATCAAACCGACCAGCAACTTATTGCGATCGAACCGTTGCTTGGTTCCGTCTGACTTAATGACCTCAATAGGGTCTTCACAACGCTCAAAAGTCGTAAAGCGATAATTGCACGAGCAGCATTCGCGACGACGTTTGATGGTGTTATTAGATTCCTGCATGCGGGAATCAACAACGCGGGTATGGGCCTTGCCGCATTTAGGACAGCGCATGGTACCTCCTCTAAAACGATTACAAGGGTACCATGCGACAGTACTGAAATCTTAGGAACGTGTGGGAACTTTAAGATGCGCACCGACATCGAGCGAGCCATGCTCCAGGTGATTGACGTTGCGGATCATATCAGAGGTCTCCTGCGTGGAAAGACCCTCAATCGGATGCTCCTGGGCTAGCGACCACAAGGAATCGCCAGACTGAACACGGACGGTCTCGTAGGTAACGTTGGATACCGACTCGGCATATGCAGCGTGACGAGCGCTGAAGATCGAGGTGGCAAGTACAAAGAAGAGCGTGAGCGCAACGGCCAGGGCGACAATCGTCGAAGCCTTTAGGGCAACGGGGGCCGAAGTCGTGGCGACGCACTGGCTGCGGACGGGCTTGCCAGGCAGTGTTTGGAAACCAGAGCGGCCGCCTTTAACAACCGTGAAAGCCGGCGCCGCAGGCGTCTCGAGCTTAAGGGCAAGGTTACCCTGGACCATATCCGTTGCGTTCATCATGTTCTCCTCTCGCGTGTTTTGCTGAGAACAGTTTTATCAAGCCGCGCGGACAAAAATGTCTAGCGCGAGAACGAATGTTCGGTTATTATTATCTTCGAACAGTTGTTCCTGTCAAGCAATAATCGAACATTTGTTTGACATTGGCAGAGAGGATCCCCTGATGGCTCGCAAAATTACCAAGCGTCAGCAGCAGATTTACGACTTCATCAAGGAATATCAGCAGGAGAAGGGCTATCCGCCCAGTGTGCGCGAGATGGCATCGGCCGTAGGCCTCTCCTCCCCCAGCACGGTGCATGCTCATCTCTCTGCCCTGGAGGCTCGAGGACTGCTCAAGCGCGATGCCACCAAGCCTCGCGCCCTAGAGCTCTTTGATGAGGACGGATCCTCTGTCTCGATTTCCAAATCCGATGAACCCACGGCACCCCGCGGAACGGTCTCGCTGCCGCTCGTCGGTCGCGTCGCGGCTGGGATTCCCATTCTGGCCGAACAAAATATCGAGGACACCTTTACCATCCCGACCGAAATCGCCACAGACCAGGGCTCCTTTATCCTTGAAGTGCACGGCAGCTCAATGATCAATGTCGGCATCTACAACGGTGACTACATTATCGTTCGCGAGCAAAAGAGCGCGATGAACGGCGAAATCGTCGTGGCCATGATCGATGGCTCGGCGACTGTCAAGACGTTCTACAAGGAGCAGGGGCGCGTGCGCTTGCAGCCCGAGAACGACACCATGGAGCCCATCTATGCGACGAACCCCGTTATTTTGGGTAAGGTTGTCGGGTTAATGCGCCGGTTCTCGTAATGCAAAAACGCATCACCATATTTGATACCGTCCGCGGGTTTACGATGCTGTCGATGGCAGGTTTTCACGCCTGCTACGATTTGGCCTACCTATATGGATGGGAAATGCCATGGTTTACCGAAACGGTTTTCCAGGATATCTGGCGCGCAAGTATCAGCTGGGTATTTTTGTTTATCGCCGGTTGGATGTGCACGCTCTCGCGTAATAACGTTAAGCGCGCCCTCAAATACGCGGCCGCAGCCTTGATCGTATGGATTGCAACTACACTGGTATCAGTCGACGATTCAGTAAACTTTGGCATCATTTATTGCATGGCGGCGTGCACCGCGGTGGTTGCACTCACCCGTCCGTTACTTCAAAAAATACCGGGTTCGTGGGGCATCGCAGCGTGCCTTGTTCTTTTTGCCCTAACCTGGGGCATTCCAAAAGCGGTCTACCCACTCCCCTACCTGGCATGGCTTGGATTCCCGGGCCCGGGTTTTGTTTCGGGAGACTACTATCCGCTCATTCCGTTTGTCTTTATGTACCTTACCGGCTTCTTTACTGCCCAGGCAGCACAAGCATCAAGCCTCGAAGCGCCAGCATGGGCATACGCCAACCCCATCCCGGCGCTCGCGGTCCTCGGACGGCATGCCTTACCGTTCTACCTGCTCCATCAGCCTGTCATTCTAGGCGTGCTAGAGCTCGCCTATTCCGTACGATAGCGCTCGAGACGCGGCGCGATTCGGGCCGGCAACTTTGCCACAATGCGAACGCCGTCCTCGAGATATTCCTCATGCAGAAGGGTTCCCTGCTCATGCACCAGCGTGATGAAGGCGCCCTCGCGATACGGGATATCAGCGGAGAGCAACACATCGGTGGCAGCCGCCTCATGAGCAATACGGTCGACGAGATCGTCGAGCCCCTCGCCCGTCTGGGCCGAGAACAGCACGGCCTCGGGATAGCGACGATGGAAACTCAATCGATCGACGCTATCGAGTAGGTCGATTTTATTGAACACCGTAAGCGTCAAACGCTCGCCGTCACCGATCTCGTCAAGAACGCGATCGACTGCCTCGAGCTGGCGCTCGTAGTCCTCGTCAGAGGCATCCACAACTTTAAGGATCAGGTCGGCACCAAGGACCTCAGATAGCGTAGACTTAAAGGCATCAACGAGACCATGCGGTAACTTTTGAATAAAACCAACGGTATCGGTAATGGTCATGCCACGACCACCGGGCAAGCGATACGAGCGCGTCGTCGGATCGAGCGTGGCAAACAATTTGTCCTGTGAAAGCACCGTAGACCCGGTCAAGCGATTGAGCAACGTCGACTTACCGGCATTGGTATAACCTGCTAAGGCAACGCGAAACGCCGGCGACTCGATACGACTCTTTGACTGGACATCGCGGCGCTGTTCAACCTGCTTAAGTTCGCGACGAAGCGCGGCAATCTTGTTGCGAATCAAACGCCGGTCAACCTCGAGCTGGCTTTCGCCCTGGCCAAAGCGCGAACCAATGCCACCGCGGGTCTGCTCTTTAGCAAGATGGCTCCACATACCACGCAAGCGGGGCAACAGATACTGCAATTGGGCTAGCTGAACCTGCAGGCGGCCCTCCCGAGTCTGAGCGTGCAGGCCAAAAATATCGAGAATCAACGCCGTACGGTCGATAATCTTAACCGGTTCGCCCACGGCTTTCTCCAGATACGACTGCTGCGAGGGCGTTAAATCGTCGTCGAAGATAACAACATCGGCATCCATACGATGCACGAGCCCGCAAAGCTCCTCAACCTTACCGGAGCCGATAAACGATTTTGGATACGGCTTAACCAGACGCTGTGACAAACGCGCCACGCACTGAGCGCCAGCCGTATGTGCCAGGCGCTCAAGCTCGTCAAGCGAGCGATCGAGCGGCCAGGCGTTATCGCGCCACTCAACTCCGACAAGAACGGCACGTTCGGGCGCAGGAGCCGTTGGAACGAGGGGAAACCGAGCCATTAGACCGCCTCGATACGGTGAAGGATATCCTCAACGACCTCATCGATCGTAAACTCGTCCATATCGAACCACACGATACGGTCATCGCGTTTAAACCACGAAAGCTGACGCTTAGCATAGCGACGCGAACGCGTCTTGATGAGTTCGCGAGCCTCATCCATAGAAATCACGCCGTTAAGGGCATCGATAATCTCTTTATAGCCAATCGCCTGCATCGAAGTCAGGGCATCTTCCAGCCCCTGGTCCATAAGACCGCGAACTTCATCAACAAGACCCTGCTCAAACATCAGATCGACGCGTAGGTTAATACGCTCGTAAAGCGCCTCACGATTACGCATCAACCCAAACCACAGAGCGTGATAATGCTCGCGCGGAACACTAAACTGCGACTTTTGCTGCGCGTAGGACACACCATCATCGTGCATTTCGAGCGCGCGAATCACACGACGAATATTATGGGGGTGGATGACCGCAGCGGACTCGGGGTCACGCTCGGCAAGCAGCGCGTGCAGCGCTTCCTCGCCAATGCGCTCGGCAAGCTCCTGATACCCCGCGCGGCGATCGTCCTCAAGCTCGCCCGAGGGAAAATCCATCTCATCCAGAGCAGCCTTGAGATACAAGCCTGTACCCCCGCAAAACACCGGTAGGCGGCCCTCGCCCAGCAAGCGCTCAACATGCACACGAGCGTCTACCTGATACAGTGCTGCAGAATATGCAACGCCCGGATCAACAATATCGACCAGGCGTAGAGGCGCCGTGCATTCCTCGGGTGCCATCTTGGCAGTGCCGATATCCATGCCTCGATAGATTTGCATCGCGTCACACGACAGCACTTCGGACGAAAGACGAGCCGCCAAACGATCTGCGACATCACTTTTGCCAACCGCGGTCGGACCGACAATCGCAACGGCGGAAAGGCCTGCCCCGGGAGAAATCATTAGCGCGGCTCGCCCACAACGGATCCGGACAGATACCACGTCTTGGCAACGTCGACGTCGACATCGACAATCTTGCCAATTAACTGATCGATGCTATAGCCCGCGGGAATCGGGGCATGAACGGTCTGATTCTTAGGACTCTTGCCCAGCAGCACCGCGTCATTCTTTTTGCTCGTACCCTCAATAAGGGCCGGCACAACGGTGTGGAGCTCACCTTGGTTATACTCGTGCGCTGTGGTCTCGATAACCTTTACCAGACGGTTGAAGCGCTCAAGAATCACCTCATGCGGCGTGGGATCGTCAATCTCGGCTGCCGGAGTACCGGCGCGCTTGGAATAGATAAACGTATAGGCCTGGGCATAACGGACCGTCTCGGCAAGCGAGAGCGTCTGCTCAAAGTCTTCCTCGGTCTCGCCGGGGAAGCCCACGATGATATCGGTCGAAAGCGCAATATCGGGCATGCGATTGCGGATGCGATCGACGAGCCCCAGATAATCCTCACGCGTATAGCGACGATTCATCTCTTTAAGGATGCGCGTCGAGCCCGACTGAACTGCCAGGTGCAGTTGCGGCATGACGGCAGGCGTCTCGGCCATAGCGTCAATGGTCTCGGGCAGCAGGTCTTTGGGGTGCGAGGAAGTAAAGAAGATGCGCTCCACACCCGTATCGCCCACGGCACGCAACAGGTCGGCAAAGCGCGGCTTGCCAAACAGATCGCGACCATAGGAGTTGACGTTTTGACCCAAAAGCGTGATCTCGCGCACGCCCTGGCGTACGAGACCGGTGACCTCATCGACAATCTCCTCGAAAGGGCGGCTCTTTTCGCGACCGCGCACATACGGCACGATGCAATAGGTGCAGAAGTTATTACAGCCCGTCATAATGGGGACCCAGGCGTGGTACTGGGTCTCACGATGCCACGGCATGCTCATAGCATCCGTGTCCTCGTGCTCATTGGTGCGAATATGACGCTTGCCGTCCAAGAATGCCTCGGCAATGAGCTCGGCCACATGCGCGATGGAATGCGTGCCAAAGATAACATTGACGTTATCGACATTGGTGAGCAGACCCTCGCCGTCGCGCTGCGCGATGCAGCCGCCCACGGCGACCACACGCTTGCCCGAGGGCGAAGGCGGGAGGCTCTTACAAGAGTTGCACTGACCGTACAAACGGGTGTCAGCGGCCTCACGAACGCAGCACGTCATGAACACGACAATGTCAGCATGCTCCGGATCGAGCGCCATAAGGCAGCCATACGAGTCGAGCAGGCCACTCACGCGCTCGGAGTCGTGCTGATTCATCTGGCAGCCAAAGGTGCGGATAAAGTAGGTTTTACCGGCAAGAATATCGCGTACGGAACCCTGGTCCATGTGTATAAGTCCTAACGATGGGGAGCGAAACGAGGCAATCAAAAGCTATGCCACAGGCTTAACGTCGTCCATCACAACGTTATCCATAGCGGCTCGATTAATCTGATGAACGTAAATAGAAAGACGGATGGCCGTGCGCGACTCCCCGTTGATGAGGATGTCGGAGAACACCGGTGCGCAGGAAATATCAAACCCGGTCGGAATCAAAAATCCGCGTGCAATGGCCACAGCCTTAATGGCCTGATTGACGGCACCCGCGCCGACACACTGAATATTGACGGGAACACCATCTTTGACCATGCCGGCAATGGCGCCGGCAACGGACGCGGGCGATGATTTGCTTGATACCTTCAGGCAATCCATGAAGAAACTCCTGCGTTTAAAAGTACGTTTTAACTGCAATAACTGTATCGTACCGAACGGACTCGGTAAAGATGCTATTCCTCTTTGGCAAGATCGAACGTCACAGTGATGCGATCACGTGAAACACGAATCTTGGGGTCGCCGCAAAGGTTGAGATAGTACCGCGATGCAAGATCGTTAAAGTCGCGCTCCACGGCTCGCGAGAACTGCGCCATGTCGTCCTTGGCAATACGCAGCCCGCGACGATCTTTAGCAAGATCAACCGGAGCGGACGCGTGTGAGGACGAATCGCGCTCGCGTAGCAGACGTGCGGTCACACCACGAACGGGCTTAATCTGGCCCGCCAAGATACGATGCGCCGTACGCTCGGACATCTCAAGGCCCAGACCCGAACAGATACGGATAAAGTCTTCCGCATCCGAAGCAAGACCCAGTCGATCGATCACCGGAAGCTCGGCTTCGTCATCGATAAAAAAAAGACGAGAAGCATCGAGACGGCTGGACGCCTGCGCATGCAACGTCGCGGCAATCTCGGACGGAGACCCCAAATAGACATCACAGGTGCGCAGCTCCTCGAGGGCAAACTCGCAGGCGGCGCGAATGATGTTGTGAGGGCCGCGAGCGCAGACATAGTGACCGTCCTCGTCCTTCACGGCCTGAGGCCAGCTGGACTGATCGGCGCGCTCGCCAAGGCGGTCGGTAGCGACGCTCACCTTAAAGACCGAGCCAAGGTCAACATCCGACGCGACAACGCGTGCCTCGTCGGTGTTCTGCTTAATCGAGAACAATGCCATGCCTCGACCGTGAACGCCCCAACGATCCATCTTCATGCTCTCGAGCTTGGAGGTAACGCGAGCATCAAAGATGCGCTCCTGCATATCCTGCGGCACGCCCGAGCCGTTATCCAGAAAGACGAGCGTACGGACGCCGTCTTCCTTGGTCGTGGCGAGATAGACCTTGTCGGCGCCGGCATCACGAGCGTTGCGCAGCATTTCGATGACAATATCCTCGACATGCTGGATGTCGTGCTTTGCCTGGCGCCGCTCGGCCTCCGAAACGCGGAGGCGGACATACCCCTCGCCAAGGTTCTCCTCGACGCGAAGGTTGCCCTCCCCCGACATCGACGCGATAAATGAGATGAGCTCGTTCGCGTCGTTCATGTTATTTAGCGATATCGACAGCGCGGCTCTCGCGAATCACGACGACGCGCACCTGACCGGGATACTCCATCTCTTCCTCGATCTGATGGGCGATATCGTGAGCCAGGACCGTGGACTGGGCATCGGAGATCTTGTCCGGCTGAACCATGACGTGGACCTCGCGACCAGCCTGCATGGCATAGGTACGCTCGACGCCGTCATGGGAGTTGGCAATCTCCTCGAGCTTCTCAAGGCGCTTGATGTAGTTCTCGGCCGATTCGCGACGGGCACCGGGGCGAGAGGCAGAAACGGCATCGGCAGCCTGGACCAGAACATCGAGCACCGTGTTGGGGTCGACGTCGGCGTGGTGAGCCTCGATAGCGTGGACGATAACGGGCTTCTCGCCATAACGGCGGGCAAGCTCGGCGCCGATGACGGCATGCGGGCCCTCGACGTCGTGGTCGATTGCCTTGCCCAGGTCATGAAGCAGGCCGGCGCGCTTGGCGGTCACAACGTCCAGGCCAAGCTCGGAAGCCATCACGCCGCAGAGATCAGAGACCTCGAGGGAGTGCTGAAGCACGTTCTGACCAAACGAGGTACGGTAGCGCAAGGCACCAAGGGTCTTGACGATCTCGGGGTGCAGGTCGTGGATGCCGGTATCGAAGGCAGCCTGCTCGCCAGCCTCGCGCACGCGCTGCTGAACCAGGTCGGCAGCCTTGTGATACATCTCCTCGATGCGGGCAGGGTGAATGCGGCCGTCGGCGATGAGGTTCTCGAGGGCGACACGGGCGGTCTCACGACGGACCGGGTCGAAGCTCGAAAGAACGACGGTCTCGGGCGTGTCGTCGATCACGAGGTTGACGCCGGAAACCTGCTCGAAGGTGCGGATGTTGCGACCCTCGCGACCGATGATACGGCCCTTGAGGTCATCAGAGGGAATGTGCACGGAGGTAACGGTGACCTCGGCAGTGTGGTCGGCAGCGCAGCGCTGAATCGCCAGGGACAGAATCTCCTGGGCGGTCTTGTGGCACTCGGCGCGAACCTGCTGCTCGGACTCGCGAATAATCGTGGCGGCCTCGTGGGTGACCTCGCCGCGAACCTTGTCGAGAAGCTCCTTGTGAGCGTCCTCGCGGGTCAGGTCGGCGATGCGCTCGAGCTCCGAGGTCTGCTTGACGCAGAGCTCCTCAAGTTCGCGGGAGCGCTTCTCGACCTGGCCAGCCTGGCTGGACAGCTGATGCTCACGCTTGTCGAGGGCATCGTTGCGGCGATCGAGAGACTCCTCGCGCTGCATCACGCGGTTCTCGAGCGTACGAATCTCGCTCTTACGCTGCTTGTCCTCGGCCTCGGCAGCCTGCTTGTTCTTGATAATCTCTTCCTTGGCCTCAAGCAGAGCCTCTTTTTTGAGGGTCTCGGCCTGACGCTTTGCATCACCGATGAGGGACTCAGCCTGTGCGTGAGCCGACTGGATCTTTTCGTCGGCCTCGTGAAGACTACCCTGCTTGGCGGTGCGCATGTAGGCAATGGCGGCGATGGCACCCAAAACGATGCCAACGAGCGCTGCGATGATAGGCATGCTCACTCCTTTTTATGGATTCGTTACACAACAAAGCGAACCGTCCTTACGAACGGCTCGCGACATTTGAGTAATATGGGCGCAGCTTATGCGGGTCGGATACAGATAAACATATAAACAAACTCATCAAAGATGAGCACATATCACAAAGCAAATGACAGTATTTATCGTACGTTGAACCGCAACAACTGTCAAATAAATGGACCCGGTACGGCGACTAAAACGCGGTGAACGGCGGGTACGCAAAACACATGTGTCTAAACTGCACATTCCTCACGTTCGGCATCGAGACGCGCCTTAACGGCATCGGCGGCGATGTGGTACGAAAAGCCCTTGCCCATCAAAAACCGGACGAGCTTTTCGAATCCACGTGTCTCGGGAACACGACGCTTCGCGAGTAGAGCCGATGCGCGAGCCAAGTCGTCATCCGCGGCAAAATAATTCTCGGGATAGCCGGGGATATCATCGAGTACGACATGGCGGCGCTTGAGCTCGGTCTCAATCTTGCGCTGTCCCCAGCCGCGTCGTTTGCGTTCCTCGATAAAGTACGAGCAAAAGCGGTTCTCATCTAAAAAGCGATACTCAGTGGCACGCTGGACGGCAAAATCAATTGCGGGCTGGCGAAATCCGTAACGAGCCAGCTTGTCACGGACCTCACCCGTGGCATGGTCGCGGCGCGACAGCATCTCGGTCACCATGGTAAGCGCGCATTTACGCTCAATGAGCTGTACCGCTTCGCGAAACTCATCCCAATCGCAGGGAAGATCGGGGCGATTTTTAAGAAACAGGCGCGCAACACGAACAGGAATCCAGATGGATCGTTCAAAACCACCCTCGAGCTCGCAGTCGATATGTGCACAAGGCTTTTTTGATGCA
The DNA here is from genome assembly GCA_048416615.1 of Collinsella sp. Taxonomy (GTDB): domain Bacteria; phylum Actinomycetota; class Coriobacteriia; order Coriobacteriales; family Coriobacteriaceae; genus Collinsella. The sequence continues at coordinate 130,151 of DBFSET010000042.1, read as the reverse complement.
TACCCACTCGAGAACGAGGAGGTCGCCTTCTTATCGGGAAAGACGACCGTGGCCTCGGTCACCGTATACGACATGAGGGCATCCGCTACTCGTCGTCATCATCGAGCATCGCGGAGCCATCGATGGCGTAAAGCTCATCGAACTCCTCAGTTTCGGGCTGATCGGTCAGCTCGACCTCGGACGGAGCATCGTCATCGAATTCAAGGCCGCAGGCGAGGCGAACCTTATGCTCGATCTCGTCAGCACAATCGGGGTGTTCGCGCAGGAAGGCCTTAGCGGCCTCGCGGCCATTACCGAGCTTGTCCTCACCGTAAGCAAACCAAGAGCCCATCTTTTTGCAGATACCGCACTCGACGGCCATGTCCAGAATCGAGCCCTCCTTAGAGATGCCCGTGCCGTACATGATGTCGAACTCAGCCGAGCGGAACGGAGCGGCGACCTTGTTCTTAACAACCTTGGCACGCACACGATTGCCGATGACCTCGTCCTTGAGCTTAATGCTGTCAATGCGGCGAATATCGATACGCACCGACGAGAAGAACTTGAGGGCGCGGCCGCCCGTCGTAGTCTCGGGGTTGCCGAACATGACGCCGATCTTCTCGCGCAGCTGGTTAATGAAGATACAGGTCGTTTTAGATTTGGCGAGCGAGCCGGCGAGCTTACGGAGCGCCTGGCTCATCAGACGGGCTTGAAGGCCGACCGTAGTATCACCGATCTCGCCCTCGATCTCGGCACGCGGAGTCAAAGCGGCGACAGAGTCGACGACGATGGCGTCGATGGCGCCAGAGCGCACGAGCATGTCGACGATCTCGAGCGCCTGCTCGCCCGTATCGGGCTGGGAAATGAGGACCTCATCGATGTCCACGCCGATACGCGCGGCATACGTTGGGTCGAGCGCGTGCTCGGCATCAATAAATGCCACGACGCCGCCCATAGCCTGGGCCTCTGCCAAAATCTCGAGCGAAAGCGTTGTCTTACCGGAGGACTCGGGACCGTAAATCTCAACGATACGGCCGCGCGGCACACCGCCGATGCCCAGAGCGGCATCGAGGGCCAGAGCGCCCGTGGGAATGGCCTCGACCTCGAGCTCGGGACCACCGTCGCCGTACCTCATGATGGAACCCTGGCCGAATTTCTTCTCGATCTCGGCCTTGGTGGTGGCGATCATCTCATCGCGCTCTTTACCCGTCGTGCGAGCATGAACGGTACGTACGGGACCTGAATTCTTGGCCATGAATAGCCCTCCTCTTAACAACCTGCATCGATAATAAACGAACGGCTGTTCGTGGTCAACTGTTCAGATAAATCATATGCAGCCGACCTTTCCAAAACCCAACCAAACGCTGACCAAACACTGACCAAAAACTTGACCGCAGGCGAACCAAGCAAGGCAAGACAAACATGAATACGCCAACTACCTGCACAAAGAGCAAATTCGCCAGAGGTCCCTATCTCCACAATTAAGGGGCCCGGAGGCCCCTTAAAACACGTCTATTCCATAGAATCGAGCACGTAGACAATGCGGCCCAGTGCCTCCGCGACCGCATGGGCACGAACACACGAACGATCGCCCTCATAGTGACAACGAATGGAGTCCACGACCGGCACTCCCCCATCGGCTGAGCGATACGCCCAGCCGATATAAAAGGTTCCAGCCGGATCGTCCTCGGTGCCTCCACCGGGGCCGGCATAGCCCGTCGCGCTCACGGCAATATCGCTCTGGTACAGCTCCAGCGAACCGGAAGCCATCTCGCGCACCGTCTGATACGACACCGCGGTATGGCGGTCGAGCGTCTCTTGCTCAACGCCGAGCACGCGATGCTTAATCTCGTCGCAGTACGTCACCGCACCGCCGCGCAGCACCGCCGAGGCACCGGGGATATCGGCGATCGTCGAGGCGATCATGCCCGCTGTTAGAGATTCAGCCGTCGAAACCGTCACACCACGAACGCTTGCACGCTCGACGATATCGGCTGCGAGCTCTTCATTGTGCGCGGCAATCTGCTCAAATGATTTCGTCATGCCCACCAGGACCTAGACCGAAAAGACGATCTTGCGGCAGTTCCAGAAGTACTGAGCGCCCGAGATAACGGTCAGGATAACGGCCACGGCGTACAGGAAGCGTGAGGCGCCATAGAGACCGAGCAACAGCTCCGCAGGCCCCAACTGGAGGCCGGTCATCGCAAAGACGCACAGGTAGCCGCAGATGGAGACCATCGTGGTCGCCGTCTTGTACTTGCCAAGCTTATCGGCCGCGACAACCACACCGGCGGCACTCGCGACCATGCGCAGGGCGCTCACCAGCAGCTCGCGGAACAGGATGATGAACACCGACCACACGGTAACGGCACCAAAGTCCAAAAACAGCAGCAGGGCCGAGAACACGAGCAACTTATCGGCAATGGGATCCAGGAACTTGCCGAAGTCGGTGATCTCGTTGCGCGAACGAGCCAGGTAGCCGTCGACCTTATCGGTGCACGACAGGATGACGTACAGAATAAAGGCAGCGGCGGCGAGCGGGCCGTCAAAATGGCTCCAGTCCGTACCGGCAACACTCGTGTGAGACAGGGCCGACACGATCATGAACACCGGAATAAAGACGATGCGCACGCACGTCACGATATTGGCGGGCGTCCAAACACTCGTCAGTTCCTTATTGCTCTCGTTAGCCACGACGCTCTCCTACTCCACAACATGACCGATAAGCTCGTAGCAGAAGCTATCGGTAAACTCGACTGTCAGAATATCGCCCACAGATGCCTCGCTGGCATCCAGATGCACCGCACCGTCGGAATCGGGCGCCTGGAACCAGGCATGTCCGATGAGCTCGGCACCGTCCTCGGTCTCCTCGATACCGTCGACGATCACCTGGGCGCGCTCGCCCACGTGCGCGGCAGTCGCGGCAAAGCCGAGCGACTCGGCCAGATCCATGGCCTCCTGGGCGCGCTCGAGCTTAACCTCTTCGTCGACCTGGCCTTCCATCTTAGCGGCCAGGCTACCCTCCTCCTGTGAGTAGGCAAAGACGCTCGTGCAGTCAAAGCCCACAGCGTCCATAAAGTCGATAAGATCGCGGAACTCATCGTCGGTCTCGGTCGGGAAGCCGACCATGGCCGTGGAGCGGATCACGATACCGGGGATGCGCTCGCGCAGGTCGCGGAACAGGTCCTCGAGCTCCTGGCGCGAACCGGAGCGACGCATGGCCTTGAGGATGCGCGCGTCGCAGTGCTGCACGGGGATATCGATATAGGGCAGCACCTCGGGCGTATCGCGAATGGTCTCGATAAGTTCGTCGGTCATGCCCTCGGGCTGCAGGTAGAGTACGCGGACCCACACGTTATGAGGACGCACCGCCTCAGCAACGGCCTGCAGCAGCTGCGCCAGATTGCGCGGCGAGCCCTCGGCGAGGTCCTCGTCGGCAAAGTCGGTACCCCAGATGCCCGTGTCCTGACCGATCAGAACGATCTCGCGCACGCCACCGGCGACCAGGTCGCGTACCTCGGAGATAATACTCTCGGCATTGCGCGAGTGATAACGACCGCGGATATACGGGATCATGCAGAAGCTACAGAAGCGGTTGCAGCCATCGGAGATCTTGACGTAGGCGACAGCGCCCTCGACGGTGCGCTTGACCTGCGGAATATAGGCGGCAATCTCGCGCTCAACACCCAGCACATCATCGATGACCGCCACGATGCCGTCTTCCTCGTCGGCCTTCACAAAGGCCGCGACCTCGGGCAGCTCGTCGGGCAGGTCATCGCCGTAGCGTGACGGCACGCAGCCGCACATGACGATCGGGCAAGAACGAACGCCGTCCTGCACCTCGTTGGCAAGCTCGAGCGTGGTCTCGATGCTCTCGGACGTTGCAGAGGCAAGGAACGAGCACGTATTGACGATGGCGATATCGGCATCCTGCGGATCGAATGCCTCCTCGTAGCCCGCAGCGGTCAGCAGCGAACGCATACGGTCGGTATCGACCTCGTTCTTGGCGCACCCGAGGGTGATATAGAGTACGGAGCCCAACGGAGTATCCATGTTGGAGAGCGGTCCTTTCGAAAGAATTAGCGGTAGTTGGTGAACTGCAGCGGCTGACCGTAGTCCTGGTCGCGCAGGAACTGGATCACGGTCTGCAGCGCATCCTTGGAAGCAGAGGAAACACGCAGTTTGTCGGCCTCAATCGTCACCTTGACCTTGAGCTTCTGATCCTTGATGTCCTTGTTGATCTTCTTGGCAGTCGTCTGGTCGATACCCTCGACGATATGACCGAGCACGCGCACGGTACCGCCCGATGCAGCCTGGGGCGCATCCCAGGACACGGCCTTAAGATCGATGCCGCGCTTGATGAGCTTGGAGCTCAGGACGTCGATGATCTGCTTGGAGACAAAGTCGGCCGGAGCGTTGATCGTAAAGAGCTTATCGCCCTTCGAAAGCTCGATGGTGGCGCCGGAGTCCTTCAGGTCATAGCGCTGGGAAATCTCGCGCGTGGTCTGCTGGAAGGCATTGTCGACCTCCTGCATATTGACCTCGGACACGACGTCGAAGCTGGAATCTTTAGCCATGGTTAATCCTTTCGCTTACGAGCGGCTTAGTAGCTGTCGTAAGAATAGTCGTCTGAATAGGGCGTAGTCTGCCCGTCGGTGGCGGCATCAGTGCCGTCCGTGGACTGGGCATCGGTTTCATCAGTTCCGTCGGTACTTTCGGTGCCATCGGTGCCGTCAGTGCTCTCGCCATCCTTGGACTCGGTCGTCTCCTTCTTGGGAACGGTGATCGTCACGCGTGCCACGCCCGACGTCTTAGTGTCATAGCGGACCTTTTCGCCGTTCTTGGCAACGGTGACATCGGAAGGCTTGGACGTGGTGATCTCGATCGAGGACTCGGGCGTGTATTCCTGCTCAAAGGGGCCGGTCGCCTGGGCGCCATAGACCGACTTGCCATCAACCTTGACCTCAATCCAAGCAGTCTTGCCCTTAGCAACGGAGATCTTGACCTTTGTGACCTCGTTCTCCTCCTTCTTGGCCGTCGTCTTAGCGGCATCCGAATCGGTGGACTCGTCCGTCGTCTCATCGGTATCTTCATCCTCATCGACGGATTCGGTCGTCTTGGAAGACTTCTTAGTCGATGTCTTGGTGGCAACGGGCGTCTCGGGCGTCGACTCGGGCGCCGAGGAGCCGCAGCCACGCAGGAGCACCACGATAAGCACGATCAACAGCAGCGCCACGGCACCAATACCGGCGTAAACGATACGTGGATCGAGACCGTTGTTCTGGGGAGCACGCCCACCGCCGCGTCCACGATTGGAACCACCGCGACCAGTGCCTTGGGGCATACGACCGCGGTTATCGTCGAAACGTCCGCGATAGCTACCTTGGCGCTGCATGTTGCGCTGGCCCGAGCGGGGGGCGAGCTCGCCGCGACCCTGGTAGTTGCGCTGGCCCGAACGAGGCGCCGAGGAGCGCTGGCTAAAGGTCTGCGACTGAGATCGAAGGCGAGGCGTCACCTGCGTAGTATCGGCGTCTGCATAGCCGCCGCGCGGACGACCGGAAGAAGCGCCACGGTACCCGCGATCGGAATAACCACCATCGCCGTAGCCGGCACGAGGGTCACGTGCGACACCGCGGGCAGCGGGGAGTGCGCGATCCTCGGGCGCCGGCGTGCTGCGAAAGCGATCGCGCTGGGAACGAATCTCCTCGCTCGAACCCGTCTCGGTAACATAGCCAGCCTGCTGAGGGCGCTGGCCATAACGCGTCGAACGCCCACCCTGAACCATCAGGAAGCGGCCGTTGTCGACCGAGGAACGCGAATTGACGTAGCCGGCGGCGTCCTGAAAACGACCGCCCTGCTGCGACGTCTCGCGCTCATATGCCATCAGATCGTCAAAATAAGCGTTGACGACCTCCCGCGGATTGAGGCCCAAAAAGCGCGCATAGCTCGAAATCATGCCCTGCGCATAGCCGCGCGGAGGCATCGATGCAAAATTGCCATTCTCGAAAAACTCGATGATCTGCGGCCTGATTTTGATGGTGTTGGCGACCTGCTGAATGGAAAGGCCCATTCGGCGACGCTGCTCGAGCAGCATGTCACCAAAGCGTGCAGCCATCAGAATCCTCCAAACTCACGATCTTCACGTGCCATCTCGGCGTCGACGGATTCCAGCGCGGCAAGGCCTTCTTCATCCAGCAGGACCTCGCGCGGCTTGGAACCGTCGGGCGGTCCGACGACACCCTTTTCTTCCAGCATGTCCATAATACGCCCGGCGCGCGCATAGCCAACCTTCAGGCGACGCTGCAGGCCAGATGTGGAGCCCAGCTGCGATTCCACCACAATATGAGCGGCTTCCCAGATAAGCGGATCGTCGTCCTGAGGCTCGGCAACGCCGGTACGAACGATGCCGCCGCCACCTGCCATGGACATGGAGGCAGGTGCCACAGCCGACAGGATCTCCTCATGGTAGTCGGGCTCGCTTTGCGACTTAACGAACTCGACAATCTCGTTGATCTCGTCATCCGAAACAAAGCAGCCCTGGATACGACGGGGCTTGCCCCAGTCGACCTTTGAGAACAGCATGTCACCCAAGCCGGTGAGCTTTTCGGCACCCATCTGGTCGATGATGACGCGGGAGTCGATGCCCGTTGCGACGTTGAAGGCGATACGGTTGGTAATGTTTGCCTTGATGAGACCCGTCACCACGTTAGAGCTCGGACGCTGGGTCGCCACGATAAGGTGGATACCGGCGGCACGGCCCAGCTGGGCGATACGCACAATCGACGCCTCGACGTCCTTGCCGGCAACCATCATCAGGTCCGAAAGCTCGTCGATGATGATGACCAGGTAGGGCATCTTTTGCGGCGGGTTATCGTAATGCTCAAACTCGCCGGCGGCCTGCTTTTCGTTATAGGTCGAGATCTTGCGCACGTTCAGGCGCTCGAAGACCTTCAGGCGGCGCTCCATCTCGGACACCGCCCACTGCAAGGCACTCGCGGCCTGCTTGGGCTCGGTCACTACGGGCACGTAAAGATGCGGAAGGCCGTTATAGCCTGCGAGCTCGACGCGCTTGGGGTCGACCATGATCAAGCGAACGTCCTCGGGGAGCGCGCGCATGAGCAGGGTCGTGATGATGGAGTTGATCATGACCGACTTACCGGAACCCGTGGTACCGGCGATCAGCAGGTGGGGCATCTTGGCGAGGTCGGCGACGACCGGCGTGCCCTCTGCATCGCGGCCGATGGCAAGCTCAAGCGGACCGCCCTTAACATAGGGCAGCACGTCACCCAGGTTGACGTTTTGACGCTTGCGATTGGGAATCTCAATACCCACGAGTGAGGTGCCGGGAATCGGCGCAAAGATACGCACGGACTGAGCAGCAAGCGACAGCGCGATATCGTCCTCAAGGCTCGAAATCTTGCTCACGCGCTCTCCCTCACCGGGCTGCAGCTTAAAGGTCGTCACCGTGGGGCCGGCAATCCAGCCGACGACGCGCGCGCTACGGCCAAACTCAAGCAGCGTGGATTGCAACGACTCGGCGGTCTGTTCCAGCTCCTTGTCCGAAGACGCGGCAGAAGCGGACTGAGGGTTTGCATGCAGGATTTCGAGCGGCGGAAGCTTAAGGCCGTCCTCTTCTTCGCCCTCGTTATCCGCGGAGGCATTGTCCGCTCCCCCATCGCTCGAAGTAGACGCATCGACAGCGCCCGCGACAGCCGTATCGGCAACCTTGGGGTGCTTGAGGAAATCAGGAATTTGAGGGGCGGCCGAGACGGGATTCACGGCAAACGGCGGTTCGGACTCGTCGACCTTGTTCGGATCGTCCTCCATCGAAAGCTGGCCAGTCACCTGACCGCGCTTGGCATGGCGGCGCGGCAGCAAAGTCGTCTTGGCGGTCTCGATCGGAGCCTCGTCGTCCTCGTCATCGCCCTCGGTAAGCTCAATCTCGCTCTCGGACCAAGACGGGTCGGGTTCACTCGTATTGAGCTTGGGAGCCGTCTTGCTCTTCTTGGCATGACGGCGTGGTAGCAGCGTCGTCTTGGCGCGCTCGGCCTCCACGGCATCGGACACGTCGACAAACGGATCCTCGTCCTCGTCGTTATCGTCCAAAACCGGGTCCGCATCGTTGCCCATGACCGTGGTCACGGCCATATCGGAGCCCTTTTGACGAAGAATGCTCAGGTGCGGACGGGCAACGCCGGGCACCGACAGGGCTTCGTCGTCACCCCAAGGACTCGCGTTAACGTCGGCACGACGGCGCTCGGCAAAATCGGCCGCACGGTCGCGGGCAGAGCGCAAAACGCCGCCCACCGAAAAGCCGATGATGACAAAACCAACGACGGCCAGACCCAACAGGACCACCATCGCAATAGGCTTACCAAGGGCATTCTGCAGCGCGCTCGCAATAAACGCACCGATGTAGCCACCCGAGGCGGACAGGTTTTGCGGTGTGAACATAAGGTCGCACGAGTCGCTCGTACCCGGCACCATCAGCGAAAGAATGGAGACGACGGCGATAAAGACCACGGCGCCGCCCGCAACAGAGCGCACGTTGAGCGGCGAATCCTCGCCTAAGAAGAGCGTGGCGGCAAACAGCAAAATGACGATCGGCAGCACGTAAGCGCCCAGACCAAAGCCCAGGTGGTAGAAACCGGCAACCGCAGCCGTAACGGGTGCGGTCGCCGGCGAAATCACGGCAATGAAGGACGCAATCGCCAAAACGGCAATGACCACGCCGGCGATATCGCGGTTGGCCGAAGGCTCGACCAGGGGCTCAAAATCGTCGAACTCGGCCTCGTGGCCCTTATTGGCACGAAGAAGGGAACCGGCACCCTTAGCAGATGCCGGTTGGTTGTTGGCTTTGTTGCCTTTGGCGTTTTGTGCAGATCCGCGCGCCAAACTAAACCTCCATGACGACCGGGATGATCATCGGACGAGTGCGCGTACGACTCCAAATAAAGTTAGAGAGCGAGTCGCGCACGGCCTTGCGAATGGCATCGGAGCCGCTGCTCGTAAAGCTGAACTTGCCCTTCTCGATCGTCTTCATGATGGACGCCGAGGCGTCCTCGGAGAACTGGTCGTCGATAGCAAAGGAGACGCCGCGGCCCGAGAACTCGATGGCCTCGATCTTCTTGTGCTTGAGCGAAACGATAGCGACAGCAGTGACCATACCGTCGTTGGCAAGCTTCTGACGATCGCGCAGAACGATGGGGTCGGTATCGCCGATACGCAGTCCGTCGACGTAGACGACGCCAGACTCGACGGGCGTACCGCGCTTGACGATACCGCCGCGCATCTCGAGCGTGTCGCCGTTATCGAGGATAAAGATATGATCGTCCTTGATGCCCATCTTGCGGGCCAGCTGGGCATGGGCGCGCAGATGCACGGCCTCGCCGTGGACCGGCATAAAGTACGTAGGCTTGGCCATGGCCATCAGGAGTTTGAGCTCCTCCTGGCTACCGTGACCCGAGACGTGAACAAGGGCGCGGTTCTTATCCCACACGTCGCAGCCAAGCTTGGCGAGGCTGTTGACGACCTGCTGAACGGCCTTCTCGTTACCGGGGACCGGCGTTGCCGAGAGGATGACGGTATCGCCCTCATGGATGGAGAGCGTCTTGTGCTCGCCGTTGGCCATGCGCGAAAGGGCCGACAGAGGCTCGCCCTGCGAACCGGTGCACATGACGACGATCTTGTCGTCGGGCAGGTTATCGATATCGAAGGCATCGATGATATCGGCATCATCGATGTTGAGATAACCGAGCTCGCGCGCCACGCGGGTGTTAGTGAGCATGGAACGACCGGTCACGACGACCTTGCGGCCGCACTTGCGGGCGGCGTCGCAGATCTGCTGCAGACGATGGATGTGGCTCGAGAACGACGCGACGAACACGCGGCCCGGAGCATTCTTGATGGCATGCAGCAGATTGGGGCCAACCTCGGCCTCGGACTTGGTAAAGCCGGGGACCGTGGCGTTGGTGGAGTCGGACAGCAGCAGGTCGATGCCCTGCTTGGCAAAGCGGCTGATAGCGGCATAGTCGGGCGTGACGCCATCGATGGGCGTCTGGTCGAGCTTAAAGTCGCCGGTGTGCATAACGGTGCCCTGGTTGGTGCGGATGAACACGCCCAGAGCGCCCGGGATGGAGTGCGTCATCGAGAAGAAGTCGAGCGAGATGCCACCCAAATTGACGTGGCTGCCGCCCTTGACCTCACGGAACTTGGGCGCACGAATGCGGAACTCGGAGAGCTTACCCTCGATAAAGCCGAGCGTCAGCTTGCTCGAGAAGATGGGCACCTTGTTGTTGAGGTCCTGCAGCAGATACGGAAGCGAACCGGTGTGGTCCTCGTGGCCATGAGTGACGACGATGCCGCGGAGCTTTTCCTCGTTCTCCAGAACGTAGGTGTAATCCGGGAGTACCAGATCGATACCGGGCTGCGAGTCGTCGGGGAACATGAGGCCAGCGTCGACGAGCACCATGTCGTCGCCGCACTCGAAGACCGTCATGTTCTTGCCGATGCCATCAAGGCCGCCGAGCGGGATGATCTTCAAGGGAGATGATTTTTTAGCTGCCATAGGTGAGTGTTGTTTCCTTTCTTCGAAACGGGTCTGAAACAACCGACGGGGCGCTTCTGGCAAACCGACCGCCGGGCACGTACAACAATGCATCACAGAGTCGATGCAATAACTACAGTATGATACCCATTTGCAGAACAACAGACCACCCATGCATCAAAGCCCCATCTGAACCGGTCTATCCCGCCGGGAATAGCAAAAGGGCGGCCCCTGTCCGGAGTCGCCCTTGTTGAACTGCTTATGACTAGCTGTTACTCGGCGTCGTGGTGACGGCGGGGCTTGCGGCCTCCGTTGTCGCCAGGACGGCGCGGACGGTCGTTGCGCTCGGAGCGCTCGCGACGCGGACGCTCACGGCGCTGGAAGTGCTCGCCGTCACCCTCGGAGGCACCCTCGGCACGAGCAGGAGCCTCGGGCTTATCCAGACGGTCGAGCGAGATCTTGCCGCGGTCGTCGACCTCGATGACGACGACCTTGACCTCGTCGCCCACGTTGAGGACGTCCTCGACCTTCTCCACACGGCCCTTGGCAACGCGGGAGATGTGCAGCAGGCCGTCCTTACCAGGCAGCAGGTTCACGAAGGCGCCGAACGGCTGGATAGAGACAACGCGACCGGTGTACTCCTCGCCCGGCTCGGGAACCTTGATGATGAGCTTGATGCGCTCGACAGCCTGATCGACAGACTCGCCGGTGCCGCCGACAAAGACGGTGCCGTCCTCCTGGATGTCGACCGAAGCGCCGGTCTCGTCCTGGATGCCGCGGATAACCTTGCCGCCGGAACCGATGACGTCGCGGATCTTATCGGTCGGAACCTGGATGGAGACGATGCGCGGAGCGGTGCTGCGCGTGGTATGACGCGGCTCGGGGATCACATCGAGCATCTTCTGCAGGATGAAGGCGCGACCCTCCTTGGCCTGCTGCAGGGCGCGGGCCAAGATATCGAAGGTGAGGCCGGTGGCCTTGTTGTCCATCTGCAGGGCGGTGATGCCCTCGGTGGTGCCGGTGACCTTAAAGTCCATGTCACCCAGGAAGTCCTCGAGACCCTGGATGTCGGACAGGACCACGGTCTTGCCCTCCTCCTGGATCAGACCCATGGCGATACCGGAGACCGGGCGCTTAATGGGCACGCCGCCGTCCATAAGGGCGAGCGTGGAGCCGCAGGTCGAAGCCATCGAAGAGGAGCCGTTGGACTCCATGACCTCGGAGACGACGCGGATAGCGTAGGGGAACTCGTTCTCGTCGGGAAGCACCGGAAGCAGAGCGCGCTCGGCCAGGTTGCCGTGACCGATCTCGCGGCGCTTGGGGCTGCCCATGCGGCCGGTCTCGCCGGTGCAGAACGGCGGGAAGTTGTAGTGGTGCATGTAGCGCTTGCCCTCGGTGGGCTCGATGGTATCCAGACGCTGGCCCTCGTTGAGCATGCCGAGCGACAGGACGGAGAGCACCTGGGTCTGACCACGCTGGAACAAGCCGGAACCGTGAACGAGCGGCAGGTAGTTGTCCTTCACCATGATGGGACGAATCTCGTCGGCGGCACGGCCGTCGACGCGCTCGCCGGTCTCGACGACCATGGTGCGCATGGCCTTCTTCTCGAGCTTCTTGAGCGCCACGGGGATCTCGCGCTCCCAGGCGGCCTGCTCCTCGTCGGTGAACTCGGCGCGGATGGACTCCTTCAAAGCCTCGACCTTACCGATGCGGGAAAGTTTGTCGGCGTCGCGCAGGGCAGCGGCCATCTCGTCGTAGTGGGCGAAGATGCGCTCCTGGACCTCCTCGACGGGCTGGTCGAGCGGGTACTCCTTCTTAACGATAGCGCCGTTGACCTGCTCCCACTCGGCGACGAACTCGTCCTGGGCTTGGCAGAAGGCAGCGAGGGCCTCCTGGCCAAACTTCATAGCGGCGAGCATGTCGTCCTCGGAGATCTCCTCGGCGCCGGCCTCGACCATCGAGATGAAATCGGCAGAGCCGCCCAGCTCCAGGTCCAGGTCGGAGTTCTCGCGCTCCTCATAGGTGGGGTTGACGATAAACTCGCCGGTCTCCACGTTGCGGCCGATGCGCACGCAGGCAAGCGGGCCCTCGAAGGGCACGCCGCCGAGCGTCATGGCCAGAGAAGCACCCATGACGTTGATGACGTCGAAGGGGTTGACCTGGTCGGCGACGAGCGAGGTAGCGACGATGTGCACCTCGTTGCGGAAGCCGTCCGGGAAGCTCGGGCGGATCGGGCGGTCGATCATACGGGCCGTGAGCGTGGCCTTCTCGCTGGGACGGCCCTCGCGCTTGAGGTAGCCACCCGGGATACGACCGGCAGCGTACATCTTCTCGTTGAAGTCGACGGTCAGCGGGAAGAAGTCGTAATTCTTGCGCTCCTTGGAGACGACCACGGTGTCGAGCATCGTGGTGTCGCCCTGCTTGACCAGACAAGCGCCGGTGGCCTGCTTGGCAAGCTCGCCGGACTCAAAGGTGTAGGTCTTGCCGTACAGCTCAAAGGTCTTGGATACGAGTGTCATTGTTCTCCTTTACCCCACAGGCCCCTTGCCTGCGGGCTTCTCATGTGACGCGGGCCCCCTGCCCCCGCCACGCTTCAGAGCGTGATTGTTCACGCCCTTACACAAAAAGAGCGCCCCGCTGCGCAGGACGCTCTTAGCATGTACAAATCCTTACTGGATGTTGTCGCGGATGCCCAGAGCCTTGATGAGCTCACGGTACTCGACGATGTCGTTCTTCTTGATGTAGGAAAGAAGACGACGACGACGGCCGACGAGCATGAGCAGGCCACGACGGGTGTGGAAGTCCTTCTGGTGGGACTTCATGTGCTCGGTCAGCTCCTTGATACGCTCGGACAGAATGGCGACCTGAACCTTGGGGTTACCGGTATCGACCGGGGAGTTACCGAACTGGGCGGTCAGCTCCGCCTTGCGCTCTTTGGAAACAGTCATTGTTTCACCTTTCGTTTCGCGTCGCCCGCGGGCGACTCTATTCGCCTCGGACTGGGAAGCCGCCGGTGGAGCGAACATCCAAGGTCGAGGTACCAACAGGTCGGTATGTTACCACAAGCGGCGCGAGCCTGCGCATCATCACCGACCCAACATGAATTCCATCGCACGGAGCCGCTGATCGGTGTGCGTGGCGGCCCAAACATGCGAAAGCCCCAGCAAAAACGCAGCCGTATGCGGATCGATTCGCTCGACCATGAGTTCATCGAACGTCATAGACATGAGGGCGCGAAGCCATGCAACCTCGCCGGTTGAGACCAACTCGGCACCCGGAACGCTCGACGCGCATGAGCCACACATGAGGCCACCCGCCTGGGGCGAAAAATACGACAGCATGGGGTCTCCGCACAGTACGCATGCCGAGAAATCGGGTCGATAACCAACGTGCGACAGCAATTTAAAGACAAAGGCCGCCACGAGCAGGTCCATATGCGCCGAGTCGAGCCCGCTGCCGACAAGCGTGAGCGCCCGTTGCGTGATGGCAAAGGTAAATGGATCCTCGGCATCCTCGAACGAGCACACGCGCGCAACCTCGGCAATCGCGCTGGCGGCACAGGTCGTCTCGTAGTCAGGAGCGGCACCGAGCGGCGCCTCCATAAGCTCCGCCTGAGAAACCACGTCGAGCGACCGTCCATGCGCGAGCAGCATATCGACGGTACAGAAAAGCTCGCAGCGTGCGGCCAGGCGCCCGCCAGGCTTACGTGCCCCCTTAGCCACGGCACGCACCTGCCGTCCCCGTTCGTCAAGCATCGTCAAGATCAGGTCGGTTTCCTTGAGCTTAGTCTTGTCGAGGACGAGTACCTTTGTGCGATATGTGCGAGAGCCTGCCATGGACGCCGAGGCTTAATCTTCGGCATTGTAGCCAAAGCGGCGGATCTGCGCCTCGTCATCGCGCCAGCCGGCCTTGACCTTCACGTCGAGCTCCAAAAAGACCTGCGTGCCAAAGATACGCTCAAGGTCACGACGGGCATCGATGCCGATATGCTTGATCATCTCGCCGCCCTTGCCGATGATGATGCCCTTCTGCCCCTCGCGCTCGACGTAAATCGTGGCGTGCACGCGCAGGACCTTCTTAGTCTGCTCGAGCGCGTCACAGATAACGCCCACGGAGTGAGGGATCTCATCGCGGGTGCGACGCAGGACCTTCTCGCGAACAAACTCGGCCACGAGGGTCTCATCGGAAGCGTCGGTGCCCATGTCCTCGGGGAACCAGCGCGGGCCCTCGGGCAAAAAGTGAGCGACGGTCTCGATGAACGCATCGACGTTGAAGTTCTTGACCGACGACGTCACGATCTCGTCGTCATATTCCATGAGCTCGTGGGCTGCCTTAAGCTGCTCCATGACCTGTGCGGGGTCGGCCTCATCGGCCTTGGTGAGCACCAGGACCTTCTTGGAACGGGCGTTTTTGACGCGCTCGGCAACCCAGGCGTCTCCCCTGCCGATCGGCTTGGTAGCATCGATCAGAAACGCGACGACGTCTACGTCATTGAGCTCAAACAGGGCGCTCTTATTAAGCTCAGAGCCCAGGCCGTCCTTGGGCTTGTGGATACCCGGCGTGTCAACGAAGACCAGCTGGTAGCCGGGGCGGTTGACCACGGCGCGCATACGGCGGCGGGTCGTCTGGGCCACCGGAGAGGTAATGGCGACCTTCTTGCCGTAACAGGCGTTGAGCAGCGTGGACTTGCCGGCATTAGGGCGACCGACCAGGGCCACAAAGCCGCTGCGGAAACCGGGTTCCACGTCACCAAAGCCCGCGAGGGTCTCGCCCTCGTCGCACAGGGCATCGAGTTCCTCGTCGCTCATACCCTCAAACGGGTCGAACTCCTCGACCTCGTCAAACGAAGCGGCACCTTCAGCCTCGTCCAGGACCTCGTCATCCAAAACCTCATCGGTAGGCTGCATATTGACGGACATGGGAATCCCTTTCTAAATAAAGTCGAGCGCGTGGGCAAAGACAAGCAAGCCCACGATCGCGGCGGTAATGGAAAGAACGTATACAGACGCAGCGGCAATATCCTTCGCGCGCTTGGCCAGCGGATGCAGCTCCTGGGTCGCCAGGTCGACAATCGCCTCCATGGCGGTATTGCACAGCTCGCCGTGAATCACCAGGCCGCAGCAGATGATGACCGTAGCCCACTCGGCAATATCAAGCCCCACGATGCAGCCGGCAATGACGGTGCACACGCCCGCCACGAGCATGACCTTGATATTGCGCTCGGTCTTGACGGCGGTGACGAAGCCCTCCATGGCGTATGAGAACGACTTTAAAAAGGACGGATGGTCCTTGTTCGATCCGGGAATCATAGACGGCTCCTAGTCGTGGGCATGATTGGTTATGGGGCCGACGTGGACGAGTTTGGGGTCCTCGCCGCGCTCAAGCGCCAGGTCGCGCAGGATGGCATCCTCGCGTGCCTCCATGACCTCGGCCTCATCGTCCTCGATGTGGTCGTAACACAGCAGGTGCAGCATTCCGTGCACGATCATCAGTCGGCACTCATCGGCGGGGTTGTTGCCAAAGCCAGGGGCCTGGCGGGCAATGACCTGCGGGGCCAGGATAATATCGCCGAGCTCAAGTGTCTCGTCGGCGGGAATGTCCTCGTCAAAGGCCGAGTCGCATTCAAACGAAAGCACGTCGGTCGTGCGATCGATGCCACGCCACTCAAGATTGAGCTCGTGCATCTCGTCCTCATCGACATACGAAAGGGAAATCTCGACCTCACGCTCAACACCCTCGGCGGCAAGCACAACTCCGCAGATGTGCTCCACCTCCTGGGCATCGAGCAGCGTATCGAGCTCGGCATCGTTGCTGATCAATACACTCAACGGGACTCCTTTCGATCGTGCGCGCGTTGCTCGCGCGCGTCGTCGTATGCATCATAGGCCTCAACGATACGGCCCACCAGGGCATGACGCACCACATCGGCGCGCTCCAGGTGAGAAAACGCCACATCGTCGACGCGACCCAAAATCCTTTCGATATCGGCAAGACCGCCGCGACGACCCACCAGGTCACGCTGGCTCAGGTCGCCGGTAATCACGAACTTGGAATTAAAACCCAGGCGCGTCAGGAACATCTTCATCTGCTCGGGCGTCGTGTTTTGTGCCTCATCGAGCACCACAAAGGCATCACTCAGCGTTCGACCACGCATGTAAGCGAGCGGGGCGATCTCGATCACGCCACGCTCCATAAGCTCATCGGTGCGTTCGCGATCCATCATGTCAAAGAGGGCATCATAGAGCGGACGCATATACGGGTCGATCTTTTCCTCGAGGGTGCCGGGCAAAAAGCCCAAGTTCTCCCCCGCCTCGACAACCGGGCGCGTCAGGATAAGGCGGCCCACCTCATGGCGCTTGAGCGCGGCAACGGCGAGTGCCATGGCCAGATAGGTTTTACCGGTACCGGCGGGACCGAGGCCAAACGTGATGGTATGCGAGCGAATGGCATCCACGTAGCGCTTTTGGCCGAGCGTCTTAGGACGAATCGCACGGCCGCGATACGATAGCAGCACGTCATCGCGCAGCGACGAGGCATCATGCTCGCCGTCACGCAGAACGGCCAGGCAGCGCGAGACATCATCGGCAGAAAGCGTGCGCCCGGCAGCGGCCTCACGAAAGGCATGTTCGAAAAAACGCGCGACCAGCTCAACCTCGTCCGGATCGCCGCTCACGGCAATGCTGTCACCGCGGCCAACCACATGGGCGCGCACCAAGTTCTCGAGTGCACGAAGGACGCCGTCGCCGGCGCCCAAAACGCGCGAGGGGTCGATACCCTCGGGAACGGTAAGTCTAATCTTCGAGGCTTCCATGAACCTCCCTGCGTGCATGAACCAAGCCGGAATCATCGACTCCGATGATAGCAACATCGAGCAGGCACGGGGCTGTGAGTCCACAGGTATCATCAAGACGGGCATGATGGAACGAGCCGAGCGTCAGGTTGTCGCCATACTCGAGCACCGCACGCTCGACGGTGCCCACACGGCGGCGGGCATCGGCGATCGCAAGCTCCTGTGCGGCGGCACGCATGCGACGGCTGCGTTCGGCCATGACCTCAGGAGGTACCTGGTCGGGCATGTCGGCGGCGAGGGTGCCGGGGCGCTTGCTATAGCGAAACACGTGCATGCGCGAAAAGCCCGCGCGACGGCACAGCGCCAGCGACTCCTCGAACTCCTCGTCCGTCTCGCCAGGAAAACCGACGATGACATCGCATGAAAGAGACGCCTGGGGCAGGTTAGCGCGAATCATGCGCACCGTGTCCTCGAACGCCTCGGCGCTATAGGGACGGCCCATGCGATGCAGCGTCGCCGTGCAGCCAGACTGCACAGGCAGGTGCAAAAACGGCGCGATACGCTTCGGATAGCGAGCCATCACCTTGAGCAAGCGCTCGGAAATATCCATGGGCTCCACCGAGGAGATGCGCACGTGGGCGATCTCGGTGCGCTCCATGATGGCCTGGAGCAGCTCATCGATCTCGACATGTTCGTCGGTCGCGCTCTTGCCGTCATAGGCACCCAGGTTCACGCCGGTCAGCACGACCTCGGGCACGCCGGCCTCCCGGGCTTCACGCACCTGTTCGAGCACGGACTCGACGGGTACGGAACGCTCGGGGCCGCGGGCCTTCCACACGATGCAATAGGTGCAGCGGTGATTGCAGCCATCCTGGATTTTCACGCCCAGCCGCGAACGGCCGAGCGCATCGACCACGTCGCCATCGCTGCAGGCGGGCACGCTATCGGATTCGACACCCAGCACCCCGCAGACGCGCTCGGCGACGTCAATCTTGGATGGTTCGGCGATCACGCGGTCGGAGAGTTCCAACAGCTCCTCGGGATGCAGGTTGACGACGCAGCCGGTTACGACCACGTAAGGCTCGCCCGGATAGGCCAGGGCGTGACGGACGGCCTTGCGGGTCTTGGCCTCGGCCTCCCCCGTCACGGCACAGGTATTGATAACGATCAGTTCGGCGTCCCGGGGCTCCACCATCGCAAAGCCCAGGCGCATAAGATCGGCAGTGATACGGTCAGACTCAACCCGGTTGACACGACAACCGAGGTTGACGACGGAAATATGGGGTGCGAGCACACGGGCTCCTTAATCGAGGATGTCGTCGAGGGCACTCTTGATACGGTCGGTCACCGACTTCTTACCGAATGCGACGTCATCGCCCATCTCGTCGGCAAAGGCGCGAAGCAGCTCGCGCTGCTTGTTGGAGAGATTGGTGGGGACGACCACGCGCAGCTGCACGACCAGACGACCGCGCGAACCGCCGCCGATTCGCGGCATGCCGTAATTATTGACGCTCACGGTGTCACCGTACTGTGTGCCGGCGGGGACACACACCTTGACGACCTCGTCAGGCATAATGCCCTCGACCTCAATCTCGCAACCGAGCGCGGCCTGCGCAATCGAGATATCGCTCACCAGATACAGGTCATCGCCATTACGCTTAAAACGCTCGTGGTCGGCGACACGCACGTTGACGATCAGGTCACCAGACGGCTCGCCACGAAGGCCGGCCTCTCCAAAACCACTCACGCGCAGCTGGCGACCGGTCGAAACACCGGCGGGAATATCGATGTCGATCTTTTCGTGAGAAGGCGTGCGGCCCTGGCCATCACAAGTCTCGCAGGGATGATCGATGACCGTGCCTTCGCCGTGGCAGTCGGGACAGGGCGAAGAGGACTGAACCTGGCCCAGGAAAGAACGCTGGACCGTCGTCACATAGCCCGTGCCGTGACAGCGGCTGCACTGCTTTTCGGTCGCGCCCTCGGCCTTGCCGGTACCATTACAGTCATCGCAAGGGGCAAGGCGGTCGTAGCTGATCGTCTTTTTGCAGCCGAGCGCCGCCTCCTCGAGCGTCACCGAAAGGGAGATGGCCATATCGCGACCGCGACGGCGCTCGCGGCGATTTCGGGCGCCACCGCCGGCACCGCCGCCAAAGAACGACGAGAAGAGGTCGTCCATACCCATGCCGCCAAAGATATCGTTGATATCGACATAGCCTGAACCACCGGGGCCGTCCGCGGTACCGTAACGGTCGTAGTTAGCACGCTTCTGCTCGTCGGAAAGAACGGAATAGGCCTCGTTGAGCTCTTTGAACTTGGCCTCGGCCTCGGGGTCGTCCGAAACATCCGGGTGTACCGTACGGGCTTTCTTTAGAAACGCGCGCTTAATCGTCCGCGCGTCGGCATCCTTGTCAACGCCAAGTACCTCGTAGTAATCCCTATTTTCCGACACGACCGAATCCTTCCAACTTTCATTATTGTCACAGTGCGTCCTATACCCAAGCTGGGCCGGGCGCAAACAGAGGGTTTGATGTTATTGCATTCCGTACGGCGAAAGCACGGCCCGCTGCGAGCAGCTCGCGAACCAAACCGACACGAGCGCGAACAGAAAACCGTTGGCAAATCCATTGGCAAACTGCATCGCGCCGCGTTTCCACCACAGCAGACTGCGATGAAGCACGCCGTCCGACAGCACCATGAACAAGCCCATGGCAAACGGAATGAAGCACATCATGGCGAAGGCGGAGAACACGCCCGAGATGGCCGACAGCACCAAAAACGGAGCGATAATGCCCATGAGGTAGAAGCCGGTGCGAGCCTTACCCTCCAGGCGCTCGGCCTCGACGTGCGCACGACCGACCAGATCGCCGCCCGAAGCGCCGTTCGTGCCGGCGTGACCCATGTTGGGGATGCGCACCTCGTCGCCATCATGCGTGCCAGCGGGAAACTCAATCGTCTGTTCGGAGGTCACACGGACACGGCCGCTGCCACTGCAATCGGGGCAGGGGTCGGCAACGACCTTGCCGGAACCGCCGCACTCAGGACAAACCGTCTGGAACGTGCCCGCACCAAACAGGAAGGACAGGTCGACATCGATATGGCCGCGACCACCGCAGCTCGGGCAGGTATGGGCGTGATCGGATGATACAGAACCCGAGCCGCCGCAGTGACCACAGGTATCGAAGCGCGTGTAGCGCACGGTCTTGCGGGCGCCCTCCTTGGCCTCTTTGGCGTCGAGCTTGATATCGACGACCACGTTGGCGCCGTTCTCGGGATTATAGGCCGCCTGGCCGCGACGGGGCTGGCCCCAGGCGCCCCCGAAGGGGAAACCGCCGTCAAAGGGATTGCCGTAACCGGCGCTGCCGGCATAGCCACCGCCATAGGGCGAAGCCGTCGGTGCACCGGCAAAGGGATTACCCGACCGCATGGCGTCGTAACGCGCACGCTTCTGCTCGTCCGAGAGCACGGCGTAGGCCTCGGAAACCTCTTTAAACTTTTCCTCGGCATCCGGCTCTTTATTGACGTCCGGATGGAGCTTGCGGGCCTTTTGCTGGAAAGCCTTTTGAATATCACGCGAGGTGGCGTCCTTGGAGACACCCAAGATCTCGTAGTAATCTTTTTCGTTCATCGTCGCCATGCGCGGCAACCTCCTGCTAACAGCAGCGTATATATTGCGGTAATTCTACCCGAGCGGCCTAAGCTAGACCCCAAAACAGCTCGAACAGAACATTTCCATCGAGCCAACCCAAGTGGGTCGGCGCTAAACGGGCGCGGGCGCGACCTGCGATAACGTCTTTTGAGGTGACGCGCCCCGCATGTCCTTCAACATGATCGGGCACCCAGGTGGCAAGGCCTAACTCGAGCGCACGGTCGCAGGCCGCCGCCAGCTCGTCTGCAGCAATCACGCTTGCCGAGTGAACCAACAGTTCGGGCCCAATGCCACGCGTCATGCGGCAGGCGAGCATCAAATCCTCGGCCGCCGCCTCGCGATGCGACAGGTACTCGGCCTCAAACGCTTTAGCGCCATCGTCACGTTGCACCAGTCGCACGCGATGCGCATCGCCACGAGCGGGAACGTCAGGAAACAGCCCGGCCAAGCGATCGAAATCCTCGGCATCGAGCATACCTGCGGCAGAACGACCCAAACCCAAATAGCCCTGTCCGGTCCAATAGGCAATGTTGTGGGCGCATTCATGCCCATCGAGCGCGTAGCTCGCCACCTCATACGGGTGATAGCCCGCCGAACTCAGCCGCTCGCGCGCAACGTCCATGCATGCGGCTTGGAAACCCTCATCGGGCTCAAGTGACTCGTCACGGCACGCCATGCGGTAAAGCGGCGTGCCCTCCTCGAGCGTGAGCGGATAGACCGACACATGGTGCGGGGCCGCCGCAAGCACGCTATCAAGCGTGTATCGCCAGCTCGCCATAGTCTGTCCGGGAAGCCCGCACATAAGGTCGCACGACACATCGAGCCCAACATCCTTCACCGTCGCGATAGCTTCGAGCGCCCGTTCGGCATCGTGAATACGGCCAATCGCAGCAAGCTCGTCGTTGTCGAGGGTTTGGACTCCCAGAGAAATGCGCGTGACGCCCACCCCGGCAAGCGCCGCGGTGAGCTGCGAAGTCAACGACTCAGGATTAGCCTCGCAGGTAAACTCAACGGGCTTACACCACGCAGAGATACGCCGGGCAAGTTTCACCAGGCGCTCCCCTGCCAGCGATGGCGTGCCGCCGCCAACGTAGACGGTGCGGATCTGCCTGAGTGCCCCGGCGTTGCCATAGGCATCGAGCCGCACATACAGGTGCTCAAAATAGGCATCGAGTGCAGCGTCCAGGTCGCACAGGGCCACGCTTTGCGAGTCAAAGTCGCAATAGCGGCATTTTTGAGCGCAAAACGGCACGTGCACATACAGCGCGGTAACGGCCACCCTTAAGCCTCCAGCGGATGAGCGGGCACCGACTCACCGGCGGCAAGCGCGGCCTCGCAGGCCACCACGTCGCGCTCGATATCATCGACCAGCGCCATAAACTCCTCGTACGTGGAGCAACGCACCACCTGAGCGCGCCAGGCAGCGGCGTGGGGCATGCCCTTTAAATACCAGCTTGCATACGTACGGGCGCGCGACATAAGCGGCAGAAGCTCGTGCGTCAACGTCAGGTGCTCACGCAAAGCCTCCAGGCGCTCAGCCGAGGAGCGAGAAGGAACCGGCGTGCCATCGAGTGCAAGGGCTCGGGCATCGCCGAACACCCACGGATTGCCATAGATGCCGCGCGCGATAAACACCGCGCTGGCACCCGAGCCGTGCAGATGCTCAGCAGCGTCCTCGGCCGAGAACACATCGCCCGAGCCAATCACGGGAATCTCGACGGCGTCGGCAACCTCATCGACGACAGACCAATCGGCCTGGCCCGTATAAAGTTGCGTGGCACAACGACCGTGCACGGCAACTGCAGAGGCGCCCGCCCCTTCGAGCATCTGGGCAAACGTTGCGGCGTTGCGATCCTCGGCATAAAAACCCTTGCGAATCTTCACGGTCACGGGAACATGCGCCGCGCCCACCGCTGCCTCGACAATCTTCTCGGCCAGGTCGGGCGTGCGCATAAGAGCCGAGCCCTCGCCCTTGGTAACGACCTTGCGAGCCGGACAGGCCATGTTGATATCGATCAATGACAGGCGATCGCCCACGCGTTCCTCGACGGCAGCGACGGCACTCGCAAACTGATCGGGCTTGGAACCAAAGAGCTGCACGCAGATCTGCTGCTCCTCATCGGCCGGCAACACCAGGCGCCACGTCTTGTTGCTGGCATAGGCAAGGCCTGCAACACTCACCATCTCGCTGTAGGCAAACTTGGCACCACGGCGGCGACACATGATGCGATAGGCGGGGTCGGTTACGCCCGCCATGGGAGCCATAAGGAACGGCTGCTCGGCATAAGAGCCCAGCAGCCGCTTACTGTATTCAGAAAGCGCCATGGACCTACTCGTCCACCTTGAGAATCGCCATAAAGGCTTCCTGCGGAACCTCGACCGAGCCGATGGCCTTCATGCGCTTCTTGCCCTCTTTCTGCTTCTCGAGCAGCTTGCGCTTTCGCGAGATATCGCCGCCATAACACTTGGCCAGCACGTCCTTGCGGCGCGCCTTGACGGTGGAGCGGGCGATGATCTTGTTGCCGATGGCACCCTGGATAGGCACCTCAAACAGCTGACGCGGGATAATCTCCTTGAGCTTGTCACACAGGCCGCGGGCCAGGCCATAGGCCTTGTCCTTGTGCACGACAAACGACAGCGCGTCCACCTCGTCGCCCGAAAGCAGGATGTCGAGCTTGACGAGCTCGGAGGGGCGATATTCGTTAAACTCGTAGTCGAGCGAGGCGTAACCCTTGGTGCGGCTCTTAAGCTGATCGAAGAAGTCCAAGATGAGCTCGGCAAGCGGCATATCAAAGCGCATCTCGACCGATTTGCTCGTCAGGTGGATCATATCGGTCGTGACGCCACGGTGCTCGATAGCGAGCTGCATGACGGCACCCGTATACTCGGGCGGGCAGATGATCTTTGCCTTGAGGTAGGGCTCTTCGATACGCTCGATACGCGTGGCCTCGGGCAGATCTTGCGGGCTGCGGACATCAATCATCTCGCCGTCAGTCTTGTACACGTGGTAGTCGACCGAGGGGCTCGTGGCGATCAGGTCCAGATTGAACTCGCGCTCCAGGCGCTCCTTGACGACCTCCATGTGCAGCAGGCCCAAGAAGCCCACGCGGAAGCCAAAGCCCAGCGCCACCGACGTCTCAGGCTCCCACACCAACGAAGGATCGTTGACGTGCAGCTTATCGAGCGCGTCGCGCAGGTTCTCGTAGTCCTTGTTGTCGATGGGGAACAGGCCCGTGTAGACCATAGGCTTGGCCTCGCGGTAGCCCGGCAGCGGCTCGGGGCAGGGGTTCGAAGCCCACGTAAGGGTATCGCCTACGCGCACAGCCTCGGGGTCCTTCAAACCCGTGACCACATAGCCAACCTCGCCAACAGTCAGAGCATCGACCGGCGTCTCGGCAGGGCGCTTGACGCCCACGCCGTCGACCAGGAAGTCGCCCTTGGCCTGCATCATACGCAGGGTATCGCCCTTTTTGATGGAACCGTCAAAGACGCGCACCGTGGCGACGACGCCGCGGTACTCATCGAAGTACGAATCCAGAATCAGTGCCTTGAGAGGGCCATTTGCATCGCCCTTGGGAGGCGAGATCAAAAAGACGATGGACTCCAGCAGATCGTGGATGCCCTCACCGGTCTTGCCCGACACGCACACGGCATCGTCGGCGGGAATGGCTAGATCGTCTTCGATCTCGGTCTTAACCTCGTCGGGGTGCGCCGAGGGAAGGTCGATCTTGTTGATGGCCGGAACAATGTCCAAGTTGGCGTTCATGGCGAGCGTCGCGTTGGAAACGGTCTGTGCCTCGACGCCCTGAGTGGCGTCCACGACGAGCACCGCACCCTCGCAAGCGGCAAGCGAACGCGAGACCTCGTAGGTGAAGTCCACGTGGCCCGGCGTATCGATCAGGTTGAACTGATACGTCTCGCCGTCGTCGGCGTCATAGGACACGCGGACGGCATTGGACTTGATCGTGATGCCGCGCTCGCGCTCGATGTCCATCGTGTCAAGCAGCTGCGACTCCATGTCGCGCTCATCGACGGTATGAGTGAGCTCGAGGATGCGGTCACTGATCGTGGACTTGCCATGGTCGATATGCGCAACGATCGAGAAGTTACGGATGTGGGAAATGTCAATTGAAGTATTCATGCGGACTATCTTACCCGAGCGGTACAAAAAATGGAGCCTGTTCCATAAAACAGGCTCCATTTATGCGCGTAATCTGTGTGGTGTGAAATTTACAACTTAGGCGTTGATGCTGTTCACGAGCTTGGCAAGACCGGACTTGCGGTTGGAAGCCTGGTTCTTGTGGATGACATGCTTAGCGGCAGCCATGTCGAGACGCTTGGTGACGGTCTTGAGGGCAGCCTGGGCCTTCTCGGCGTCGCCCTCGGCGACGGCGGACTGGACGTGCTTGGTCAGCGTCTTGAGCTCGGACTTGACAGCCTTGTTACGCATGCGAGCTGCCTCATTGGTGCGGATACGCTTCTTCTGAGACTTGATGTTTGCCACTTCTGGAGTTCCTTTCGAGTTCCTTGCAAAAAATGTATGACACCTCTGAGACACGGTGAGGTCATGCAAGCGCCTACTATAGCACGCTCCCCCTCAAAGGGATAGAACGAATTTGTCAAATAGGCAGGTATCATCACGATTTTCTCAAGATGTTCGTAATCCAGAGCAAAAGCGCGGTCTCCGAATCGGACGAACCCTTGAGCGCGAGTTCCACATCGACGGCGCCCTCGAGGGCGGCGACGAGCTCGGTCATCGAAAAACGACACGCCCAGGTAAGGTGATTCTTGACCTGCCAGGCCTGAAGCTTGAGCGTCGCGGCGAGCTCACGCCCCTGCCCACGAGAGTCGAGCGCCTTGGCGACGATCAGCTCACGAATGCGACCGCATAGCAGCGTGTAGGTCCACACGTAGCTCTTGGAGGGCAGAAGCTTAAAGAGCTCGAGCGAACGCCGCATATCGCGAGCCGAGACGGCGTTGAGAAAGTCCCAGGGCTGAACCTCGGCCGTACGCACGATCCAACGCTCCACGTCGGCAAGCTCAATCTGGGGCGCCTCGACCATCTGGGCGAGCTTTGCCAGGTCATTATCGAGCATGCGCGTGTTTTCGCCCGAACGCGAAACGAGCTCCTCGGCACCAGCCGTCGAGATGGACTTACCGTGCTGCGTCACCATCTGCTGAACGCGACGCGGCAATTCCCAGCGCTTGGTACCCGAGCAGTCGACGATAGCCTTCTTGTCGATCTTGGCGATTGCCTTATACAGGCGCGTATTCTTGGCAAGTGAGTCGGCGATAATGAGACAGACCGTTGTGGGGCTGGGACTTGCGAGGTACTCGACGAGCGGTTCCGAGACCGCCTTGGCAAGCTTGGAGCAGCCGTCGAGGATCACCAGGCGAAACTCGCTACCCATGGGAAAGGTATTGAGCGAGCCGATGATTGACTCGATATCGGGATCTTTCGTCATGTCGCGTTCATCGAGGTTGAACTCAACCATACCCGACTTTTCCAAGCGAGCTTTCATACGCGAGACGGCGTGGTCGCGCTTGACCCCATCGGTACCGACGATCAGATATGCCGGCAGCAGACCGGTTTCGGACATTGCGCTCCCCTCTCGCAGACCCTCGAATTCGTACCGTGCCATTTTAGCCCACGGGCAGGTCCCGCGCCAACGGCAGCATCACGGTCGCTGGCATCGCATCGCAAAGCCCTTCGCGGTCGGCGAGACGGTAATGTCGCCGTGTTCGATGGTGCATGCGAACTCACCACCCGCTTCCTTAACGGCATCGATGCAGGCATCCGACGGATGGCCGTAACGATTTCCCTCGCCGGCGCTCGCGATAGAGAGCTCGGGCTTAAGCGTGCCCAGCAGGTCTGTGTCGACGGAAACTTTTGAGCCGTGATGCCCCAGCTTGAGCACATCGATATCGCCCACCTCCCGTACAAACTCGCGCTCCTGATCGAGCTCGGCATCACCAGTGAGAAGCACGCGGAGGCTCTTACCTTCCTGAGCATAGGAGAGCAGCAAGACAAGCGAGTCCTCATTGCCCTCGCCATCCACCGTATCAAACGGCCACATCACACGAGTCCGAAATGCGCCTATATCGACCGTGTCTCCGCAAGCCACCTGCCGATACATTACGCCGGGGCGATTCAGGACTTCAGCAGGCGCGCCATCAAGCGCATCGGTCGCGACCACAATGGTTCCAACCGAAAACTGATCGAGTACATCGGGAAGACCACCCCAATGGTCCTCGTCCCAATGCGTCACGAAGACGGCATCGATATGATGGACGTTATTGCGAACCAACGCCGATATCACGCGCTCATCGAGCCCACAGTCAACGAGCGCCACGGCGCCACCCTGACGAACCAGAATCGCATCGGCCTGGCCAACATCAAGGACCGTCACCGAAGGCGGAGCGAAGCGACCCCAGTAGATGTACGGAATCGCAGCCAAGAGCACCAGGCATGCAAGCCCCACCGCCATAGGACGCGCACGGGGACGCGGCCACCAGACCAGCAGAACCGCCAGCAAACACGGCACTAGGTAAATCCACATGCTATCGGGCGGCACGCTCACGGATGCACCCGGCACGGCGGCAAACAGCTGCTCGAAGAACAACGCACAACGGGCGGCAATCATGGGCACAACGAGTGCCCAAGCTTGCAACGGCTCCACGAGCGAAAAGGGAACCAGCACGATAGACACAGCAAGCAGGAGACTCACCACCGGACCGATGACCGCATTCGCCAGCGGAGCAATGAGCGAGAACGTACCAAAGGCAGGAATGGTGATGGGAAGCGTCGCCAACTGCGAGCACAGCGTAACGGAAAGCATGCTGGCAATGCCCGTCGGCACACCCAGCTCTCCCAAAGCGTAGGTGGCGTACGGGCAAAAGCACAGGATGGCAAAGACGCTGGCACATGAAAGCTGAAAGCCCATCTCGTACAGCACCGTCGGCCGCAGCAGCACAAAGATGGAAATGGTTACAAAGAGTGCCGAAAGGCCGTGCCGGCGACGCCCCGCACCGTTTACGACAAACGTCGCGAACACCATGCAGCACGCGCGCACGGCCGAGGGAGAGGCACCCGTAAAGGCAGCGTAAACCACAAGCGTTATCGCCAATATCGCCCGTTGAAGACCACGTGAACACAGAGTCTTTTGCAATACACCCTCGATTACAAACCCCACAATAGCCAAATGGCTGCCCGAAACGGCGATAAGATGCGCCGTTCCCGTCACCGAAAACCAGTCGCCAGCTGGCTGGGCGCGCAACTCGGCCGAGCGTCCACAGACAATGCCGGCTATGAGCGAACGCGCCGGGTCGGTCGCAGGCGCGATGGACGCAAGCAGCCCATTTCGCAGCCGAAGCAGCGGCCCCGGAGAGCCCTCATCGACCGACACAATCCGAACGGCTTTAACCTTGCGCACCTCGCCTCGGAGTACGCGCGAGCGCCCATACGCATCGTTCTCAAAGCGCGAAACGCGGCCGATAGCACGTACATGCGAACCGACGCCGAGCTCGCGATCACACGACAGCCGCACCTGACCTAAACACTTTTCGCCCGCATACGCATCGCAGGTATAGGAGTACGCACCGTCATTGATGGACGGGTCACCGCGCACAACAAATTCAAGACTGCTCGCAGCCCGATTATCCAGCGCCCTCGAAGCACGCAGCGCCCCAATCGCCCAACCCGCGGATACGACCGCCCCCGCCACGAGGCCGAGAGCCGCGGCATACAGCCATCGCCTCCACCGTGCAGGGCGCATACGGAACCGAGCCAACACGATGCAAGCCGCAGCCGCAACGGGAATGGCCATAAGCAATGTGACGGGTGTCGTCCGCTCACCCAGCAGCAAATCGGCCGCCATGTTAAGTACCAAGCCACAGCTCACACACAAGCCGGCACAAAGTGCCATCGTCCACGGCATCAATGGCCGAGGTGGCATCACATGCTCGCGCTCGGACACACTCATACGCAGATGCAATCTTTGATTTTGGCGAGCTTCTTCTCACCGATTCCCGATACGCGCATCAGGTCATCGACTGAGGCAAAAGCGCCGTTCTTTGTCCGCTCATCGATAATCGACTGAGCCATAGAAGGCCCAATACCCGAGAGCGTCTGCAGCTCCGCCGCACTTGCCGTATTGATGTTCACGAGCCCCGACGAAGACCCCGCGCCAGGGGTCGTGGCAGCACTACTTTCGGCCCCGCCGACCGCCGCAGCCGCTTGTTGCTCCCCCACCGTCGGAACATAGATCTTTTGGCCATCTGTGATCTTGGACGCACGGTTAAGCCCTGTCACATCTGCCTCGGCCGTAAGCCCTCCGGCGGCGTCGATAGCTTGGGACACCCGTGCTCCATCTTTGAGCCGATACACACCAGGCCTCACAACGGCGCCATCCACATCGACGTACACCTCCGCAGCAGAGGAACTCTTGGCAGACGACTCATCGGCATCATCAGGAGAGGCATCCCCGGCCCCGCGCGCATCCGAGGCGCTTGCCTCATCACTATGCTCAAACGACACGCCGCTGGAGCGGCTACTAAAACTTGCCATCGCCAAGCCGCTCGCGGCGGCAATGACAACCAGAATCGCCACCACCACCGCTTTATGCCCGAGCAGCTTTCCTGCCCAGCGGTCCATACGTTTAACCCGTTCGTGTTGCTCGCGCTGCGCCATAGCAAACACCTCCCAACACCATCGTGTCAGGAAACAAACGCCGCAGCTTCCGCACGTCCACGCCAGTTTTCGCGGTCAAACCAAATACCGACCAAAACCTTGCGCGAACATGTCCATTTATTCAGTCACACGTCAGCGAATGAACATCTTGGCATCATTTGCCCAGATAGCAAAAGGCCGACGATACAGGCGCATCGTCGGTCTATGCAGGCAATTACTCGTGATCTTGGTAAATCTCACGCGGAGCAAGCTCCGAATGTTTGCGTTTTAAGGTCTTAGGGGCCTTATACGTGTTGCTGGAGAAGTCGATATACTCGGTCTGCTTAAGCAAGCGCTCGATCATCTCCTCGTGGTCGAACAGCTCCCAGGCCTCGTGCACGGCATCGAGTTTGGCGTGCGTCTCGGGACGACGCGGCATAAAAAGCGTGCAGCAGTCGGGCGCTGCCTCAGTGGAAATATCGAACGTACCGATCTCCTGAGCGCGCGCAATGATCTCCTGCTTGTCAGACCCGATGAGCGGACGGAACACGGGGATCTTCACGGCCTCGTTGACGGCCATGATGTTCTCGAGCGTCTGGGAGGCAACCTGACCGAGTGACTCGCCGGTCACGATGGCCTTGGCGCCCTCGATATGCGCGATGCGCTCGGCAACCGAATACATGATGCGGCGATACATGATCACACGCAGATTGCTGGGACAGGCGACGGAAATCTCACGCTGGCAATCGCCAAACGGCACCACGTACAGGCGGCCGATCTGGACACCCGGCTCAAGCGCACGGATGATGTCCTGCACCAAATACTCGCTCGTATCGGGCGTCTGCGGACGACCGGAGAAATGTACAGGCACGCAGACCGAGCCGCGACGCGCAAGCATCCAGGTCGCCACCGGAGAATCGATGCCCGATGACAGAAGCGTCACGACCTTGCCGGCAGAACCCACCGGCAGACCGCCCACGCCGCGCTCGGAACGCGCGTAAACGTAAACGCTACCCTGGACCACCAGTACGTGCAACATCGCATCGGGGTCGTGCATTTGAACCTTTTTATCGGGGAAGGCCTCGCACAGCACCTCGCCCACCTGACGATTGATATCAATCGAGGTGAGCTCATAGTCGGTATTGGAGCGCTTGGCGTGCACCTTAAACGAATCGAAGGGGCCAAACTCGCGCAGCGCCTTGACGGCAGCGGCACAGTACTCCTGCGGGTCGCGGTTGGTGTGGTACGCCAGGGACACACGGGCAACGCCGGGGACGGTGCGGATAACGCGCGCCGCCTCGTCGGCCTGATGCTCGTTAAAGGTCACGAGGATATAACCGGAAATTCGAGACACGGCATTCACGGAAAAGGCGGCCAAAGCCGCCTTAATGTTATCCATGAGGATATGCTCAAAATGTGCGCGGTTCTTGCCCTTCAGTCCAACCTCGTGATAGTGGACCAGGCAGACGCGAGCTGCCATTTAGGCTTCAGCAACCTTATGGCCGAGCGCCTTCTCGTAACGGGCCTCGTCGTAGGAAATATCGCCGTCGACGATCTCGTCCATAGCCATCGAGATGGTATCGGCGCCAGAGAGCGCGATGGTGATGTCATCGACATCCTGAACGGCAAGCACGCGGTTATGCTGGCCGCGCAGCATGCTATTGATGTCGCAGGCACGCTTGGAGGCAAGCGAAGCGAGCAGGAAGCGGTTGTGATCGGTCTTCTCCAGAAGATCGTCAATGCAAGGCTTTACAACGGACACGGACCTCAGATCCTTTCATGCATATCGAGAACGCGAACGAGCTCGTCGGTCGCGCGGTCGAGATCGTCATTCACCACGACGTCGTCGTAGCGGTCGGCAAGGGCAAGCTCATGGGCGGCGTTTGCCATACGCAGCTCAATCGTATCGGGCGTCTCGGTACCGCGACCGACCAGACGCTCGCGGAGCACCTCGAGCGAGGGTGGCTTGATAAAGATCAGCACGGCCTCGGGAAAACGCTCCTTGACCTGCAGGGCACCCTGGACATCGATCTCCAAGATGAGAGACGAACCAGAGGCGAGCTTGGACTGAACCTCGCTCACCAACGTGCCGTAGCAGTTACCGTGGACCTCGGCCCACTCAACAAACTCACCGTTTGCCACGCGGCGGTCGAACTCCTCGCGCGTCAGGAAAAAGTAATTGACGCCATCGACCTCGCCTTTGCGTGGGGCTCGCGTGGTAGCCGAAACCGTCAGGCCCAGGTTAGAGCGACGCTCGCGCACACGAGTGACGAGCGTGCCCTTGCCCGCGCCTGACGGTCCAGAAATCACAAAGAGCTTTGAATCCTGAGCGCTCACTTATTTGGTCAGCTGCTCGAGGAGCTGCTCGCGCTGACGGACGCCAAGGCCCTGGACGCGACGGGTAGCGGAGATGCCGAGCTCCTCCATAATCTTGGCGGCCTTGGCCTTGCCATAACCGGGGAGAGACTCGATGAGGGTGGAAACCTTCATGCGGGAAGCAATGGGGTCATCGGAGTTGAGCACGGACTCGAGGGACTTCTCGCCCTTCTTGATCTGCTCACGGAGCTCTGCGCGGGCGTGACGCGCGGCGGCAGCCTTCTCAAGAGCCTGCTTGCGCTGCTCATCGGTAAGCTGAGGGAGTGCCATTCGTACCTCCAAATAGTTGGGTTATATCTGATTCAATATTTGGCATTTTAGCACGTAAAACGTACAAAATGGCCAATCGCGGCTCCATAGGTTAGACGATACCCGCAAAAAGTGCAATATATCGCGCTAAAAGATGAGCCCCCGACCTGCGATTCCACACAAAGGATGGGAAAGTTTTCGCAGGCACAGGGGCTAATTTGTGCTAATGAGACCCAAAAGTGGTGACTTAAGGGAATCTTTTATGCGACGTTTTCGACCAGCTCGGCAACGATGGCGTCAAACGCGGCAACCGGATCATCGGCGCCGGTAATGGGGCGGCCAACCACGATATGGCTCGCGCCGCGCTCGATAGCCTGGGAAGGCGTGGCCACGCGGGACTGATCGCCCAACGCGGCGCCAACCGGACGCACGCCCGGGGTCACAATCAGCGCATCGGGGCCCAGCAGCTCACGCATGTCATGAGCCTCCATCGGCGAGCACACGATGCCGTCGATACCGTTGGCCTGGGCGAGTTTTGCCAGTCGGGCGGCCTCCTCGGCAACGGGCGACTCGACGCCGATCTCGCTCAGCGCGTCCTGATTCATGCTCGTAAGCACGGTGATGGCAACGAGCTTGGCTCGATCCTCGCGTGCCTCCTCGGCACCCTCACGGCAGGCGGCGAGCATAGCACCCGAACCCAAGCCGTGAACCGAAAGCAGGTCGGCACCGGCAAGCGAGGCCGAGCGAGCGGCACCACGAACCTGATGCGGAATGTCATGGAACTTAAGGTCGAGGAACACCTTGAAGCCTAGGTCCTTAAAGGTCTTGACGATCTCGGGACCCTCGGCGTAATAGAGCGTCATGCCCACTTTAAGCCAGGCGGCATGGCCCGAAAGCTCATGGGCGAGCTCGAGCGCACGATCACGGTCGCAGTCGAGGGCGACGATAACGCGGTCGCGGGCATCGGTCTCTAGCATTCGAAAGCACCTACCAGCTCGTTGATGTCCTTCACGCCCTGGGACTCGGCCCAGGCCTCGAGCTCGCGCGCAATCTTGAGCGAAGCGCACGGATCGACGAAATTGGCCATACCGACCGATACGCAGGTGGCGCCGGCCAGGATAAACTCGGCCGCGTCCTCACCGGTCATGACGCCGCCGACGCCGTTGATGGGGATATCGACAGCCTGGGCAACCTCCCAGACCATACGAACGGCGATGTGGTGGCACAGCGGACCCGAAAGGCCGCCCTTAGGCTTGGCCACACGGGACTTGCGGGTATGAACGTCAATGGCCATACCCTGGATGGAGTTGATGACCGAAAGGCCATCGGCTCCCGCGGCCTCGAGGGCCTTGGCGATCTCGGCGACGTTGACCGGGGCCATCTTTACGAACAGCGGCTTGTCGGTCACCTTGCGGCAGGCGGCCATGACGCCAGAGGCGCCCTCGGGCGTGGAGCCCATGGCGGCGCCGCCGGCGGCAATGTTGGGGCAGCTCACGTTGATCTCATAGCCGGCAGCCCAGGGGCACAGCTCGACATACATCTCGAGCGCACGGACAAACTCGTCCACGGAATGACCGGCAACCTGGCAGATGACCTGGCAGCCGTCCTTGGAGAGCTGCTCGAGCCACGGACCGGACTCGCGGGCGAAAGCGGCCACACCGGGGTTCTGCAGGCCCACGGAATTGATCATGCCGCCGGGAATCTCGGCCATGCGGGGTGCGGGATTGCCGGGCCAGGGCTCGGCAGCGCAACCCTTGGTGGTGATGGCACCCAGCTGGGAGACATCGAAGAAGTTCTGGAACTGCCAACCGTAGCCAAAGGTACCGGCTGCGGTGTTGATGGGGTTCTGCATCTTGACGCCGCCGAAATCGACGGCCATGTTCACGGTACCCACTAGAAGACCACCACCTTAGAAGCATCGAACACGGGGCCGCACATGCAGGCGCCCTTCATACCGTCGACCGTCTCGACATTGCAGGTGTTGCAGGCACCAAAGCCGCAGCTCATCATGCGCTCGAGCGACACCTCGCAGTACGCGCCGGCCTCGGCGGCAGCCTCGGCGACCTTCTTCATCATGACGGCGGGGCCGCAGCTGGCGACGTAGTCGTAACCGCCCTCGCCGAGCAGCTCGGCGGCAGGATCGGTGCAAAAACCGTGCGTGCCCAACGAGCCGTCGTCGGTGCACACGTTAACCGTGGCTCCCAGCGCGCGGAACTCGTCGACGCCCACGGCCTTGGACGCGGTGCCAAAGCCCAGGCATACGTCAACGTCCACGCCCTGCTCGGCAAGCATGCCAGCCAGGCAGAGTACGGGCGGAACGCCAATGCCGCCGGCGACGAGCAGCGCCTTCCTGGTGCCCTCGGGCACGAACCAGCCGCGGCCGCCAGGGCCCAGCAAGTTGGAGGTGGAGCCAGGGCCCATCTGCGACAGACGGCGGGTATCATCGCCCACGACGGCGTACCACAGCTCGACGGTGCCGGCCTCGGCGTCGGCGCGATAGAAGCTCAGGGGCACGCGAAGCAGCGAGGAAGCATCGCCCGGCACGGCGATATTCACGAACTGACCGGGCTTGAGCGCACTTGCAAGCTTGGGGGCCGAGATAACGAGCGAGAAGATGCCGTCGGCGATCTCCTGGTTCGAGACGACCTCGAAGTCGTGCATGCGTGCAGTGGAAGGTGTGGGCATAGACGCTCCAATCCCCCATGCGGTTGCATGGTTCAGGCGAACAGAAAGCGCGGCACCGCAAGGGCGCCGCGCATAAAAGCGATAAGGCTATGCTAGCAGATGCAGCCGTCGGCAAGCGTCTGCTTACCACCGACAAACACATCGGTGGCACGACCGGTGAGCGTGCGGCCGGCAAAACCGGAGTTCTCGGCGCGCGACTCGTAACCGCCCTCACCGACCGTCCAGGTGGCGGACGCGTCGAACACAGTCAGGTCGGCAACGGAGCCCGCCTTGACCTGAACCTGGTCGAGGCCCAGGATCTCACGCGGCTTGATGGCCATGAGCTCGACCATGCGGCCCATGCTCATCTTGCCCGTGTTGACCAGCTCGGTGAGCACGAGCGCCAGCGAGGTCTCAAGGCCGATCATACCAAAGGGCGCAAGCTCGAACTCGCGGGCCTTCTCCCACGGGGTGTGGGGAGCGTGGTCGGTGACGATGACGTCTACGGTGCCGTCGATGACGCCCTGACGGATAGCCTCGGCGTCTTCATCGGTACGCAGCGGCGGGTTGACCTTGAGCGAGGTGTTGTAGGTCTCGTCCAGGTCGTTCTCGGTCAGGAACATGTGGTGCGGGGTAGCCTCGCAGGTGACCTGCACGCCAGCTGCCTTACCGGCACGCACGAGCTCCAGGCCATGGGCGGTGGAGATGTGCTGGATGTGCAGCTTGGCACCGGTCAGCTTGGCGATCTCGATATCGCGGGCGATCTGCAGCTCCTCGCCCGCCGCCGGCCAGCCCTCGAGGGCCAGACGGGTAGAGACCTTGCCCTCGTTGATCTGGCCGTGACCGACCAGGTCCTCGTCCTGGCAATGGCTCATAAAGACCTTGCCGAACATCTTGCCGTAGTCCATGCAACGACGGAGCATGCCTGCACCCTGCACGCCGCGGCCATCGTCGGTGAAGGCGACGGCGCCGTGGGCGACCATATCGCCCATCTCGGACATAGCCTCGCCCTTAAGACCGCGGGTCATGGCGCCAGAAGGATAGACGCGGCAGTGGCCGACCTCGGCAGCGCGGGACTTGACGAACTCAACGACGGTACCGTTATCGGTAACGGGGTCGGTGTTAGGCATGGCGCACACGCCGGTGAAGCCGCCCTTGGCAGCTGCGCGGGTGCCGCTCTCGATGTCCTCTTTGACCTCGTAGCCGGGCTCGCGCAGGTGGACGTGCATGTCAACCAGGCCAGGGACGAGGTACTTACCGGAAAGGTCGCGGACCTCGGCTCCCTCGGCGGCGAGGTTCTCGCCGACCTCGGCGATCTTGTCGCCGTCGATCAGGACGTCAACGACACCGTCAAGCTCGACGGACGGGTCGACGACGTGGGCATTCTTAAGAAGCAAGGCCATTATCGGCACCTCCAAGCAGCAGATACAGGATAGCCATACGCACGCAGATACCGGCGTAGACCTGCTCCAGGATGACGGAGCGTTGCGGGTGGTCGGCCATATAGGAGTCGAACTCGACGCCGCGGTTGATGGGGCCCGGGTGGCAAATGATCGCGTCGGGCTTCATGAGCTTCTCACGGTCCTTGGTCAGGCCGAAGAGCTTGTGGTACTCGCGAATGGTCGGGAACGGGGCACCCTCGAGGCGCTCCTGCTGTACGCGCAGCATGTAGACGACGTCCAGCTCGGGCAGGACGGAATCGAGGTCGCTCGTCACGTGGTCGCAGCCCAGAATCTCGGGCGCCGGCGGCAGCAGCGTGCCGGGGGCGACGGCGTAGGTCTCGCAGCCCATGATCTTCAACGCGGGGATCAGCGAGCCGCAAACGCGGGAGTGGGAGATGTCGCCAACGACGGCGACCTTCAGACCGTGGAAGTCACCCTTGTGCTCCCAGATGGTGTACAGGTCGAGCAGAGCCTGCGTGGGGTGATTGTGCTTACCGTCGCCGGCGCAGATAACACTCGCGGGCGAATTCTGGGTGACGATGTAGGGAGCACCGGCGTGCTTGTCGCGCACGACGATGCAGTCGATCTTGTAGGCGTTGAGGGTCTCGACGGTATCGACGAGGCTCTCGCCCTTGACCGTGGAGGTCGAGGAGCCACCGAAGTTGAGGCTGTCGGCGGAAAGACGCTTCTCGGCGAGCTCGAAGGAGCTGCGGGTACGCGTCGAGGGCTCGTTGAACATGTTGACGATGGTCTTGCCCTTGAGCGTGGGGACCTTCTTGATGGCACGCTCGTTGACCTCGGAGAACGCCTTGGCGGTCTCGAGGATGAGCTTGATGTCCTCTTCGGAGTACTCGGTAATGTCGATCAGATGCTTATGATTGAACGCCACGGTACTACTCACCTCCCAGCGGCGCGGAGCCCACGTGGGAACCCGGCGCGACGTCGTTGATTTCGACAGCGGTGCGGCCGTCGACTTCCTTCATATATAGGTGCACGTTCTCCTCGTGCGACGAGGGAACGTTCTTGCCGACAAAGTCCGGCGAGATAGGGAGCTCGCGGTGACCGCGGTCAACGAGAACTGCCAGCTCGACACGGCTCGGACGGCCCAGGTCCATAACGGCGTCCAGAGCGGCGCGGATGGTGCGACCCGTGTACAGGATGTCGTCCACCAGCACGACGCGTTTACCGTCGACGCTGAAGGGAATGTTGGTAGCGTGGATCGCGGGAGCGAAATTGGTCGCATAGTCATCGCGATAGAAGCTGATGTCCAGGCTGCCGAGCGGAACGTCGACACCCTCGATCTCCTTGATCGCCTCGGCGAGCTTCTTTGCCAGAAGGTCGCCGCGCGTGACGATGCCGACCAGAGCGAGGTCTTCACAGCCCTCGTTGCGCTCGAGAATCTCGTGCGCGATGCGGGTCATCGCTCGGTTGACGGCGGTCTCGTCCATGATGACCGCCTTGGGGGAAGTCGTGCCCATCGATCTCCTTCCTCACATGTCTTGACTGCTGACACAGTCAAAAAAAATAGATGCCCGACCGCTCAAAGCGGACCAGACACCCACAGGAAGTACTGCTCATTGACAGCTATGTAATTCCATGTGGGTATCTCGTACCCCTTTAATGGTCAAGGCATAGTGTAGCCAACCTCGGGCTCAAATGCGAGCATAAATACGAGTCAATCCGTAAACGGAGTCAATGGCTCCATAAACCTATATATATTTGTGGGACGCGCTTGAAAACCTTGTAACGAGCTGGCATAATCCCCTCTGCTGCACGCAAATCGGATCTACGTCCAGGGCCGTGGCGTGGGCACTATCGCCAAAAGAGAAATGTCTCTGTGTAGATTACGCACAGAGACATGCTTCTGTGCTATAGTTCAGGCTTGTTTGTTAACGCGACATGTTCGTTTGTCGCCCAAGGAGGGTCAGTTATGTCCAAAGTTTGCGAAGTTTGCGGTAAGCACCCCGTTGCCGGTCGCTCCATCAGCCACTCTCACCGCGTCACCAACCGTAAGTTCCGCCCCAACATCCAGCGCGTCTACGTCGTCGTCGATGGTCACCGTCGCAAGATGAACGTTTGCTCCACCTGCCTCAAGTCCGGCAAGGTTGCGCGCTCCTAAATAAGGTCTTACCAACAAGTACCTCGGACTCTCCGGGTCAAAGACCTCGCGTTCACATAGAACTTACCAAAGGCGTCCTCTCTTGTGGAGGGCGCCTTTTTGCACTCATTGGGGACAGACTTACATGAGTGTTTTCGAGCATAGGGGCCGCGTCACAGATGTCAAAGGGATCTAAGCCCAGCCGGTATGCCTTGTAGCTTGACCAACGGTACGCCTCGAGTGAGTTGATCGCACCTTTCAACGGATTGAGAGGGATATAATCGAGCAGCTGCACCGTCTGCGTGTCCGACTCAACCGCGACCCGTGAATAGCGATTGTCAAACAAATGCCCCGTTCTCCCCGTTTTCCCATTGAAATACTCATGTAAGCCTGCCCCCAATGAGCGGGGCGATGCAGCATTAGTTAAAACGCTTCATTTGTTTGAAGCGTTTTAGTGTGCCTTTTACGGGAATCTTACCGTTCGCCGAATAATTTCTTGCTATCATGCAAGGCGTAGGGTAAATCTCCGATCGCAAGGAGACACAAATGGTGAAAAAGTCACCGGAAAACACTACTCCCGCAATTGTGGACAACGTAGAGGCGCTTGAGGCTAAGCTCGCTCAGATGCGAGAGGCCCAGGCGCTTTTTGCTACGTACACGCAGGAGCAGGTCGACAAGATCTTCTATGAGGCCGCCATGGCCGCCAACAAGGCTCGTATCCCGTTGGCGAAGATGGCCATCGAGGAGACCGGCCGCGGCGTTCTTGAGGACAAGGTCATCAAGAACCACTACGCCGCAGAGTACATCTACAACGCTTACAAGAACACCAAGACCTGTGGTGTCCTGGAGCGCGACGAGGCTTACGGCATCACCAAGATCGCCGAGCCCATCGGCATCGTGGGCGCCGTCATCCCGACGACCAACCCCACCTCCACCGCAATCTTCAAGACGCTGATCAGCCTGAAGACCCGCAACGCCATCATCATCTCCCCGCACCCGGCTGCCGCCAAGTGCACCATCGCCGCCGCCAAGCTCGTGCTTGACGCCGCCGTCAAGGCCGGCGCCCCCGAGGGCATCATCGGCTGGGTCGATGTCCCCTCCATCGAGCTGACCAACATGGTCATGCGCGACGTCGACATCATCCTCGCCACCGGTGGCCCGGGTATGGTCAAGGCCGCCTACTCCTCGGGCAAGCCCGCCCTGGGCGTTGGCGCCGGTAACACCCCGGTCGTCATCGACGACACCGCCGACGTGCTGCTCGCCGTCAACTCCATCATCCACTCCAAGACCTTCGACAACGGCATGATCTGCGCTTCCGAGCAGTCCGTGACCGTCATCGACACCATCTATGACCAGGTTAAGGCCGAGTTCCAGAAGCGCGGCTGCTACTTCGTCAAGCAGGGTGCCGAGATGGAGGCCCTGCGTGCCGCCATGTTCAAGAACGGCGCCCTCGATCACCGCATCCCCGGCATGGCTGCCGCCAAGATCGCCGAGCTCGCCGGCATCGAGGTTCCCGCCAAGACCAAGATTCTGATCGCCGAGGTCACCTCCACCGACCCCGCCAAGGAGGAGTTCTCCCACGAGAAGCTCTCCCCGGTCCTGGCCATGTACCACGCCAAGGACTTCCAGGAGGCCGTCGACAAGGCCGAGCACCTGGTGCTCGCCGGTGGCCCGGGCCACACCGCCTCTCTGTACGTGCACCCCGCCCAGGCCGAGAAGATCAGCCTGTTCGAGCACGTCATGAAGGCCTGCCGTATCGTCATCAACACCCCGTCCTCGCACGGCGGCATCGGTGACCTGTACAACTTTGGCATGAAGCCGTCTCTGACCCTGGGCTGCGGCTCCTGGGGCGGCAACTCCGTCTCCGAGAACGTTGGGGTGAAGCACTTGATCAACGTTAAGACTGTGGCCGAGCGCCGTGAGAACATGCTGTGGTTCCGCGCTCCCGAGAAGGTCTACTTCAAGAAGGGTTCCACGCCCGTCGCCCTCGACGAGCTGGGCAACGTCATGGGCAAGAAGCGCGCCTTCATCGTCACCGACCAGTTCCTCTTCAAGAATGGCAACACCCGCGCCATCGAGGCCAAGCTCGACGAGATGGGCATCGCCCACGACTGCTTCTACGACGTCGAGCCCGATCCGTCGCTGCAGTGCGCACGTCGCGGCGCCAAGCAGATGGCTCTCTTTGAGCCTGACGTCATCATCGCCGTCGGCGGTGGCTCCGCTATGGACGCCGGCAAGATCATGTGGATGATGTACGAGCACCCCGAGTGCAAGTTTGAGGACATGGCCATGGACTTCATGGACATCCGCAAGCGTATCTTCACCTTCCCCGAGATGGGCAAGAAGGCCTACTTCGTCGCCGTCCCGACCTCCTCGGGTACCGGCTCCGAGTGCACGCCGTTCGCCATCATCACCGACAAGGAGACCGGCATCAAGTGGCCGCTCGCCGACTACGCGCTGCTCCCCAACATGGCTATTGTCGACGCCGACAACTGCATGACCGCCCCGCGCGGCCTGACCGCTGCCTCCGGCATCGACGTCATGACCCACGCCATCGAGTCCTACGTCTCCATCATGGCTTCCGACTACACCAAGGGCCTCTCCGAGCGCGCTGCTAAGCTCGTCTTCGAGAACCTGCCCTCCAGCTTCACGAACGGCGCCAAGGACCCGCATGCCCGCGAGGAGATGCACAACGCTTCCTGCATGGCCGGTATGGCCTTCGCCAACGCCTTCCTGGGCCTCAACCACTCCATGGCCCACAAGCTCGGCGCCTTCCATCACCTGCCCCACGGCATCGCCAACGCCGTCATCCTGACCCGCGTCATGCGCTACAACGCCGCCGAGGCCCCCGTCAAGATGGGTACCTTCTCCCAGTATCCTTACCCCAACGCGCTGCACAACTACGCCGAGATGGCCAAGTACTGCGGCGTCGAGGGCAAGGACGACAAGGAGGTCTTCGAGAACTTCATCACGAAGCTCGAGGAGCTCAAGGACTTCATCGGTGTCAAGAAGACCATCGCCGACTACGGTGTTGACGAGCAGTACTTCCTCGACACCCTCGACGAGATGACCGAGCAGGCATTCAACGACCAATGCACCGGCGCCAACCCGCGCTACCCGCTCATGAGCGAGATCAAGGAGCTCTACCTGGACGCCTACTACGGCCGCGAGCCTCAGGATTACGCCGTCTGCTAGTTCTAGCACGGTTATTTGCGGCGGGGGTGCACGGGTGTACGCACGCCCCCGCCGTTGCTTCTATCGCATCGTTGAAAGGATGCAATCATGCTGCTCCCCGATTCCAAGACCGAGCTCGTCCGTCGCGGCAACAAGGTCGTTTACGACCTGGGCGACAAGATCGTCAAGGTCTTTAACGAGACCAAGCCCGTCTCCGACGTGTTCAACGAGGCTTTGAATCTTGCCCGCATCAATGAGTGCGGCATCCGCAGCCCCAAGGCTCTCGAGGTTTCTCAGCTCGAGAACGCCAACGGCTGGGCTCTCGTGACCGAGAAGGTTCCGGGCACCACCCTTGCCGAGAAGATGACTGCCGAGCCGCAGCGCTTTGGTGAGTACCTCGAGATGTTCGTCGACCTCCAGATCGAGATCCACGGCTACACCTCCCCACTGCTCAACCGTCAGCGCGATAAGTTCGCCCGCATGATCGACAGCCTCGATCAGCTCAATGCCACCACGCGCTACAACCTTCAGGAGCGTCTGGACGGTATGACCAAGGAGTTCAAGGTCTGCCACGGCGACTTCAACCCCTCCAACGTCATCGTCGGCGACGACGGCCAGCTGTACGTCTGCGACTGGGCACATGCCACCCAGGGCTCCCCTGCTGCCGACGTTGCCACCACCTACCTGCTCTTTGCCCTCAACAGCAAGGATCAGGCCGAGGCCTACCTGGAGCTCTACTGCGACCGCGCCGACATGCCCATGCAGGTCGTGCGTCAGTGGACGAGCATCGTCGCCGCTTCCGAGCTCGCTCGTAAGCGCAACGTGAACGATGAGTTCC
Organism: Collinsella sp.; assembly: GCA_048416615.1. GTDB lineage: Bacteria > Actinomycetota > Coriobacteriia > Coriobacteriales > Coriobacteriaceae > Collinsella. The sequence continues at coordinate 87,681 of DBFSET010000042.1, read as the reverse complement.
TGAAGAACTGGATCGACGTTGTCGATTATCAGTAATATCTGAGCGATTTATTTCGCATCGGAGGCACAAAGGAAACCCCGCAGCTCGCATGGGCTGTGGGGTTTCCTTTTAGCGATTGAGTACGTCGACAAGATAAAAGGACGGCCCCGCATCTCCCCTATCTGGAGAAATGCGGGGCCGTCCCGTATATCGAACTACAAGCGAAATCGCCGATTAACGGCGTGCCGCCTTCACAAGCTCGGCGACCTTGGCGACGACCTCGTCGATCGCCACATCCTCGCGCTCACCCGTGGCACGGTCCTTGAGCTCGACGGTGCCGTTCTTGAGGCCACGCTTACCCAGAACGACCTGATACGGGAAGCCCATAAGGTCGTTGTCGGCAAACTTAAAGCCGGGACGCTCGTCACGGTCGTCGACGACGACCTCGATACCCTCGGCGCACAGGCCATCAACGATCTGCTCGCAGACGGTAGCACACTCCTCCTTCTTGGGATCGAGCGGAATCACCGCAACCTCGTACGGAGCAACGGAGACCGGCCAGACGATGCCGTGCTCGTCGTTGTGCTGCTCCACGACGGCAGCGAGCGAACGGGACACGCCCACACCGTAGCAACCCATGATAAGCGGCTTCTCCTTGCCGTCCTCGTCCATAAAGGTGGCACCCATGGCCTCGGAGTACTTGGTGCCCAGCTGGAAGACCTGGGAAACCTCGATGCCGCGAGCAGCAGAGAGCGGCTTGCCGCAGTGCGGGCAGGGATCGCCGGCGACGACGGTGACCAGGTCGGCCCACTCGTCGACGGTAAAGTCGCGCTCGGGACAGGCGCCGGTAAAGTGATAATCGACCTCGTTGGCACCGCAGGCCCACTGCTTAGACTCGCGCAGGCTCTCGTCGCACACCAGACGGATGCCCTCGGGCAGGTTAACCGGTCCGATAAAGCCCTTATGCAGCCCGTAGGTCTGGAGCTCCTCGTCGGTCATCATGCGATAGCCCTTGCCAAAGACGTGCTCGGCCTTACAGTCGTTGAGCTCGTGGTCGCCCGGAACAATGGCCACGACCGGCTTGCCCTCGGAGTCAATCAACGCCAGCGACTTGCGCGTGCCGTTCTCGGGGAAGCCGAAGAACTTGGCGACGGCCTCGATGGTGCCCATGCCCGGAGTCTCAACCTTGGTGAGCGTGCCGTCGCCGGGACCCTCGGTCACAACGACCTTGGTGCTTGCAGCCTCGTCATCGGCAGCAAAGCCGCAATCGTCGCAGTAGACGAGCGAAGCCTCGCCGGCGTCGGCCAGCGCCATGTACTCGACGGAGGTGTCACCGCCGATCTCGCCGGAGTCGGCGACAACGGGCAGAGCCTTGATGTAGCAGCGCTCGCAGATGTTGGCGTAGGCCTGCTTCATCTTGTCGTACTCCTCCTGCAGGCTCTCCTGCGTGGCAGAAAAGCTGTAGGCGTCCTTCATGATGAACTCACGGCCGCGCATCAGGCCAAAGCGGGGACGGAACTCATCGCGGAACTTGTCCTGAATGTGGTACAGGTTGACGGGCAGCTGCTTATAGGAGCGCAGCTCGTTGCGCACCAGGGCCGTGACGGTCTCCTCGTGCGTGGGGCCCAGCACAAACTCGCGACCATGACGGTCGTCAAAGCGCACGAGCTCCTTGCCATAGGCATCGATGCGGCCGGACTCACGCCACAGCTCGGCATCGACCATAATGGGCATCATGAGCTCCTGGGCACCGGCGGCGTCCATCTCGTCGCGCACGATGTTCTCGATCTTACGAATCGAGCGCCAAGCGAGCGGCAGATAGGAATACAGACCGGCGGCCTCCTTACGGATCATACCGGCACGAAGCAGCAGACGATGGCTTGCAAGCTCGGCGTCGGCCGGATCCTCTTTGAGCGTCGGCGCGTAGAGCTTAGACATATACATTGCTCGGGTCATTTATTTCTCCTCAATAAGCTTGTCGACCTCGGCCATAAGCGCGTCGACAATTTGGTCCTCAGCTACTTTACCAATGATCTGGCCATGCGAAAAGAGCAGAGCCTGACCACGTCCGCAAGCAACGCCCAGGTCGGCATCAGAAGCCTCACCGGGGCCATTAACGGCACATCCCATGACGGCAATCGAAAGCGGCGCGGCATAGTTCTTAAGCCGCTCGGTGACCTCCTCGGCAATAGGAATCAGGTTAACCTGGCAGCGGGCGCACGTGGGGCACGAGACAATCTCGGGACCACGGCGACGCAGGCCCAACGACTGCAAAATGCCCCAGGCGACCGGCGGCTCCTCAACCGGATCGGCCGTAAGCGAGACGCGCATGGTGTCGCCAATACCCTCAGACAGCAGGATACCAAGGCCCACCGAGCTCTTGATGGTGCCCTGCAGCTTGGTACCCGCCTCGGTTACGCCCAAGTGAAGCGGAACGTGGGGAATCTCACGCGACAGGGCTCGATAGGTATCGAGCGTCGTTTGCACGCTATGGGCCTTGGCCGAAAGCACAATGTTCGTAAAGCCGCGGTCTTCAAAATGTTTGACGAAACGCTCGCTCGACATCACGAGCTTTTCGGGCTGCGTGAGGTCGTCACGCTCGGCGATATCCTGCTCAAGCGAACCGGCATTGACGCCGATACGAATCGCGCAGCCCGCGGCACCCGCAGCATCGATCACCGCGTCAACCTTGGCCCAATCGCCGATATTGCCGGGATTGATGCGCAGCTTAGCGGCACCGGCCTCAACGGCACCAATGGCGAGCTTATGGTTAAAGTGGATATCGGCGACAATCGGCACTGGAGACTCGGCGCAGATGGTGCGGAAACCCTCAAGCGCGGCCTCGGTGGGCACGCTCACGCGCACGATATCGCAGCCAGCCTGCGCCAAAGCACGCACTTGCGCAAGCGTTGCCTGGGCATCAGCGGTATCGGTGCAGGTCATGGACTGGACCACCACCGGCGCGCCGCCACCGATCTGCACGCCGCCCACATGCACGGGACGCGTCAGCTCGCGAGGCAAAGGATGGGATAAAGACAATCCAACCACTCCCCTACAGAATAAATCGAAGGACGTCGGAACGAAGCATATAGACAAACAACAGCGCAAAGAGCGCGATGCCCACATAGCTCAAAATCGTCTGGACCTTGAGCGGAAGCTCGCGGCCCGCAATCTTTTGAATGATCTCGATGACCAGCTTACCGCCATCGAGTGGTGGGATGGGCAGCAGGTTCATAAAGCCAAGCGAGAACGAAATGAGGGCGGCAAACGAAAGGAACGTGGCAGGGCCGGCAGCAGCAGCCTGCGAGGACATAACGCTAATACCCACGATCGAAGAGGACTGATCGAGAATCTCCATCGTATGCTGCGGCTGGAGCAGACGCATCACACCCTCCGCTGTCTGCACGACATAGGAGAACGACAGGCGAGCCGACGTGATGGGGTCTAAACGGACCACCTGCGTAGAGGCATACACACCTAAGCGCTCGTCCTCTTTGAGTGCAACCGTGGTCGAATGCTGCTTGCCGTCACGCTCGTACTCGATGGCGATATCGTCCTTACCGGCAGCCTTGCCAATGGCATCGTAAACGTCCATCCAGGTAGAGCACGATACTCCGTCGACCGAAAGGATCGCGTCGCCGCCCTCGATTCCCGCCGCGGCGGCAATCGAGCCTTCGTCAACCTGGCCAATCACATTGGTATCCACCGGCACCGTGACACCTGCGATGGAATAGATGCTCATAAGGAGCAAAAAGCCCGTCAGGATATTGACGATAATGCCCGCAAGCAGCATAAAGGCACGTTTAACAAAGCCCTGGCCCAAATAGGTGTGCGAGCGCTCGCGTGCAAGGAATTCGGCCTCGCCGCACGGCAGTTCCCATACATCGCCCTCGGCAGTCGCATGCTCTCGATCGAACTTGCGACCGTCAAAGGTGGTATATCCTGCAGCATCGCGCGGCAGGGTCTGGTACTTGGTGGGATAGTAACTGGGCGAAGGCTTTTCCCCTTCTTCATACCAGGGGGCGATGGAGCCCCAGCCCAACAGCAAAGCACAAGCCTCGAGAACATCCTCCTCGGACAGCTCGAGCTCGACAGCAAGATCGGCCACCGTCACACGGCCGTGGCGATAGATGGCCGCAAGCACGCGATCGGCACACGAGACATCGGTCGGATCCATGCCACAGATGGCAGCATACCCACCCAGCAGCAGCGGCGTCACGCCAAACTTGGTGCCGATGCGACGCGATGTGTGGTGGATATCAAAGCGACACGGCAGGCCCAAAAAGAACTCAGTCACCCGGACGCCACAGGCACGCGCCGCCAAAAAGTGGCCGCCCTCGTGCAAAAACACGAGGACGGAAAGCATCAGCAGGCCCCAAAAGACCGATGAGAGAACGCTCAGAACAGTATCCATAAAACGAAAAAGCAATCCTTATGGGTTAAGAACGGGTTGCGGCGAGCACCTGCGCGGCCTTTTTACGCGCCCAGCCATCGATGTCGCGAAGCTGTTCAAACGAATCGACCGTCTGCGCATCGTGAGCATCCATGCAGGATTCCACAATGCGGTCGATATCGGTAAAGCTGCAGCCATCATGCAGGAAGGCATCGACGGCGACCTCGTTGGCGGCATTGAGCACGCACGGCATGGTGCCGCCCGTCTTGCCGGCACGTTCGGCCAGCGCTAGGCAGCGGAAGGTATCCATATCGGCCGCGTCAAAGGTAAGCTGCCCCAACTCGCGGAAATCGATACGCGGAGCCGGCGTATCCCAACGCTCAGGATACGAGAAGGCAAACTGAATGGGAATACGCATGTCGGAAGCACCGAGATGCGCCATCACAGAGCCGTCGGCAAACTCGACCATGGAGTGAATCTTGGACTGGCGCTGCACGACCACGTTAATGAAATCGAGATCGCAGCCAAACAGATGCATGGCCTCGATACGCTCCAGACCCTTGTTCATGAGGGTGGCGGAGTCGATCGTGATCTTGGCACCCATAGCCCACGTAGGATGAGCCAGGGCATCGGTGCGCGTCACGCGATCGAGCTCGTCACGCGTGCGGCCAAAGAACGGGCCGCCCGAGCAGGTAAGCCAAATGCAGTGAGCCTCGCGCGGATTCTCGCCCAAATAGCACTGGTAGATGGCAGAATGCTCGGAGTCGACCGGGATAAGCTGACCCGGCTGCGCCAACGGCATAAGCAGATCGCCACCGACAACGAGAGACTCCTTGTTGGCCAGGGCAAGACGCTTGTTCGAGGTCAGGGCAGCATGGCTCGCCTCGAGACCGGCAGCGCCCACGATGGCCACGAGCACGCAGTCGACATCATCGCGGCATGCGAGCTCGCACACGGCCTGCGCGCCAACGCCGAGCTCCGTGCCCTCGGGCAGTTCCTGCAGCACGGCGTCGGCGCCATGGGAGGCGTCCGCCACGGCAACCGCCGGAACCGAGAACTCACGGGCAGCGGCAACGAGCTCGGAGGTGCTGGAGTTAACGGACAGCGCCGTCACCTGCAGGCGATCGGCATGCTGTCGGCACACGTCGAGCGCCTGAGTGCCGATAGAACCCGTACAGCCCAGAATGGCAACACGAAGACGGCCGTCGGGACCGTAGGTGGTCTGATAAGCCATTACAGCACGCCTCCGATCATCAGTAGCAGCTGCGCGGTAATGCAGCCAAAGATGAGCGAATCGCTGCGGTCGAGCATGCCGCCGTGGCCGGGGATGAGATTGCCGGAATCTTTGACGCCCACACCGCGTTTGATACGCGACTCGATGAGGTCGCCGATAACGCCCAGGATGGAGACGACCACGCCGCACAGCAGTGCATAGGGCAGGCTCAGCTTATAGAAGTGCGTTGCCCACAGGATGAGCCAGATCAAGACAGAGCCCAAAATGCCGCCGACAAAGCCTTCCCAGCTCTTTTTGGGCGAGATCTTGGGAACCATCTTATGCTTGCCGATGCGGCTACCCACGATATAGGCAAACGAGTCGGAGACCCAAAGGGACGCGCAAACGCCCACCGAAAGCAGTGCGCCGGCAAAACCGGGCACGGCATCGCGCAGCAGCACGATAGCCGACAGCATAAAGCCAGTGTAGATAGGGCCCATGAGCGTAACGGCAACGTCAGAGATGCGAGTGCGCGGAGACCAGACATACCAGATACCAACCGCAAGCATCAAAGCGAACAGCAGGGCGTTCAACAGCAGCGAATCGCCCAGAGCCGAGAGCGGAAAGAGCACGGCGGCAGCGATACCAAGGCGCTCGTTGGCAACCTTGCCGTCGAGCCTCGTCATGCGGAAGAACTCATAGCAGCACAGACCGCTCATGACGGACACGAAGATGGCCGTGGGCACAATACCCAAAACCAGGCACAGGATAAAGACAACGGCATAGACGATACCGGCGGCGGCACGGGTGATAAAGCCCGCCAGCCACGAACCGGAGCCGCTCTTCGCTGCAGGCGCCCCTGCAGCGGAAGCCTTACGCGCGGGCTTCGCGGAAGTAGGCGCCTTGGGAGCGGATGCCTTGGGACGTTCGGACACGATTAAGCCTCCTCGGTCTTGCTCAGTCCACCAAACCTACGGTCGCGACCCTGGTAGGCCAAAATGGCGTCGACAAGACCCCAGCGGTCAAAGTCGGGCCAATAGGTATCGGTGACATAGAACTCGGAATAGGCAACCTGCCACAGCAGATAGTTCGAAAGACGAAGCTCGCCGGAGGTGCGAATCACAAGCTCCGGATCGGGAAGACCGGCGGTGTACAGGTGCGAAGCCACCATATTGTCGTCAACCGCGGCGGGATCGATCTTGCCGGCGGCCGCATCAAGCGCGATCTGGCGGACAGCGCGGGTGATCTCAGCACGGGCACCGTAGTTAACGGCCAGCGCCAGCGTCATACCGGTATGGTCGGCGCACTCGGCAAGGCCGCGCTCAAAGACGTCACGGGTCTTCTTGGGCAGCGCGGAAATATCGCCCAAAAAGACAACGCGGACGTTCTCACGCTTAAGCAGCGGCAGCTCATCGATAAACGTCTTGGCAAACAGGTGCATCAGAACGTTGACTTCGTGCTGCGGGCGATTCCAGTTTTCGGTCGAGAACGCATAGGCCGAAAGCACGTCGACGCCCAGGCGCACGCAGGCGGTAATGATCTCGCGCAGCGAGACGATGCCGGCCTTGTGGCCTTCGGTGCGGGCAAGACCGCGCGACGTGGCCCAACGGCCGTTGCCGTCCATGATGCACGAAATATGGTGCGGAATGTTATTGAGGTCAAGGTCGGAAAAACCGACGCCCGCAGGGGCGTCGGCAAAGTACTCGACCAGTTTATGCTCGTCGTATTGCACCTTAGATCTCCATGACCTCGGCTTCTTTTTCCTTCAGAAGCTCCTCGACCTTGGCAACATACTCGTCGGTATGCTTCTGAACCTTGGCCTGCTCGCGACGAACATCGTCCTCGGTGAGCTCCTCGTCGCGCTCAAGCTTATTGTTAAAGTCGCGGCGGATGTTGCGGATGGAGACCTTGGCCTGCTCGGCGTACTCGCGGCACTCCTTAACGAGCTCGCGACGACGCTCCTCGGTGGGAGCCGGGAACGGCAGACGCACGACGGTACCATCGGAGTTGGGGGTAATGCCCAGGTCGGAGGCACTGATAGCCTTGACGATGGCATTGATGAGCGCCTTATCCCACGGCTCGATAAGCAGCATGTGGGCCTCGGGGGTCTTAACGGCGGCAACCTGCGTGACGGGCGTGGGAACACCGTAGTAGTCGACGGTGATGTCGGACAGAATGTTAGCGTTGGCGCGGCCAGTGCGGACCTTGGAGAAGTTATGCTTGAGGGACTCGAGTGACTTGTCCATGTGGGCGGTGATGTTCTCTGCCATGCTTAATCCTCCTGATAGACGAGCGTGCCGACGGGCTCACCCGCGAGCGCGCGCTTGACGGTGTCCTCGCCATCGATGTTGAGGACCAAAATGGGCATACGGTTGTCCTGGCAAAGAGCCGTAGCCGTGGAATCCATAACCTGCAGGCCGCGAACGAGCACCTCGTGATAGGTGATCTTGTCAAAGCGGACGGCGTCAGCGCACTTGACGGGATCCTTGTCGTAGATGCCATCAACCTTGGTGGCTTTAATCAGAATCTCGGCACCGATCTCACAGGCGCGAAGGGCCGCGGCGGTGTCAGTCGTAAAGTACGGATTACCCGATCCGGCGGCAAAGATAACGACGTTGCCCTTGGACAGGTGGTTGATGGCGCGACGGCGAATATAGGGCTCGCAGATCTCGTTCATCTGGATAGCGCTCATCACGCGGCAGGGAACATCGTTGTGCTCGAAGGCATCCTGCAGGGCAAGCGCGTTCATAACGGTAGCGAGCATGCCCATGTAATCGGCCTGGGCGCGGTCCATACCACCGGCGGCGCCGGCCATGCCGCGGAAAATATTGCCGCCGCCGACAACGACGCCGACCTCATGACCAACGGCGAGCAGCTCCTTGACCTGCTTGGCAAGATGATCGGTAACCTTGGGGTCGATGCCGTAGTTGCCATCGCCCATCAGCGCTTCACCGGAGAGCTTCAGAAGCACGCGTTTATATCGGATGTCGGACAAAGCGATCCTCCTTTAATTAGACTCATAACATAATATCAAAGGCTTAACGGAGAGCCATGAAAAAGCAGGCTGTGAGTAAAACCCACAGCCTGCTCATTACCAGCTACAAGAGCTTATTTACTCGCCACGGACCAGGCGGTCAAAGGCAACGACGGTAATGGTGTCGCCGAGCTCCTTGGAGACCTGCTCAGCGTACTTCTTGATGGTGAGGGAGCTGTCCTTGATGAACTCCTGCTCGGTGAGCACGGACTGCTTGTAGAACTTCTCCAGACGGCCAACAGCCATCTTCTCCTGGATAGCCTCGGGCTTGCCGGACTCGGCAGCCTGAGCCATGTAGATCTGCTTCTCGTGCTCGACGGTCTCAGCCGGAACCTGATCGCGCGTAGCGCAGATCGGGGCGACGGCGGCAACCTGAAGGGCAACGTCGTGAGCAAAGGTCTTGAAGGACTCAGCCTGAGCGGTCTCGGCCTTCTCGAAAGCGAACTCGACGAGAACGCCGATCTTACCACCCATGTGGATGTAAGAAGCGAGAGCGCCGTTCTCAGCCTTGCGGGCGGCGAAACGGGAGATCTTCATGTTCTCGCCCATGATGTGAATCATCTCGGTGAGCTCGGAGGAAACGGTCTCCTCGCCCATCGGCTTCTCGAGCAGAGCGTCGACGTCAGCAGGCTCGGTGGTAGCGACAACCTCAGCGACCTTGGAAGCAAAGCCGGTGAACTTGGCGTTGGAGCCGACGAAGTCGGTCTCGCAGGAGAGCTCGAGCAGAGCGCCGGTCTTGCCGTCCTCGGAGACGAACGCGGCGACAGCGCCCTCGTTGGTCTCACGGCCAGCCTTCTTGGCAGCCTTGGCGAGGCCGTTCTTGCGCAGAACGTCGACAGCGGCGTCCATGTCGCCGTCAGCCTCGACGAGAGCCTTCTTGCACTCCATCATCGGGGAGTCGGTCATCTCGCGGAGCTGCTTGACCATAGCGGCGGTAATCTGGGCCATTGTGGTTCCTTTCAAAGAGATGAAAAAGAATTAACTAAGACTGATTTACTCGGCCTTGGGCTCAGCGGCCATCTCGGCCTCGGAGACCTGCTCCTTGCCGGAGCCAGCGAGGCAGGCGTCAGCCATGAGCTCGCACATAAGGGTGACAGCGGAAATAGCGTCATCGTTGCAGGGGATGCCGTACTCGACCTCGTCGGGATCGGAGTTGGTGTCGATCAGAGCGACGACGGGGATATTCAGGCGCTGGGCCTCCTTGATGGCGTTCTCCTCGCGCTTGGTGTCGATGACGAAGAGAGCCTGGGGCAGACCCTTCATGTCGCGGGCGCCACCGAGGTTGGTCTGAAGCTTGGTGAGCTCCTTACCGAGCACAGCCTGCTCCTTCTTGGGGAGAACTGCCATGCGGCCGTCCTCGACCATGGCCTCGAGCTCCTCCATGCGGTTGATGCGGGAGCGGATGGTGACGAAGTTGGTCAGCATGCCGCCGAGCCAACGCTGGTTGATGTAAGGCATGTTGGCGCGCTCAGCGGCGTTCTTGACGGCCTCCTGAGCCTGCTTCTTGGTGCCGACAAACAGCACGTTGCCACCCTTGGCGACGTTCTTGACGAAGGTGTAGGCCTGGTCGGCGTCGAGGATGGTCTGCTTGAGGTCGAGGATGTAGATGCCGTTGCGCTCGCCGAAGATGAACGGCTTCATCTTGGGGTTCCAGCGACGGGTCTGGTGACCGAAGTGGCAGCCGGCCTCGAGCAGGGTGCGGATATTAATCTTGGTAGCCATGTTAAACCTCCTGTGGTTTGCCTCCGCGCGGGGTCATCCTCCAAAACCAACCCGGACATGTGCTACCAAAGCCCGGGCACCACGGTATGAAGTAGCCGCGCGTGCGTGATAAAAACCTGTTGCCGTGAAGCAACCTGATGAATGATAGCAGGATTGCCTCTTCCTGCCAACCCGCAATCAAAACCACACACCTAAGCGCAACGCGAGCCGTCCAGCTTACTCGCCCCGGGGATGGGCCTGGGTCACGACGCGCTTAAGCCGGTCGGGCGTGAGATGCGTGTAGATCTGCGTCGTGGACAGGCTCGCATGCCCCAGCAGCTCTTGAACCGAACGCAGGTCCGCGCCGCCCTCAAGCAGATCGGTCGCAAACGTATGACGCATCGCATGGGGCGCGATGTCGGCCGGAATGCCGGCGCACGTCGCCAGCATATGGAACCGTCGCCTGAGCATAGCGGCACTCATGCGATTACCGCGCGCAGAAATAAACAGCGGATGCAGACCGGCTGCGGCGTCGCGGTGCTTTGCCTGCGCGAGCAACTCCGGTCTCCCCTCCTCAACATAAGTGCGCGTCGCCTCGAGCGCGCGTCGATACAGAGGAACGATACGCTCCTTGCTCCCCTTGCCCCATAACCGCAGTGTACGCTCGGACCATGAGATGGATCCCACATTGAGCGCCGAAAGCTCCGAGATGCGGGCGCCCGAGGCATAGAGCAGCTCGAGCATCGCCGCATCGCGCAGTCCCGCGGGCGTCGAGGTATCGGGCGTCTTGAGCAGCGCCTCGACCTGCTGAGTCGTAAGGACGCCGGGCAGGTCGCGCGGCAGCTTGGGCGACGCGATCGCCGAGACCGCATCACCCTCGACAATCCCCTCGGCAGCCATCCAACGGTAGAGCGACCGAATAGCCGACAAATGTGCCGCAAGGGTGCGAGGCGCCACCTGCTCGCGCGAAAGCTCGGCCAAATACGTGCGGACGGTACGCACGTCGGCCGCACGCGCATCGACACCCGTACGCTCGCACCAGGCAGCAAAGCGCTCCAACCGCGATCCATAAGCGGTCACCGTATTGGGAGAGAGCCCCTCGACACGTGCGATGTAGGCGATAAACGAGTCGACGGTATCGTACAAGTCAAAGGCTATGACCGGTCGCCTCCAAACAAGTCGGAACGCGTGGCCAAGTAGGCATCGAGGGCCTCGAGGGCGCGATCCGCATAAGCCTGATAGCGGTCGCGCTTACTGCGGCGCCTGCCGTCCTCGAGCGGCGGCACCAGGCCAAAATTGACATGCATGGGCTGGTAGCCAACGGTTGCCGGATCGGTCGCATAGCCCACGAGCGCGCCCAGGGCGCCCACACGAGGAAGCTCCACAGAAGCCGCACCGATAGCCTCGGCATAGGTGTTAAGCGCGGCAAGCAGACCGGTCGCCACCGCTTCCATGTACCCCTCAGTGCCGGTGATCTGACCGGCGAGGCGCACACCCGTGCCAGGCACGGCAAAGGTGCCGTCAAGAACGTGCGGCGCATCGACAAAGGTATTGCGGTGCATGACGCCATAACGGAAGAACTCGGCATTCTCCAGACCGGGAACCATGTGGAAGACACGCTTCTGCTCACCAAAAGTCAGATTTGTCTGGAAGCCCACCAGGTTATAGGCGGTCTTTTCCTTGTTCTCGGCGCGCAGCTGAATCGCCGCCCAGGGACGACGTCCGGTTCGCGGGTCGGTGAGGCCGACTGGCTTCATGGCGCCAAATCGGATAGCATCCTTGCCAGTGCGGGCGACTTCCTCGGCAGGCTGACAGGCCTGGAACAGGTCGCCACCCTCAAAGTCCTTGAGCACCACGCGGTCGGCGGTTGTGAGTGCCTCGATAAAGGCCTCGTACTCCTCCTTGTTGAGCGGAGCGTTGAGATAGTCGCCGCTCCCCTGCTCCTCATAGCGCGACTGCGAGAACAGCACGTCCATATCGAGCGTGGAGGCATCGACGATTGGCGCGGCAGCGTCAAAGAACGCCAAGGCGTCGCCACCGACGAGCTTCATGACCTCTTCGCTCAATGCCGGAGAACACAGCGGGCCCGCGGCAATGACCACGTGGCCCTCGGGAATCTGCGTGACCTCGCCATGCACGACCTCAATATTGGGTCGGGAGGCAACCTCGGCCTCAACAAGCCCGGAAAACTTGACGCGGTCGACCGCCAGGGCACCGCCAGCGGGAACGGCCGCACGATGGGCGCAATCGAGCAGAACCGAACCCATACGCTCGAGCTCAGCCTTTAGTAGGCCAGCAGCAGAATCCGGACGGGTTGACTTAAACGAATTTGAGCAGACGAGCTCGGCCAAGTGATCGGTATGGTGGGCCGGAGAGCTCACCTGGGGGCGCATCTCGCACAGCTTTACGGCAAACCCGCGATCTGCCAGCTGGATCGCACATTCCGAACCCGCCAGACCGCCACCGATAACCGTCACCTGATCGAACTGCATCTGCAAACACCTTTCTAATTGACACGCTTTCCATTGTGACCGAAGGGCGTCTGGGCGTGAAGCGCAAACTTTGAGGGCGCATACCTTCCATCCATCATGCGCTCGATAAGTCCCTCGAGCTCGAGCGAGCCCAAGAGCTTGAGCACGCCGACAGCATCAAGCGAGACGAGTGCGGCAATGTCTTCGACCTTGAGCGGCGAGGCGATGAGCGCGTGCATCACGGCCTGCTGCGTGGGGTCCAGATCGGCGATGCCAGGTGCATCGGGACGCGAGTAGCGCAGCGTGCCGTAGATGCGCGAGATGGCCATCTCGATTGATTCCTCATCGATGATGCAGCAGGCTCCGTTAGCGATGAGATAGTTAGTCCCGCGCGACTCGGGCGAAAGGATAGAGCCCGGCACCGCAAGGAGCTCTCGGCCCAAGTCCATAGCGGCCTCCGCCGTGGAGAATGTACCCGAGGGCATGCCCGCCTCGGAAACAAAGAGCGCCTGCGACAAGGCGGCGATTACGCGATTGCGCCGCGGAAAGGCGAACTTACGCGGTCCCATACCCCACGGCGAAATCGAAACGACCGCGCCGCCCGTCTCGAGTGTGCGCGTGATGAGGCCGGCGCTCGAGCGCGGATAGACAACATCGGCGCCGGTCCCCAGTACCACGACGTGCTTGCCCCCGGCGTTGACCGAAGCCCAACCCGACGCCTGGTCGCAGCCGACCGCACCGCCCGAGACCACCGTCACTCCCGCCTCAACTGCCACCTTGGCCGCAAGTTCTGCCACGGCGAGACCGTACGGCGATGCCTTGCGTGCACCGATGATGGATAACGCAGGCGTCGAAAGCACCTCGGGGTTGCCGCGCACATAGAGTGTCTGGGGTACATCCGGAAGCTCCAAGACGGTCTTGGGATACAGCGCATCACCGGGGTGCAATTGATAAGTCTCCTCGCCCATTATTGGTCCCTCCTTCCCTGGTACATCGCCGCCTCGAGCACGTGATCCTGCGACACCCGTTCGCTTTCGGCAACATCGGCGATCGTGCGTGCGATGCGTACCAGGCGCACGATGCCGCGACCCGTGAGATGCGTGCGCTTCGACAGGCCAAGCACACATTTCTCGGCAGCCTCATTAAGCTCAAAGGTCGAAACGACGCCGACAATGGAGCGCGACTCGTCTTCCTCGGCCTCGGTGTCCGCATCGTCCATACGGGATTCACGCCAGGCGCGAAAGGCGCGCCCACGCACGACGTAATCGCGCAGCTCGGCTGATGACATACCCTCAGCGCCCTCAATGATCACCTGGGGATCGGGGCGGGTCACGTCGATCATCATGTCGATACGATCGGCCAAAGGACCGCGCAACTTGCCCCGATAGCGCTCGACCATCGTCGCGGAACAGCGACACGGCACTTCACGATCACCCAAAAACCCGCAGGGGCAGGGATTGCTCGCAGCCAGCAGCTGAAAGCGCGACGGGAACGTAAAGGCCCCGTCAACGCGAACGATCCTTACGTAACCGCGTTCGATGGGCTGACGCAGCGTCTGCAGCACGCCGGTGGGAAACTCGGCGAGCTCGTCCAAAAAGAGCACGCCGCCATGAGCTAGGCTAATTTCGCCCGGATGCACCGGACGCCCGCCGCCGATGAGTCCCGCGGTCGAAATGCTGTGATGCGGGCTGCGGAAGGGGCGATGCCCCGCAAGCAGTCCATCGATGTTCTCGCCCAAGACCGAATGGATACACAGCGCCTCCTGCTGATCCTCGAGAGAAAGTTCGGGCAAGATGCCTGTCATGCGCCGCGCAAGCATGGTCTTTCCCGAACCGGGCGAGCCGATCATGAGCAAGCCGAGCTCGCCGGCGGCCGCAAGCGCCATGCCACGTTTGGCGACCTCCTGCCCCAGCACGTCGGCATAATCGAGCTCGGGCTCAAAAGTCGTCTCGAGCACTTCAGAATCCAGGTAATGCCGTGCGGCATCCCCCATGCCATGGGCAAGCTGAGATAGGTGGTCGATAAACCCGCAGTCAACGCCCGCAAGCGGGACATGCTGATCGGACCTGCCGGCGATAAAGGAAAGCCCCATATCACGCGCCAACAGCTGAAACGCAACCTCTCCCTTGACGGGCAGCACCGTGCCGTCCAGACCAAGCTCTCCTGCGATAAGGCAACGATCGAGGTTGTCACGGGGAATCTGCCCATCGGCCGCCAGAACCGCAATGGCAATCGGCAGGTCAAAACCGCTGCCAGTTTTACGGATATCGCCGGGTGCCAGGTTGACGGTAATGCCAGACCGAGGAATCTCGAAGCCGGCCGAGCGCATGGCGCACCGGATACGCCCGCGCGATTCCATCACCTCCATACTCGGAATGCCGAGCATCTGGATTCCCGGAACGCCGCCGGCAAGCGAGACCTCGACGGTGACGGGAATCGCCTCGACGCCGCGGATACAGGCCGGGTGTACGGCAAACGTCTCGAACGCCATCACGACACCTGCCAATCGAACGCATTGTACTGGTGCTCGATCTCGGCGATATGCCCGCCGCGGATGGTGACGCCCACGGCATCGAAGCGAATCGACCTGAGAGGATAGTGCTCCATGAGATAGCAACTTGCGATACGGCGATACCGACGCTGCTTTTGGGCGTCCACGGCCTCCTCGGGAAAAACCCGCGTGGTGCAATCCAGGGCGACGCGCCTCGTCTTGACCTCGGCCATCACCACGACATCGTCGAGCTCATCGAGCAGCACCAGATCGGCTTCGCCTTCAATGCAACGATAGCCCTGCTCCAACAAGGTGTATCCACGCTCGTTAAAGTAATCGATGGTGATCAGCTCGCCCAGCATGCCGAGCTCGCGGGGACTGAGCCCCTTGATAAACACGGGCGTAATCGCCCCGCAGTCGAGCTCGCCGTCTTCCCAGCGCTCCTTGAGTTGCTGCGTCTTGCTCTTTTTGCTTGCGGCACACATGGGGTCTCCTTTCCCGCACACTGCATTGCCCCGATGATGAGGGCACCTTTCATGCGGGTAAGTACCGGAAACAAACCAAAAGCTGACCAAATGCCGACAAAAAACGGGCCGTACGCAACAATCACGTTGCATACGGCCCGCTACCAGCAGGTTTATAAAACACCAGAGGTCCCTGTCTCCACAATTGACCTAGAATAGGCGCTCAGTCTGCAGAAAGTTTCCGCAAAAGCTCACACGATGCAGCGGACAAAGTCCATGTTTGCGAATCGCCTCGATGTGCTCGGGGCTTGCGTAGCCCTTCGACTCGGCCAGATGGTACTCGGGGTACTCGGCGTCGTACTCGACCATCATCTCGTCACGCGTGACCTTGGCCATGATGGACGCCGCAGCGATGCAGGCGATTTTGGCATCGCCCTTCACCACGTCGCGCTCGTTGGGAACGGCGCCCAAGGGGTTACCGTCCATAAGCACGCAATCGGGCTCGAGTCCCGTATCGGCCACGGCGCCCGCGACGGCAGCGCGGATGGCGCGGGCCATGCCCATATAATCGATATCCGCGGGCGCGATATGGCAAAAACCAATCGCCGTCGCGACCTCGGCAATCTTCACCGAGAGCAGCTCGCGGCGCGCCGGCGTGAGCTTTTTGGAATCGTTGATGCCCCAGACGCGCGGCTCCATGGGAAGGCACACGGCGCACACCGTCAAAGGACCGGCCACCGAACCGCGACCCACCTCGTCGACACCCACGACCACGCCATCCCCACCGAGCTCGTGCATCAGCTCGTACATGCCGTTGACGCGCTCGCGCTCGGCAAGTTCCTTGGCATGACGCTTAAGAGCGCGCTCGCAAGCCTTGATCACTTGCTGGCGCGGATCCTCACGATAATGCTCCACGAGGGCGGGGATCTCCTCAAACGTGGCGCTCGCCAGCTCGCCGGCAACCTGCGATGCCGAAACCGAGCTCGTCATGTTGGCCATATCGGGACCTCCTTGCATGCAAATCAGATAAAAAGAAGGGCCACCCGAAGGTGACCCTTTTGTCCAAACGAGTGGACAGACGCTGCGATCTTCTTAGCGCTTCTCGGGGATGCGAGCAGCCTTGCCCACCTTGTCGCGGAGGTAGTACAGCTTGGCGCGACGGACGCGACCATGACGGACGACCTCGAGCTTGGCGATCTTGGGGCTGTGAAGCGGGAAGGTACGCTCAACACCGACACCGAAGGAAATCTTGCGGACGGTGAAGGTCTCACGGGCACCGGCGCCGGCCATGCGGATGACGTCACCCTGGAAAACCTGGATGCGCTCGCGGTCGCCTTCCTTAATGCGGTAGTGGACCTTGACGTTGTCGGCAACGCGGACCTGCGGGATGTCCTCGCGGATCTGCTGACGCTCGATTGCGCGGATGTAATCCATGTGCAATTCCTTACTCTTCTAGAGGTGCCGTACCACCTTGGCCGGCACGTAGTTGAACAAACGTATTCGAGTATACACGCCACGACCTTGGCTGCAAGAACTATTTTGCCCGTGCGCAAAAAGACAAAAACACGCACTCTTTCTGCACTTATGCGCCGTCCGCAGCATCAGTCGTCGGCGTCGTCACGGTCGTTCCGGGCGCGATATAGCCGTATTCGAGCAGCACCGAAAGCGCATGCTGCTTCCAAGTGGCAAGCTCTTCGTCATTATAGTTGTCATGGGCCCATTCATTCATCGCGTCCTCGGCGTCTTGGGGCACCAGGTCCTGGCTGTCCGCCATCAGGTACAGGATGCCTAAGATGTCGAAGTCCTGCTTGGTCATCTCTTCCTTGTTTGATGTGCTGATGAGGCCGTGATCGATGCCGTAGCGGCAGATATCGGTCAAAACGGTAACGAGGCCCGTAGGAATCTGCGAGGCATCCTTCGCGGCAGCGGGCGCGGTGTCGTCAGTTACTGCAGCGGCATCGTCGCTCGACGGAGCAGACTCAGCCGCGTTCGCATCGGAAGCTGCCTGCTCTCGCTGTGCAGGAGCCGCGCTATCCGTCGTTGCCGAAGAATCCCCCGAAGAAACGGACGCAACGTTCACCGGTGTCTCGACCACGGTCGTCATCGGGTCGACCGGTGCGGGTGCGGCGATGACCTCGGACCAATCCGAATACACACCGTCAATAAAGGCGCGAACATGGAAGGTGCCCGGTTGCGAGATCGTCATCGTACCGTCTGTCGCGACCGAAATGCCCTTGCTCTCGAGCTCCTGGGCCTCCCAGCTGCAGGCCCTATCGACTTCCTTGCCCGTCGTGTCATAGACCGTAGCCGTCAGGCCTTCGATGCCGTTGAGATTTTCCTCGACGCCGACGACGGTCTGTGCCGAGCCCTCGAGTTTGATGCTGCCGTTAAACGGCTCGGGCGCCACGTCACTTACCTTATATTTGTAGGCCGCGGCGTCGATCTCGTCATTGGTCGAGACATGCCCGTTCACATCCACATAGGTGTCCTCGGGGATAAAGTACTTTACGTAGGCGGTGCCGGCCTTTTTACACACTACGACTTGCTCGTGGGTAACAGGGTCGGTCTGGATCTCGATGACGTCAGACTTGCATTCCTTGCCCTTCTTGTCCACCACGCGCCAGTCGCCCGACGACTTCACAAAGCCGTAGTAGTCAACATCGTCCTCGTCCCTTGCACGCACGCGATAGGAAGAGATGGGGTCTTCCTCTCCCACCGTAAGCCTTCGGGTCTTATCGGTCTGCAACGACACGAGAATCTTGGAGATGGGCTTAATGGGCTGCGGCGTGCCCAACTGCGTATCGACCGTCACCGACTCAAACGACAGATTGGAACCCGTAATGGACATGGGATAGGTCGCGGCCATGTCATTGAGCACGTTGCACGTGCGCGGGGCGCCACCGTTGCGCGAAGGCACCTCGCGATCGGCCAGGACCGAATTCCAATCGATGGCGCGCACCATGTGGTTGTTGGTGCGATGCGACCAGCTCGTGACGTTTCCGGCGGTGGTATCGTAGCCATCGTCGCCACGATGAGCGATTGAGCGCAGGAACAGGTTCTGCACGGCGTCGGTCGACTGATCACCAAAGGTGGTGTAGAACGAGCGCTGGTCATAACCGGCGGTATGGAACTCCTGCACGGCGGCGTTGTCGTCGTAGCACTCGCCGTTCATGTTAAAGATGATCACGTCGAACGTCACGCCCACCGGCTGGTCATAGTCCTCGGATAGCGTCGTGGTAGAACTTGTCTGCTTGCTATTGACCTGCGTGTGCGCTGGGATCGTCATATTGACGGTGACCGACTGATTGTCCGTTGTGGTGATCGACTGTTCCTCAGTCTTGCTCGCCTCCCACAACTGCGACATCGTGGTTTCGGCCGAAAACGAGGTCTCGATCTCCTCGCTCGCTGTTGCGGGCACGCCCAGCGACTCCTTGAGGCTCACCGATGCGCCCCACGAGCCGCCTTTGGAATACGATGCGGATTCAGAAGTGCTCGTGCCGACCGTCTCCTCGGTACCGCGGGCGAGCGTGATGCTCTGCGAGGCGTCCTCATAGCCGACGTTAAGTGCCGAGGTAACGAGCTCCTGCTCAGTCTTAGAATCGACAAAGGAATAGCCCGGCGCGTCCTCGGGCGCACAGTTAAGCTTGTTCACGCTGTTGAGTTGCTGAACTCTAAAGTTATAGAACGCGATGCCAAAGCCATTGAAATCGTACTGATAGGTGCCGCCGAGCTTGTCGACACAAGCAATGGTGGCATAGATGACGTCCTGCTCAGTCGTGTCTTTCGACAGTCCGTCGAGCGGCACGTTTTTACGGAAATCGGAGCCCTTCAGCTTGTGACCGATACAGCCGGCGATATCGTCGGTCAAGCGCTCGTAGACCGCATTGAGGCTTTTTGCAGATGTCAGACCACTCTGCTTCGATTTGTCGGCACCATCGGAATGCTCACCGTTGCCACCCGAAAGCGCATCATAGAGATAGATGTAGTGACCCTTACCGAAGTCCTTCTCAAAGCCCTTGCCGGCGTGGTCCCAGTACAAAAAGTCCCCGGAGTCGTCGCCTCCGCCATAGCCAAGGATGTTATAGGCTAGCGATGCCCAGTTGGGCAGCACCTTTTTGACGGCGGCCGTATAGAACGAGACGTTGTCGTACATCGAGGTACGGCCCTCGAGCTTGCCGTCATCGATATCTACAAACGTGCAGTCGCGATCGTTGACCGTAATGGTGAGCGGGTTGACCACGTCACCATAGAGCTCGTCGCGCGAATCATCCTGAAGGGCAAAACCGGCTGTCGGCATCCCGCAAAGCGCCGTGACCGCAACGACCACCCAGCACAGGGCCATCCGTACTCCCCGACGCGCTCGTTGCAAATACCTGGTGAGGTTTTTCATCGCAGTCCTCCCGTCAGTTGCCAATGTATTGAACCAACGTAAAACGCCGCCGCGTCCACAGGGGGCGCGACGGCGCGAAGGGGGGCGTAAAAGGCGCTAATGGAACGCGACTCCGTTAAGCGGAACGCTTGGCCTCGAGCTTGGCCTGAGCGGCCGCCAGGCGCGCCAGGGGCACGCGGTAAGGCGAGCAGGACACGTAGTCCACATCGGCCACGTTAAACAGGGCCTTGATGGAATTGGGGTCGCCGCCGTGCTCACCGCACACGCCAAAGTGCATGCCGGGGTTGGTAGCGCGACCCTTCGCCACAGCCATGCGCACGAGCTCCAGCACCGCCGAGTCGATGGTCTCAAAGGGGTTTTCCTTCAAGATCTTCTTGTGCATGTACAGCGGAATGAACTTGGCCTCGGCATCGTCGCGGGAGAAGCCGAAGGTCGTCTGGGTGAGATCGTTGGTGCCAAAGCAGAAGAAGTCGGCGTGATGGGCGATCTCGTCAGCGACCATGCAGGCGCGCGGCAGCTCGAGCATCGTGCCCACGGGAATGTTGAGCTCGACGCCCTCCTCGGCGGAAACCTCAGCGATCACGCGCTCGATGACCTCGCGGGTCTGGACATGCTCGGCCGTGATGGAAACGAGCGGAACCATGATCTCGGGGCGCGGGTCGACGCCTTCCTTGATAAGGCGAGCGGCAGCCGTTGCCACGGCACGGACCTGCATGAGCGGCAGGTCACCGAAGACGACTGACAGGCGCACACCGCGCAGGCCGAGCATCGGGTTGGACTCGACCATGCCGTCGATACGGCGCAGGCGAGCACGCAGGGCGGCAAGCTCTACCTCGCCGGCGCCAGCGGCCTCCTTCTTGGTGATGGCGACCTCGAGCTCGCGAGGATTATCCAGGAACTCATGAAGCGGCGGATCGAGCAGGCGAACGACCACATCGCGACCGGACATGGTCTTGAACATCGCCAAGAAGTCCTCAGTCTGAACCTTGAGCAGATCGGCCAGGGCCTGCTGCTTCACAGCCTCGTCGTCGGACAGGATGAAGCTCTGGATAATGTTTTTGCGATCGCCCAGGAACATATGCTCGGTGCGGCACAGACCGATGGCCTCGGCGCCAAACTCAAGCGCGAGCTCGGCATCCTCGGGGTTGTCGGCGTTGACGCGCACGTGGTTGACGTGACCGTCGGTCTCGTCCAGGCGGATCTCGTCGGCCCAGGACAGGATGGTGTCCAGGTCGCCGGTGAGCTCAGCGGAGACCAAAGCGACAGCGCCATCGACGACGATACCCTGAGTGCCGTCGATGGAGATGATGTCGCCCTCGTGCAGCACGCGATCGCTGCCCTCGATACGAACGACCTTCTCGGCAGCGTCGATATGGAAACGCTCGACACCGCAGACGCAGGGAGTACCCATGCCACGGGCGATAACGGCGGCGTGGCTTGTCTTGCCACCATGGCTCGTCAAGATACCCTCGGCGGCGACCATACCCTTCAGGTCGTCAGGGTTGGTCTCCCAGCGGACCAGAATGACTTTATGGCCCTCGGCAGAACGCGCGACGGCGTCATCGCTCGAGAACACGACCTCGCCCACGGCGGCACCGGGACTGGCGTTAAGGCCGCATGCGAGCGCCTCGTACTTCTTGGAGGAATCGAACTGCGGGTGCAGGAGCTGGTCGAGCTGCGCAGGGTCGATGCGGCTCACGGCCTCCTCACGGGTGATGAGGCCCTCCTCGACCATCTCGATAGCGATGCGCAGGGCGGCGGTTGCCGTACGCTTGCCTACGCGGGTCTGGAGCATCCAGAGCTTACCCTGCTCGATGGTGAACTCGATGTCGCACATGTCACGGTAGTGATCCTCAAGCGTCAGGAAGACATGCTCAAGCTCCTCACCTGCGGACTCGAGGCCCGGGGAGGTCTTGAGATCGGCGATGGGCTCGGTGTTGCGGATGCCGGCGACGACGTCCTCGCCCTGGGCGTTGACCAGAAAGTCGCCGTAGAACTCCTTGGTGCCGTCGGCCGGGTTGCGCGTAAAGGCGACACCGGTCGCCGAGGTCTCGCCCTTATTGCCAAAGGCCATAGCCTGGACGTTGACGGCGGTGCCAAGGTCGTCGGAAATGCCGTGCTGCTTGCGGTAGATGCAGGCGCGCTCGTTCATCCAACTACCAAAGACGGCCTGGATGGCAAGGCGCAGCTGAAGCTCCGGATCGTGCGGGAAGACGGGCTTGCCGTCCGCGACCTCGAGCTCGGGGTACACGGCGGCCTCGACGTTGTCGGAGAAAATGCCCTTGAAAGTCTCGACGAGCTCCTGCAGGTCCTCGGCCGAAAGCTCGGAGTCGACGCGAACGTCGGCGACCAGGCAGGCCTGGGTCAGGGCATTCTCGAACAAGTCGGCATCGACGCCCATGACGACGTTGGAGAACATCTGGATAAAGCGACGATAGCTGTCCCAGGCAAAGCGCGGGTTCTGCGTCTGGGCGATAAGGCCCTGGACGGAACCGTCGTTGAGGCCCAGGTTGAGGACCGTGTCCATCATGCCGGGCATGGAGAACGGAGCACCCGAGCGCACCGAGACGAGCAGCGGATCGCGGGCGTCGCCGAGCTTCTTGCCGCAGCGGGCCTCGAGGTCGGCCTCGGCGGCAACGATCTCGTCGAGCGCGCCCACGGGCCACACGTTGCCGGCACCAGAGTACTCGACGCAGGTCTGGCAGGTAATGGTAAAGCCACCGGGAACCGGCAGGCCGATGCGGCTCATCTCGGCAAGATTAGCGCCTTTGCCACCAAGCACGAAGTTCATGGACTTGTCACCCTCGGTGACACAAGTGCCCTGGGCATCGGTTCCAAAACGGTAAACCCTCTTGCAATCGCTCACGATACTTCCCCTTCCATGCGCTCTCGCGCACGACCGTGGTAACGAATCGACCCGCCGGATGCGGGCCGTGAGGGAACTATACGGCGGGATTTGAACGGGCTTAAGCAGAGGATACGCGGTTTGGTAAACGTGCTAAAACTAGCGGTAAACGGTAGGTAAAGGTGGTTACCTTATGAAGATACCACTACAGTGTAGTTGCAGGTCAGAAGCGGTAGAAACTGCTAAAACGCTTTAGCGAATAGCTGTAACTTAAGTCCCAAATTAGCTACTTATGTTGAGCGCGACGGGCGGCGCGGCGGGCTCTTGCCTCTTGAATCTCTTCGAGGTGAGCGATGATCTCGGAGGCGCTCTCCTCAATCGCCTTGCCGTCGGTGCGCACCACAAAGCAACCCAGACGCTTCATGAGGGCACGAGCTTCCTCGAGCTCGCTACGTACACTCTCGGGCTCGGCATAGGAGCCGGCAACGGCACGGGCATAGTCGTCGCCCAGGCGGCTATCGCGAATCTCGGAAATCACATCGACGGTCGAAATCAGACCGAAGAGACGCATCGGATCGACCTCGTAAATCGACTTGGGTGGCTCCATACCGTGCGCCAACGGAACGTTGGCGACCTTGTAGCCCTGATAGGCCAAATACATCGACAGCGGCGTCTTGGATGTGCGCGACACGCCCAGCAGCACGATATCGGCACCCGACAGATCGTCGCAACCACGTCCGTCATCGTGCTCGACAAAGTACTCCATGGCCTCGATGCGGTGGAAATACCGGTCATCGGTCTTGTGAATCACACCCGCAACGCCCTTGGGAGGCACACCGATGAGCGACGACAGCACGGCAAGCGTCGGGCCGATCAGGTCGACCGAGCGAATGTGCAGCATGCCCAAGTAGTCGAGCACGCGAGCACGAAGCGCCGGATCGACAATTGTGTGGAATACGGCGATATCGCGATGGTCCGCATCGACATGCGGACCCACAAACGACTTAACCTGCTCCACCGAGGTCACCTTAGGCAGACGTAAAACACGAAAAGCCCCTTCATCAAATTGCCCGGACGCCGCAAGCACCACCTCACAAGCGGTATCACCGAGCGAGTCGGAGATAACGATAACGGTGGGACGAGCGGTGACCGGGCAATCCATGCGGGGCTCCTTTTGCGCTTATGCGCAGGCTAGCTTACTTTTTGCGGGCAAGCTCACCGATGTTGGCGATGCCGGAGAAAACGGCCTCGAAGCGGTTGAGCAGCTTAAGGCGATTATCGCGGAGCTGCTCGTCCTTGTCCATGACCATAACCTCGTCGAAGAAACGGTCGATGGGGGCACGCAGGGCGGCGAGGGCAGCGAATGCGGCAGGATAATCCTCGGTAGCAAGCGCGGCATCGACGGCGGTCTGAGCGGCCTCGGAGGCGTCGGCAAGCGCAAGCTCGACCTCGCCCATCAGAGCGCGATCGTACTCCGCGCCCAGTTCGGGCTTGGAGATATGCGCCGCGCGGGCGTAAGCGGTCGCCAGGTTGTCGAAGGTCTCGGCGTCGTTCTTGCGGGCCTCATCGAGGGCGGCGCAGCGGGCGAAGAAGACCGACGGGGCAATGATGTGCACCGCGGAAACGGCGGCAACGGTGTCGGCCGGGATCTTCTCGTCGCGGGCCATGCTCACCAAACGGCCGTGGAAGAAGTCGCGAACCTGCTGGGCGACCTCGGCGGCGTCGAACTCAATGCCCTGCTCGCTATAGAGCTCGAGCGCAAAGTCGATGAGCGACGTGGGGTCGATCTGCAGACGGTCGCGCAGGATATTGATGATGCCGATGGCGGCACGACGCAGCGCGTACGGGTCGGAAGAGCCGGTCGGGGGCTCGCCGATGGCAAAGATGCCGGCAATGGTATCGAGCTTGTCGGCGCAAGCCACGATGCAGCCAGCGGTGCCCTCGGGTAGCTCGTCGCCGGCAAAGCGGGGACGATAGTGATCGCGAATGGCGTGGGCGACCTCGTCGTTCTCCCCCATCGCGATGGCGTAGTAACCGCCCATCACGCCCTGCTGGCTCGTGAACTCGACAACAGCGTTGGACACCAGGTCGGCCTTGCACAGGTGAGCGGCGCGGCCGGCATCGGCGGCCAGGTGGGCACCCAGGTGAGCCTCGCGGGCAATAGCGAGCGCAAGCTGCTCAATACGCTCGGACTTGGCGAGCACGCTGCCGAGCTTCTCCTGGAAGGCGACCTTGGCCAGACGCTCACGGAACTCGTCGAGGGAGATCTTCAGATCCTCCTCGTAGAAGAACTTGGCGTCATCCAGGCGGGCGCGCACAACGCGCTCGTTGCCGTCGATCACGCGCTCGGCGTTCTCGGGCTTGCTGTTGGAGACGATCACGAACTCACGCGTCAGCTTGCCCTCGCCGTCATAGATCGGGAAGTAGCGCTGGTTGGTGAGCATAGACTCGCAGATGATCTCGTGCGGGACCTTGAGGAACTCCTCGTCGAAGGTACCGACAAGCACCGTCGGCCACTCGCAGAGGTTGATGACCTCCTCAAAGACCTTCTTGGGCGTATCGACGTGGCAGCCGGGGCGCGCAGCCTCGACCTCGGCGATGCCGGCAAGGATGGCCTCGCGACGGCGCTCGGCAGAAAGCACACCGGCATCCTCGAGCACCTGCTCGTAAACAGCGGGGCTGGCGACCACATGGTCACCGGGGCCAAGCACGCGATGACCACGCGTGGTGTTGCCACTCGTCACGTCGGCAAACGAAACGGGCACGACGTCCTCACCCAAAAGGCAGCAGATCCAGCGGACCGGACGCACGAACGTGGCGTGCTCGTGGCCCCAGCGCTGAGAGCGGTAGTTGGGCCACTGCAGGCCGGCCATGGTCTTCTCGCACAGGGCCGTCAGAATCGGGGTGGCCGGGGCGGAAGGAATGTTCTTCTCGGCAAATACGTACTCACGGCCGTCGGTGTCCTCGCGACGGACCAGATCCTCGGCAGCCACACCGCACTTGCGGGCGAAGCCCTGGGCGGCCTTGGTGGCGTTACCGTCGGCATCGAAGGCGATGTTGGCCGCGGGACCGCGCTTGACCTCGTGAACCTCATCGGTCGCGGTGGCGACGTTAGCCACGAGCGCAGCCAGGCGACGCGGGCTCGAGATCACGCGGACCTCACCGTGGGCCAGACCGGCCTCATCGAGACCCTTGGCGATCATAGTGCCAAGCTGCTTGACGGCATTGTTCAGCGGTGCAGAGGGCATTTCCTCCGTACCGATCTCAAACAGGAAATCCTTAGCGTCTGCCATGGCTTACGCCACCTCGCCTTCCTGATCGGCATTCTCGTTGATTCCGGCGACCTCGGCCATATAGGCCTCGCAGCACGCCTTGGCGACGGCGCGGACGCGCAGGATGTAGTTGGCGCGCTCGACTGCGGACAGCGCACCGCGGGCATCGAGCAGGTTGAAGGCATGGCTGCACTTCATGACGCAGTCATATGCCGGCAGCGGCAGCTTGCGCTCCAGGCAGGAGTGGCACTCGGCCTCGTAGTCGTCAAACTTCTGACGCATCATCTCGACGTTGGCGACCTCAAAGTTATAAGCGCTGAACTCGCGCTCGTTCTCCAGGAACACGTCGCCGTAGGTCATGGGCGTGCCGTCGGGCAGGTAGCTCCACACCAGGTCGTAGACCGAGTTGACGCCCTGGGCGTACATGGCGATACGCTCCAGGCCATAGGTGATCTCGACAGGCACGGGGTCGACCTCGATGCCGCCCACCTGCTGGAAGTACGTAAACTGCGTGACCTCCATGCCATTGAGCCAGACCTCCCAGCCAAGGCCCCAGGCGCCGAGCGTCGGGCTCTCCCAGTCGTCCTCAACAAAGCGGACGTCATGGTCATTGGGGTCCAGGCCAATGGCGGCCAGCGAACCCAGGTAGAGCTCCTGAGCGTTGACCGGCGAGGGCTTGATGAGCACCTGGAACTGATAGTAGTGCTGCATGCGGTTGGGGTTCTCGCCGTAGCGGCCGTCGGCGGGACGGCGGCAGGGCTGCGCATAGCAGGTGCGCCACTCGGCGGGACCGAGCGAGCGCAGCGTGGTCGCGGTATGGAAGGTACCGGCACCGACCTCGGAGTCATAGGGCTGCATAATGACGCAGCCCTGCTCGCCCCAGTACTGCTGGAGGCGCAGGATGATGTCTTGGAAGGAAAGCGATGAAGCGTTCATGCCTCTAATATCCCCTCGTCGAAACGATTACACGGTTAGGTACTGTACTATAGCGGTTTTTAATCGATAGCGCCGATACGGTTGAGCGGCCAGTAGCGCACTAGCGCCATGGCGATCAAGTCGGAGCGGTCGACCGGGCCAAAGTAGCGGGAGTCAGCAGAGTTCTCGCGGTTGTCGCCCATCACCCACACACAGTCGTCAGGGACGGTGTAGGGATAGCTCACCTGAGCGCCGGGGGCTTGGACCGAAAGCGGCCAGCTCATGCCGGTCGTATAGTCCTCATCGAGCGCCTGGCCGTCGACGACGACCTTGCCGTCCTGCAGGTCGACCGTCTGGCCGGCCGTGGCGATGACGCGCTTTACCAGCACGTCATGCTCGGACGTGGCATCGGGGTTGTGGAACACCACGATATCGCCTTGCTTGACGGGCTGTCCGAGTTCGAGCGTCACCTTCTGCGCCAGAATCTGATCGCCGATCTCAATCGTGGACTCCATGGAGCCGGTGGGCACCACAAAGGGTTCGACCACAAACGAGCGAATCAAGAAGGTTGCGACCAGCGCGATCGCAACGATTACGATCCACTCAAAGGCGCCCCTCAGGGCAGAATGCTGCGATGGGACCATTCTCACTCCTCGCTCTGCGAATACGAAGCGTCCAGGATCTCCTGCGCGTACGCGCGCTCCTCGGGCGTAAGGCGTGCCGTCTCGATAAGATCGGGACGCCAACGACAGGTACGCTCGATGGCGTTTTTGCGACGCCAGGCATCGACCTTGGCGTGGTCGCCGCTTACGAGTACTGGAGGCACGCCCTCGCCATTAAACTCGGCGGGGCGGGTGTACTGCGCGTACTCGAGCAGGCCACCGTCCTCGGCGGTCGAGAAGGACTCGTCGACATTGCTCATCTCGTCGCCCAAGGCTCCGGGAATGAGCCGTACGACGGCATCGGCCACGACCATAGCGGGCAGCTCGCCGCCCGTGAGCACGTAGTCGCCAATCGACAGACGCTCGTCGGCATACGCATAGGCACGCTCGTCGACACCCTCGTAGCGACTGCACACAAACAGCAGGCGCTCACTTTTGAGCAGGCGCTCGGCCACATGCTGCGTAAAGGGCTCGCCGCAGGGGGTGAAGAACACCACGGTGGGCTTGGGACCCTCGGAGCTGATGGCCTCGATTGCCTCGGCAATGGGCTCGACCTTCATGAGCATGCCCTGCCCGCCGCCATACGGCTCGTCATCGACGGTACGATGGCGGTCGTGCGTCCAGTCGCGCAGGTTATACGCCTTAAAATCAAAAAGGCCGGCCTTACGGGCGCGGCCCAAAATCGACGTGGACATGACGGGCTCAAACATCTCGGGAAAGACCGAAAGGGTCTCAATCAGCATGCTGTCCTCCCTACTTGTCCATATCGATCAAGCCGTCCATAACGTGGACGGAAATTGTTCCTGTGTCGGGAAGATCGAGCACAACCTGCTCGATCACGGGAATCAGCACCTCGCCGTACCGATCGCCCTCGACAACCCAAACATCGTTGGCGGGCGTCGACATGATCTCGACAATCGTGCCGAGCGACCCAAAGCGCTCGTCGACCACCTCGCGACCCATGAGGTCGGTATAGGCGGCGTCGAGCGAATCGAGCTCGAAGTCGTCACGATTGGCCAGCACGTAGCATCCGGTGATGCCCTCGGCGGCCGTCAAGTCGTCTATGCCCTCAAACGAGACCAGATCGCCATCGCCCGTATCAGTGACGGATACGACCGTGCAAAAACGGTCGCGCTTGAGCGCCGGCGGCGTCAAGGCGACACGCATACCCGGCTCCAATACAGAAGGAAGCCCCCGCAGCGGCTGCGCGAGGACCTCCCCCTTCCTTCCGTGCGGCTTGACCACACGGGCGATGTTTTTGTACTGGGACCTCAAGGTCCTAGCCCAGAACCTCTACCTCGACAGCAGTGTCGAGGCGAGCGGCCAGTGCACGGGCGAGCGTGCGAATGGCCTTGATGGTACGGCCACGACGGCCGATGACCTTAGCGACGTCATCCTCGGCAACCGAAACCTCAATCGTAGAGGCGTCGTCCCCATCGATGACCTCAAGGCTCACGGAATCCGGGTCGTCGACGATCTGAACAACGAGATATTCGACGAGATCGGCGATGCGATCTGAGAGCATTGCCTCACCCTCGAGCTGTGCAGCGTCAACCTCAGGCACGATTTACTCCTCGGCGCCCTCAGCGGCCTCAGCGGCAGCCTTAGCGGCCTCAGCCTCTTTGGCGAGCTGCTTCTTGGACTTCTTGACGACGGTCTCGGTCTTCTCGCCCTCGTTGGCGGCCTTGACCAGAGCGGCGACGGCGTCGGTGAGCTGAGCGCCCTTGGACTGCCAGTCAGCAATCTTCTCGAGGTCGAGGTTAATGGTCTTGGGGGCGGTCATCGGATTGTAGCGGCCAACCTCCTCGATGATACGACCGTCACGCGGGGCGCGGGAATCGGCGACGACGACACGGTAGTACGGACGCTTCTTAGCGCCGTGACGAGCAAGGCGAATCTTGACTGCCAAAGGAAACTCCTCCAACCAAGCAGCTTTAGGCTGCAACTACAAACAAACAGTTGAACATAATACGCCATCGACGCGGGCAGGTGAAGTCCGTGAGACCAACTTCTTCGGTGTAGTCGAGGGCAAATCCATATCTTAGACAAGAATTCGGGATTTGCAAGCACATACACGCACCCCACATGAGCTGCGCGGTATACTCATGACATGGAAAGACGCGAACATACATACGGTTATGAGGATGCCATGGGCGTCACGCCGCCTCCCTGGACGGGTCCGGCGGTGGGCCTGATGGACCTTGATGCGTTTTTTGCGAGCGTGGAAATGCTCGATCATCCCGAATGGCGAGG
This sequence comes from Collinsella sp., assembly GCA_048416615.1. GTDB lineage: Bacteria > Actinomycetota > Coriobacteriia > Coriobacteriales > Coriobacteriaceae > Collinsella. The sequence continues at coordinate 57,598 of DBFSET010000042.1, read as the reverse complement.
AAAGCCGCTCATCGTGGGCGGAGACGCCGATTCGCGTGGCGTCGTGTCCACGTGTTCGTATGAGGCGCGTCGCTTTGGCGTGCACTCTGCCATGGCCTCGGCCGAGGCGCGGCGCTTGTGCCCGCAAGCCATTTGGACGCATGGGCATTTTGATCGCTATCGTGAGGTCAGCGCGCAGGTCATGGCGATTCTTGCCGAGGAGACGCCGCGCGTGGAGCGCGTATCCATAGACGAAGCCTTTATCGATATCACACCGGGTCGCTTTGCGCCCGAAGACCCGCTGCTGGTTGCGCGACGTATAAGCGACCGCGTGGCAGGACTGGGAGTGACCTGTTCCATTGGCGTGGGCTGCAACAAGACGGTCGCAAAGATCGCAAGCGAGCGGGATAAGCCGTTTGGGCTGACCATCGTGCGCCCCGGAACCGAGCAGCGCTTTTTGGCCGCGCTGCCGGTATCTGCCATGAGCGGCATCGGGCGCTCGGCCGAGGAGCGACTGCGTCGCATGCGCATCTATACGCTCGGCGAACTTTCACGCGCGCCAGAGTCCACCCTGGCTGCAATCTTTGGCGTGAATGGCGAGCGCATGCGTCAGCGTGCTTTGGGGCTCGAAGTATCCGAGGTCACCAGCCTGGATGACGAACGTGAAGTTAAATCGGTGAGCAATGAGCGCACCTTTGCGAAGGATTTGACTGAGCGTGGGGATATCGAGGCGGCGATTGCGCTGCTGGGCGAGTCGGTTGGGCGCCGCCTACGTCGTCAAGGGCTGACGGGCGGAACCGTAACGCTCAAGCTCAAATACTCTTACGGTAGCGGACGCACGGCACAGCGCCGCTTGCCCCACCCCACCGACGACGAGAATATCTTTGTGGCCGTAGCGCTCGAGCTGCTCGACAATATCTGGCAAGAAGGCATGCACGTGCGTCTGGCGGGTATCGGCATGAGCGACTTCAACCACCAAGGCGGTATCCAAACTGACCTGTTCTGCGAGATTGATGACCGCGGAGCCCAATCCAGCGACCGCCGCGACCTCTGCGTCGCCATCGACGCCGTCCGAGACAAATTCGGCGACACCGCCCTATCCTTCGGCCGCCAATCCCGCTTCAACGATTAACCGCCTTTGGTCAAAAGGAAACCGGGCAGGTGCGGAAAACCGCAACTGCGCGGCGAACGGTAGAGGGTAGTTAAAAAAGCCCCAGCCTAAGCAAAGCTCTAGAGCAGGTTGAGGGGGAGCTGGGGGGCGTCGCCCCAGAGCTTCTCGAGACGGTAGAAGTCACGTGCCTCGGGGGTGAAGACGTGGACGACGACTGAACCGTAATCCATGAGCATCCAGGTCTTCTGCTCGCGGCCCTCGATGGAGAACGGGTGCTCACCGCAAGCCTCGGCGACCTTCTCCTCGATCTCGTCGACGATAGAATCGACCTGACGGTTGTTGGTACCGGTGGCGAGCACAAAGTAGTCGCACACGTCGGAGAGCTCAGTCAGGTCGAGCACCTGAACGTCCTCGCCCTTCTTGTCGTAGGCAGCCTGCGCGGCGGCGCGGGCGACATCCTCGGCGGCGACACCGCTCGTGGACAGCGAGGCGGCGGTACGGTCTGACGTGGCAACGAAGCTCTTGTGCTCCACACCTTCAAGAATCTGCTCGTCGGTCATGGTCTCGTCGGCCATGGAATACCTCTTTCTAGACGCACCCGAGCTAGCGTAGCTGGGCGTAATGGTTGTAAATCGTAATAGCCGTGGGATAAAGATAGCGCCCGGACTGGATCACGTAGACCAGACCCTGCGCAAAACAGGAGAAGAACAACTCATCAAGCGTCGACTCCCCCACCATCTTGCGCAGCGCGTGGGCATAATCACCATGGCGGTTGGGTTCGATGGCATCGGCAACAAAGACCACCATATCGAGCGGCGTCATGTCGCAGGCGCCCACGGTGTGACGGTCGACAGCCTGAAAGACCGCCGGCGACAGCTCGGGAAAAAGCTGCGGAAGCTCATAGGCGGCAACCGGTCCATGCAAAAGCGGCGTCGCGGCAGACGGAGAGCCGGCAATCTTAATGCCGTAATGCAGAGCGCGCGTGACCAGCTCGTCGTCGGAGAGCACCTTATCCCAGTCATGGATCAGGCCGGCGGCAGCGGCATTAAAGCGGTCGACACCGTATACCTCGGCTAGGTGCAGCGCGGTCTCGGCAACCCCGAGCGAATGCACGTAGCGCTTGCGCTTATCCTTCATACGCACATCGAGCAGCTCTTGAATGCGCTTGAGCAGCGCGCGCTCATCGCCCTCAAACTGATCCTCTACCGACAACGTAGACCCCCATCACTCAAAATCTTCTTGACCCAGATCGGTATACAGCCCGCGTTTTCGAATATAGCCGAGAACGGACTCGCTCGTAAGATAGCGCACGCTCATGCCACGGGCAACTCGCTTGCGAATGTTGGTCGAGCTGATCGCCAGCGCCGGAATCTGGATATAACGCACGTCAAACGGCAGGCCCGACTCTTTGATTCGTGCGCGAGCAGTATCGATGTCAAAGCCGGGACGTGTCGCAGCAATAAAGGTTGCCAGTTCGGCAATCTCATCAGCATTGTGCCAGGTCACAATATCGATAATCGCGTCGGCGCCCGTAATAAAGTAGAGCTTTACCTGAGGCGGGTAAAAGTCGCGAAGGGCATGAAGCGTATCGGCCGTATAGGTCACGCCCGGACGGTCGATCTCGAAACGGCTCGCCAAAAAAGCCGGATTCGCAGCGGTTGCGAGGACCGTCATGGCATAACGGTCCTCGGCAGGCGTCACCGGTTTGTCGAGCTTAAAGGCGGGAGAGCCGGCCGGCATAAAGAGCACGGCGTCCAAGTCGAGCGACTCGCGCGCCTGCTCAGCAGTAACCAAGTGCCCGTAATGAATCGGGTCGAAGGTGCCACCCATAATGCCAAGCCGAAACTCCTGCCCATCCTTGATAGGCAGCTCAGGCAGACCAATTCCACCGCGCAGCGACATGACTTACTCGCCCTCCGGGGTCTCGACATCGTCCGCGACTTCTGCCGCATCGACAACCTCGACGTCCTCGTCCGCAGCATCGGCTACGTCAAAGACCTCAACGGCAACGTCCTCGCCTGCGTCCTCAAGCTCCTCCTCGTACTCCGAGAAGTCCTCGGCGCCCTCAAAGTCAAAGGCGCGCTGGCAAATGCGGACCTCGTCGCCCGCACGGCAGCCGGCCTTCTCGAGCGCGTCGTCAACACCCATGCGCGCAAACTTATGCTGAAGGTAGATGACGGCTTCCTCGTTTTCCCAGTCGGTCTGGATGACCATGCGCTCGATGGCGCGACCGACCACGCGGAAGGCATGGGGCTCTTCCTGAACAATGCGGAAACGCTTCTCGCGCTGCAGGCGGCGGCGCTCCCACTCATCGTCGCGCAGATCGACCGGCTCATCGGAGACAGCCAACTCGGCGCGCAGCTTAGCCACCTGCTCGCCCACGGCAAGCATCAGTGTGTTGAGCCCGGCGCCCGTCACGGCAGACACGGCAAAGAACATATGTCCATCGTCAAGCGCGGCGCGTTTGAGGTCGGCAATCTTGTCAGCCGTGCCCGGCGCATCGCACTTGTTAGCGACGACGATCTGAGGGCGCTCCGAAAGCTCGGCGCCATACTGCTCGAGCTCGCGGTTGATGATGCGATAGTCCTCGACCGGATCACGATCCTCAAAGCCGCCCGTCATATCGACGACATGCATGATGAGTGCCGTGCGCTCGATGTGGCGTAGGAACTGATGGCCCAAGCCCTTGCCCTCGCTCGCACCCTCAATGAGGCCGGGAACGTCGGCAACGACATAGGAGTACTCGCCGGCACGCACCATGCCCAGATTGGGAACGAGCGTGGTAAACGGGTAGTCGGCGATCTTGGGTCGGGCGGCGCTCATACGCGCGATGAGCGAGGACTTGCCCACCGAGGGAAAGCCCACGAGTGCGGCATCGGCCATAAGCTTCATCTCGAGCTCGATCCAGTGCTCCTCGGCCGGTTCGCCCAGCTGGGCGAAAGCGGGCGCGCGGCGCACCGACGTAACAAAGTGCGTATTGCCCAGGCCACCGGCGCCACCGGGCGCCACGACGACGCGCTCGCCATCATGCACCAAGTCGGCAATCTCGAACATCGGGGTTTGCGTCTCGGGGTCGAGCTCGCGCACCACGGTACCCATGGGAACCTTAAGGATCAGGTCCTCGCCGCTCTTGCCATTGCGGCGGGCGCCCTGACCGTGCGTTCCGCGCTCGGCACGAAAGTGATGCTTAAAGCGGTAATCGATCAGCGAAGACAGCTGAGCATCGGCCTGGATGACGACATTGCCGCCACGACCGCCGTCGCCGCCATCGGGGCCACCCTTGGGGACAAAGGCCTCGCGCCTAAACGACATGCATCCGGCACCGCCGTCGCCGCCGCACACGTTAATGCGGCTGATATCGGTGAACTGTGACAACAGAATCGCCTCCTACAAAAAGAGGGAGACCCTTGAATCCTAAAACTCAAGTGCCTCCCACATATGTGCTCTATGAAGGGTGAATTACGCGTTCGCGAGCGGGCGTACGCTGACCCTGTGCTTGATACCCTTGTGGAACTCAACGGTACCGTCGACCAGCGCGAACAGCGTGTCGTCCTTGCCACGGCCAACGTTCTCACCCGGGTGGATGTGCGTGCCGTGCTGACGGACGAGAATCGTGCCCGTGGTTACCGTCTGGCCGGCGAAGCGCTTCGTGCCAAGGCGCTGACCGCGGGAGTCACGGCCATTACGGGAGGAACCGAGTCCTTTTTTATGTGCCATTGTGTATACCTACTCTTTCGTTACGAGTGTAATCTACTCGGCGACGGGAGCCTCGGCAACAGCCTCGGCCTCTGCCTTGACAGCCTTCTTGGCGCGGGACGTAGCCTGGACCTTCACGATCTTCAGCTTGGTGAGCTGCTGACGGTGACCCTTCAGACGACGATAGCGCTTACGCTTGTGGAACTTGAAGACCAGCTGCTTCTCGCCCTTGAACTGCTCAACGATCTGAGCGGTAACCTTGGCCTTGGCCAGCTTGTCGGGATCGGTGACGATCTTCTTACCATCATTGAGGAAGATGACCGGCAGGGTGACCTTGTCGCCCTCATTGCCCTCGATCTTCTCGACGGTGATGACATCGTCGGTGGCGACCTTGTACTGCTTGCCGCCCGTGTTAACGATTGCGTACATGTTTACTTGCCCTTCATGCATCAGTTAGTGCAACAGCCGAATATAGTAGCAGGCGATAATACCCCCGTCAACGAGTATGTGGAGCAAATCCACAAGTTCGCACAGGTATGGGGCTGACGAGTCGGCCCTCGTCGTCCTCGCATGCTTGATTCTGACGCTCGACATCGTAGGAGCAGATGGTCACGAGGTCTTGCATACCGGTGGAAACAATAGGTGCATCGACGCCCGGGGTCAAGCCCTGCAACAAAACATCAGCAGCAGAAAGCAAAATCTCCGGACGCATGGAGCCCTCGTTGTCGGCATGGGTGTCGAGCATGAGCACCAGATGGTCCGGACGATCCCCCGCCGCGAGCTCATAGCCAACGAGCGTATGGTCCAGATCAAGACGCTTGCTCTTTTTGCCGCGCGCATAGTCAATGCCGTGACCCGCGCGCAGCGTATCGATCGCAGCGCGCACCTCGTCGGCGCTCACGGGGGCTTCGGGGTCCAGGTGCAAGTCGATGCGGTACGACAGACGTGTAAGCTGAGCCGTCAGCGCCGGCGTGCGCACGTCGATATAGGCGGCCTCGATGGGCGCCAAATCGGCCGGGGACGCCGCGGCCAGGCGCTCAAAGGCCTCGTCGAGAGCGACGAACTCGGTCATAAACAGGTCATACCACTCGCAGGTCGACGACGTGCCCACGGGCAGTGCCGACGAAAAGCCCACGCGCATATGCGGCGAGAAACCCTGCGTCACGGCATAGGGCAGGCCCGCACGGCGAACGATGCGCTCAATGGTATGGATTAGTTCCAGATGGCCCAAATACTTAAGGCGATCACGCTTGCCGTAGCGAACGCGCAGCCTAAAGAGCGTGGGATTGTCGGTCAAGCGCTCACTCATGCGCGATCACCCATCAATACGTTCTTGGCGTGGAGCGTGGGACAGATTCCGCAGCCGGTGCATGACGTGCGGGTGCAATCGGGCGTCGTGACGCCCTCGAGCGAACGGCGGTATTCGCGCTCGAGGAAGCCGCGCGAGCAGCCGGGGCTCACGTGCTCCCAGGGCAGGCGCCAGTCCAGCTCGTAGGGCAGGTGCACCAGCTCGTTGAGGTCGATGCCGTTTTTGGCAGCGGCCTCCTTCCAGTTGTCGAGCGAGAAGTGCTCCACCCAGGCGTCGAAGCGCGAGCCCGCACGCCAGGCGTCGATGATGACCGGCGTCATATCGCGACCGGCACGGGAGAGCGCAGCCTCGACAAGCGAGGTCTCGGCATCGTGGTAATGCACGCGTACGGCGCGGTTGCGCACACTCGTGATGAGCAGCTTCTGACGGCGCTTGACGTCGTCGTAATCGAGCTGAGGGCACCACTGGAAGGGCGTTGCCGCCTTGGGGATGAACACCGAAACAGAGATAGAAACCGAGATAGACCCGCGGCGCGCCTTGGGCACCACGGAGCGGCCGAGCTCCAGCACGTGATCGGCCAGGTTGGCGATAGCCACGATGTCCTCGTCGCGCTCGCCGGGAAGGCCCATCATGAAGTAGAGCTTCATGCGGTTCCAGCCGGCCTCGAAGGCTGCCTTTGCCGCGCGATCCAAGTCCTCCTCGGTCACGTTTTTGTTGATGATGTCGCGCATACGCTGGCTGCCCGCCTCGGGCGCGAACGTCAGGCCGCCCTTCTTTTCGCCGGCGACCGACTCAGCCATATCAACGCCAAACGAGTCCAAGCGCTGCGAGGGAATGGACACGCGAATGCCCGTGTCCTCCAGGCGACGGTTGAGCCTACCGAGCACATCGCGGATGCAGGAGTGGTCGGTCGTCGAAAGCGAGGTAAGCGACACCTCGTCATAGCCAGTCTTTTCCAAGCCCTGGATCACCGAGGACACGATCTGGTCGGCCGAGCGCTCGCGTACCGGACGATACGTCATGCCTGCCTGGCAAAAACGGCAGCCGCGGGCGCAGCCACGCAGGATCTCGATAGACAGGCGATCGTGGACGAGCTGCGCATACGGCACGCACGACTGAGGAAGCGGATTGGTGGCACCAAAGTCCTCGACGACACGCTTGTAGACTACCGGTGGGACGCCCTTGCCCTCGCGCGGCACGGTATAGCCATGCGGCGTGCAGGGCTCGTCATAGCGCACCTCATACAGAGACGGCACATAGGTACCGGCGACCGTCGCGAGCTGCTCGACAATCTGAGCGCGCGAGACGCCCTCGTCGCGCAGGCGGCGATGCAGCTGGCAGGTCTCGAGCAGCGATTCCTCGCCCTCACCGATGAGGATGGCATCGAAGAAGGCCGCGTACGGCTCGGGGTTGTACACCGAGGGGCCGCCGGCGATGATAATGGGGTCGTCCTCGGTGCGGTCAGCCGCTAACAGCGGAATACCAGCGAGGTCGAGTGCCTCGAGAAAGTTCGTCACCGCCATCTCGTGCGGCACATGCAGACCGACGATATCAAACGAAGCGACCGGCGCTGCTCCCTCGAGCGAGAGCAGCGGAATGCCCGCCTCGCGCATGGCGTCACCCATATCGGGCCACGGCACATAGCCACGCTCGCAGGAGATGCCCTCAGCCTGGTTAAGGATGTTGTAGAGGATGGCGATACCCTGGTTGGGCAGACCGACCTCGTACACATCCGGATAGATCAGGCAGCAACGGTAGTCGGCATCGGCCTTGGAAAGCGTACCCCACTCGTGATCGATATAGCGACTCGGCTTCTCGACCTTGGCGAGCAACGGCTCAATTAAATGAAAACAATCTTGGTATGCAACGCGCAACGGAAAACCCCTAAGCAGCGAGATCTGATGCGTCCTGATAGGACGCCATAGGACGGGTAGCGCCCGCGACCGTGGTCACCAGATCGCGAACGCGGGAGAACGTGGCAGTGACCACCTCGTTGGCACGGCTGTAGTCGACATCGCGCTCGTAGAGCGAAACGAGCGCACGGCCCATGCCATAGGTGCCCGCGGCAGCAGTGAGCGCCTTGACGGCAAACCCAATATGCGGCGTCTGCTTGACGAGCGCGCGGGTGACCGCGCGGATCACAAGACCGCCGGCAAGCACGCCCGCGACCTCGTAGCCGCGCTCGGGCTTAATGCCGCGTCCAAAGACGGCAGCGAGCTCAAAGAGCATGCCCACCTGCGCCAGCGCCATAACGGGATAATCGGCGCCCGGCAAAAACACCAGCGCGCCGGTCGCCATATTGGTGAGCGCGCACGAGGTGATGATACGATTGGCGGCCGCGATGCGCATGAAGGCAAAGTTCGCCGCAAAAGCCGTTTCCTTGTCGGTGCGATCGAGAATCCAGCGGGCAAGCGTCTCGAGCAGATACGTCTTATCGGTTGCCGCTACCACGCCGAGCATGGGCGTGGACTCCTCGATAAACGGCACCTCCACAGCAGACTCGGCAAGCACGCACACGGGCGCGCCGGCGATCACGAGCTCCTGCACGGCACTCTCCAAGCGGTCGGAACCACACGAGAGCACCAGCACCACATCGGTATCGGTCTTTGGAGCAATTCGCTCCTCCCCGAGACGCTCGACGCGCACAATGCCCGAGGTCGTCTGCGGCACAAAGGCGTCACGCACCGTCTCGGCCAGAAAGCGCGAGGCGGACGAATCCAGATAGACCGAGACGCGCACCGGCGTATCGGAATCCTTCTTAACGGACGCGCCCATCTTAAAAGCGCGGGTCAGCTTATCTACGGGAATTTTCATAGCAAACCCCTCCAGCGGTTACGCGGCGTCCGAACGATGCCGCCATATGGATTGTACGATACCCACCGTCAGCAGCTGAATCATCATCGAAGACGAACCGAAGCTAATAAACGGTAGCGGAATACCGGTAATCGGCATCATGCCGATGCACATGCCGATGTTTTCGAAAGTCTGAAACGCCCACATGCCAACGATGCCCACACACGAAAGACGCAAAAACAGCGACTCACACTTAAAGGCGACGCGAATCGTCGAAAAGATCAGCAGCACGTAGAGGCACAGGAGCAAAAAGGAACCGCAAAAGCCAAAGGTCTCGGACAGGAAGGCGAAGACGAAGTCGGTGTGGAACTCAGGCAGAAAGCCGCCGGCCGACTGCGTCGCATGCCCCAGGCCCTTACCAAAGAAGCCGCCCGAGCCAACGGCGATAAGCGACTGCTGCAGGTTGTAGGCATCGTCCGAATCGGCATTATCGGGGTCGATAAAGACCGTCAGACGGTTCATCTGATACTGCTTGATGAGCACATCGTGGCCGAGCAACGAATCAAAGACCGAATCAAGCGCCAGGACGAGGGCCACCAGGCCCACGAGCAGGGCCAGGGTCGACAGCACCCATTCGCGGCGTGCACCGCTCATGCAGATGACGATGGCGCCCGAAACCAGCACGACCAGGCCCGAGCCCAGGTCACCCATGGCAACGACGGCCAAAAACGGAATGGACAGCATGCCGCAGAGCTTGACGTAGTCGCGAACGGTATCGATGCGACCGTTATACTGCGAGCCAAGCGTAGCAATAAAGAAGATGGTGATGAGCTTGGCAAGCTCAACCGGCTGGAACGTCAAGCCGATACCGGGAATCTTGATCCAGCCCGTCATGCCCAGACCGCCCGTATAGGACAGACCCGGAATCTTGGGCGAGAAGATCACGATCAGGTCGATGACGAGCAACGCCGTCGAGAAATTGGAAATACCGCGCAGGTCGGTTCGCCAGACGAGCACCGCCAGCACCGCTCCGATGCCAATTCCCAGCAAATGGCGCGAGAACGAAGCATCGGCCTTAAACTGCGAAGCCGACCAGATAATGATGGCACCGTAGGCGACGAGCGCCACAGTAGCCACGAGCACACCGATATGCACCTTTTGGCGAAACGTGCCGCGCGAGGCCGAAAGTTGCTTGTTGACGCGGTCCAGGCTGCTGCGAGAGCCGGTCTTGGTTGAACGGAACAGATCCGCCGGAGAAAAATCCATCGCAACCTCCTATCGAACCGAAGAATCGCCCGAGGCCGAAGAGGTATCGGGCTCGTCATAAATCACGCCGAGCACGTCGCGCACGACATGCATCGCGGTATCTGAGCCACCGCCGCCCTGCTCCAGGACGGTAGCGATGACATACTTGGGATCATCGGCCGGTGCATAGGCGCAGAACCACGCGTATTCGTCCTCGCCACTTTTCTCGCCCGTGCCCGACTTGCCGTATACCTGCGGCGTCAGGGTGCCAAAGTGCGCCGCCAGGGACGTCGATGCCGTGTAAATCACGTCGTGCATGCCGTTGCGAACAAGAGCCAAATCCGAATCGCTGTTGATCTTGGCCTCCAGGCGCTTCTTCTTGCCCTTGCCATTGTACTTATAGGCATCGCCGTCGCCATCGCGCGACACGGCAGACAAAAATACGTGAGGCACGTACTGTTTGCCGCCGTTGGCAAGACCCATATAGGCGCACGCCATCTGCAGGGGCGTCACCAGGATGTCGCCCTGGCCGATAGCAATGTTGGTCATATCGCCGGCATTCCACTTGCGGTCCTCGGCAGAGGCGTCGGTGAAGTATGACTCTTTCCACTCGGCATCGGGAATACGACCCGCGCCCTCACTCGGCAGATCGATACCGCAGGTCTTGCCTAGGCCCCAGCGACGAAAGACCTCCTGCAGGCCCTCGGGATGTTGCTCGTCATAAAAGAACGCCTTACCCATGTCGTAGAAGACGGGGTCGCACGAGTTGGCGATACCCGACTGCAGCGTCATGGTGCCGTGGCCAGACGTCAGCCAGCAGCGCTTGCCCCAAGCCTTGCCCAGACCCGTCCAATAACCCGTGCAGTTGGTTGTCTGCGTTGAAGTGTAGGTTCCAAACTCAAGACCGGCCAGTGCCGAGAGCGGCTTGATGGTCGAGGCCGACATGTACTGTCCGCTAATGGCGCGGTTGAGCAGCGGGTGCGAACCCTTGTCATCATTGAGCTCGGTCCACACGTCATTTGAGACGCCGCCGATAAAGACGGACGGATCGAACTTGGGCTGGCTCGCCATGCCCAGGATCTCGCCATTGTTGGGATCGAGACACACCACAGCGCCGTTGCCGGCATTGCTGTAGCCAGTGGTCTTGGCAAGCTCGATAGCGCTCGCCAGCGCCGTCTCACAGGCCTGTTGGATCTTAAGGTCGAGCGTGAGCTTAATGTCGGAGCCGGCCTTCGCGGGCACGGCGCCGGCCTGACCGGTCACATTGCCCGAGGCATCGACCTTGACGGTCTGCTCGCCACGAATACCCTGCAGCAGGTTTTCGTAGTAGCTCTCAACGCCCGCCTGGCCCACGATATCGCCCGACTGGTACGTAATCTTGCCAGCAGAAGCATCATCATCGCCAGAGGTTTTCTTATTCTGGGCCTCGAGCTGCTCGGAGGTAATGGTGCCGGTATAGCCCAAGATATGGCATGCCGTCTCGCCGTATGGATACTGGCGCTCGGTACGCTCGGCAATCTTGACGCCCGGGAACTCGCCGGCGTGTTCCTTGATATAGGCAACCGTGGAGCGACGGACGTCCGTCGCGATGGTATGCAGGCTCTGAGCGCCCTCTGTATTGTCCTGAATATTGCGAAGGACCGCCACATAAGGCATTCCAAGCACGTTGGCAAGATGGCGAACCAGAACCTCATCCTCGGCAAGGTCGCGGTAGGCCACGACAGCAAGTGAGGGACGGTTCTGGACAAGCGCCACGCCATTGCGGTCGAGGATGCGGCCGCGCACAGCGGGTGTGGTAACGGTGCGAGTCTGATTACTATTGGCCTGCTTCTCGTAATAGTCCGACGAGACCATCTGCATGCCCCACAGCTTGACGGCAAGTGCCGCAAACATCGCGCCCGCACCCGTGGTGAGGATGGAAAAGCGGCCCTTAAAGGCGGTCGCCGCGGTATTGCCCTCGCCCTCGGTGGCGCGCGGGGCCGTTCCATGCTGTGTATCGTAGGTAAAACGGGAATCGCCTCGACGCATGATGACCAGCGCGACCACGATGGCCACAACCAGCACGATACCGGCGATAATAACCGTCATCTGGGAAGACATCTACGGGCCTCCCCTATTTGAGCTTGCGGGTCTTGGGCTTAAAGCGCATACCCGTCTGGCGTCCGCCACGTGCGGAGAATCCATAGCCGGACTGCGGCACGACGCCGGACATCAAAAACGGAATGGCAACCAGACCCGTCAGGATCGAGGACGGCAGCGCATGGCCGAAGATCGCCACGACAAAGCTCGTCTCCAAACCCATAAACAGCAAGATGATGCTGTAGATCACATTAATGACGAGCGCAAAGGCGCCCACGGTGACGCCGCGCGCACTCGGGGTACCGCCCGTCTGACCGACGGCGCTGTGCACCAGGGCAAAAGAACCCACGGTCAGCAGGAGCGACATAACGCCCACCGGCACGGCAGCGGACAGGTCATAAAACAAGCCGCTGCAAAAACCGCACACGACGGCACGGGTCGGGTCGCCCGAGAACACGCTTAGGCACACCAGGATAATCATGAAGTTGACGCGACCTCCCGCAATGGAGATCTGCGGTGCCAGGCCTGCCTGCAGCAGCACACACACAATGGCGGCGATTACAAACGTGCGGGAGCTCATCCCCTGCTCGTGTAGATCCATGGACATGCCCCCTATTCGCTCGAGCCAGAATCGGTCGTCTCGGACGTGTCGGAACTGTCATCCGAGCTCTCGTCCTTCGTCTTGGTCGCAGCATCGCGCGACGTTCCCTGCGGCGTGCTGTTGGCCGTGCTCACGTCCTCATCCGAGGCCGACTGTTCGTCGGTCAGCGAGGTGATGACCAGCACTTCCTCGTTGTTCTCGGCCGTGGTCTGAGCGCGCACCACAATGGTGTAGTACACGTCGTTTGCCGATTTCTCAACCGACGAGACGGTGCCAAGCGGAAGGCCCTTGGGGAACACGCCACCGATGCCAGAGGTCACGATAATATCGCCAACCTTAACATCGGAGTCGACGCTCACGTACTCAAGACGCAGCGTGCCGTCAGCCTGACCCTGCAGCATACCCTGGGCGCGCGTGTCCTGCACCATGGCGGACACGCCCGAGTTCTCGTCGCCAATCAGGCGCACGGTAGAGGTCTTGGCCGATACCTCGATAATCTGGCCGATAACACCGGCAGAACTCGTCACGGGCATGTTGATGGTAAGGCCGTCGGCAGAGCCCTTGTCGATGGTAACGGTCGAGGTCCAGGCATCGCCGGAGGCACCAACGATACGAGCTGCGGTCGATTTGAGGTTGTAGGTCGATTGCAGCCCGACCAGGCCCTCCAGGCGCTCGGCAGTCTTTTGAGCCTCAGAAAGCTCGGCGACCTTAGAGGTCAGCTCCTCATTTTGCTTCTTGAGCTCGTCGAGCGTGTCCTGCGACGCCGTTAGGTTAGAGAACACGTTGCCAATCGCATTGAAGGGAGCCGCCACAGCCGAGCCCACAAAGCGCACCGGAGAGGTAATCGTCGTTACGCCCGAACGCACGGCATGAATCGGCCCTGCCTCGCCCTCGCGGATGTAAAACGTGAGCAGCAACACCGAAATCAGGCTGAAAACAATCAACGGGCGCATACCCGTTGATTGTCGCTTGGTATTCAGATTTGTGGAGAAACCCGAAGATCGTGCCAAATGGAATCCACCTTTTGGAAATTAAGCATTGGTCTGGACGAAGCCGCCATCAAACGCATTGGCCTCGAGCACGCGGGCACAGCCGTTAACGACGTTATCGAGCGCCGTGGGACTGACGTTGACCGAAACACCGGTCTCATCGCGCAGGCGCACGTCGAGACCGCGCAGCAGCGCGCCGCCACCAGTCAGCAAAATGCCGTAGTACATAAGGTCCGAGGCAAGATCGGGAGGCGTAGCGTCGAGTGCGTCCTTGACGGCCTTGGCCATCTCGTCGAGCGGCTTGTTGAGCGCGCGACGAATCTCCTCGCTCTCGATGCGCACGGTCTTGGGCAGACCGGTGATCACGTCGCGGCCGTTGACCTCGACGTCGAGCTCGTCCTTGAGCGGCACGGCGGAACCGACCTTGATCTTGATGTCCTCTGCCGTACGCTCGCCGATGGCAAGGTTGTAGGCATCGCGAACGTGCGTGAGGATGGCCTGATCGAACTCGTCGCCGGCAATACGGATGGACTGCGAGACGACGATGCCGCCCATAGCGATAACGGCAACCTCGGTGGTACCGCCACCGATGTCGATGACCATGGAGCCGGTGGGCTCCTCGACAGGCAGGTCGGCGCCGATAGCAGCAGCCATGGGCTCCTCGATCAGGTAGGCCTGGCGAGCGCCGGCCTGGATCGTAGCCTCAAAGACGGCACGCTTCTCGACCGACGTGACGCCGGAGGGAACGCAAACGACAACGCGCGGACGCGGGGTCCACGGATAGCGCTTCTCGGAAGCCTTGTCGATAAAGTAGCGAAGCATGGCCTCGGTAACATCGAAGTCGGCGATGACGCCGTCCTTCAGGGGACGAACGGCCACGATGTTGCCGGGCGTACGGCCGAGCATGCGCTTTGCCTCGATACCGACCGCCAGGATGCGCTCGTCGTTCTTGTCGATGGCGACAACAGAGGGCTCGCGAATGACAATGCCCTTGCCGCGCACGGAGACAAGCGTATTTGCGGTGCCGAGGTCGATGGCAAGATCGCCCGCATAGCTACCGAAGAACATATCCATCAAAGAAAACAACGCAACTCCTGATGTGTTGGATGATTGCTGGAAAACTACTAGCTCATGATACTAGCGCAAGCCCGGCACCTCACTTGCGGTGAAGCGCCGGGCAAAGCTAAATCCCATAAGGTCACTACTGGTTGTCAGCAGCCGAGAAATCCATATCGAGCGAGGAAACGGCCCAGCCGATATGATTGTCGGAGCGCACGAATTTGACGGTGTACTCCTGCTCGCCGCCCTTGGACAGCGAAGCCTTGACCTTGGCAGTCGTCTCGGTCATGGACTGATCCATGCCCTCGACGGACACGGTGGCGCCCTGCGGAATCGAGGAGATGATCATCGACTTGGCGTCCTCGGACAGGCTCGAGGCCAGGCAAGACTCGGCCTTTGCGGTGTCACCGTCGCCGGCAGCCTGGAACAGATCGGTGATAACCGACTCCTGCGAGGGGAAGCCAAAGCCGCGCGTGTAAGCAAAGCCCAGACCGCCCGCAGCAATCAAAATGAGCAGAAGCAGCACGATGAAGACTTTGAGACCCGTGTGGCGATGGCGACGACGGACCTTGGCCTGCTTACGATCCTGACGGTCCTGCTGGACCATCTCGGACTCTGACAGTGTAAAGAAGCCGGTGTCCGAGGGATCGGGCATAAACTGACCGGTCGCGCCCGTAGGATCGAGCGGATCGACGGCAGGAGCGTCCATCGCAGGCGCCGGAGCCGTGGCCATAGCCGTCTGGGCAGACAGCGCGGCAAGCGAATCGTGCACGCGGGCAAGCTCATCGGCCTGCTCGGAGGTAAGCTGGTAGATGCCATCGGCAGTAGCGGCGTTAAAGGCGTCGAGTGCGTCGGAGGGACGGCCGGCGGCAGAAAGCGCCTGACCCATGCCGGCGTTGAGCGCGCGCGTGTCGTCACGGGGACCGGCAAAGTCGATAGCCGTACGGTAGGTCTCCACGGCATCCGCCGGACGGCCGAGCTTAATGAAGCAACGACCGAGCTCGCCGAGTGCGGCGGCAGGAGCCGGATTGGCGCCGTCGATGGCAGCCTGACGGAAGGCAGTACCTGCGTTGGCATAATCGCCCGACTGGAACAGCGCATTGCCCAGGCCCAGATAGGCCTTGAACGGCGTGGCATAGGAAGCATCCTGCGTAGCAGCAGAGAACGCCTGGGCGGCCGTCGTGTAGTCGCCCACGGCGGCGAGCGCCTTGCCGCGGTTGGTGAGCAGCGCGCCGCGCTTGCCGTAGGTGCCGTCGTTGAGGGCGGCAGCATAAGCCTCGGCGGCCTCGGCATACATGCCCAGGTGCATCAAGGCGTTGCCACGAAGGTGATCGGCCTCGCCCATAATCTCATCGGGAGTCTTTGCCGCCCCAAGCATCTGGGCTGCAGCGGAAAAATCACCCGCGCGGTAAGCGGCGCGGCCCTGTTGGATCAGCTGGCTATTCAAGGAAGTCCCCTTTACTCGTGAACGATCTCGACATGGACGATCTCGACGCCGGCACGCAGCTGCGAAATCACATCGAGACCCTCGACCGTGGTACCAAAGACGGTGTAACCGGAATCGAGGTTATGCTGGGCGCCCAGGCAGAAGTAGAACTGCGAACCCGCGGAATCGGGGTCCATGGAGCGTGCCATGGCAAGGGCACCATCGACATGGCTGTTGCGCGGATTGGTGGCAAACTCGCCCTTGATGCAGTAGCCGGGGCCACCGGTACCGGGCATGCCGTCGGGGCCCTCAAGACCAGCGGCGACGTCGGCGCCGGACATATCGCGGGTATTGGGGTCGCCGCCCTGGATGACAAAACCGGGCACATAGCGATGGAACTTAAGGCCATCATAGAAGCCCATCGTAGAAAGCTCGCAGAAGTTCGCGACATGAATGGGAGCGCCCTCGCCGTCAAACTTGACCTTGATGGTACCCTTCGACGTCTCGATAACGGCGCACTCGTCGCCGGCAAGCTGATACTCGGGCGTGTAGAGCTCTTTCTTAAAACCAAACATGTGGTTCCTTCCTCGTGCGTTTAAAGCATATTTGTACGAATTGTAGCAATAAGCATGCGCTTACATCAATTGCGCACGTAGGTTATGCCGACTATGGCGAACTAATTTTAGGAACGCTGCTGCGGCTTCCAGGAACCCACATTGGCGTCGTACTGGTTCAGTGCGCTGTTGCCGCCCTGCGCGATGGGCGCCAGGATATCGCTTTGGTGGGAACTCATCGACTCACCATCGGGAATGGCCAGCGAGATGTCCCAGCTCTGACAGATCACGTCGACACGCTCGTACATCCACTCGGCAAGCTGCTTTAAGTGGGCGATGTCGTCCGCATAGACCGTATCGTCCTGATACTTAAGGTTGTTAAGCTCATCTTGCGTCTTTTTGATCTGGTCGCGCAGGGCGTAGGCACTCTGCGACAGCTCCTGGCGGGTGGACAGCGGCGTTCGGAGATAGCCGTTGTTAAAGGAATCGATGACCTCGCCGATCTGGTCCTCATCACCGTAGGACACGATGGTCTGATACAGACCGTCGAGTCTGGTATAGAGCTGATCATCGGTGAGCACGGTTTCTTCCTGGACCACCTCGGCAGAATCGTCCTGCTTGGTATCGTCCTCAGTCGCCTCGCCCTTTTGGCGCGTGGGGAAGGTCGTCTGCGCAGCCTGGCCAAACTGGTCGTAGAAGGCAGGCATGACACCCATGGGATCGGCCGTCACGAACCAATAGGCACCGCCGCAAACGACGGCAAGGACCGCGATGACGATGAGCGGCTTGGGGATATGACGCTTGTGCTTGTGATAGGCGTCCTCGTCGGGATGCACCTTGCGCTTGGGTTTTTGAGCATCGTCATGCAGGGAAACGGGCGTGGGAATATCGACCTTGGGGATACCGAAATCCTTATCGAAAGCCGGCAGCACGCAGGTCTCGTTAGGATCGGCGGCGTCCGAAAGAACCGCGGCAGCCGAGGCGGGCGCATGAGGCACCTCGGTATCGATCTGCTCTTGCGTTAGGCGCGGAAAGCCCGCCGTGCGGCCCGCTGCCAGGTCGGATGCGGCCGCGTCCTCGGAGAGGATACCCGGAGCAGGGCGTCCGCATTTTGGGCACGTGCGATCATGCGGAGAAAGACGGGCACCGCAGCCCTCACAGAACACGAACTCGGTGTGCTCGGGACCATCGCCCGGACCCACATAGGCGTTGCAGTAGGGGCAGAACGAGGCGCCGTCCTCGATAGTCTTAAGGCAATGCGGGCAGATCACGGCATCCTCTTTTCGAAGCAATTCAAACAATCGAGGTTAGAGCATAACATCGCCACGGCCCCACAGGAACAAGGCACCAATTCAACATCGCCAGGGCGCGTAGCTACTTCTTCTTTTTGCTTGGCATCGAGACTTTGATGCCTTGGGCGGACTTGGTCACACGAGAGCGCTTAGCTCCGGTACTCTTCTTTTTCTTGGGCTGGGCCTGGGCCACGCCCTCGAGTGCGCGGGCCTCGGCCTCGCGAGCGGTGCGATCTTCGCGGCGCTGCGCCATGTCGGCGGCGACGCGCTTGGCAAAACGTTCGGCCGTCGAGCCCGTCGAGCTCACCTTGCCGCCACCGCGACCCAGGCGGACGCGCACACCGCGGCCAAAACCAGTTGCGGCATGACGACGACGCGGCTTGAGCGAATCCATCATCGTGGCGAGCTTAAAGAACACCGAGCAGGTAAAGACCACGATAACAGCCAAGATAACCATCTGGCCCATCGACAGGTTGGCAATAGACAGCAGCTCCGGGAATCCGATAACGCCCACCAGGATGCCAGCGACTACAAACACAAAGAGCACCACACGTAAGGGCGTGAGAGGCTGCGAGATGCGCCAGATTAGGCTGACGCTCGCCGCGCACGACGTAAGCAGGCACATCGTAGACAGCGTGGGCTGGCTAAAGCCAAACACGCGCGCCACAAAGATGTCGAGCGCCGCAGCCAAAATGACCGCAATCGACGCCGGCAGTGCACGCTTGAGTACGTTGCTCAAAAACGCACCCTTCACACGAGCATTGTTGGGCTCCAGGCCCAACACAAAGCCCGGCGCGCCGATGCAGAAGAAGTTAATGAGCGTCATCTGGATGGGCTCGAAGGGGTACGGCGGCAGCGCGATACACAGCGCCGCCAGGCCCATCGAGAACAGCGCCTTGGTCAGGAACAGTGAGGCCGAACGCTGCAGGTTGTTGATGGAGCGACGGCCCTCGGCCACCACGGCGGGCATCGAGGCAAAATCGTTGTCGACGAGTACGATTTCGGCCACATTACGCGCGGCATCGGAGCCGGCCGCCATGGCGACGGAGCAGTCGGCCTCCTTGAGCGCCAGCACGTCGTTGACGCCGTCGCCCGTCATGGCCACGGTGTGCTCGCGGCGCTTGAGCGCCTGCACGAGCTCGCGCTTCTGCTGCGGGGTCACACGACCAAAGACATGGTAGCGGTCCACTGCGGCATCGAGCTTGGCCGGCGTATCGAGCGTCGTGGCGTCCACATAAGCGTCCGCCCCCGGCACGCCCACCACGCGCGCGATCGACGACACCGTACGCGGGTCGTCGCCGCTGATCACGTTGAGGGTCACGCCCTGCTCGTTAAAGTAGCCGATGGTCTCGGCCGCCGAGGTACGAATCTCGTCGCGGATGGTCACAAATCCCACGGGCTCGGCCTCGCCCACCATATCCCCATCGGGCGTAAAGCCGTCCACGCGCGCCACCACGAGCACGCGGCAGGTATCGGCAAGCTCGGCGACACGGTTCTCGACCTGGGCAAACGCACGATCAGAGAGCACAAATTGCGCGGCGCCCATTACGTAGGAGCCCTGCGCAAAAGAAGCGCCGCTCCATTTTTTAGACGACGAGAATGGAATGACCGACAGCGGCTCGGACACCTCGACCGGGCGATCGGCGTAATAGTTGAGCAGCGCCTGGCAGGTCTCGTTGGCATCGGCCGAAGTCGCACGTGCCACGTTAGCCAGCGCAAAATCGAGCACTGTGGTATCGACGGGAGCAGCCGCCTCGTCCGAGTCCACGCCAAAGCCAACACCCTCAACAGGCAGCGGATACGTGCCCTCGACCTCCATACGGCCCGACGTGATGGTGCCCGTCTTGTCCAGGCACAGCACGTCGACGCGAGCGAGCGTCTCGATGCAGTAGAGCTGCTGTGCCAGCACCTTGCGGCGGGCCAGGCGCACCGTGGCGATGGCGAGCACCGACGAGGTCAGCAGCACCAGGCCTTGCGGGATCATGCCCAGCAGGGCACCCACCGTGGACAGCAGCGCCGACGAAGGCACATGACCAGCCAACAGCTCGGAGAAGCACCACGAAAGCGCGCTATCACCCGGGGTTCCCGCGGCATCCCACAGCTCGCTCACACTCGAGGCAAACAACGCCAAACCGAGCGGGATCATGATGATGCTCGCAAAGCGCACGATGGCGTTAAGCACGTTCATGATCTCGGAATTGACCTTTTTGACGTATTTGGCCTCGTTATTGATCTTAGCCACGTAGTTGTCGGCGCCGACATGGATCACGCGAGCGCGCAGCAGGCCCGAGTCGATAAAACTGCCGCTCATGAGCTCGGAACCGGGCTGCTTCTTAATAAGGTCGCTCTCGCCCGTCAGCAGGCTCTCGTTCACGAGCGCTTCGCCGGAAACCACCACGGCGTCAGCGGGAATCTGGTCGCCGCGCCCCAGGCGGATGATGTCGTCGAGCACGATCTGGTCCAAGTCGAGCTCCACCTCGGCACCGTCGCGCACCGCGATGGCCTTCTTAGAGGTCAGCAGCGTGAGCTTATCGACCATCTTCTTGGACCGCATGGATTGAATGACGCCAATAGCGGTATTGAGGAACACCACAAACAGGAACGTCAGGTTCTTAAACGAACCGGTCAAAATGACCAGGAACGCCAAGATCACGTTGATCAAATTGAACAGCGTGCAGAGGTTCTCGATGATGAGCTCTTTGACCGACTCGGTCTTGAGCTCCATGTTGCGGTTGATCTTACCGGCGGCGATGCGCTCCTCGACCTCGGCGGTCGAGAGTCCGCGCTCGATATCCGTTGCTGCCATACCACGTCCCATCACGTCGCGTCGGTATAAGAAAAACCGCCCGGACCATGCGAGGTTCGGACGGTCTTACGTTCGATGGTGCCCCATGTTGGATTCGAACCAACGGCCTTCTGCTCCGGAGGCAGACGCTCTAATCCCCTGAGCTAATAGGGCCAACGTTTGGCATTATACCCAAGTGCACCACGGGCTATCAAAATAAAAGAAAAAGCTTTGCAATTCCGAGGAAGACGCGGCGCAACGGCCCACTTTAGAAGGCAAAAGCGAGTCAGATAGTATAAACTCTCATGCACCATATATACACGGCTCGCATTGCGGGCCGTTTTTGCAAAAGTTATCCATCGAGGTGAGAGGCACACCATGATTGCAATTTTAAAGCAGAGCGCCAGCGACGAGGCCGTCGGCCATATCGTCAGCTGGATTGAGAAAAAGGGCTTGAAGACCGATGTCTCGCGCGGCGAGAACGAGACGATCATCGGCCTGGTGGGCGATACGACCAAGATCGACCCGTTCCTGCTCGAGTCCATGGATGTCGTCGAGCGCGTGCAGCGCGTCTCCGAGCCGTTTAAGCGTGCCAACCGCAAGTTCCACCCCGAGGACTCCGTCATCGACTGCGGCCACGGCGTCAAGATCGGCGGCGACCAGTTCCAGGTCATCGCCGGCCCGTGCTCCGTCGAGGGCGAGAACCTCATCCGCATCGCACGCCGCGTGAAGGCCGCCGGTGCCACGATGCTGCGCGGCGGTGCCTACAAGCCCCGCACCTCCCCCTACGCCTACCAGGGCATGGGCCCCGCCGGCCTCGACCTGCTGTGCGAGGCGTCTGCCGAGCTCGACATGCCGATCGTCACCGAGATCATGGACCCACGCGACGTGCAGGTCTTCCTGGACAAGAAGATCGACGTCATGCAGATCGGCGCCCGCAACGCCCAGAACTTCCCCCTGCTCAAGGAGGTCGGCAAGACCCAGACTCCGATCTTGCTTAAGCGCGGCATGTCCGGCACGATCGATGAGTTGCTCATGGCCGCCGAGTACATCATGAGCGAGGGCAACGACAACGTCATCCTGTGCGAGCGCGGCATCCGCACCTTCGAGACCCGCACCCGCAATACCTTCGACCTCAACGCCGTGCCGGTGCTGCACCACCTTTCGCACCTGCCCGTCGTCGCCGACCCCAGCCACGCCACCGGCTACACCCGCTATGTTGAGCCCATGGCGCTCGCCGCGACCGCCTGCGGTGCCAACGGCCTGGAAATCGAGGTCCACGACGAGCCGAGCCGCGCCTGGTCCGACGGCGCCCAGGCCCTCACCCCCGATCAGTTCGACGACACCATGCGCCGCATCCGCGCCATCCGCGAGGTTGTCTGCCAAGAGACCATGGAGTAGCCCATGGGTACGGTGAGAAACGCGCGCGTTAACCAGGGCGGCCCCAAGTGCGCCGGCATCGTGGGCCTGGGCCTCATCGGCGGCAGTTTTGCCCGCGGCTATGCGCAGGCGGGCGTCCGCGTGCTGGCCTGGGACCCCGATGACGATGTCATGACAGCCGCCAGCATGGGCACTGTCGCCGGAGAGCTCAACGACAAGACACTCGGCGAATGCGACATCATCGTCCTGGCTTGCTACCCCGAGGCCTGCATCGAGTGGCTCGAGGCGCACGCCCAAGCGCTCGCCGACGCCACCGACACCGAGGCCATCATGGGTCCCGTGGTGATCGACACCGTGGGCGTCAAGGGCATCGTGTGCGAACGTGCCTTTGAGCTTGCCCGCGAGCACGGCTTTTACTTTGTGGGCGCGCACCCCATGGCGGGCACGCAGTACTCGGGCTACGCACACTCCCGCGCCGACCTGTTCCAGGGCGCCCCGCTCGTGCTCGTGCCGCCCGCGGTGGACGACGCACTTAAGCTGGAGCTTTTGGGCCAGGTGCGCGAGATGGTGCGCCCCTTGGGCTTTGGCAAGTTCAGCGTGACCAGCGCCGCCGAGCACGACCGCGTCATCGCCTTCACGAGCCAGCTCGCGCACGTCGTCTCAAACGCCTACGTCAAAAGCCCGACCGCCCAGGTTCACCACGGTTTTTCGGCCGGTAGCTACCGCGACCTTACCCGCGTGGCGCACCTCAACCCCCAGATGTGGTCGGAGCTCATGATCGACGACGCCGACGCGCTCGCCTTCGAGATCGACCATCTGATTGAGGCACTCGGAGCCTACAGCCGAGCGCTCAAAGACCGCGACCAGCGCTATCTGGAGAATCTCCTTGCCGAGGGCGACCGCATTAAGCGCGCGCTCGACGACGAGGCCTCCCGCTAGATCATCTACCACGCCAGGTCGAAAGGACCGAAGCTTATGGCGATTACCATCGATATCGACACCGCACGCCCCTACCAGGTGCACGTCGGCACGTTTTTGCTAGAGCAGGCGGGCCCGCTCGTCCGCGCCACCACTGGCGGCACCCGCGCCGTCATCGTGACGGACACCAATGTGGGCCCGCTATACCAAATGCCCGTCAAGCAGAGCCTAGAGGCCGCGGGCTATGCGGTGAGTATCTGCACCTTCGAGGCCGGCGAGGCACACAAGCGTGCCGAGACCTACATTGCCATCCTGGAGTTTGTTGCCGAGCATGAGCTTTCCCGCTCCGACGTGATCGTGGCACTCGGCGGCGGCGTCGTGGGCGACGTGGCCGGCTTTGTGGCCGCCACCTACATGCGCGGCTGCAAGTTTGTGCAGATCCCCACGAGTCTGCTCGCTATGGTTGATTCGTCGGTGGGCGGCAAGACGGCCATCGACCTCGCTGCCGGCAAAAACCTGGCCGGCGCCTTTTGGCAGCCGAGTGTGGTCATTGCCGACGTGGGGTGTCTCGCCACCCTCACGCCCGAGCAGTTCGCCGACGGCTGCGGAGAGGTCGTCAAACACGCCGTGATCGCAGACCCCGAGCTTTTCACCGAGCTGGAGAAAACCCCGCTCACGCTGGAGCTCCTCAACCAGGATGTGGCCCGCGTGGCGCTCATCATCGCCCGCAATATCGACATTAAACGCGCTGTGGTCGTTGCCGATGAGCGCGAGACCAGCCAGCGCAAGCTCCTCAACTTTGGACACAGCGCCGGACACGCTGTCGAGGCCTGCGAGCACTTTGAACTCGGCCACGGCAACTGTGTGTCGATCGGCATGGGCATCATCACGCGCGCCGCAGCGCTACATGGCATTTGCGACGCCGAGCTGCCCAACCGCATCGAAGAGCTCTGTGCGCGCCACGGTCTCAAGACCCGCTGCGAGCTTTCCGCCGACGCCGTCTTTGCCGAGGCGCTCCACGACAAAAAACGCACCGGTGACACCATCGACCTGGTAATTCCACACGGCATTGGCCGTTGCAGCATCGACCGCACGCCGCTTTCCACCTTCCACGATTTAATTGCCGAGGGCCTCGGCCAGAAGGGAGACGTTTCCGCATGCTAGCCCGCATCACCCCGTCCCCGCTCAAGGGCACTGTTCCCGCCATCGCGTCCAAGTCGATGGCGCACCGCCTGATCATCTGCGCCGCACTCGCCAACGGTGAGACGCACGTCACCTGCAATACCACCTGCGCCGACATCGAGGCCACGGTGCGCTGCCTTACGGCACTCGGCGCCCGCATCGAGACCGTCGAGGACGGATTCCAGGTTCATCCAACCATGAAAAGCGTTGAATTTGGCCTGCTCAAGGCCCTTGCCGGCGGCACGCTCGACTGCGGAGAGAGCGGCTCCACGCTCCGCTTTATGCTGCCCGTCGCCTGCGCGCTGGGAGCAGAGGCCACGTTTGTGGGCCAGGGCCGTCTGGGCGCCCGCCCGCTCTCCCCGCTCTCGGACGAGATCATCGCCGCCGGCTGCGACCTGCAAGGTTTGGGCGGCTTTCCGCTCAAGACGAGCGGCCGCATGCGCCCGCGCACCTTTGTGCTGCCGGGCAACGTGAGCTCGCAGTATATCTCCGGCCTGCTGCTGGCAGCCCCGCTGCTGGCCCAGCCCTCCTGCGTGCAGGTAACCGGCCTTATCGAGAGCCGCCCCTATATCAACCTGACGATCCAGGCCATGAAGGCCTTCGGCGTCGAGGTCAACGTCGAGCGTATCCCCGCCAAGAATGGCACGCCCGAGGTCACAAACTTCCGCGTGAGCAGCGGCTCGTACCGCACGCCCGGCAGCGTGGCCGTCGAGGGCGATTGGTCCAATGCGGCCTTTTGGCTATGTGCCGGCGCCATCGGCACCGACCCTATCACCGTCGAAGGCGTATCACTGAGCTCCGCGCAGGGTGACCGCAACGTGCTCGCCGCGCTTTCGCGCTTTGGCGCCCGCATCGTGCGCTCCACGAACGCCGCCACCGTGCAGTCCGACAAGCTCGCCGGCTTCGAGATGAGCGCCCACGACATTCCCGACCTGGTGCCCGTCATCTCTGCCGTGGCATCGCTGGCGCAGGGCCGCACGTTCATCCGCGACTGCGCCCGCCTGCGCATCAAGGAATCCGATCGCTTGGTCACCACCACCCGTGAGCTCACCGCGCTGGGCGCACAGGTGCGCATTGCCGGCGACGACCTCATCATCAAGGGTGTCGATGCCTTTACCGGCGGCGAGGTCGATTCGCACAACGACCATCGCATCGCCATGATGGCCGCTATCGCCGCGAGCCGTGCCACCGGCGAAGTTGTGATCCACGGCGCCGAGGCCGTCAACAAGTCCTATCCCGATTTCTTCGACCACTACCGCCTGCTGGGTGGCAAGGTCACGCTCGAGGAGGAGTAGCATGTCCTCGACCTTTGGCAACGTTTTGCATCTGAGCATCTTCGGCCAGTCGCACTCCCCCGCTATCGGTTGCTCGCTCGACGGCATCCCCGCCGGCATCGCCATTGACCAGGAGCAGCTACAGGCCTTCCTCGATCGTCGCGCCCCCGGTCGCGACGAGACCGCGACCAAGCGCCGCGAGGCCGACGCAGCACACATCATCGCCGGTATAGTCGATGGGCACACCACCGGCGCACCCATCGCAGCGATTATCGAGAACACCAACACGCGCTCCAAGGACTATTCCGAACTGCGCCGCAAGCCCCGCCCCGGCCACGCAGACTTCCCAGCCCGCGTGAAGTACCACAACATGCACGACGTTGCCGGCGGCGGACACTTCTCCGGTCGCCTGACGGCCCCCTTGTGCATCGCGGGCGGTATTGCGCTGCAGGCACTCGAGGCCCGTGGCATCAAGGTCATGGCGCACGTGGCGCAGATCGGTGGCATCTCCGATCTGCCCATGGACGACATGGTCTATCGCGAGGCCGACCGCAAGGCAATCCTTACCAACGACCTGCCCTGCATTGACGCCGCCGCTGTTGGCCGCATGCGCGAGGAGATTCTGGCCGCGCGCGATGAACTCGACAGCATCGGTGGCATCGTGGAATGCGGCATCTACGGGCTTCCCGCGGGCATCGGCGACCCCATGTTCGACGGTATCGAGAACCGCATCGCGCACATCGCCTTTGGTATTCCCGCCGTAAAGGGCGTGGAGTTTGGTATGGGCTTTGCCGTCGCCGCCATGCGCGGCAGCGAGAACAACGATCCGTATCGCATCGACGCCGAGACCGGCAAGATCGAGGTCGAGTCTAATAATGCCGGCGGCATCCTGGGCGGCATTTCAACCGGCGCGCCCGTCATGTGGCGCATGGCCGTAAAGCCGACGCCCTCCATTGGCCGCGAGCAGCAGACGGTGGACATGGACGCTATGGAAAATGCCGAGCTCTCGGTCCACGGCCGTCACGATCCCTGCATCGTCCCGCGCGCCGTCCCCGTAGCCGAAGCAGCCGCAGCGCTGGCCATCTGGGACGCCCTCCTAGAAGACGCCGCCCAGCGCTAGTCCACCTACCCCAGGCAACCATTCACGAAAGGGGTCCCTATGGACCTTGCTGACATCCGCCAGGCCATCGATGGCATCGATACCACGCTCCTCAACAGTTTTGTCGAACGCATGGATATTGCCACCGAGGTCGCCAAGTCAAAGATCGAGATGGGCAAGGCCGTCTTCGACCCCGCCCGCGAGCGCTCCAAACTCAACAACCTTGCCGGCCGCGCGCCCGAGCGCTACGAGGCGCAGACCATCACGCTGTTCCGCCTCCTCATGAGCATGAGCAAGGCCGAGCAGCAGCGCTACATCAATGAGCTCAAGGGCTTCACGGTCTCGCAAAAGGCCCACGCCACGGCAGTTCCCCTTGACACGCCCTTCCCCCAGACCGCCAGCGTCGCCTGCCAGGGCGTTGAGGGTGCCTACAGCCAGATCGCCGCGTGCAAGCTCTTCGACGTGCCCGATATCGCGTTCTTCGACACCTTCGAAGGTGTCATGCGCGCCGTGCGAGACGGCTTCTGCGAGTTTGGCGTACTACCCATCGAAAACTCCACCGCAGGCTCGGTCAACGCGGTCTACGACCTACTCGCGCAGTTCGACTTCCACATTGTGCGCTCGCTGCGCCTCAAGATCGACCACAACCTGCTAGTCAAGCCCGGCA
The DNA here is from genome assembly GCA_048416615.1 of Collinsella sp. GTDB lineage: Bacteria > Actinomycetota > Coriobacteriia > Coriobacteriales > Coriobacteriaceae > Collinsella. The sequence continues at coordinate 30,160 of DBFSET010000042.1, read as the reverse complement.
CCAAGCTGCAGGATGTTCGTGAGGTCTATAGCCACGGTCAGGCCATCGCGCAATGCGCCGGCTTTATCGAGGCGCACGATCTGCACGCCACCAAGTATCCCAACACGGCTATGTCGGCCGAGATGGTCGCCAACTCCGAGCGAACCGACGTCGCCGCCATCGCCTCGCGCAGTTGCGCGGCGCTCTACGGTCTGGAGGTGCTGGAGCCCAATATCCAGGACTCGGACAACAACTACACGCGCTTCGTCGTCATCAGCCGCGAGCCGCGCGTCTACCCCGGCGCCAACCGTACCTCGCTCATGATCACCACGGCCAACGAACCGGGCGCCCTCTATCGCGTGCTCGAGCGCTTCTATGCGCTCAACATCAACCTTATCAAGCTCGAGAGCCGCCCCATCCCCGGGCGCGACTTTGAGTTTATGTTCTACTTCGATCTGGACTGTCCCTTTGGCAGCAAAGCACTCGACGACCTGCTCGACTCGATCGACGACGTGTGCGAGAGCTTCACCTACTTTGGCAGCTACACGGAGGTGCTCTAGATGACCGACGTCGTCGCAACCCGTCCCTACGGCGTGCTGGGCCGGGTGCTGGGCCACAGCTACACCCCGACCATCTACAAAGAGCTCGCAGGCCTGGAGTACGCGCGTTTTGAGCGCGAGCCCGAGGACCTCAAGGCCTTTATGACCGGCGACGAATGGGAGGGCACCAACGTGACCATTCCCTACAAGCGCGCCGTCATGGACTACTTGGACGAGCTGAGCCCGCTCGCCGAGCGCATGGGCAACGTCAACACGATCACGCGTCTGCCCGATGGCCGTCTGCGCGGCGACAACACCGACTACTTCGGTTTCCAGTGCCTGGTCGAGGAGCTGGGTGTGGAGGTTGCCGGCAAGAAAGTCCTCGTGCTCGGTGCCACCGGAGGCGCCGGCACCACGGCAAGTATGGTGCTGGGCGACCTGGGCGCGATCGTGATACCCGTGGGACGCGTGAGCGAGGTCAACTACGACAACATCGCACAGCAGTCCGACGCCGCGTTGCTCGTCAACTGCACGCCTGCCGGTATGTTCCCCCACTGCCCCGACGCGCCTTGCACGCTCGAGGGCCTCGACGCGCTCGAGGGCGTCATCGATATCGTCTACAACCCCGCCCGTACGGGACTCATGCTCGAGGCCGAGCGTCGCGGCATCCCCTGCATCGGCGGTTTGCTCATGCTTGTGGCCCAGGCGGCGCAAGCCGTCGAGCGCTATACCGGCCAGGTCACCCCGCGCGAGCGCATCCTGGACGTGACGGAGCGTCTGTCTCACCGCGAGCAGAACATTGCCCTGATCGGCATGCCGGGCTCAGGCAAAACCCGCGTGGGTGAGCAGATTGCCCTGCTAACGGGCCGCGAGCACATCGACCTGGACCGCGCCCTCGAGGAGCGTCTGGGCATGCCTTGTGCCGACTTTATCGTCGAGCGCGGCGAGCCGGCCTTCCGCGAGCAGGAGACGGCGGCCCTAGCCGACATCTCCAAGCGCAGCGGCCTGGTGCTTTCCACCGGCGGCGGCGTCGTCACGCGAGACGAGAACTACCCGCTGCTGCACCAGAACAGCCAGATTGTGATGCTCAACCGTAAGCTCGATGAGCTCGCCCACAAGGGCCGTCCCATCACCGCCCGGGACGGTATCGACAAGCTGGCCGAGCAGCGCATGCCGCGCTACCGCGCCTGGGCCGACTACATCATCGACTCGCGCGACTGCGCAGCCAACACCGCCCGAGCCCTCCTCGACACCCTCTAAAACCTGCCAAAAAGGGGACAGGCACCTTTGTGGTGGTTTTACACTCCGCTGCACCGCCCGCCCAATCAAAAAGGAAGCAACCATGAAAGCTCTCGTCATAAACGGCCCCAACCTCAACATGCTCGGTATTCGCGAGCCGGGTATCTACGGCAGCGACAACTACGACCGCTTGGTCCAGATCTGCAAGGAGGCCGGCGCCGCACAGGGCTTCGACGAGGTCGAGGTCTACCAGTCCAACCACGAGGGCAGCATCGTCGACAAGATCCAGGAGGCATACGGCAAGGTCGACGGCATCGTCATCAACCCGGCGGCTTACACGCACACGAGCGTGGCGATCCTGGACGCCCTCAAGGCCGTCGCCATCCCCGCCGTCGAGGTCCACATCAGTGCCATCGAGACGCGTGAGGACTTCCGCCAGGTAAGCTACGCCCGCCTGGCCTGCTTTGCCACCATCACCGGCGAAGGTCTGCAGGGCTACGCCCATGCGTTGGAGCTGCTGAAAGAGCATCTGCTACACTAATCCCTGGGACAACATAATCAGGTTTGTTTGCCCCAAAACTAAAGTATCTGTTCGATTGACATACAAAGGAGCATATCCATGTCCCAGTACGATTACCTCGTCGTCGGTGCCGGCCTTTCGGGCGCCGTCTTCGCCAACGCCGCTAAGCGCGCCGGCAAGTCGGTCCTGGTCATCGACCGCCGCGACCACATCGCCGGCAACATCTACACCGAGGACGTCGAGGGCATCCAGGTCCACCGCTACGGCGCCCACATCTTCCACACCTCCATGAAGGACGTCTGGGACTACGTCAACCGCTTCGCCGAGTTCAACAACTACGTCAACTCGCCGGTCGCCAACTTCCACGGCAACATGTACAACATGCCCTTCAACATGAACACCTTCGCCAAGATGTGGCCGGGCGTCGTCACGCCGGCCGATGCCCGCGCCAAGATCGCCGAGCAGGTGGCTGCTGAGAACATCGGCGAGCCGCAGAACCTCGAGGAGCAGGCGCTGTCCCTCGTGGGCCGCGACATCTTCGAGACGCTCGTGAAGGGCTACACCGAGAAGCAGTGGGGCCGCGACTGCCGCGACCTGCCCGCGAGCATCATCAAGCGCCTCCCCTGCCGCTTTACCTACGACAACAACTACTTCAACGACCGCTACCAGGGCATCCCCATGGGCGGCTACACCAAGATGGTCGCCAACATGCTCGAGGGCGTCGAGGTGCGCTGCGGCATGGAGTACAAGGAGCTGATCGCCGCCGAACCCGACATCGCCGCCAAGACGATCTACTGCGGCCCCATCGACGCGTTCTACGACTTTAAGCTGGGCACGCTGGAGTACCGCAGCCTGCGCTTTGAGACCGAGACGCTCGACGAGCAGGACCACCAGGGCGTGGCCGTGGTCAACTACACCGAGCGCGAGACCCCCTACACGCGCATCATCGAGCACAAGCACTTTGAGTTTGGCACTCAGGACAAGACCGTCATCACGCGCGAGTACCCGGCCGACTGGAAGCCCGGCGATGAGCCCTACTACCCCATCAACGACGCCAAGAACGAGGCCCTCTACAAGCAGTACGAGGAGCTGGCGGCACAGGAGGGCGACGTGATCTTCGCCGGTCGCCTGGGCGGCTACAAGTACTACGACATGGACAAGGCCATCGCCGCAGCCTTCGAACTCGTCCGCAACGAGCTGGGCGTGGAGCCCACGGAGGCGTAAGGGTCCAAAACGGGCCTCTGCGTGAGCCGAAAACAGCACAAGCAGGCGCGCCAACACCGGCAGGAGCAATTTCGCCCCTGCCGACGTTTTAGTATGGAGACGAAGTTGGCTGTTCTGTCCATTATCTAGCCGATGATATGAGTGGACACGCCCTGCCACAGAGGCAAAAACCGAAAGTATGCGGCAAATTCAAAACTTACCGAGCACACCGGGATGCCGCAACGCCTCTACCTGCGGTTTCTCTGCGCGAAAAGGGCAGCGTGCTCATGGGTTCCGGAATTTGCAGCATACTTCCGACGGGCGGTTCCGGAAGTGCGGGGAAAAACCGAGATCGACCGACCAGACCCCGGTTTTACGCTTCCGCGACCTGCGGTTTTGTTGCCGAAAATCGGGTTGTGCTCGGCTGTTTCCGATTTTTCCCCGCACTTCCGGAGAACGCAGCAACACCGAGCGCCCTGAAGCGGAAAACGCGACAAATTCCGCTGGGAAAACAACCTCTTAAACGCAAAAACCGCCTTTCGGCGGTTTCCACGGACCAAGCCGGACGTACCGTCGCAAGGCCTCATCAAAGATAGACTATAAAGAGAAGCCCAGCCCCGATCAACCCTAAACCGAGAAAACCGTAGCGAATTAAGGCCAAGCAACCACACGTCAGTAAAGTTACATGCAAGCAGAAAAACACCCGCCATTTCGTCTTTTCTCAATTGAGATGTAAGTTTTGACAGGCCGAATCTTACATCCAAACAAAAAAGAGGGCCGACGCATCAACCCTCTTCAGGTGTCGCCCGAAGGCTTCCACCGCAATTGGCTTTAATTTAACCGATTTCGCTTGTTTGTCTACGTGTTCGATCGCGTATATGCCAAAAAATCAAAGAGCAACGCGGATCCCCGACGCTTGAATCTCGCCGGGAACCCCCATAAAATGTTTGATGTTGGCCCGCTAAGTCAACATCTCGCTAGGCTTTAGTTGCCGCTAAAGCCTAGCGGATCTTTACCTTTATCGCCTTCGTGGTCGTTCTGATCTTCCTGATCGCACCCGTTGGGCTAATTCGGTACTTCGGAATCTTTACGCGAATTGTCTTCGAAGCCATATATATCACCTCCCTACTGTGACGTCATGCGTTGCTCGCTGACTAGCGATGCTTGGCAATCTGGTGTTTGACCAGTGTCTTCGCAGCCGCGGACTTCGCGGCTTTACTCGTCGAGGAGCTCGCGAGCGTCTTGGCAGCAGCGCCAACCTTTCCTCCATGGTGGGTAGCCATAATCTCACCTCCAATCTAGAACAGTTTGAATCTTGACAACGCAATCCTAACATACTTCATTGCATCACTGTTCAAATAATTCTTGCTTTGTCTCATCCTGTCTCATAGAATAACAGTAAGGAGAGGAGCACACATGAAGAGATCAGACATCATCGACTTAATCCGAGCGCATTCGGAACACGACGATATCGCCTTCAACAACGCAGCCACTATTATCGCGAAAGATTTTGAGACGTCTGGGCAGCCTGAGCTTGCAAGTTACATCATGGCCCTCATTGCCAGAACGCGCACATTTGTACCGCAGGAAGTCACTGAGCAGAAATACGATTTCCTGGAAAAGGTAGTCAGCAACAACACCTCGCTACCACTTCCTCAGGCCATCGCTAACGATATCCAGGGGCTGCTCAATGCTCTATCTAAAGATGTGGACATTAACACTGTCCTCTTTTACGGCGCATCGGGCACCGGCAAAACCGAAGCTACAAAACAGATAGCCAGAATACTTGGCTACCAGTTATATGCCGTTGATTTCAATCAAATCATCGATAGTAAACTCGGAGAGACGGCCAAGAATATCGCGAAGGTCTTCCAAGAAATCCACGATATCGGCGACGGCGCAATTGTCCTGTTCGATGAAATCGATGCTATAGCCCTAGATAGAATTAACCAAAACGACGTCCGTGAGATGGGGCGAGCCACAAGTGCACTCCTAAAAGAGTTCGACAAGCTGAACACGCGATCCGCCATCATCGCAACAACGAACCTTTACGACAAACTAGACCCGGCACTCGCCAGGCGCTTCGATGTACAAATTGACTTTAATAGATACACCCATGACGATCTCGTTGATATCGGCGAATCAATCGCAAAGAATCTGACAAAAAACAATCAGGCAATCAAAAACGACTCTCGGACCCTAAAAAAGGTGCTGCAGAGTTGCCCGGATCTACCCTGGCCCGGCACGCTCAAAAACCTCATTAAAACCTCCGTCGCGTTTAGTGATCCTTTAAATCCAAACGACTATCTCCGCAAGCTGTATCAGCGTCTACATGGATATGAGCCTAATTCACTCGAGCTGCTTAAAACTCAAGGCTTCACTTTAAGAGAAATGGAAGTTTTGACAGGCATTTCACGAAGCACCATCGCGCGAACCCTAAAGGAGTAGCTCATGAACAGCTTAATCAGGCTCACTGGCGATTTTCAAACGGCAAGAGGCTCGCGACCGGGCCCCGCAACGCTCCCCGCTAAAGGAACGGTTACTGCAGAGAAGATTTCGCACATTCGTAAAAGCCTCGAAACCGTTCTGAGCAAATGGCCCAAAGATGCCATAATCGAAGATATATTGGTCTCCGTTGAATACCGCCAGATTGTAGCCAAGAGCAATCGAATAAGAGAGATGCTGAATGGCGGAAAAGACCAAGAGCCGGAATTGTCCATCCGCCGCGCCCGCTACCTCGATTTCAACGGGAACCACCCAAGGCACCTGATGACCCATTACGTCCCCGAGACAACCGTCCGGTCTACCATAGATAAGCTACGAGAGTGCGAGCGAATCGTAGTCGATCATTTTGATGGACTGATGAATGCAGATAAGATGGTCGATCTGGTTAAAAATGACAAGCTCAAGCAAAATTGGAATCCGGCTATTTCACACACGCTCACCCGATCGGGCTTTGCGCAACTTATTCGAGATTCCTATTACGTCAATGAATTTAGGATAGACAAACCGCCAACGGCAACCGACGAGAACGCAATCGTTACGCTCTTTGAAACGGAGAGGGACCCACAGGACCTATTTGAGGAGCTACACATTGATGTATCCCCTGCAAACCTCTTGGAGAACAGCGTGCTATTAACTGAGGCAGAATATCGCACGCTGCTCGAGCGCGCCCCTTACCTTGTAGCCATGTCAGTAATTGATCTGTCCAGCTATGCCCCCATGAATGACGAAGGATCGACCTCCCCCGCAATCAGCAACCTCCCCGAATATCCCACCGATGAGCCCATCATCGGTGTAATCGATACTCCATTTGAGGAGAAATACCCACCGTACTTCAGCAACTGGGTGGACCACAGAAGCTGCTTACCCGAAGGCATCAATCCCACTGCAGGCGATTATCGGCATGGCACCTGCGTTAGCTCTCTAATCGTTGACGTCCAGGCACAAAACCCTTCTTTAGACGACCATTGTGGACACTTTAGAGTTCGACACTTTGGAGTTGCAACCGCAGGCAAATTCAGCTCGTTTGCGGTAATGAAACACATTAAGCGCATCGTTGCCGAGAACCAAGACATCAAAGTTTGGAACATCTCCTTGGGATCAATGGAAGAGGTGTCTCGAAACTCCATATCGCCCGAAGCGGCCCTACTAGACAAACTGCAGCAGAAATACGACGTCCTCTTTGTTGTTGCCGGCACTAACCAGGAAAAAGGAAAGCCCACATATCTTGGATCCCCAGCAGATTCCATTAATGCCCTCGTTGTCAACGCCGTTAATAGAAATAACGAACCAGCCACCTACACAAGAAGAGGGCCGGTCCTGAGTTTTCACCACAAACCGGATCTTGCATATTACGGAGGGGAAAGCAACGACCCTATCACAGCCTGCTGCGGAACCGGGGCTTATCCTGCCGTCGGCACTTCTTTTGCAGCCCCGTTAATTGCAAGGAAAGCTGCCTATCTCATTTATAAAATGCACCTGAGCTGTGAACTCGCCAAAGCGCTGCTCATCGATGCTGCATGTGCGTGGACAAAACCCGAAGACATGGATCGACTTGGCTACGGCATCGTTCCCGTCCAAATTGAAAAGATACTCGAAACCAGTAACGACGAAATTCGATTCATGCTCAGCGGTGTGGCCACTGAGCGTGAAAATTACAATTTCCACTTCCCTATCCCTGTTTCGGGTACATCTTACCCGTCTGTAGCGAGGGCGACTCTGTGCTACTTCCCCAAATGCAACAGAAACCAAGGCGTCGACTATACGGACACCGAACTCGATTTGCATTTTGGGCGAATCGGAAATGACGGGCTAATCAAGTCACTGCAACCCAATGACCAGGGTGAGGAAAGCTGCACGACCGATGAAGAGAAGGCTCGGAAAAAGCTGCGTAAATGGGACAATGTCAAGCACATATCCGAACCGCTAACCAGCCGCAGTAAGCCCAAAAAAGTGTATGCCAACCCAATGTGGGGCATGATGATTCGCAAGTCGTCGAGATATCAAAAGGGTTCGCATGATCCGCAGCGTTTTGGCGTAGTGGTCACCATCCACAATCTTAAAGGCGAGAACCGAATTGATACATTCATGCGACAGTGTTCCGCCATTGGCTGGATGGTAGAACGGGTCGAAATTGATAACGAACTCAAGATTTACGAACACAGTCAAGTTGAGGTGGAGTTTGAGTAACCACTGGTTGCAGCAACATTAGGCATTAAGAGGGCATCGGGAGTTATCACACCGGTGCCCTCTTACAAGCTATCCACACTATTAGGAACCCACGAGGTGAAAGGAACGTATGGCGAAAAATGCTACCGTGAAGATATGCAAGGACTGCTCCAGACCCTTCATTCTCTTGCCTTGGCAAGATCCTAAGAAATACACCTTCTGCCCTATCTGTCATAAGGCGTGGCGTAAAGAGCAGGCGGAGAAGCGTGAGCAAGAAGCCAATGCAAAGTGGGAGGAGAAACATAAAGAAGAAACGGAGACTTTCGAGCAGGAGCTAAGAAAGTTCGACCCAATCGAGCTTTCCGATATCCCTTCCAGCCCCAACACCCTCTACATCATAGGAAACGGCTTTGACCTTATGCATGGAGTAAAGTCGAGTTATTACGATTTTGGCAAGAGTCTCAAACGCAACGACTATCTTCGCGACGCACTGGAAATTGCCCTGACGCCCGACGATATTTGGGCGGATTTCGAAGAATCACTTGGCAAAATCAACTTGGACCCGATGGCAAGTCGTTTCTTGGTAGACATGTGGCTAGAAACTATGGGCTTCTACGATGGCGAAGACAGCGCAGCGAATTTCTACGCCGCAGTGGACGCAGCGGCCACGCCAATCGAGGCAATTGCAACCGATCTGCCGCCAGCTTTCCGCCGATGGGTAAACAGGCTAAAGATAGGCACCGACGATCGACCTCTTGAGGTGCTCATTAATCCACATGGAAAAGCATTGAGTTTTAACTATACCGAATTCATTCAATCGCTCTACCACGTGGACGAAGCCTGCTATATCCACGGCTGCAGGGCCAACAAGCGTGATAAGCTGATCCTTGGGCATCGCCCAGATGCCGAGATACTGCCACTTTCCGAGAAGCATCGAGAGCCACGCACCTATAGGCAGGCGGTAATCGATGTTGCACAAGATAACGTGCTTCGAGTGATAGCTGAATACAATGAAGACCTAACCAAAGACAGTCGCGAAATAATTGAAGAACATCGTGAGTTTTTCGACAGCCTCTCCGACACAACGCAGGTTGTTGTGATTGGGCATTCGCTGTCCCCCGTCGATTGGGACTATTTCAAAGAAGTGCAACAAACGACACCAAAGGCCAGTTGGTTCTTTGGACTTCATGGTCTCAGGGACCTGAATAACGTTCAAAATCTGACAGAGGAACTCAAGCTCGCAACTTACCGCGTATTCCGCACAGATGTCATCCATACAGCCAAACTGCCCGAAATTGAACACCAGGTAGCCACCGCTCCGGAAAAGGCGGTGACCTATATAGGAAAGGGGGTTAAGGCCGTCGCGAGCGGCAAGAACCTGACCATTGAACAAGAAGGACGCGTAGTCTTTGAGATTATTTTGCCTGCCATAGTTCGCCGCGCGGTCTTTTTTGGACCACACTTAATAGTCAAGCTAAACGACATCCACAAGAACGTTCTGCTGTTCTCCAAGAACGGAGAGGGCTGGAATTTCATTGCTCGACTGAAACCGACGCAGAATCAAGACCTCATCAACCGGAGGCTACAACATATTTATATGACAAATGACGAAATAACCTTTGTATACAACAACAGAGTTCGTGCCTTCGATTTGCATACGGGCGTCGTCAGCTGGACAAAGCCGATGCAGGGAGCAAAAGATCGCCCCTTCCCGGGAACCGACATATACAACGACCTGATGAAATTGCAAGGGACCACGGCGTGACAACAGAACCAATAAAGGCATACATCGACGACCTGATGGACGGGCGCCTCTATATGAACGCAGCCGGCTACTACCATGGTCTAGCCGACGAGCAGGGCGATCCATTGGAAGCGTCTTTAGCAATCCCCTAAACATCAAAGGGCCGCCGCTCGCCTACCCATTACACGCCTTGGCCAACAGAACAAGCCTCTTGGCAGCATCATCGAAAGATCCCACAGCGTAATATCCGTCTTTATCCTTACCAATGCACCCAACAAAAGGAGAAGACAAGAACTCGAGCATTTCCCCAACCTCACTGATCGACAAGTCTTCAATTGAGGACGTTCCGTTTTTCATGAACCAGTAAACATCCCGCCTAGACATCAAGCCACCAAATTCTTTATCTTCGTTTTGAGAAAGCAACGCCCTGAGCACCAAATCGAGCAGTTTGGTCGTTCGCCTAAAGCGGGCAATAGCGGGTTCCAATAAACCAAGATCGATAGGCCCCGAATACTCGAAGAGAACTTTATAGTCTTGAGAGACGAGCGGAATCTCCTCTTGAAGCTTAAGAAGCTTTTCCAACTCGCTAATTCCAAATAACGCGACGTCATGTTCCTTGGCCCTTTCGCAGATCCGTTTTTCAGAAAAACTTGACCCCACAACGGCAATGAACGACGCATCGTGTTTACGACGATGCAGTTCAAGGGTGTCAAAATCGACTTGTGAGGCAGAGACCCCGCCATTAGAGGTTGATTTGGCATCAATTACCACGGAATAAGAAAATCTCGAAGCAGCATTCGCGACCGCTAAAACATCTGTATCACCAGACCCGCCCAACAAAGTCGTTCTAAACCCAAGGCGACTAAAACACCGCTCCACAGCTCGTTCCAGTCGATCGGGATGACCGGAATCGCGCGAAGCATCCCAAAGCTCTCCAATCAGTTTGTCGACATCGGTATCGACGGGCTGCTCAGGTCCCGCCTCCTGTTTGCCGATGGAATCAACGGTTAAATTAAAGCCATATCCACTCAAAAAAGAATCGCAGTGCTCAGTTGCTTGATAACTCATCTGGCTTCTCTTTTTTAGCAAGCCAGCTTTCAGCAACACATTCAGACGCTTTCTTAGAGCGTCATGGGGAATGTTGACGTTAAAACGTTCGAAGAGAAGCAGCTGGATTGACCTAACATCAAACGCGCTGTGACCAACAAGCGGCAAAAGCTCAAATACCCAAGAGAACGCTGCGTGAAAACAGCAAGCAAAATTAATTGCAGATTTTTCAGACAGCCAAGCGTCGCCAATTGCAGTTAACTCGTACGTCGTAAGTGACGACCGCCGCACAAAGCCCAATTTTGAAAGTGCAGAAATCGCCGTCTTAGTTGAGCTTTCGGATAGTTTATAAGACGAGTTAGAAAACCGAACGATTTCAGACTCGTCACCGCCGTCTTTAACGATGGAAAGAAGCTCGGCCGTGGCATCAATAAAACCGGATGCTCCACCAGCGAAAAATCCAATAGAATCCGAACGATCAGATTGTTTAGCATTTAAAGCAAGGTTGACGGCCCAATTTGAAGGCTCGTCCCAGTTTAAGGAAGCGGATTCCTCCAAGACACCCTTGGGTTCCACTTCAATCTGAGAAACCCATTGATCGCCTAGAGGGGTCCGTACATATCGACATCCTTCGTATTCTCGATATTCAACAAGACCGAGCTCGCGAGCCCATTTTAAACGGCGCTGAACCTCACTCGTCTTGCTCCAGCTCATTCCGTACTCGGCATTGGCCAGCAAACGCAGCTCGCCCGAAGTCTTTGGCGCGTCCAACACGTCGATCATGCCGCTAAAGAATCTACAACGACTTGCAAGGCACGCAGCCAGATAGGAGTTGTCTCCCGTGTCAATCCAACGGTCCGCTTCTGCAGAAGGAACGTATCCCTCAGGAGACTTAACAACCAGCCCACACGGGCTCAGAGCAAGACAAGCTGCGCCAAGAGAAAGTTTGGCTGTTGAGCCCTCAATTGAAATGGCATCGTCTAGGGATTGACCGCGCTTTAAGGCATCCAGAATCGTTCTTAGAGTCTCGATCATCCCCGTACTCCCAACAGGAATATTGGGAGAAGACTGGGCATGGGATGAATAATCGGAAAACTTTGGATATTCCATCGGATCGGTCTGGACCATAGGGCATCTCCGATAAAGGTCGGCAAATAAAACGCTATGACCATGATATCAAGGGAAGAGCTCGCGAATCGCACGGGACCCTATACGCTACCGCGAAAGAGTTCGGCAATGTCTCGAAACGCCATTTACATTTGTCCAATTAGAGCATGGCAATCAGTGCAAACTGGGCCAATTTCCATTGGTAACAAATGCACCCCCGGTTCGTACACGAGCACGATATTCTTAAGTTCGGGAATAATCTCAAGGTAGCGAAGGAAACAGCTCTTCTCCAGTTCGCCAAAATCAGAACCCAATATTGCATCCCGCATCTCTTGGATTAGCAGGATTAGCTCCGCCAGCAAATTGTCCGTTTTTGTCAAAAAAACGTATCTCTTGATCGAAAATCAACCTATGAGCAGATGAAGCGCGCGCAAGCTCATCCTTATAGACCTCAAGAAAAGTATCCAAGATGGATTTAAATTCCGCCATTCGCCTATTAAGGACATGATCGAAAGCGCGTTCGGCAACTTTGGGGAAGACAAGCTCAAAGAAAGCAAGAAGAGCGAGTGCACTTGGGACTAACTCAGAAATAACTCTTTTAATCATGTGTTATCCTCATCTTACTTATTAGCGCCTATATCAAAAACAAACGAAAAACAAGACGGATGCTCCATTTCTCATACAAAGATACGCACACACAAGCCTGAGCTCCTGATTGAAATAACGAAGAATTAGTCAATCAAGATCTGTAGCATATTCTGCTTTAACGCTTGCGCTCCCTATGCCAAATTCGCATGCGATCAACCAAATAGTTAGAGGCTATTAAATAAACAAGCAATAGTATGAAAACAATTAATACGACCGTCCCGGAAATATCAACTTCTTGAATCGGAAGCAATCCCTCAGTTAGCGGAACGGTCAAGGACGCCGTAACCCCAATAAAGCACATCTTATCGGCATCAATGCAAATAATGCCTTTGTTTTTAGATAGAAAGAAAGCCGCGGCGCAATAAATAACCAACAAAGCCATAAGCCCCGGAACCGTATCCCAGCAGAAAAGTGCGACCATAACGGGAAAAGTCCATACCGCATTACCGGCCGCGTCAGAATCCATAAAAGTATAGCCCCTGGCCTTTAGCCCACTTTGTACCATTGCAAGCCGAAAACTCTCTCGTAATATCCATCCAGAAAGAGAAGAGAAATAGAGAACCATCAGGCGATCGACCGACCACAGTGAGCTATCCCCAAACACAAGAGTAAGCATGTGAGAGACTACAGGAAGTGCAGCTGAAGTTAAAATCGCAACCAATATATCGGCAATATCGATCGAGGCCGCTCCGTTCTGTTTTTGTTCGATCATAGTTGGCTCCAGTTCCGCAAATGAAGTCAGGCGCAACAGGCGATTGGCGTTAATTGAACCAGTTTAGAAAACAGTTAAATAGCTAGTTTAGTAGCTTTTCGATTCGTTTCCCAATTTCGTTTTCGAGCTTAAATCGTTTCTTTTGATCATCAACTGCCCGGTTCAGATAATCCTCCCAGTAGTCAATTGCGTTTTCGCGCAGCCATGTGCCCGCGAGCCTTCTACTTGAAATGACCCTAGGAATATCATCGGCGATGAGTGGGAAGCGGAAAGACCCTTGCCTCCTTTTTTCCGCAATCCCATTTTAAGAGGACAAGCTCACGGTCAAAGCAATTCGACGTGGCCATCAACTTATAGACATGTTCAACCGAAATAATGAGCTCCCTTTTACAAAGCTCCTTGAGACACTACCGCAACGTGCTGGGAAGGGTTCCCGTGACCAGGCGAAAGGCCGTGGCGCGCATGTTGAAGGCGATCCACGCGCAGGAATCGCGCGAGGCATGCGGCAAGAAGGCCGAGGAGGTAGCGGGCGAGTTGGGGTCGATGTGGCTCGAGCGGCCGCGAGGACGGTGCGCGGCGGGTTCGCCGAGACGCTGACCTACACGGAATTCCCGCCCGAGCGCTGGCGCTGGACCAGAACGGACAATGGAATCGAGCGCATCAACCGCGAGATCAGGAGGAGGAAGAGGGTCGTCGCGACCTTCCCAGACGGCAACTCAGTCCCCATGCTGGTGACGGCGGGGCTGAAGTACATAGTGGTGCACGATTGGGACAAGAGGAGGTGCCTGGACATGTCCAAACTAGAGGAGTTGGACGAGCTGAAGGAAAAGGCGGAGGGCTAGAAGAGAACGGTGTCGAGGACGGCAAAATCAATTTGCGAAAGAATCTTGACGGTACCTGAAGCTAAATCTGTCCGTGCTGCTCCGGTTAGATTCTAAGCGCCGGTGCGGACAACAATTTAAGACATTCGTTATTAGGCACAATCGATACCAGTTAATTAGCCACCTCAACAGCCATAACCACGATGAGCTGTAATACCAAAGATGGCCGAACAAACTGATGACCACTAGCCAATTCGACACACCATCGTAAAAACCTTAGTGTCCATTTCTCTCCGCTCGATGAACAACCGACAGCACAAAATCCGCAACGTTGGCAGCAGCGTTCACAGCAAGCCTTGCATGATAGTCCTCGATGTTCACCCTTGATGCCCCCACTCCGTGAGCATCTCCCTGTTTATTTCTCATCTGGCCAATAGAGTCGACAATTTTATTGAGTCCATTTACCAAGTCACAAATCCTTCTATCCATTGTCTTATCAGCATGAATGTTATAGAGGCATTTGACTTGAGAGAACATTTTTCCGACATCGCCGCTACTCGAAGACTGTTCTCCTTTGCGTTCGATAGCCCAACAGAAGACCTCCTCTAGTAATGTTCTCGCTTTAGTGAGAGCGCTATCGAAATTCCCAAGTTCAATATCTTCCTGGGCTCTATTGGCCATATCTTTAATATAAGAACGGTCAATCGTGTTGATTGAAGGAATAGACATCGCGGGCATGTCATCGACTGACGTAATGACGTAGTTATTACCGAAACATCTCAGTTCATGCCCACCAAAGAATAGCATGCTGTTAATGGCAGCGATAGCACCCTCAACAATCGCGGCATGTCTCCGTTTTATTTCCTCCGGCGTCAGGCCAGAAAACTCTTTTTGGAAGCGCGCGAGGCTAAAGAAATAGGCCAACATATCAGAAACACGATTATTCTCGATGCAATGCTCGAGCAGGGCTTTAACATACATCCACCGGCTAGATGAACCATACGAAACGTCTATTCCAAACTTATTGAGCACTTCAACTAACTTAGGGCCCGATTGATACGGAAGGGAGACCTCTTCATCAAGCGCGTCTGAACGAAATGACGTATCTCCATCCAAGATAGCGTACACGTCTTTGGATTTAAGTAAGTTAAATCCAGCCTGCTCTTTCTCAAACATGAGCCCACCTTAATTTGAACTGAAATGCTTGGCCAATTGTATCCCTCTAAAACACATGTCAAGCCACGTCGCTAATCAAGCAGCTGAATCGTCTCGTTCCATCAGTTCTAAAAGGAGCCGCGCTCATCTCCAATCTTAAGCACCTTGATGACGGTGGTCATATAGCCCATACTACTCGGCATCATCCTCGATGCCCTCTCCAACGGTCTCGCCAAAGCCAACGTTGTCCAAAGCCGAATAAGCGGGCCCAATCTGATTCCACTTTATGGAATCAATCGCTTCAAGGTATGAACTCAAAGCATTAAGCTGATTCTGCCGAGCCATAGCCGTAATCTTCGCAAAGGAATCAGTCGCTAGGCCGACCTTCGACAGGGACGAAGGAATCTGCGCAGCCATATCGGAATAGTGATTAGACAAGTTGTACTTCAACAACGCACGCGATGCCGTCGCAACAGACTCCGCTTTCTTCTGACTCATCGTCTTGATAGCCTGTGAGGCAGCCTCATAAGAAGACTTTAGCGTTTCCTTGTCAGCCATTTCCACATTTTCCTTAGACATAAACGTCTTGTCAGTCATTAAGTCGACAGGATTTGAATAGAAGCGGCAACCTTCCAATCTGGAGGCAATTTGTTCATGCAAGGTATAGCCCTTGCCATCGCTAGCCTTCGTTGCAAAATCGACTGTATTGCTGCTGCAAATAGCCATTTCTGCACCCGGGTTATCATCCATAAACGCTCTAGAGCCGCTATGATTAGACAGTCCTCCTGAACTAGGCCCCATTCCGCCTTTGACTTCGATGGCTTATTGCCCTTAATAGCCATTTTTGTCGCAACGATAATATCCTCCTGTATAAGAGGGAGAACTACGCACTTATCGGACTCATTCGAAATATGATTAATTAAATCCAGCGCATCATTAACATCACTATTAAGTTCAGCCCGAGCGGCCTTCACGGCATCAAGCAGCTTTGTTTTGGCCGAATGACTTAAAAGCGAGTTTTCAGCTACTTCCTGCACACTCTTTTTGACCGCTCCAAAAGACTCAACGGCGACAGACATGGTCTGTGGCAGAACCTTTTCCAACTCGAGTTGAACGACCTCGGGGAGAATCAATTTGACACCGTTTTCCCGCAATCGCCCCATCAAACGCTCGAGCAATTTCGGACTAGATTTTTCCTTGCGAGTAAACGCACAATCGACGATTACACAGGTGTCAAGAAAGACGTATTTCATGAGTTTACATCCTAGAAAACGATGTCTGCCAATGGGTCACTCTTATCCCCTACAGCCGCAACATAAAGCACGATGCGTCATCGTGCAGCTTAAGCCGCGGACAACGATCGAAGTCAGGGTCCAGATTTTCCTCGGCACGTAGACGGACAAGGAGCTCATCAAACGACTCGCGAGTCGCGTCAGCGAGAAACGCTGCGGGATCGGCCAACCCAAACAGATTAAATGCTCGCTCCAACCCGTCTGACATAGCACAAACGTAAGCGATATCCTCAATGCAAAACCGCCTCACATTGAGATGCTCCAAGGCAACCCCAGACGGATCAAGAATCCAATAACCATCGGGCTTATTCTTGAGTTGACGGTTCGCAAGCAATATATCGTTGACGGCAGCACGCTTCTGCACCCCAGTCATTGCTCTGCCACGCGAGCGAGCGACCATCACGTCCACTGCTGTTTGATCGAGCTCCGCAATCCGCTCATCAGACATAGTCACGAGCGAGCCGTCTTTAAAACCGATGAACACTGGAGAGTCACCTAGGGAGACAATATCGACCGAATCACCTGAAACAGAGACAGCCGCCAGCGTGGAAGAGGGAAACAGTTCCTCGTTGTCCGTCACACCGTGTTTGCCGATAAAGTCACGCGAATCATCCACCGCGAGGCGTATAGAATCGACAATCACACGGGACGCATCTAAATACTCACATATGCGGCCGCCAACAAAATGACTGAACCACTGAGCGTCCGAACCAGAATGATGCGGCAGCACACGCGTGCCGGTGATGCCAGAGGCTCCATCGAGCAGCACAGCATATGTCGACCCAACTGCGACGTAATCTTCATTAACCTGATTACCTATAGCAGAGCAGGAAAACTTGGCCTTGAACATGGAATCACCGCTTTCGGTAAACTGGCAAGCAAACGCAAAGCCATATCATCACTACCTAAGCCCGAGCAGACTTCAGGAATTTCGCCTTTACTTTCTGGTTACCATTGAACACAGTATCAACAAGAGATTGACGTGCAGATTTGCTCATATGAGGATGCTCGACAATATATCCAGCAGACAAAACCGTAATCGCCACAATAAAAGGCCACGCAGCATGCTCCCGCGCAGTCTTAATGGATTTCTTTGCTACGCCGCAAAACTCCTTCTCGGAGTTCGACCGCAGATATAGTGCGAGCATAAATAGCGAGTAAAAATCGCTTTCGTCAATAATCTTGGAGAAACCCAGAACACTAAGCGGTCCACAGGCATTAGACGCTACCGTATCCAGTTGTCCGATACAACCCGACAGCGCAACCATCGATAGCAACCTTCTAATTTTTGGCTTAGCTTCATCCGGAGAATCGAAATGGCCGACAACCTCTTCAACCATTTCGTCGTAGGAATCATCAACCGCTTCTAAAAGCAAATTTAGAGCAGCACCAGTTGCGTAGTAGATTTGTTCTCTAACAGTCGCCTTAAACGACTCCTTTAGTTTTACCTGCTGACGATTAAGGCAACGTCCCGATATAGCAACATATTTCAACGCAATAATAGCCGACTGAAAGGCATTCCTAGTTTCAGGAACATCATATTCATAAACGCCAGCATAACTAACTCTTTCGATGGCTTCGCAATTTCTTTGTTCCAACTCGTCAGTTACGTTGCGAATGACACCCGTACCCTCTTGAGAGGGTGGAGCAATCTTAAGACCTTCCAATCCACTTAAACACTCATAGGTTTTTCCCTTGCTAAAGACGACATCAGAGCCATTCACGGCATCCGATGCCTTTTCGACTAGTTTTTGGGTTAGCCAGGGAATGAATCGAGTGTCCTCAAGCAAAACGAGTATCTCTTCATTAATGGAAAAATCAAGCTCATCCAAAAGGCGCAGTACATAGGATTCTCCCTTGTCCACGTCCTCGTCAAGCTCAAGATCAATTGCCTGAGCAACAAAATAGGCATACAGGCTTCTCGAGGCAAAAGAGTAGTCGAAGCCATTGTCTTCAACTAGGAGCACGCCAGACTGGACAGAAGCATCGATGATTATTTTTGGAGTTATAGGGATACCGTATTCACTCAGGTAGTTTTCAGCCACTTCAGAGAATGTCATACTCGAGAAAACAGTCGTTCGATCAGAGTGAATTTTAAGAGCCAGTTTCTTCAAAACGGTAATAACCGCATCCGCCAATATATCGAGCATCTGATTCTCGCCATCTGATATGACATTACATATCTTTCTTTTGACGTTTGAATTCATAATTGACGTAAACGGCAAGTCACCCTTGATAAAAGACGCACCGGAATCATAAATGTAAAAATCAATATATTGATTGATGAAGGGCGGAGTCATATCAAACAATTGAAAATGAGAGCCAACAGCTTTATCAACAATGGCAATAAGCTCATCTACCTGTGCATCGGAAAGCCCAGTACCCTTACATCTCTTTTGAATTAACTCGTCTCTTTTATTTTTCGTCCAAGGGCAGATAAGCAGATGTCGAAAATCGACCTCGACTGTTTCGTCCAACTCAAACGTAAAACTATTAGCAGTAATTAAAACAATATTGCCGGCAGTCTTGAGCATCGATTTAATGACATCGGATTTTTTAGCTTTTCTCTTCAGAGAATCAAAGTCATCAACGAGCAAAAGAACTTTTTCACGAGGAATTCGTCCAAACAGTTCAACAGCTTCCCGAGTATCACCATACTGATCCTTGATAATGGATGACAGCGTACGTGAAATGGAACCAGTTGAATAATCGGGAGTCAACAATAGAGGCGAATAGCCCATCGCCAACGACTCGCGGTATATGGCTTTAAGTAAAGAGCTCTTGCCCGCGCGAATATCACTATGGATTTCAAGCGTTTTAACATCAAGCAGGAACTCCATAAAAGAATGGATATCAGATATTAACTTTTGATCGTTAATTCTTAGTTCACCATCTTTTGTGCCAGTTGCGATCTCTTCTTTCAAAGAAGGAAACACAAATGAGTCCTTAAATGATTCGCTTGAGTTGTCTTCAGTTTCAAAAAGCTCGTTCACAAAATCTGAGCGCGGTCTGAAGTACGTTTTTGATTTTATATAACGCCGATAAGAGTGGGCCTCATCGAGAGGCGCGTGAATTTGTGCAGAAGCTTCCCAGCCATAGACCCTTTCCGCAAATTCATAGCTGCCAAACTCTCCAAAGCGAATTAGTAGCATTTTATAGGCGCTCTGAGCATCATCGTAAAGTGAATAGGTTCCCCCTCGCACGACGACACAGGACTCCCCCGACAAACCGCCCACGCAGCGGCTTTGTCCCATATGCTCATGTCCAAAAAATGCAAAGTCAATGGAATCAGAAAGCAGCTTCTCTAGGCTAAGACGATCATTATCGCGGAACCACTCTGGACCATGATGCGAAGCAAAAATATGAAGGCCTGAATCCGGGGTATTATCAAGCAGACCGCACTGAGCGGTTCTCAATAAATGAAAGCCTTTATCATCACCCACAATAGTGGATAAGGGAGCGCTGTTAAAGCCAGATATCGAGACTGGAGTTCCTTCAACTTCAAAAGTAATTGGCTCTGGCTGTCCTAAAACAAATCGGTTGTCGTATTTGTTGGCAAATTCATAGAATGACGCCATCTTCTTGATATCAAGATCGTACTGCGAGTCAGCAAAGCGCTCAGTAGACTTACGCGGGTCTTGTACGTCATGATTACCCGGCAATATATAAACTTTCGAATGGTATTCAAGTTTGCCCAGCTGCTCAACCAGGTAGTCAAAGAACAAAGACGCTGATCGATACTCGTTTTTCTTGCCGGAATAGGCAATGTCCCCAGTAACGAGCAGCAATACGGTTCCAGACTTAATGTTGGTTTTTATAGTCTCTAGAATATCGTCGGCACGTTTACAAGAATTAGCTTGCAGCTCTTTACCGAAATGAAAATCCGTAAGCTGGACAATACAAAGCTGAGGATCAAAATCACGGCAATCCACTGCGCGACCTCCAAAATACTACTCCGTCGAATACATTGATTCTACCTACATACGCCACTCACTTGCCAGGCATTAAAGAAGCAAATAAAGGGACGGCTCCATACAGGGCGATCGGAATAAAGGCGAAAACGATACCAAAGACAATCAAGCGACGACACAGCTTTTCGTCCCGCCCAGAAATGAGGGAAAACACTGCAAATACCATAATCAGCAGTCCAAACAAAGAGCATGCCAGAAAAGCAAGTTCGAAGGACTTCAGCGATGATTGTGAAGTAATAGACGCCATAGTAAAAACCACAGAAAGCACGGCGGAAAATAGACCAACAATTTCAACGTTACTTGACACACTTGCTTTTACATTTTCAATTTCTTTAGAAGCACGGTCAGCAATTCTCTTATTCGACGACAGAAAGTCTGCACGTAATCGAGCGGCTTCAATATCGGCGAGATGCTTTGGATATTCAGGGGAAGTCGGATGCAGCAAAGACACGGCTTTGTCAAAATCAATGTATGCTTTATTCATATCCCCCTTCAACGCATAAAGGCGAGCCCTTGTAACACGGTATTTTGGATAAGATGAATCCAAACTAATTGCACGGTCGACAAACTCAATCGCCTCATCAAGATAAGCCGCATCTACCTCTACCCCGCTCTCCATAAGTGAGGCAACAATATGGGCATATACGTGCAGGCACGATGGCCTATCCGGGAACCGAGAACAAAGTGTGTTCGCATCTTCTAGCAACTCAGCATGAGATTTACCAAGAGGATTACAAAACTCATAGCAGCTAAGATAAACAAGCTTGAAATCGATGTTATCTTCGAATCGAGTTGCCCCATGCGTAATAAGCGACTGCAGTTTTTGACGATCGCAGGCTCGTCTATAAATCACCGAGAGCAAGTAAAAGCCGGCAAAACCGAATCGGAAATTAGACCCATTCCCTTCATGGATATAGATATCTTCCAATTCGAAAAGGTTCTCATCATAGTCCTTAGACGTAAATACAATATCAGCCAGATCAGTAATAGCCGAATCGAATTTCGCAGAGTTCGGCTTAACATCCGATAGAATCCAATTTAGTTCGTGAAGAAAGTTGCTATGCATGCGCTTCGACCTCCCAGACATGTAAAACGTCTCACGCCATCACAGCGACGACCTTTTTTTGACGCAGCCCTACAGAGAGTGGCAATAGAATACGGGTTTTGCGAGAACATGAGGATCGCCCATATGCACATAATCGATTGCCGTGAATCGCTACCGCTGCAATACAACCACACCTAAACGAGCAAATGCTCGCTCAGTAAACGGTTAACCAAATTGCAAGGTCAGCGAACAGATATTAACGTCATGCGCCGGGCAGTGAAAGCCTGAGGCAATAGTACTCCCTAACGCTTTAACGAAGTACATTAGACTAATAATTTTCGTTAAACGGTAGCCTAAAAATCGGATTGCCGGAGTCCAACACCAAGAAAACGATTTGCCGGCTAGGAAGCGCTTTTTTGCGGATCGCGTCGAAAATGATGGTGTAAGGAGGTGCCTCAGCGTCCGTTTAACGAAAAACGGTCTTCGTCCTAGAACTGAAATCACCATAATAACAGGTTCTGAGAAAGGACGAAGACCACTATGAAAATCTTATCGGAACCGACGTCGGACATGCTCGCCATGCTCCGCTTCGACGACGGCGCCATCGACATGCAGGAGCTACTTCGCAATCTAGCAAACGTCCAGCTGGTACAAGCTAGTATAGAGTACCGGAAACATCACTAGCGTTTTCGTATATATACGTTAGTAGACGCTCTTTCCCAAAATGATCGACAAGCTCAGCAAACCCCTGAAGCTTCTTGCCATTGAATGAGTACTTACTACTCATAAGATCATTGATATCGGCCCACTCATAATACGAGTTTTTAATTAAGCCCTGACTCGATACGTTCTCATTCGATGCGAACATCTCGGTTTTCGCATTATTGCTCGATATACACGATTGCAACTCACTCCAAGAATCTTTCCTAATTGAAGCTGAAAAGACATATGCCTCATAGTTTTTTAAATACTTAGCACCGTCATAACTACCAGAACTAATATGCGCGGTTTTTACGACATCGATATATTTATAATTAAATGCATCGACAAAGGAAGAGCCGAACCGCAAGCAAGCGACATGCTTCGCAATATCATCTGAAATAACAGCTTTTTCATCTAGCTTGCCTTCCGCAAAATACTTTTCAAGCCCTTTTGCTGGAATCTGATACTTGTCAGCATACAAATCAAACCGCAACAATACATACACGAAGCCGTTCAGTCGAACGGGAATCAATAAATCGCCCACCCTTCTAATACCGAAACTGCGGCCCAATTTATAAGACAGAATTGTTGCAAGGGAAGCATGATTTTCAAAAATACTACGTCGCAGCGAATCGATTTGTTGAGAGCTACTTATAAAAGGCTCTACTAGCTGCCAATCAGAATTACCATTTGCCTCAAATATTGAACCAGTTGAATGGCACCATTCGAGTAGAACCCTCATTAGTTGGCGATCATTTTTAAAATCACATTGCCCGTTATAGTCATAGGTTAAAAAGCCCAAGACCCCCAAGATCGATTCGGCAATCTGAGTAGTCTGAGCCGAATACCCATCCAGCTTTTTTGGCAAGGAGGATAATCCAGCTGAATTGTCCAAGCGCTCGTATAAACCAAGCAAAGGAAGATATGCATAGTAATGACGCTTGGCAAGAAGTAGAAGAGAGCCCGTGTCACCAAATAATTCATAACGTGAAAACCCGCCCGAAAGCGAAGCCCACTCAACCCTATCGATAGAGTACTCCAACGTCAGGCCTGGCCTATCGGCGACAATTATTGCAAAGAGATGCATTTTGATTCGGTCACCCGCAAAACCGACTACCGAACCACTTTCAACACACGAAATGCTTACCAATTGCTCAGAATCGAGATCAAGGCCAAGTTCTTCCTTTATTTCACGGCAGACCGCTTCAAGTGCGCTTTCCCCCTTCTCAATTTTCCCGCCAGGCAATTGCCATAACCCGGCACCGTGTTTAACATAGCGAGAGCGCTTGACAATCAACACACTGCCCTTATGGATAATAGCAAGCGAAGCGTTCTGCAGAGCAACGGATGCGCCTGAGCCCTCATCCCCTACCTTTGCGGCAGCCTCAACAGTAAAATCTTTGAAAAAATTCGGTTTATCTTTAGGCGCTATGAATTCAAATATTTTTCGTTCAAGATCGTCCCTAATTCTTCTTTCAAAAGAATTACTATCCTTAAACGATCTATACAGCACGCCGTCTTGCACTAATTTATTTTTAAAGCAGTTGACCGCCTGCAATTGATCAGGATCAACAGCCGATAACGAATCGATCGTATCCTTAAAATAAAACATTATTTTAGTATTGCCGGACCGGCGAACCAGCTTCAAGGCGCGTTCGTACTCTTCTATGGTCCCCGAATCAGCCCTCGGCGTTGGGGATCCGATTCTATCGCGCATCAAGCCAATAAAGATATCAATTGAGGAGCCCGCCTGACGATTTATAACGTCTTGACAATCATGCCCAATAGAAGGAGCGGCATCAAACTCCCACCTAAACAAATGCAAACAAATGTTAAATACAGGTTCGATTACGCTGTTAATCCTCTTAACGACGTCATCGACCGCAGATCTTTCATCTTCCAAGCCGGCAGGAGATGCCAGAAAAACATTCAGCGCTTTAATTTCCGTAGGCATAACCGCACCCAGCCTTCAATAGAGTTGGAACAAACGTCATGCACTAGTCACTGAACGTATTTAGATATTACTACGGGCCGCTTCTATCAAAAGGAAACGTATGACTGTTTTCGCCAAACGGCGGTACTCGTCATCGAGTAGCCGATTCAAGATCTAAACAAATGAATAAGAGGCATCAGCCTGCACCGAGGTGATGCATAATTCCTTTCGCTAATTGACAAGCGCATAGCGGAACACGGCCCGCGCCCCGTCATATGATTTCCAGCGGCTAAACAGCAAATCACCGACGAATGGGGCACGGGCCGTGTCTGCGAACATCGTATCAGTCGACGAGGTGTCGCTGTGCAATGACATATAGAACCTGGTGAGGAAGACCGTCGAGGAGACACTCAACGCGCTGCTCGACAAGGAGGAGTCCGAGCCCGTCGGGGCCGAACGCTACGAGAGGACAGCGAGCTAGGATGCCCGCCACAGCGGCCACTACGCGAGAAGGCTCATCACGGGCGTCGGGGAAATCGAGCCCAGCGTGCCGAAGCTCCGCGGGACGGCCGCGAGGACGGTGCGCGACGGGTTCGCCGAAAAGCTGGCCTGCACGGAATTCCAGCCGGAGCACTGGCACCGGATCAGGACGAACAACGGAATCGATCGCATCAACCGCGAAAACAGGAGGAGGACGAGGGTCGTCGGGACCTTCCCGGACGGCAAGTCGGCCCTCATGCTGGTGACGGCGAGGCTGAAGTACATAGTGGAGCACGAGTGGGGCAAGAGGAGGTACCTGGACATGTCCAAGCTTGAGGAGATGGACGAGCTGGAGGGAAAGGCGAGGGGCTAGAAGAGGGCGGGGCTGAGGGCGGTTAAATCAATTCGCGAAAGCATCTTGACGGTACCCCCGTCATCAATGACCCCTTTCAACGACATAACAACAGCAGTTTGAGAAAATCGGTGCATTACCCACTGAAAACAAAAAGTTTAGCAAGCCCAATGGCCACTCTAAATCTAGGAATGAATAGCCTGTTTTAGCCAGAGCGGAATGCTTCTCTTCAGGCGTCCCTTGCAAACAAGCTTCCAATTATCCTTTTCAAATTTCGAAGCGAAAGCCTCTGCACCTAGAGAGCGATACTCAGCCATTAGCTCGTTGTAGCAATCGGGCTTGGCTGATGGGTGCACGAGTTGGCCATTTTCACGCACAACATCATCCATCGGCACCTCTTTAATTACCCCATCGTTCCTAAGCTCATTTACAAGCGAAATGCCCTTATCCGTTGAAGCAATAATTACTGAAACGCCCTTTGAAGAGTCAATATTCTCACAATACTTTGCTGCGCCCCAAAAATCGCCTATCGTCCAGTCAGAATATCGTTCTCTTTTTGCATAAGGACAAGAGTAGCAGGATTCCCTGAAAAACATGCCTTGATAAAAGTAATAGTAGTAGTAGACCTCTTCAGGTTTAAAGTAACGCGTTCTAACTTTGCCGTCTGAGGTCCTAAAATCAACGGCAAGTAGAGCGCCCCAACCCCTATTCTTATCACGGAATCTGAGATCTACGATCTCTCCATTAACCTTGACTTCAAGATATTCAACGAAATCAAGGAAAAGTTTCGAGCTCGGTACACCATGACAAATAAGTTCAACGCAGATTAAATTATCAGGAGTCTTACGCCCAAACAGAGACCTTACGGCAGCGCACTGACATGGAGTACCAGAAAATAGAACACCAGACCCCTCGGATACATCTTGTTTTAACTTAGATAAAATCGGTGTTAAGTCGCTTTGAACATACTTTGAGCCCTGAACTCTAGAAATATCGGACCAATCGGCAATACGTGCATGTTCGGGCTTCATTCCTTTGCCCCAAGACGCGCCATAGACAACGCCCCCATTATCGAGAACATGTTTTGCAAGTGCAGAAAAAGCTCCTCCAGAAGCGCTGCTGTGCAACGCATCCTTATTGGAATTAACAAAAGCCAGAGCCATTGGCGACACGGAATTATGGGAATTCTTAGTCTTGCCAAAGTCACATTTCTTAACGCATGCCCCACAATCGATGCATAGTGAACTATCGATTTTTGGATAGACAAATCCGTCCAAATCCTTGCGAAAAGAAATTGCGTCTTTTGGGCAAACCCGCAGACACGCACCGCACCCGCAGCATTTATCTTTAGAGTTATATGGGGTTTCCATTATTGATGAGCCTTTCCAAGAGCTGACCTAAGAACTGAAAGGCAAGCTTCAGTTAATTTCATGACAACGCGACGATTGACAAATAGCATGACAATGAGAAGGGCAAGTGCAATAAGAAAACGGTGCGAAACGCGTGCTATCATCACGATAGACATTCCAGCGAGGATAAAGTATGAAATTAAATCAGATGCAAGCTCAATATCGAGACGAATAATCTTTCTCGTATCCCAAAGACGCAATGCCCAAATTGAAACATAGCTAGCGAGAGTAGCCAAAGAAGCCCCCATGGCACCCAACGAAGGTATCAACATGACATTCAAAACAATGTTAAGCACAGCAGCAAACATTGTTGATACAAACAACATCTTGGTTCTCTTAGCTGAAGTGTAAATGGATCCCAAAAATGCAGACATAGCGGAAAACTCGAAAGCAATCAACAGCACCGGAACAAGAACCCAGCCATTAAAAAAGTCATTGGAGAAGAGAATGCTTGCCAGAAGTTCGCAGCCGCAAATCAGCACACCAACAACGAGAGAATTAAACGTGGAATACTGTTTATAAATGTTGCTGTAGAACCGTCTCGATTCTTGAGAACCGAAATCCTCTACGGCCGAAATCTGCCATGCACTCATAAAAATTGTTGAAACGGTGGCAAACAAGGAAGGTATACGCTGAGCGGCAGAGTACACACCCGTAACACCAACCCCAACGAACATCGTCAACAAATATTTGTCCGAAGAATTGCTAATCCACCAACTAATCGAATTGGGAATCATCGGAACAGAATAGCGAAGCATATCCCTAAACAAATTCTTATCAATGGAGGCTGGTTTAACCAAAAAGCCGTTAAGGCCGGCACCAATCCAAAGTAAAACGCTTGTAGCGGCCTCGCCCACCAGCATGGCAAGCATATAGCCCGTAACACCAAGGTGTAGACCTAAAAGAAATACCAAGTTTAATGCAATGAAAACAATGGTTTGAAACACGCCGCTAATTGAATAAATCGCAACGTTTTCAATTCCCTTAACAAACTGAGAGACAAGAAGATGAAGGCATGTAAAGAAATAGTACGCAAGAAAATAGCCCAGATACGGTGCCATGTCCTCACTCAAAAGAACAAGCGGGGAAGCAGCGCACATGGCAATAAAGCCGCCACATGTCACGATCAGCCCGATGGTAAATATTTGCCCTTTGTCTACATCTTGATCAAGGGCAAATCGCATTACGGCCTCACTGATCAGAAGCGTAAAGAAAGGCGAGAGAAGATTAACTGTCGTCGTCATTAAATCCGCAGTACCGTACTCCGCTGTTGACAACACGGCAGTATAGAGCGGCAGCATGAAGAATGACATTATTTTGGACGCGAAGTTCCCGATCGTAATTAGACCGACATTTTTGCCAAGTTTTTTATATTTACCCATAGGTGAAACTCATGCCCTCCTCACCTTTGTTTTTACCTTGTCAACAAGGCGATACAGTTTTCCTGATTTACCGACATAACCAAATCGGGAAGCTACCCCGCCCCAGCTGCCATTCTCATAGGCTGTCCAAAATGAATCGTAATCAAACTGCGGATAGTCAGTTGAATTATGCAGATTCCTTTGAGCAGGAGTCTCAGTCTCTTCCTTAAGAGTTAAGCGCTCACTTGAGTCAGTAAGTAACGTCCCGCCCTGTTCGCTATTCACGAAGACCATGGATACTCCGACGTTGTCAGAAAACTCAGGATCATCCTTTTCGATTCCCCAGTAATCCGCAATCGTCAAATCGCCTACTCGCTGCATGCGAGAATAAGGACAGTGATAGCACGACGGCCTCAACCCGAGGCTTTTTGAAAATACAACAGCAAAGCCACGCGCTTCGGAACTATCATCCAGTAAAACGGATCCATCTTCAAACTCCGCTCGAATATGGTAGCCACGCCATCCGGCATCTTTATTACGGAAAGAATATGAAACCAAACGAGATCCCTGCTTTTTTTCAAGAGACCTCACATAGTCGCCCCAAACCGCCGGAGAGGGTGCGCCGTGGCACACCAGGTCGACATAAACCCAATTCGAGGAATTCACTCTTAGCAGTTTTGCTACCAGCTTAAATGCAGCGATCTGGCATGGGGTCCCTGTAAACAGAACCTTCTTACCACTTAAATTTCTATACTCATTAAAGACATTAGAGATATCGCTTTGGACATATTTGCTTCCACGCATCGAATCACGAGAAGTAACTTCGCCAGCCACTCTATGCCGAACACACATCGACTCGTCATAAGCAGCACCCACAATTAGACCGCCGCCGTTAAGAATGCTGTCACTTAGACCAGTAAAAGCTCCTCCCGAAGACGATCGAGACCGAATTACATCCTCGTTTTTTACAGCGTATGTTACTTTGGGATATGGTGTCAGGAGGTCAACTTCATTGCCAATTTGACAAACACGATCACAAAGATGACAGTCGATACACTTCTCAGAGTCAATAACAGGGTACAAAAAGCCATGTTTGTCATGGACCATTTTGATGGCACCACGCGGACACACAGAGGCGCAAGCACCGCACCCATAGCAATCTCGTTTATTGGTAAATAGAACCATCATTAGAAATCACCCTTAATAGATGTGACGAAATGCTCAGACACCTCGCGTTCGCGAGCAAGCGAATTGTCGACTTTTCCCCAATCAATATCCTTTAGCAAAGTATCTCTATCAAAACGATCCGTATAGCGATTCCTTAGACCAACAATATCAAGAAGGTTGGTAATTCTCCCACCTCGGGTAGCTTTAGGAATGGCCGCAAAAGGCCTATGGAATAGAAGAGAGAAAACGGTCCCATGGAAAGAGTCGGTAACAACGTAATCCGCACCCGCGATGAGGGAAACAAATTCTTCAGGCCCAGCATCGCAAATAACGTCATGGCCTTTCCCAATTTGCAACCCTCTGCTGCCGCTCAGTCCGACAAGATCGAGATTTTTATAACGTGCGATTTTATCGGCCAAAGATAGAGCGCGGTTGTCCTTCCTTGCCAGTTGGTAATAAAGGACGTAAGGCCTATCGCGGAGAGACTTTACAATGGGAGCGAATAGTTCTTTACCCGCAAGGATGGTAGGGTCGACAACCACCTCAGGCCTATTACCGGTCAATTTCTCAATCAAGTCAGCTGCTTCTGGTTCTCTAACAGAAACTCGATTAAGTCTTGAAACCAAAGGAAGCATAGCTTTGCAGTCCGTATCAGATAGAGCCGATTTGCCTATACTGGCAGCGTATGATGCCTTAATGACGCTCCCCGGAAACCGGTCGGCAAAGTACATGGGATCGATTCCTTTTGTAATTTCCGAATTCCAAATTTGATCGCTCCCACAGAAGACGGAATCGAACGAATGGAGGACCTCGTCAGTAGCGGGCCACGGCTCCAAGTCCATCCTCTCTGAGACAAAGTGCTTGAACTTTCTTTTCTTACGAACGCAGGCGGGCACAGTGAGAGTGCTGCCAATGATTGCTTTAGGTCCAGAAAAATCAAACGTTTTGTAGTCAGACAAAAGACAGCCAGGACAATAATCAATAACTTTAACTTCGTCGTAGTATTTTTTTAATTTCTCAGATAGAGCAAATGCTTGAAGAGCGGCCCCATAATTGGGATCAC
>DBFSET010000041.1:0-44778 GCA_048416615.1 Collinsella sp. | reverse complement strand
GGGGCGGACCGGGACGGGTTCAACGGCAGGCCCCGCCGACCGATTGCAAGCGGTCGGCGGGGCCATTGTGGCTCTTGACAGCGGATTGGGTCATATGAGCGAAAACGACCCAGAGCGAGCAAGGTGACGTGAAAGAGGAGGGCATAGGCCT
The DNA here is from genome assembly GCA_048416615.1 of Collinsella sp. GTDB lineage: Bacteria > Actinomycetota > Coriobacteriia > Coriobacteriales > Coriobacteriaceae > Collinsella. The sequence continues at coordinate 44,627 of DBFSET010000041.1, read as the reverse complement.
TTTGGCCATGCCCGACGATTGAACGTCAGATTGCCGCTCTGGGTCGTTTGCAGCGTCGAGTGGTTCCGGCGTTTGGTAAAACGCCGGAACACAAAAGCGCCCCCTCCCGCGCACGGAACGGGAGGGGGCTAAAGGTAGGAGTCTACCGGTGGGTTGACCCCACCGGACAGACGATGACCAGATGATCCTTTACAGGATCGTCAAGGTTTCCGTGGGGTACCCGTTGGGTACTTAGAGCAACACGCAGGCGACGGTCAGGATGATGGCGCAGACGACGGAGAGCGCGACGATGAGCTTAAGGGCAAACTTGAGCCAGGTCGTCCACTCGATCTTGGCCAGGGCGAGACCGCCCATGATGGCGCCGGAGGTCGGGGTGAACAGGTTCACGACACCGATGGCGGCGGAGAAGATCATGACCATGACCTCGGGCGAGAAGCCGAGCTTAACAGCCAGCGGTCCCATGATGGGCATGGAGACGGTGGCCATACCAGAGGTCGAGGGGATCAGGAAGGACAGGCCGAAGTAGACCAGGAAGCTCATGGGAGCGAAGATCACGCCGGACAGGCCAGCCAGGGCATTGGCGGCAGCGTCGAGGACGAAGACGTCGAGGCCGGTGTTAGCCATGAGGACGGAGATACCACGGGCGAGGGCGATGACGAGAACAACGGACATCATGTCGGCAGCGCCGGTGATGAAGGTGTTAACGATCTGCTTCTCGGACAGGCCACCGATGATACCGATCAGGACGGCCATGAGGAAGAACCAGGTGGAAGCCTCGTCGAAGTACCACTGGCCAATGGGCAGGCCGGTGATCAGGGCAGACCAGCCCTGGACGACGGCGTTACCGTCGGCGTCGTAGACAGCGCCAGCGTCGAAGAAGTTGGCGACGCCCTCGTTGAGGTCGGCCAGCGGGATGAAGCCGACGATCATGACGACGAAGGTGAAGGCGAAGGCGATCAGAACACCCTTCTGACGACCAGTGAGCTTGACCTCCTTGTGGACCTCGGAAGCAGCCTTGCCGTGAGCCTCTTCAGCGTCCTTAAGCTCCTGCATCGACAGGATGGTGGAACCCTTGTCAGCCTTGACCTTCTTGGCATAGTTCATCACGAAGACGATGGACATAGCGGTAGTGACAATCCACAGGACGGCACCGAGGCCGATGATGATGGACTGGTTGACCTCAATGCCAACGCCGGTCAGAGCGTCGACGGCAGCGCCGACGGCGAACGGGTTAACCGTGGAGCCCAGGCAGCCGCAGCCAGCGCCGAGCAGGACGGTAGCGGCGCCGACCATGGGGTCGAAGCCAGCGGCCATCATGGTAGCGGCGAGCAGGGCGTAGAAGGGAACGGTCTCCTCGCACATACCATAGGTAGTACCACCGAGGGAGAAGATGAGCATAAGGACAGGAATGAGCATGATCTCGTTGCCCTTAAGCTTCTGCACCAGAACGGCGATGCCGTTGTCCAGGGCGCCGGTCTCGGTCATCATACCGAGGAAGCCGCCCAGGATCATAACGAAGAGGCAGACGGGCAGAGCGTCAGCGAAGCCCAGGATCGGGGCGGTGCAGAAATCGCTCAGGCGGGCTGCGGTAACCGCGCCGCCGGACGTGCCGGAGACGATAACGGTAATCACTGCAACAATTGCCAGCAGAGCTAGAAGAATGGTGAACGATGAAGGCATACCGCGCTTTTTCTTAGCGGTCTCAGTCATGATTCTCATCCCCCCTTCATAAATCATTTAACTTTCTCGTGCGAAGCGGATCTTCCGTGCCGTGCCCACCGCCCGACGCGAGATATTTACCAGACAAAGCCGCTCGGGGTGTGCAGCAATACACCCCGAGCGAGATGCTAGATGCTCTTACTTGAGCGTGGCGTACATGACAGCCTTGATGGTGTGCATGCGGTTCTCGGCCTCGTCGAAGACCTTGGAAGCGGGGCTCTCGAAGACCTCGTCGGTGACCTCCTGCTCGGTGATGCCGAACTGCTCGCACTTCTCGGCGCCAATCGTGGTGTTGGTGTCGTGGAAGCTGGGCAGGCAGTGCAGGAAGATGGCACCCGGGTTGGCCATAGCCATGACCTCGGAGGTAACGCGATACGGGGTGAGCTGAGCGATGCGCTCGGCCCAGACCTCGTCGGGCTCGCCCATGGAGACCCACACATCGGTGTAGATAACGTCGGCACCGGTGACGCCGTCCTTGACGTCAGTGGTCAGTTTGATGGTGCAGCCGTTAGCCTCGGCGATGGGCTTGCAGGCCTCGATGACGTCGTCAGCGGGCATGCACTCCTCGGGGCCGCAGGCCACGAAGTTCATGCCGAGCTTGGAGCAGACAACCATGAGGGAGCGAGCGACATTGTTCTTGCAGTCGCCCATGAAGACGAGGGTCTTGCCCTTGATGTCGTAGTTGAAGTTCTCCTGGACGGTCAGGATGTCGGCGAGCATCTGGGTGGGGTGCCACTCGGTGGTCAGGCCGTTCCACACGGGCACGCCGGACTTAGCAGCGAGCTCCTCAACGTCGTCCTGGGCAAAGCCACGGAACTCGATGCCGTCATACATGCGGCCGAGAACGCGGGCGGTGTCCTCGATGGACTCCTTCTTGCCCATCTGCGACGAACCGGGATCGAGGTAGGTGACGCCCATGCCCAGATCCATGCCGCCGACCTCGAAGGCACAGCGGGTACGAGTGGAGGTCTTCTGGAAGAGCAGAACGATGTTCTTACCCTCGAGATAGCGGTGCGGAACGCCAGCGCGCTTCATGTCCTTGAAGTTCTTGGAGAGCTTGAGCAAGTACTCGATCTCCTCGGTGGAGAGGTCGAGGAGCTTGAGGAAGCTACGGCCGGAGAGGTTAACACCCATGGTTCGTTTCCTTTCGAAAAAATGAATTACGTAAGTATTAGTGTTGCCCGTTTGACGGGCGAAACCGGTGCGGTTGTAGGGGGACCGCACCGGAAACGGAAAGACTTAGAGGTCCTCGCGCCAGAAGGGCATGCTCATGCAGCGCGGGCCGCCGCGGCCGCGGGAGAGCTCGGCGGAGGGCACGACGAGAAGGTCCAGGCCCTCCTTGTACAGCACGTCGTTGGTGACGGTGTTGCGGGCGTAGACGCAGATCTTGCCGGGCTCGACGCACAGGGTGTTGGAGCCGTCGTTCCACTGCTCGCGGGAGGCCGCGATCGGGTCGCCGCCGCCGCAGGGGATCAGCTTGACCTGGTCGACGCCGGTGGCGTCCTCCAGGACGTGCTCGAGGGTGTCCTCGATCAGGCGGATGTTCACGTCGCCCGGGTTCTTGCCGGCGGTCAGCTCGTAGACGCGCAGGGTGCCCATGATGGCGGGGTGGATCGTGAACTTATCGACGTCGATCTGGGTGAAGACCGTGTCGAGGTGCATGAAGGCGCGCGAGACCGGGATGTCGAAGGCCAGGATGCGCTCGACCTTGGAGTCGGAGTTCCAGAAGATGTTCTGGGCCATGACGTCGATGGCCGCGGCCTGGGTGCGCTGGGAGATGCCGACGGCGAGGGTCTTCTCGTTGATGTTCAGCACGTCGCCGCCCTCGGTGTGGAACTGGCAGTCGCGGCGGAAGTACAGCGAGACGTCCTTGTAGTCGGGGTGGTACTTGAAGACGTACTTGCCGTACAGGGTCTCGCGGTTGCGGGTGACCGAGTACATGCGGTTGAGGTTGACGCCCTCGCCGACGACCGCGAACGGGTCGCGGGTGAAGTAGAGGTTGGGCATCGGGTCGATGATCAGGTCGGACTCGGACTCGGAGTTGACCAGGGAGTCGAGGGTCGTGGACGCCGTGAGGGGCATGTCGATCTCGGCCTTGGTCATGCCGGCCATGGTCTTCTTGACGAACTCGAGGTTGTCCTCGATGGAGTCCAGCTTCTCGCGGACGATCTGCGGCATGTGCTGGCCGCGGATGCCGGCCTCGGCGATGTACTGGTCGGTGAACTCGGCGCGGGCGCCGGGGACCTGGTCGAACACCTCGGCGACGAGGTTCTCGAGGTAGAGGACCTCCACGCCCTGGTCCCTCAGGATCTGGGCGAAGGTGTCGTGCTCCTGCTGTGCGACCTCCAGGAACGGGACGTCGTCGAACAGGAGTCGCTCGAGCTCGTCGGGCGGCAGGTTGAGGAGCTCGTCGCCGGGACGGTGCAGGCAGACCTTCCTGAGCTTGCCGATCTCGGAAGGCACGTGCAGACCTTTCGTCATGGCCTCCTACCTTTCTTTCGGGCCTTACTGGCCGAATGTATCAGCGCCCCTCCGTATGGGACGCTGCTTGCTGACAGCTCTAGTTATATCCAAAAACCACCCGCAATTCCACCTCGCCCCCGAACGGTCAGCAAAGTGCGATGAACGGTATATCGCATATGATTCCCCCATGATGCACTTCAGTTCTCTAAAGCAGGTTTTCAAAGGTAATCGTTCTTTTTTCTAAGGAATTGAGCAAGATTGCACAAATAATTTCATGTTTAGGAATTGCATAGCTAAAACTGTTTTCTGCATATATATGTCGTCTGTCCATGATTCAATTTGGATTCGATTATATTCAGCTAGCAATCATTCTTATTCATACATCCTCACCAATTGAGTATGGATATAGATTGTTTTCAAAACGAGTCGGGCAGTTAGTTGCATGCCTTGACGGCGTAAGAAGTAGGTAAAGATACCGTTCGCACAATACGTCCGTGCCACAAGTCGACTAAATTGAGACAATAGTGAATAGTGTTAGGCTACCGTCCCCTGCGGGGACTGAACGGACAGATGCATATGCCGAGCAAAATCGAAAAAAAGCAAGCCGCCGCAAAGCTGCGCAAACCGCCGCGCGACTTCTCGTACACGCAGAACCGAGAGCTCAGCTGGCTGCGCTTTGACAACCGTGTGCTCGACGAGGCTTTTGATGAGTCCGTGCCGCTGTTCGAGCGCCTTAAGTTCGTCTCGATCTTCGAGTCCAACCTCGATGAGTTCCTCATGGTGCGCGTGGGTGGCCTGTCCGACCTTGCCGAGCTCAAAAAACAGCCTGTCGACAACAAGAGCAATATGACCGCCTCCGAACAGGTCGATGCTGTCATGGCCGAAATGCCCGGGCTCCTTACCCGTTGGGAGTCCATCTTTAAGAGCATCGAGGGCAAACTCGATACCTTGGGCGTTCACCGCGCCCGCATCGATTCGCTTTCGCCCGAGGAGCGCACCTTTGTAACCCGCTACTTCCAGGCCTACGTGTCGCCGGTCATCTCACCGCTGGTGATCGACCCGCGCCACCCCTTCCCCAACCTGCGCAACGGCGCGCTCTACCTGGCGTGCGGCCTGGACGGCGTCACCGACGAGGAAAGTCTGCTGGGCCTGATCGAGATTCCCGCCTCGATGAACCGCGTGGTCGAGATCCCCTCGCCCACCGGCACCTACTCCTACATCTTGCTCGAGGACGTCATCCTCGCCTGCCTGGACAGCTGCTTTGGCTCCTATAAGCCGCTCGACCGCGCGCTCATCCGCGTCACCCGCAACGCCGACATCGACCCGGACGGCGAGGGCGTCGAGGAGGAAGAGGATTACCGCCAGCACATGAAGCGCATCCTCAAGAAGCGCCTGCGCCTGCAGCCGGTAGTGCTCGCCGTCTCGGGCTCACTCGAGAAGCAGACGCTCAAGACTATCCGCAAGGCGCTCGAGCTCTCGCGTCGCTCGGTCTTTACCTGCGATATCCCGCTCAACCTGGGCTATGTCTTTGGCATTGAGGGCAAGATTCCCGAGCACCTGCGCAACGAGCTGCTCTTTACGCCATTTAAGCCGCAGCCCAACCCCACCATCGATATGTCCCGCTCCATCCGCGAGCAGGTGCTTCAGCACGACAAACTGCTCTTTTATCCCTATGAGGCCATGAACCCCTTCCTGGATCTGGTACACGAGGCCGCCTACGACCCCGAGTGCATCTCGCTGCGCATCACGCTCTACCGCGTGGCTAAGCAGAGCCGTCTGTGCGAGTCGCTGATCGATGCCGCCGAAAACGGCAAAGAGGTCACGGTGCTCATGGAGCTCCGCGCCCGCTTTGACGAGCAGAACAACATCGAGTGGGCCGAGCGTCTGGAAGAGGCAGGCTGCACCGTCATCTACGGCTCCGAAGGCTTTAAGTGCCACTCCAAGATCTGCCAGCTCACCTATCGCGAGGGCATGGCGCTTACACGCCTGACGCTGTTGGGCACCGGCAACTTTAACGAGAAGACGGCCAAGCTCTACAGCGACTTTATGCTCATGACCGCGCATCCCGGCATCGGCGAGGACGCCAACTTGTTCTTCCGCAACCTGTCGCTAGGCAACCTGCGCGGCGATTACCGCTTCCTGGGCGTGGCGCCGGTCGGCCTGAAGCCGCTCATCATGCGCGGCCTGGATCGCGAGATCCAGCGCGCCCTCGTTGGCGAGCCCGCCCGCGTGTTCTTTAAGCTCAACTCGCTCACCGACCGCGAGGTCATCGACAAGATCGCCGAGGCGTCGTGCGCAGGAGTTCGCGTGGACATGATCATCCGCGGCATCTCGTGCCTCAAGCCGGGCGTTCCGGGCAAGACCGAGAACGTGCATGTCCGTTCTATCGTCGGACGCTTTTTGGAGCATGCGCGCGTTTACGCTTTTGGCGTGGACTCGGACATGATCTATCTGAGCTCGGCCGACATGATGACGCGCAACACCGAGCACCGCGTGGAGATCGCCTTCCCCGTGCTCGACCCCACCTGCCGCGCCCTGGTGCACGAGTACATGGGCATGCAGCTGCGCGACAACGTGAAGGCACGCAGCCTCACGAGCGACGGCACCTGGGTTCCCGTGGAGCGCAAAGAGGGCGAGAAGCCCTTCAACTCGCAGGAAGCCCTGCTGGAGCGTGCCTATCGCAACGCCGAGGCCGCCGGGCAGCAGCGCGCACAGGAGAAGGAACGCGTGGCCGAAGAAGCTATTCAGGCCGAGGTTGAACATGGGGCAGTTGCCAAACCGGAAACGGTTGCCGCTCCCCCGGTGAATGAACCCGTGGCTGCCGCAGAGCCCGCCGTGGAGAAAGCGCCCGAGGTTCAGAAGGTCCAGGCGACCGTCATTGAGCCCGAGCCTGCACCTGCACCTCAGCCCGAGCCGCAGGTCACCAAACCCGCACCCGAGACGAGTGCCCGCCGCGAGAAGCCCGCTGGCAAGACCAAGGCCATCGAGCGCCATCGCCCCGGTCGCGTGCGCATGGGACTGGGTCTGATCGGCCTGGGTCTTAAGACGCTCATTACCGGCAAGACGAAATAGACGTTTGTAGAAGCGCCCCGCATTTGAGGAAAGCCTCGGATGCGGGGCGCTTTTCCCTGCTACCATGGTGCGGACAACAACGCGAATGACAGGCAGGGATATGAAGCTCACTATAGAATCGATGACCTACGGCGCCGATGGGCTGGCGCACGCCGACAACGGCAAGGCCGTCTTTGTGCAGGGCGCTGTGGCAGGCGACACCGTCGAGGCCGAGGTCGTGCAGGACGGCAAGTCATTCATGCGTGCCCGCACCACCGAGATTCTGGAGCCAAGCCCCGATCGCATTCAGCCTCCCTGCCCCTTCGTGGGCATCTGCGGCGGCTGCTCGTGGGGCAATCTCTCACGCACGGCACAGCTCGCCGCCAAGGAGCAAAACCTGCGCTCCACGCTCGAACGCATTGGCAAGTTCGCTCCTGAGCAGGTCGATGAGCTGGTGCAGCCCATCCGCCACACCAAGGACGACTGGGGCTACCGCAATAAAATCGAGCTCGAACCGACCGTCGTCAACGGTCGCGTGCGCCTTGGCATGCACGGTGTCGACCCCAGCAAGATCGTGACCGTCGATGCGTGCCCGCTGTTCGATAAGCGTTTTCCCAAGGCGCTCAAATCGGTCGTCGGCGCACTCAACTATCTAAGCGGCAGCCATGATTTGGGCCTCGAGCGCGTGGGCATTCGCGCCTCGCGCCGCACTAAGGCGCTCGAAGTCGCACTCTGGACGCCCACGGGTTCCTTCCCGCGCTCGCAAGTCTCGCGCGTGCTGGCAGACGCCGCGCACCCCACAAGCGTGGTGCGCGTGATGAGCAAGGGCGAGAAGAAGGCCCGCCGCGTCTCTAAGGTAGAGATGCTCGCCGGCGAGGGCTCGTGGACCGAGAACATCGCCGAAGGCCAGATGCGCCTGTCCGCTCCGTCGTTCTTCCAAGTCAACACCAAGGGTGCCGAGATTTTGATCGAGCTCGTTATGGACGCCCTCGACCCGCAGGAAGACGAGCTGGCCGTGGACCTGTACTGCGGTGCCGGCACCTTTACCCTGCCGCTCGCCCGCCGCTGCGATTACGTCGCCGCCGTCGAGGCCTACGGCCCGGCCGTGCGCGACCTGCGTCGCAACCTGGAGATCAACAAGCTCGATAACGTCGACGTCATCGGCGGCGATGCCGTGCGCGAGTTCCCCGACCAGGATGCCGATGTCCTGGTAGTCGACCCGCCGCGTGCAGGTCTGGCGCCCGAGGCTATCGACCTCATCGCCAGCACAAGCGCACGCGATGTCGCCTATGTGAGCTGCGATCCGGCCACCCTGGCGCGCGATCTCAAACGCTTTGTCGAAGAAGGCACCTTCTCCCCCGTCAAGATCACGCCGGTCGACCTATTCCCGCAAACCTTCCACTGCGAAACAGTCGTCCACCTCAAGCGCAACTAAACTAATCTGTTTTAGGGGGCGGGGTTCAGCAATCATCGAGTGGTGAATGATTGCTGAACCCCGCCCTATTTCATTACTGATGGCTGACCGGAGCGCCGCAGTTTTGGCAGAAGGATGCGTTTGCCTCCAACATTGAGCCACACTGTGGGCAAAAATGAGCGGACTCAACTGGCTGAGCATCATCAATCGCGGTCGGCGTCTGCTGCGTCGGCGGGACCTGCTGCGCGGGAGGCATTTGCTGGTACGGATTGGACTGCGGAGGCTGAGGCTTGTTCGACGATTCCTTGTTCAAGATAACAGCAAAGGCGACAGCCGCGACACCACCAAACACAACTAGCAAAACAAGAAGATCGAATACCCTAAGGCCTATCATCGCAAATCAGCTCCTCATGTAGCGAAAGATGACGGATGCCGAGATTTTATCGCCGCGCCGCAAGCCCCTCCTAGTGCGCAACACACATCCACCCTGCATGATTTTCTGGGGCGGGGATCAAAATCATTGGGGAATGGTGCGTGGCAAGCGGGGGTCATCGGGGTATAAGACGGCTAATTGTATGCCGCCCTATGAAAGGAACCCTTATGCCCAGCGTTGCCGTTCTTGCCGCCGATGGCTTTGAAACGATTGAATGCCTGACCATGGTCGATGTCATGCGTCGTGGCGGTGTGCGCGCCACGCTCGTCTCGATCATGCCCACGCGCGAGGTCGTAAGCTCGCTGCAGATTCCCGTAACTTGCGACGCACTCTTTGACGAGATTAACTTTGACGAGTACGACTGCGTCGTGCTGCCCGGCGGCCTGCCCGGTGCCACCAACCTGCGCGCCGACCAGCGCGTCTGCGACTTAGTCTGCGATTTCGCCGCGACCAAGCACGTCGCTGCCATCTGCGCCGCCCCGTTTATCCTGGGCGAGCTTGACCTGCTCGAGGGACGCCACGCCACGTGCTTCCCCGGCTTTGAGAAGAGTTTCCCCGAGGGTGCCTATACCGGCGACAAGGTCACGCACGACGGCAACATCATCACCGCCAACGGCATGGCCCAGTCGCTCCCCTTTGCGCTTGAGCTGCTGCGTACGCTCGCCGGCGACAAGGCTGTCGAGAAGGTTGCCGAGGGCATTCAGCTATGATTTTGGCTTCGCAATCACCGCGCCGCATCGAGTTGATGCGCGAAGCGGGCTACGACATCCGCGTCATTCCCGCCGACATCGATGAGACTCCTTTTGATGACGAGGCCCCACTTACGCTTGTCGAGCGCTTAGCTCGCGCTAAGGCTGCCGCCGTTGCCGCTGAGCACGCCGATCCTAGTGAGCTGACCATCGCGGCCGACACCATCGTCACCTTCGATGGCAAGATTTTAGGTAAGCCGGCAAACGAGGACGAAGCCCGCACCATGCTCCACGAGCTCTCGGGGCGCACGCACCAGGTCGCAACCGGCGTCTGCATCGTTAGAGCCGGAGACGTCACAGCCCCGCACGCCGCCGAGAGCCTGTCGTTTGTCGATGTAACCGACGTGACGTTCTATGAGCTCACCGACGAGCAGATTGCGCGCTACGTCGCCTCAGGCGAGCCCATGGACAAAGCCGGCGCCTACGGCATCCAGGGCGTCGGTGGGCGCATGCTCGTGCATGATATTTCGGGCGACTTCTACAACGTAGTGGGCCTGCCCATCGCTCGCGTCGCGCGCGCGATTCAAAAACTATCGTAATTGCATCTGGCGCTGGGTATCCCCCAGCGCCTACAATTTCGGCGTACCGTACGGATCCCGACCGGGCATAAGGCCCAGCGGAAAACCGATAGGAGTAAAACATGGATACACTGCTTGAGGCCATTGACGTTTGCGATGTCGATGGCTTTTGCTTTGGCAACTATACGGACGAGGAGGCCGGCACCGGTTGCACCGTAATCGTGGCACCCGAGGGCGCCACCGGCGGTGTTGACGTTCGCGGCGGTGCACCGGCATCGCGCGAGACCGACCTGCTGCGTCCCGAGAACACCGTGGACAAGGTCCACGCCGTCTGCCTTTCGGGTGGATCGGCCTTTGGTCTGGAGGCCGCAAGCGGCGTCGCCCGCGAGCTCGAGAGCCGCGGTATCGGCCTTCCCGTCGGCCCCACTCAGGTGCCCATCGTGTGCTCTAGCTGCATCTTCGACCTCGCGTTTGGCGACCCCACCGTACGCCCCGACATTGAGGCTGGCATCTCCGCCGTGCGCGAGGCGCTCGACAACACCCCCACCATGCTCGAGCAGGGCAATGTAGGTGCCGGCACCGGTGCCACCGTGGGCAAGCTCATGGGCCCCGCCACCTGCATGAAGGCCGGCCTAGGCGCTGCCGCCGTGGCACTCGGCCCTGTTAAGGTGGGTGCCGTGGTCTCGGTCAACGCCTGCGGCAATATCGTCGACCCCTTCACCGGTGAATGGGTCGCTGGTATGCGCGCTGCAGCAGATAGCGACCAGATCGTCGACATGGAGCTCGCAGCCTTTGCCGCAGCCGGTTCTATGCAGATGCCGCTCGACCGCACCAACACCACCATCAGCTGCATCGTCACCAACGTTGAGCTCACCAAGGCTCAGGCCACCAAGGTCTCCCAGATGGCAGCAGACGCCTATGCGCACGCAATCCGCCCCACGCACACCACCAACGACGGCGACACCATCTACACCCTCGCCAGCGGCAAACTGAGTGCCCAGGCAAGCGCCGCCGTCCCCCTAGACCTGCTGGGCATGCTCGCCGTAAGGGCTTTGCAAACCGCCATCGTAAACGGAGCCAAAACCGCCAAAACCTCCCACGGCATCCCCGGCGCCGCAAAGTAACCTAACCTGACCGGTTGCCCGGTGGGGCTTGGTTATGTTTGCTGCTCTACAGTCCTGGCTCGCACGAAGAGCACATTAAGTGCTCTTCGGCTCGTGCGGAACTCGCGACAAACATAACCAAGCCCCACCGGGCAACCTACTCAACAAGATCCCTTTCAGCCCAGGCCCCTGTGTACCGCGCGTCCAAGATCTTCAAATTCAGGCAGCCTGACAATCGATTCTTATAGCAAAGGCCCCTTGGCCTTTAGTTTGATACAAGTTCCGCACGAGCCGGAAAGCACTTAATGTGCTTTCCGTGCGAGCAGGACTGTTCGCAGTAGCAAACTAAAGGCCAAGGGGCCCAGTCAACCTATCAGCAGCGATTACTCAGCAGTTAGTTAAATTTGAAGATCTTTGAGGCAAGATGGTATAGGCCGAGTGTGGTTTTGTCTCCGGCCCGTCCGCGCAGGTTGGTAAAGAATCCGACCACGCCGTAGCGAGCGCGACGATACATGCGCTCGTCGTACTCCTTCAGGTCCTTCCACAGCGTCTTCAGGCGCTCATCGGCACAATCTTCCTCGGAAAGCTTGGTGAGCACCGAGCAAATCGCCATCATCATGGTGAAGTAGCCCATCATGTACGAACGCAGACGCGAGGACTCAACGTCCTGGTACAGGTGGAACGATTCCATCATGATGCGCGTTACGCGGAACTGCTGACCCAGGCGCTTGACCATCGTGGCCTCATTGACGCTCTGACCCTCGCGACCGATAAAGTAGCGATAGAGGTCGATGTCGGCGTAGTACATGGTCTTGCAGCGCGGCAGCGGCACATATGCGTAGATATTATCCACGTAGAACGTGTGTGCCGGCATAGGCAGATTCGACTCGCGCAGTACATCGGTGCGATAGCACAGGCTGTGCATGAGCAGGTTCTGATCGGGACGGAAGTGCCCGATCTGGTCCCAAGAGAAAATCTTTTTGCGCGGCAGGGCAAACTTGTAGCCAATAGCGGTATGCGTGCCCTCGTAAACCTTCTCGTACACGTAGTTCGAGATAAACAGGTCAACGCGCTGGTCGCGCTCCTCAAAGCCACGCAGAATCGACAGCATGGTCGAAAGCGCCGCTCCGTCGAGCCAGTCGTCCGAGTCGACAACCTTGTAGTAGGTGCCCTGCGCCTCGCGCAGACCCGAAAGGACGGCAATACCGTGGCCGCCGTTCTCCTGGTGCACCGCGCGAATGATTCCAGGATAACGTGCCTCCCACTCGTCGGCCTTGGCGGCCGTCTCGTCCTTGGATCCGTCGTCCACTACGATAATCTCGATATCGGTAGCGTAATTGCTCCCCTCCAAAATGGAGGTGATGCAATGGTCCATGTCCTTGGCGGCGTTATACGAGGGAATACCGAATGTTATGACTTTATGCATGGCAGGCGATAATCTCATCCGAAAGATCGAGGGCAGAATTGGTCACGGCGTCCATATCGTAGTAACGATACTCAGCCAGACGACCCACCGGGTGGAAGTTCGTCAGGTTCTGGACGCGCTCGAGATAGCGCTCGTAGAGCTCACGGTTCTCGGGCTCCAGGATAGCGTAGTACGGCGTCTCGCCCGAGCCGGGCGTATAGGCCTTGGAGTACTCCTTCATGATGGTGGTCTTGCCGGGCAGGACCTGGCCGGTCATGTTCTTGAACTCGGTGATACGCGTGTAGTCCTCGCTCGTAGTGTAGTTGACGGTGCCCACGGGCTGGAACTGGTCCATATCGAGCGTCTCGAACTTCATATCGAGCGTGCGGTACGGCAGCGCGCCCAGGTCGAGGTTGAACAGCTCGTCGAGCGGACCGGTGTAGACGATCTCGCCACCATAGACCTTGCCGTCGATCTTGACGGTGGTCTCGTCGATCTCGAAGAGGTCGCGGGCGTCCACGTCGCAGAACACATCAATCAGATCGTGATCGAGCATATGCTCGAACAGCGCGGTATAGCCGTCCTGCGGCATGCCCTGGAAAGGAGCCTGCGGGAAGTAGCGATCGTCATCGCCCACAAAGACGGGAACGCGGCCGGTGATCGAGGGGTCGATCTGATCGGGCGTCTGGCCCCACTGCTTCATGGTGTAATGCAAAAAGACGTTCTCGTAGACGTAATCGGCGACCTCGGCAAGATCCGGGTCGTTCTTCTTGCGCAGCTCCATGATGGGCACCTTGACGTCCTTGCCAAAGGTCTCCACGAGCTTTTGGTACAGCTCCTCGCCGCGCTCATCGCCAAAGGCAAGCTTAAGGCTCGCATGGTTAAAGGGCACGGGCATAAGGGTACCGTTGATGTTGGCGAGCACCTTGTGCTGGTAGTCCGTCCACTTGGTAAAGCGCGACAGGAAGTTATGCACGCGCTCGTTAAAGGTATGGTAGATGTGCGGGCCATACTCGTGGACAAGGATTCCCGCCTCGTCAGTGCAGTCGAAGGCATTGCCCGCAATGTGGCTACGGCGCTCCAAAACGGCAACACGATAGCCGATGGTCTCGGCAAGACGGCGGGCGCAAACGGCACCGGCATATCCAGCACCGACGACAATCATGTCGTACGCGCCGGCGTTAAAGCCTTCAGGCAGGCCTGAGGTAATCTGCATCGATACTCCTTGTCAAAAGCCACGTGCTCGTTAGCTGGGCATTTCTCGAACATTCTTCGAGACATATTTATCAGAGCGATTATAGCGCTAATGCGTCCTATAATGAGCTTGCCACACAAGGAAAGCTCAAGCACCGCGGCGTACATAATTGAAAGGTAAACCCGCTAGCAGCGGGTTTATTCGTGTACAGCCGAGGGCCTGGAGCTTAGCAAAACGCTTGTAAGGAGTAACATGAGCGATTTCCTAAACCGTATGAAGTCTGCCGCCAAGGCCGACCTTAAGACCATCGTCCTGCCCGAGGGCGAGGATCCGCGTACCATCGTCGCGGCAAACAAAATCATCGAGGAGGGCCTGGCAAAGCTCGTCATCCTGGGCAACCCCGACGAGATCGATGTTCCCGGCGCCACCGTCATCGATCCGCGCAACGCCGAGAAGCACGAGGAGTACGCGCAGAAGTTTGCCGAGCTCCGCGCCAAGAAGGGTGTCACCATCGAGCAGGCTCGCGCCCAGGTGATGGACGCCACCTACTTTGGCACCATGATGGTCAAGATGGGCGACGCCGACGGCCTGGTCTCCGGCGCCTGCCACTCCACCGCCGACACCCTGCGCCCCGCACTGCAGATCCTCAAGACCGCCCCGGGCACCAAGCTGGTCTCGGCCTTCTTCGTGATGTGCACCGACACTCCGCAGTTCGGTACCGACGGCACGCTGATTTTTGCCGACTGCGGCCTCAACATCAACCCGTCCTCCGACGAGCTCTCCGAGATCGCCATCGCCTCGGCCCACTCCTGGTCCACCTTCATGGGCAATGTTGAACCGCACGTGGCCATGCTCTCCTACTCCACCATGGGCTCCGCCGGTGGCGAGGTCGCCAAGAAGGTCCAGGAGGCTGTGAAGTTCTGCAAGGAGAAGGCTCCCGAGCTCGCCATCGACGGCGACCTGCAGCTCGATGCCGCTATCGTCCCCACCGTCGCCCAGCTCAAGGCTCCCGGCTCCTCCGTCGCCGGTAAGGCCAACGTGCTGGTATTCCCCGACCTCGAGGCAGGCAACATCGGCTACAAGCTGGTCCAGCGCTTCGCTGGCGCTGACGCCTACGGCCCCATCCTGCAGGGCATCGCCAAGCCGGTCAACGACCTGTCGCGCGGCTGCTCTGCCGACGACATCGTGGGTGTCGTGGCCATCACCGCCGTCCAGGCTCAGATGGCTGAGTAGCGTACTGATCCGCTCGGGACCCTACAGGGTAAAGCTCTGAAAACGTCCTCAGGCATGCGAGAAGCCCCGCTGCGCACTACGTGCGGCGGGGCTTCTCGCGCCTTGCGGATTGTTTTCAGAGCTTTACCCTGTAGGGTCCCTGCCGCTACGTGGTGCTCAGGGAATCTGGAGTGGACGGCGGCTTGGCTACGAATTGGGGCTGAAAATCTGAACGGATGGGTGTCGTTGCTGGGAGCGCAGGCGTTGCTGGTGGCGATCACTTTGGGACTCGGATTTCCGCTTGCTAGCAAAAAGGCCTCCGGAGCTGTTGCTCTGGAGGCCTTTTTTCAATTACAGACGAATGCGTTAGTTGTTCTTGGTCAGACGCTCGACGTCGTGGGCGATCATGTATTCCTCATCGGTGGGGATGACCATGACCGTGACGGAAGAGCCGGCGGCGCTGATGACCTGCGGGCCGTTGCCCACGGCCTCGCGGTTCTTATTGTTGTCGATGCGCACGCCCAGCCACTCAAAGCAGTCGCAGAAGGCCTTGCGGATCGACCAGTCATTCTCGCCGATGCCAGCGGTAAAGGTGATGGTATCCACGCCCGCCATGGAGGCGATCATGGAGCCGGCCTGCTGCATGGCCTTATAGGCAAACATATCGAAGGCGAGCAGGCAGCGCTCGTCACCCTCAGAGGCGCGCGTACGGATGTCACGGGCATCGTTTGAGATGCCCGAGATGGCAAGCAGACCGGACTGCTTGTTCATCATGTCGTCGACTTCCTGGTAGCTGTAGCCGCCCTCGCGCTGAAGATAGCACACGGTGGCCGGGTCAATGGAACCACAACGGGTGCCCATCATCAGGCCGTCAAGCGGCGTGAGGCCCATCGTGGTATCGCGGCAAACGCCGTCCTCGATGGCGGCAAGCGAGGCTCCGTTGCCCAGATGGCACGAAAGCAGGCGATGGCAGCGCGAGCCCAGGATTTCCTTGGCCATCATCCACTCGTAACGGTGGCTCGTACCGTGCGCGCCGTACTTGCGCACGTGGTACTTGTCGCACACGTCCTTGGGCAGGGCGTAGGTGTAGGCGACCTCGGGCATGGTCATGTGGAACGAGGTGTCGAAGACGGCCACGTTGGGCAGCTCCGGATACTTCTCGCGGCAATATTCGATTGCCGCGGCCTCGCCGTAGTTGTGCAGCGGGGCGAGCGGGGCCACCTCAAGGATCTTAGCCATGACCTCATCGTCGACGACTGCGGAATCATCGAAGTGCCAGCCGCCCTGAACGATACGGTGGCCGATGCCATCGATCGTAAAGTCGGTCTTCTCGAGCTCCTCGAGCACGCGAGCGATAGCAGAGCGATGATCGGGGAAGGGAACCTCCTCGGTCTGCTTGGCGCCACCGTTCTCGGAATGACCAAAGATACCCATGTCCGAGCCGATACGCTCGCAGTTGCCCTTGGCGAAAACCTCGCGGGTATCGGTATCCAGAAGCTGATATTTAAGACTTGAGCTGCCGGCGTTGACAACAAGTACGTTCATGAGACTCCTTTGCAGTGCAATACGGTCGACGCAGACCTCTTAAGGCGACCGCATTTTAATAAGAAGTTATCACATCTTGATAAATAGCTATCAGACATATCGCCAAACGAGCGCAAAAGAGGGGCTGAACGGCACTTGGTCGTCCAGCCCCTCCCCTCTTGCAATTACTTGCTGTTGACGATGCGCTCGACGTCGGAAGCGATCATGAACTCCTCATCCGTGGGGATGACGAAGATCTTGACCTTGGAATCCTTGGCGGACAGGCACCAAGCGCCGTCGCCGCGAAGGGCGTTGCGGGCATGGTCCATCTTGACGCCCATAAAGGCCAGACGGTCGGCCACGCCAGCGCGAACGGCCGGAGCGTGCTCGCCGATGCCGGCGGTAAAGACCAGGGTGTCCATGCCGCACATGGAAGTGGCCATCTCGGCGGCCTTGGCGGCAATCTTGTAGACGAACATGTCGAAGGCGAGCTGGGCCTCGGGGTCGCCGGCAGCGGCGAGCTCCTCAACGTTGCGGCAGTCGTTGGTCTTGCCGCCGGTCACAGCCAAAAGGCCGGACTTCTTGTTCATCATCTCGTCGACCTCGTCGAAGGTGTAGCCGCCTTCACGCTGCAGGTAGCACACGGTAGCAGGGTCGATGGAGCCGCAGCGGGTGCCCATCATGACACCGTCGAGCGGCGTCAAGCCCATGGTGGTGTCCATGCACTTGCCGTCCTCGATGGCGCACAGGGAAGCGCCGGAGCCAATGTGGCACACGACGACCTTGCGGGCCTCGCCGTTGGTCATCTCGGCGACCTTCTTGGAGATGTAGCGATAGCTGGTGCCGTGGGCGCCATACTTACGGATGTGCAGCTTGTCGCAAACATCCTTGGGAAGGGCGTAGGTCTTGGCGACCTCGGGCATGTTGAAGTGGAAAGCGGTGTCGTAGACCGTGACGTTGGGCAGATCGGGATACTGCTCGAGGCAGTACTCGATAACGTTGGCCTCGGGGTTGTTGTGCAGCGGCGCGAGCGGGGCGACCTCGCGAATCTTGGCGAGAACGTCCTCGTCGACGAGGGAGGAGTCGCCAAAGTACCAACCGCCCTGAACGATGCGATGGCCGATGCCCTCGATCTTGACGCCGTTGGCCTCGAGGTCCTTCAGAACGACCTCAATGGCGACCTTATGGTCGGGGAACTCGATGTTCTCGGTCACCTTCTTGGAACCGTTGGCAGCATGGGTGAAGGTACCGCCGGTAAAGCAGACGCGCTCGCAGGAGCCCTTTGCGGACACCTTGTGGGACTTGGTATCGATGACCTGATACTTAAGGGTCGAAGATCCTGCGTTGACGACCAGAACGTTCATGTGTCTCCCTACTAACAGGCGGTGTGGCGCCGCCAGGTTACATACGCTTCAATAATAAACCCAAACGCCCTCGCGCTCGGGTTTATTGCGTTGATATATAAGTTATCGGTGCCCAAATACTCACGGCCTTTGACTTGTAAGACGAAATAGCGCGGGGATATACACCAAAGAAGATATCCCGAGCGCTACAAGCAATATGACTCGAATACCCGCGATGCTGCTCAACGCAGCATTGAACAGATAGAAAAGGATGGCACCCACCGCCACCATCTGGCTTTGGACCGAAATCAGTGAACAGCGCATCGAAGAATCGACAGCATTTTGAAAAATTGAGTATTTTATTGGAGCAAATAACGAGTAAGCAACCGTCTGCAGTACATAGAACACGGGCAGCAAATAGACCGGAGTAAAGGGAATCAAAAACAGAGCAGTCAGGAAAAGGCGCACGATGCCGCAAATACGCGCAAAACGGCCCTTGTCGACATGAGCAATCACACTCGGCACAATAAGCCCCATGGAAGCCGAGGCAAGGAGCTGGACCGCAATGGTCACACCCGAAGCGACGGCATTCATTCCGCGACCCGCAAGCAGCAGTGAGAAAAAGTCTTCCAGGGCGACAAAAGCAAATGCCTGAGAGCAGTCCATGATGAACGCTGAACGAAGAATGCCGTTACGCGCAATAGCGGCACCGATCATCTTCGGGCTAATTCCACGCTTAGGTGTCGCTGCAGTGTCCCCTCTTCGCATCTCAGGAATGCAGGCAACGACAACCAACGTCAACACCATTGCGATGATATCTGCCGAAAGACCAATGAGATATGCACCGACAGACGAAATGAAACCGCCCACGCAAGCGGAGATGGCATAAGAGGCATAGAAAACAAATCGCTCAACGACATTAAGTCTTACGAGCTGGTCCTGAGAGACGCTGTCAATGTAGATCGCTTCTATGGATCCGCTCACACATGCAACTGCAAATCCTTTGAGAGCAAACGCGCCGATTAAAAGCAGAGGAGAACGGGCGAAAAGTAGGGCGGCGTAGTATCCAAGCATTCCCACGACGCCAACGAGACCGCTTGTCTTTCGTCCAAACCTGTCAGCAATATAACCAGTAGGAACCTCAAGAATGAACTTACTCACTTGGTATGCAATCATCATGCTAGAAATCGCTACCATCGAGAATCCGACGAATTCAAGGTAAACCGTCAGAAAATACAAAATGGTGCTGAAGTTCGACAGAAAAACGAACGTCATATAAAGCAAAACCGTACGGTTTTTCATGCTCCGCCCTCCAAGAGCCAATAGCCCAAACCGAAATCTTGGAAAAGTATGAGGGCAAAGCCGTCAGTCATGTGTTACAAGGCGTCAACATTCACTTGACGCCACGAGGCCAAATGGCCTCACGAAGCGAGATGACGCAATAGGTGAAGAAATACCGTCTGGTGTCGATCGGTCCAGGCATTTTGTCGATAGCAAAAATAGATGGGCAAGGCCACGTCATGCGAGCCTTCAATGGAGCACTCGCTCACTTCCAGTCCATCTGTTGCGAGAGAAGAGCCAGAAAAACTCAATATCAATCCCCCGGCTTGAAGAAACTCAGTCTGCGCCCTGTTTTCGTATTCGACGTCGCGGAAGCGGAAATTAACCAGCTGAGCCTCGGGACATTGGTTGATTGCATTGAGACAGGGTGACAAATTAATGGGAACAGCCAGCCTGCCGCCCAGCAACTCACGAACGGTCATAGCACCCACAGATTGATGACCCGCTGGACACGAAAGAACCTTGAGCTCCTTTTCACCCAAGTATTTCGAAGAAAGGACACTATCCCTTGGTTCCTCAAATGAGATGGCCGCATCCGAAATGCCAAGCACAAGTGATTCAAAGCATGTGGCCGTTGGCTGATGCCAAACATCAAGGTGAATCTGGGGGTGCAAGCTTTCAAACGAGTCGTACCAGTTTTCGGAAAAAAGACGCCCCCGCCCGTGAAGACAGGGGGCGTAAAGACGGAAGTGGCCGTCGGGCGAAACGCCGCCGTTCCCCGATTGAGCGTACTTTTTGAGATCGTCGACTTGTGCCAGGATCACGCGTGCACGACGCGCAAATTCTCTGCCCGCCGGAGACAAAACAGCCTCCCCCGCCGATCGGTCGAGCAAAACAATCTGATACTCAGATTCCAACTTTTTGATTGCCGACGAAACGGCCTGTGGGCTCACGTGAACGGCGCGAGCCGCTTTGCGCACGCCGCCGTAGTTCGCTACCGCTTGAAGGTATTCGAGTTGAGAAAGCTGCATAGGTTACTCCAAAGGCAGCCAAGTCGACGGGCTACGCGCCCTCAGATGAGGTTCTCGCCCAGGTTTTTGCCACCGAGGACGTGCATGTGGAAGTGCATGACGGTCTGACCGGCGTTAACGCCCTTGTTGGAGATGACGCGGAAACCGTCCTCCAGGCCCTTGGCCTTGGCGACCTCCTGGATGGCGTGGGCCATGGCGCCCATGGTCTCGGCAGGCACGTTGTCGGCGATGTCGCTGTAGTGCTTCTTGGGGATCACGAGCGTGTGGACCGGTGCCTGGGGGTTGAGGTCGTCGAACGCGATGACCTGATCGTCCTCATAGACAACGGTCGAGGGGATCTCGTGGTTGGCAATTTTGCAGAAGATGCAATCACACATAGCTGGTTCCTTTCTTACAGACCAAGGTAATTATATTTGGCCGGGATGGTTAGAACGAGAGGTTGTCGTCCGTGTTGGCGGCTTCGCCGTCGGCGAGCACGTCGTTGCCGTCGACGTCCTTCAGGAGCACCGAGACCTTCTGCTCGGCATCGGACAGGCGGGTGCGCAGGCTCTTGAGGAGCTCGACGCCGCGGGTATAGCTCTCGAGCGACTCCTCGAGCTCCATGTCGCCCGACTCCAGGCTGCGGATGATGAGCTCCAGCTCCTGCGAGGCCTGCTTGTACGTAAGCTGCTCGACCGGGGTCTTCTCTGCCATATCTGTTTCCTTTCCTAAAGGTTTATCGCTATGAAACGCGGCCTACTCGACCGTATCGACCGTTGCCGCCACGTTGCCGTCTGCCATGCGCACGCGAATGGCATCGCCGGGCTTAAAGGTCTTGGCGCTCGTAGCCACACCGTCATCGCTGTACGCGATGGAGTAACCGCGGGCAAGCACCTTGAGCGGCGACAAGGCATCGAGCGACGCGGCAGCTCGGCCCAGGTCGGACGCGGATTTGCTGAGCATCGTGCGCCCCTGATGCTCCAGACGGGAACTCGCAAGTGTGAGCGCATGGCGCTTGCCATCGAGCCCCGAGGTGCTTGCAACCAAGCGCTCGGGCAGACGCTCGAAGTTGGAGCGGAAGGCCCCAACCGAACGCGTTATGGCGCCCGACAGACGATCGGCCGTCAGGGCGAGCTCAGACTCGCGACGCTCGACCATAAACGTGGGGTCGTTGAGGCACGGGCGGCACGCGGCTGCATCGAGCGCGGCGCCCAGACGAGCCGTATAGGTGTCCCAGGCCCGACGACCGCGCTGGTCGAGCATTTCCAAATCGACCTGATCCGACCCGATCATCGAAGCCATCGCGGCGCCCAGACGCTGATGGCGCGTCTCGAGCACATCGACCAACTCCGTCATAGCCGGCGCCACCGATTCTGCCGCAGCCGTGGGCGTGGAGGCGCGACGGTCGCTCACCATGTCGCAGATCGAGGTATCGGGCTCATGCCCAATGCCCGTCACCACGGGCACGGGACAGGCTGCCACCGCACGGGCAAGCTCCTCGTCGTTAAAGGTCATGAGGTCCTCGAAGGAACCGCCGCCACGCACGAGCAAAATGCAATCGGGCGCCGGCGTAATGGCAGCGGCGCGACGCAAGCCTTCAATAAGCTCTGCCGGCGCACCCTCGCCCTGGACCTTTGCGCCCACGCAGACAAGCTCGACGAGCGGGTTGCGACGGCGCAGCGTACGCTTGACGTCGTCGATTACGGCGCCCGAAAGCGAGGTGACAACCGCCACGCGCGAGCAAAACACCGGGATGCGGCGCTTGCGCGCTTCGTCCATCAGGCCCTCGCGGCGTAGCTTTTCGGCCAACTGAGCCACCTGCTGACGCAGCAAGCCCTCCCCCGCCAGCGAGAACGAGCGGGCGACGAAGCTCATGCGACCCGTAGGCTTGTAGAGATTGAAGCTGCCCTTAAAGCTTACCTGCATGCCGTCGCGCAGATCGAAGGTGCGCTTAAGGTAGGCGCCCTTCCAGATGATGCAGTCGACGGCCGCCGAGTCGTCCTTGATTTGGAAGTAGCAGTGGCCGCTTCGGGCATTGGGACCACGAAAACCCGTGACCTCACCCAAAACGCTCAGCTGCGGAATGGCATCGAGCGCGCCGGCGGCGATCTCCACCGCTTGGCTCACGCTGAGCTCTTTGCGCTCCTGCTCGTCCGATCCGTCGAACTCGGCGGAAACGGTATTGCCGGTCAGATTCCAGCCTGCCACGCAGCCCCCTTTCGTCATCGTGCACACGGGCTCCGGCCCTGCGCAAATTCAAGTCCAACACATAGTACAGCGCCGCGGGGACACGAATCCCCGCGGCGCCCAGCGACCCAATTTGTTATCGGTTGGAGTTTCTGTTGTAACGAGCCATAAGGTAGAGCAGTTGGATGATCGAAGTGAGCGCCGCCGCCACGTAGGTGAGCGCGGCTGCCGTCAGCACCTTCTTGGCACCGTTGACCTGCTTGGAACTCATGCCCGACTGCTCGATATACGCCACGGCGCGGCGACTGGCATCAATCTCGACCGGCAGCGTAACGAGTTGGAACAGCACACTAAACGAGAAGAAGACCAGCGCGAGGGTCGTGAGTCCCGCAATGTTCATGAACAAGCCCATGAGCAGCACGATCGTCCAGGTGTTCTGGGTAAAGTTGACGACGGGGACCAAAGCGGTGCGTACCTTCATCATGGCATAGCCGCTTTGGCGCTGGGCGGCATGGCCCGCCTCGTGACAGGCGACGGCAACGCTTGCGACCGACCCGCCCGAACGGTTGGCATCCGACAGATACAGGTTGTTGTCCTGCGGGTTGTAATGATCGGTGAGCTCGCCGGCAACGCCCTTGATGCCCACGGCGCTACAGCCGTTGGCATTGAGCATGCGGCGAGCGACCGTGGCACCCGTATCGCCGTCCGAGCGCACCTTGGACCACGTCTTGTACGTCGAGTTGATATAGCTCTGCGCGGCAAGGCCGAGCACCGTGCAGACAAGAACAACCAGCAGGTACAGCGGGTCAATGTCAAAGCCGTATCCATAGTAATAAGGCATGCGAATTCCTCCGAATCGAGTTACACGTTGGAGGCATTCTACCCACTCAGCCGGCTAGGCTTCCCTATAACAACTCAATCTTTCCGTCCTTCACGGTGAGTCCCATATTGCCCGAGAGCAAATCGTCCAGGCGCGAGCCCACGAGCTCAAAGCGCCAGCCTTCGCGCAGGGGGCTCTGCTCGGGATGCTCAATATAGTCGGCCAGGTCATCGCGCGAGGCAATGACCGAGGTCGCCACGCCCGAGCGCTCGGCAACCAGGCGAATGAGCGCATACATCAGGTCCGTCACGCTCTCCAACTCCGGCGAAATCTGACGGTGCCCGCGCACCATGAGCGGTAGGCGATCGTGTGGGCAGCTCGCACCGCGCTTAATGGCCATGAGCGCGCCGTCCACGTCGCGCTCCCCCAGCTGGTCGGTACCGCGAATGCTGCGGAACTCCTCAACACGAACGGGATTACGTTTAACCAGGGCCAGCAGCGTATCGTCGGACATGACCCACTTGCGTGGGATGTTGCGGCGCTCGGCGCGGTCCTCGCGCCAAGCGGCAAGCTCGCGCGCAATGCCCAGCTGATGGCGGCTGCAGGAGTTGATGCGCTTGACCTTGCGGAATGCCTCGTGACGATCGGCGCGATAGTGCGACTCGTCGGCCAGCGGACGCAACTCGTCGAGCACCCAGTCCACCCGGCCCAGCTCGCGCAGGCGACTCATCATCTCGGTATAGGCAACGATCAGGTACTTGACGTCATCGATCGCGTACTCGATCTGCTTATCGGTCAGCGGGCGGCGCGACCAATCGGTAAGCGACTCGGTCTTGGGCAATGAGACGCCGCAAAACGTCTGCACGAGCGCGCCGTAGGAAATCTGCTGGCGCTCGCCCAAAAAGGCGGCGGCCACCTGCGTGTCAAAAATGGGACGCGGCAGCACGCCCACGGTATGGAGCATAACCTCCATATCCTGCGAGCAAGCGTGAAACACCTTGGTCACGCTCTCATCGCCCATAAGCTCGGCCAGCGGCGATAGGTCGTCGATCACCAGAGGATCGACCGCGACGCTCTCGGCAGGGGTGGCAATCTGGACCAAGCACAGGCGCGGGTGGAACGTGCGCTCGCGCAAAAACTCGGTATCGACGGCAATCGCGTCGAACTCGCGGGCGCGCTGGCAAAAGTCGAGTAGAGCCTGATGTGTGGAAATGTACATATCAACCCATCGAATAAGGTTAGGCCCGAAAAACACGGGTAGGATATCGGCATTGCCTTACAACTATACTCGGTTAGTCACAGAACGGGAACGTAAGTATGCGCTGCCTTATCATCCACAACCCGGCATCGGGCCCCAGCTCAGATGAAATCTACGCGTTCACGCACGCCCTCGCGCAGGGCGGCGACGAGGTCGTGATGCGCTTTATCGGCGATGGCATGGAACCCGAGGACGCCGTGGCAGACGTGCGCGAGTTTGATCGCGTGGTCGTTTCGGGCGGCGACGGCACCGTCTCCAACGTGCTCGACCAAATGCGCGGGTGCGGTGTCCCCACGCTCGTCTTCCCCTCCGGCACGGCCTGCCTGTTCTTTAACAACATCGGTAATGCCCCCGAGGCAGCGGCGCTTGCCAAGGCTTGCCGCGCCGGTCGCACGGTCAAAGTGGACATGGGCGAGCTCTTTTGGCTCGACGAGAACGGCAACGAGAAGCGCCACGGCTTTATCATCATCGCCGGCTCGGGCTTCGACGCCGAGATCATGATGAAGGCCGCCCCCGCCAAAAACGACATCGGTGAGATCGCCTATTTCCTGTCGGCGCTCGCCACACCCAACCCCACGGTGGCGCACTTTACGATTGAGCATGACGGCATTGTCGAGGAGCTCGATGGCATCTGCTGCATGGCCGGCAACACCTCGGTCATTCAAAACAACATCAACCTGTTCCCCGATTGCCGCATGAACGACGGCATGGTCGACATCGCGGTCATCGAGCCCGTAAAAACCGTCCAGCTCCTGCCCACTGTGATCACCGCCGCGCTCGACCCCGCCGGCAAGGTGCTCGGCCGTCCGCAGTTAAAGATCATCCAGACCAAGGAAGCCAAAATCACCTGCACGCCGTCGCTGGGCATGCAGTTCGATGGCGAGATCATCTCCAGCAACTCGGGCGTCTTTGGAGCCCGCGCGCTTCCGCAATGCCTCGACCTCATCGTCGACGAATTCTCCCCGCTCGGAAAATAGGAGGACCCCATGAACGACAACCCCCTGATTGGCTTTATCGTCATCGTCTTGGCCATGCTCGTCGGCTATGCGATTAACGTGATCCACCGCCGGAAGAAGTAATTCCACATTGGTATGATATTCATCCAATTATCATTTCCCCCGTTGTTTATGCATTTGCCAGACAGCGGGGGATTTTTCTTTGTGCCCCGTGCAAGGCGCTTTATTCAGATACAGTAATTGCAGGGCGTCTTTATTTAACTAAAGCTAGATAATGAGTATTCTTGTCCGCTCATCGCATATTTTAGGACGCTCATCGAGTATTTCATCGAAATAGATGAATACTATTTAGACTTCCGATAGGCTAATAGATGTATTTATTAGCTGAAATCCTGCATGGTTCCGCGGGGTTTCAACGGTTGGGAGGGATCATGAGGTTTACTCATCCTGTCAACACGCTCAAAAAGCTCGGCTGCGGCCTTGCGTTTGGAGCAGCGGCCATCATGGCCATGCCGACTTCGGCGCTCGCCTGCACCCAGATCTACATGGGCAGCAAGCTTACGGCAGACGGCAACACGTACTACGGCCGTTCCGAGGACTTCGGTCCGCGCTATGTCAAGCACTTTGGCATTGAGCCCGCGCACAAGAACGGCAACGAGTACACCTCGGTCGAGTCCGGTTTTGAATACAAGTCCAAGGGCGCAACCTACCGCTACACCTTCGTTCGCGACAACCCCTCTCAGTGGGAAGATCGCTACGACGCATATTCCGAGGCTGGCATCAACGAGAAGGGCGTTTCCTGCTCTGCCACGCTGAGCACCTCCTATAACGAGAAGGCCGAAGAGGCCGACCCCATCACCGAGGAGACCGGTATCGGCGAGTACAACTACGCTAGCGTCATCCTGGGCGAGAGCGCCACGGCCCGCGAGGGCGTCGAGCTCATCGGCAGCCTGATCGACGAGCAGGGCGTCTGCTCCAACGACCAGATCATCATCGCCGACAGCACCGAGACCTGGCTGTTCGCCGCGCTTTCCGGGCATCAGTGGATTGCTATGAAGCTCACCGATGACATCGCCTCGCTCAACCCCAACATCGGCAACCTCACCTATAACGTCGACCTCGATGACACCGAGAACTTTCTCCATTCCGAGGGCATCGAGTCCATGCCCAAGGAGAAGGGCTTTGCCGAGTACACCGACGGCAAGTTCGACGTCGCCAAGACCTACGGCGAGGAGATCGGCGAGGCCGGTATGCACCAGTGGTCGCGCTATATCCAGGGTCGCGATTACTTCATGGCCCCGCTGGCTGAAGGCACTGACTACGAGATCGTCAAGGACGAGCGTGAAGACGCTCGCGCCACGACCGGCGCCCTGGTCCACGAGATGCAGCCGCTGTTCTTCCAGCCCGGCAAGTCTGACTGGAACACCTTTGAGATGATCCGTTCCTTCGCCGCTCGCGGCGAAAATGTTGCCGGTCTCAACGCCAACACCGACGGCGCCTACGCCATCGGCTCCAACCGCAACACCGAGATTCACACCTTCCAGATCCGTCAGGGCATGGATCCCGAGATCGCGACCATCCAGTGGGAGATGCTCTCCAACGCCGAGTTCTCCGTCGCCATCCCCCTCTACTCTGCACTGCTCACCGAGGTCAGCCCCTACTTTAGCGATCAGGATGTCTCCTTCGATCACTGCGAAGAGGAAGACGTCGTGAACAACGAGGAGCCCAAGAACTCCATCAACTACGTCCTCATGGACATCAACACGCTCGCCTATGAGAACCGCGACCACTGCGCCACCGGCGTCCGCGCCTACCTCGATGCGCTGCAGAAGGAACTCATCGAGCAGAACCTGACCGTCGACGAGGCCATGCAGGCCGCCGAGGACACCGAGGCGCGCACCGCCCTGGCCAACAAGGCCGGCAAGGCTGCCACCAAGAACACCTACCTCAAGTGCAAGGCCATGCTTGAGGAGATGCGTGACTACCTTAAGGAGGGCGACTTCTCCGAGGAGTTCGTCCCGAGCGACTACGATGCCGACAACGACTGCCTAGTCGAGTCCATCACCTACGCCGACGAGGCCCTCTCCGATGAGGATGTAGCCGAGCCCGAGGTTAAAGAAGAGGCAACCGAGGAGAAGTCCGAGGGCAACAACATGGCCGCCATGGCCGTTGGCGCCGTCGTCGTCATCGGTGTCTGCGGCTTCGTGCTCTATCGTCGCAAAAAGGCCTAAGAACCCCTCACCTTAAGGCGCGGGCGGGAAGGCCAAGGTCGCCCGCCCGCCCAGCCACCCATTCGACCGGCAGGAAACATCGCCGAAATCTTTTCAAAAAAGATTTCCCCGCACACACTTCGCTGTGCTATAGTGCAGCGCAACAGCAACTAGGTGCGACCGCGCCACGGCATCACGAAAGGAGCCACCAACATGAAGAACACGATGAAGTCTCTCAACAACTGGTGGTGGCGTGATGCGAATACGATCGGTCGACAGTGAGTCCCTCACGCCTGTTTTGCGCTCTAGGTGATTAGAAGGCCTCCGGTTTCGACCGGGGGCCTTTTTCTATCTCGAGCCCAATCGCATTCGCATCACGCGCCTCCGCTTTTCCCTTGTACTCCCCTTCCGAAAGGATTTTCACCATGTCTCAGAGCACCACCGCCACCCAGCCCCGCACCGTCCAGACTACCGACCGCGGCAAACTCGACGTCCGCGCCCTCGTCTTGCTCGCCATCCTGCTTGCCGCCGGCTTCATCCTCAACTTCACCGTCGGCAAGGCCATCTCCGGCATCTCGGGCGGCATGATCAGCCCCGAGTTCATTATCTCGGCCTTCTGCCTCACTATCCTGGTCGTTCGTCCCAACATTGGCCAGGCGCTCGTTATCGGCCTGATCTCGGCCGCCGTGATCCAGATCACCACCACCTCGCCGTTCGTCGATTTTGCCGCCGAGGGCATCGCCGCCATGCTCATGGCCGTCATTGTCAACGCTGCCGCCAAGGACGGCCAGGTCAAACCCGCCGTCGCCATCGTCGCAACCTTCGTGACCACCTTTGTCTCGGGCGTCATCTTCATGGTCATCAAGATGGCCATGCTCGGCGTGGTGGGCGAGCTCGCCGCTGCCATGCTGCCCGTCGTCGCCATGACCGCCGTCTTTAACGCCATCCTGGTCGGCGCTCTCTACATGCCCATCCAGAAGGCCCTTAAGCTCAACTAACCTGCTCGGCTTTACGAGCCACCCCATCTTGGCGTTCATTCGTCGCTCGCGTACCCAAGTACGCTTCGTTCCTCTTTCGCGCCAACCTGGGGCACCTCGTAAAGCCGTCTCCGTACTTCACCACCAAAGACTGTCCCAAACAACGAGCTCATGGACGTTCTTATACGGTTCGTCATTCAAGAAACTCCGATGACTATGAAAGGTATCCATGGAAACGATCATCAACGTCGACGATGTCTCGTTCTCCTACGGCACGCAGACCGAGCAGGCGCTCAGCCACGTTTCGCTCAGCGTGAACAAGGGAGATTTCATCGGCATCATCGGGCCCTCGGGCGCCGGTAAGTCCACACTTGCCGCCTGTCTGTCGGGCGCCGTACCTCACCACTACACCGGCGCCTTTTATGGCTCCGTGTTAGTTGACGGCCACGACACCTGCGAGGTCTCGCTCACCGACATATCGCAGATCGTCGGCAGCGTGTTGCAGGACATCGATACCCAGATGGTCGCTTCGGTCGTTGAGGACGAAATGCTCTTTGGCCTGGAGAACTTTGGCGTTCCCCACGACCAAATCGAGCAACGTGTGAGCGAAACGCTCGAAACCGTCGGCATCAGCGACCTGCGCGACCGCGAGATCGCCACCCTCTCAGGCGGCCAAAAGCAAAAGGTTGCCATCGCCGCCATCCTCGCCATGCGTCCGCGTGTGCTGGTGCTCGATGAACCAACCGCAGCACTCGACCCCGCCAGCTCCACGCTGGTCTTCGAGACCCTGCGCGAGGCCAACCGTGTACTCGGCATCACCATCGTCGTCGTTGAGCAAAAAGTCGCCCTGCTTTCGGAGTATTGCAACCGCGTGCTCGTGCTCAATCATGGCGAAATCGCGCTACAGGGCGAGCCGCACGAGGTCTTCGCGCACGCCGATGAGCTCCGCGCCATCGGTGTCGATAGCCCGCGTGTCACGCGCATTTTCAACAGCCTCGAGGCCGATGGCCTGGCCAGCGGCACTCCCTGTTTGGATGTTGATGAGGCCGAGCGCCTGATTACGGGCATCGTCGACCCCGCACACGCAAGCAGCAACATTCAGGCACCCGCCGGCTCACCGCACGCACCGTCGTTGCGCCCGCACGCCAAGGACGCCGAGCCCGTGCTCACCTTCGATCACGTTGAGTTTGCCTATCCCAATGGCGGCGCCGCCGTCCACGACCTCAACCTGACCCTCTATCCCGGCGAGCTCGTGGGCATCGTCGGTCAAAACGGCGCCGGCAAGACCACGCTCACCAAGCTGCTCACAGGCCTGCTTAAGCCCGCCTCGGGCAGCGTGCGCGTCACGGGACTGGATACTGCAGCCATCCCCACGAGCCGCATCGCCCGCGAGGTCGCAACGCTCTTCCAAAACCCCGACCGCCAGATCTGCAAGGACACCGTGCTCGACGAGGTCGCCTTTGGCCTGGAGCTTGCCGGCATCGACCGTGCCGAGGCGCTGCGTCGCGCCCAGCTCGTCATCGACCGCTTTGGCTTGCCGGCCGACGAGGCGCCCTTCTCGCTCTCGCGCGGTCAGCGCCAGATGGTGGCACTCGCCTCCGTCGTGGTCGTAGAGCCCAAAATCGTGGTGCTCGACGAGCCTACGAGCGGCCTTGACTACCGCGAGTGCATGACCGTCATGGAAACCGTTCGCACCATGGCCGAGCGCGGCTGCGCTGTAATCATGGTCTGCCACGACATGGAAGTCGTCTCCGACTTTGCCGAGCGCATTGTAGTAATGGCCGACGGCCGCATCCTCGAGCGCGGCCGCACGCACGAGCTGTTCTCGAACATCGAGCTCATGCAGCGAACCTACGTTGAGCCGCCCCAGGTCATAGAGCTTTCTCGTCGCCTGGCATCCTCCGTCTCTCCCGCCTTTGCACAGGTGAGCGAGGTCACCGATATCGTTCGCATTACCGAGGAGATGGTCCACCGTGGTTAACGTCATCGACTATATGCCGGGCGATACACTGCTGCACCGCTTGAACCCGGTCGTCAAATTGGGCCTTGCCGCCGCCATCATCATCGGCATCTTCCTGTCCGACACCTACGTGGCGCTGTTGGGCTTTTTGGCGCTCACCCTTGCACTGGGCGCCTACGCCGGTGTCGTCGACCGCCTGCTCGCGCTGCTCAAGCTGCTGATTCCGCTCGCGCTCATCATGCTGGTGCTTCAGCTGGCTTTTATGCGCGACGGCAACATGGTGTGGGGCTTTATCACCGACACGGGCCTCATTACCGGATCGAAGGCCTGCCTACGCCTGTTGGGCGTGGCGCTGCCACTCATCCTCATGCTTATGGTGACCAAGCTCAACGACCTCGCCAACGCTTGCGTCGAGGTGCTGCACGTGCCATATCGCTATGCCTTCACCTTTACCACGGCGCTGCGTTTTGTGCCGGTATTTGGCCAGGAAATGAACGCCATCATGGAGGCGCAGACTGCACGCGGCGTCGAATACGACACTAAGAATCCCGTCAAGAAACTCAAACTCATGCTGCCGCTGTGTGTGCCGCTGCTTATCTCGAGCGTGGGCAAGACCGATGCCACCGCGCTTGCCGCCGAGCAGCGCGGCTTCTACCTGCGCACGCGTGCGAGTTCGTATAAGCGCTACCCCATCAAAGGCCTGGATATCGCCGTACTTATCGTCAGCATCGCCCTTATCGCCATCGGCTTCCTGTTCTAGTTCACCACCGACAGCAACTGACAAACGCAAAAGGCCCCGGCTCGCATCAAACGAGCCGGGGCCTTACTGTTTTCCCAGATAAAACCTACCAAAATAAACCTGTCCCTTTTTGGCAGGTCGAGGGCTACAGGCGGTAGGGGACGCCGCTGCGAATGATGGACTCGCGCACCAGGACATCCATCGCATCGAGGGTGATCTCGGGCATCTCGCGATACTTCTGCAACACCGAAAGCTCCGTGCAGGCCAGGATGACGCGGTCGCAGCCGCTACGGGCGAACTCCCACATCACGCGGTCGAACTTATCCATATCGGGCTCGCGCCCGGCCTTCACATCGTCGTAGATGATCGACATCACGTCGGCCTGACGCTTTTCACTGGGATAGACGACCTCAACGCCCGCGGTCTCACATTCGCGCCCATAGACGTCTGCGCCCACGGTACCGTCGGTGCCCATGATGCCGACCTTGCGCACCGGCTCGGCCGGCATACTCAGGTTGGGGTCGAACTCGCACTCCCCCATCACCGCGCCGGCCAGAGCATAGCGCACCGACTCGCGCGGCATGTGGATAATCGGCACCTTCGTAAACGACTGGATCTGGTCGTAGAAGTAGTGTGACGTGTTGCAGGGAATCGCTATGTGCGCGCAGCCCAGCGACTCGAGCGCTTGGGCGCACTCCTTCATGGTCGCCAGCAGCTCGGCATGCTCACCGGTCTTGATGGCCAGCGTGCGGTCGGGCATGGTCGACTTGGAAAGCACCACCATGTCGATATGCTCCTGGTCGCACGTAGCCGCCGTATGACGTACCACCTGGTCGTAGTAATACGACGTGGCCTCGGCGCCCATGCCGCCGATAACTCCCAGCTTTTCCATCGCCGCCTCCTTGGTGACGCCCACGCAATTGCGCGTATCAAACCCGCGCCCGTCCGATACATACCGGACGGGCGCCACGCTCGTCTACTTGTAATACGTCTTGAACAGCTTAAAGTGGCGCAGCTTGGTGTGCCACATGCGCAGCCAGCGATTAAAGACAAAGTCCCCCTTCATAAATGAAGGATCGGCGGCCTTGCCCTCCTTGGCCAGACGATGTGCCTTCGCACGCAGCTCGGGGTCCTTGACATACTTGTCAACGACGCCCATAGGAACAACCATCCACAGAGCCTCATCCTGCGCCGTCACAAATTCCGGCTCAAACGGGCGGTTATAGACGTACTCATCCACCACGTATTTAGCAACGTTAAAGCCACTATTGGTGACATAGTAATTACTGCGGCCCTGACGCGTGTTGAAGTCGAAGAACTTAAACGAACCATCGCGCTCGTCGTACTTGACGTCGAAGTTGGAGAAGCCCGTAAACTTAAGGTCCTCAAGCAGCTTGCGCACGCCACCCATGAGCTCGTCGTTGGGCTCAGTGATGATGCAGGCATGGTTACCGACACCGTGGGGCTGATGCTCCTCGAGTAGCACGTGACCCAGGCACATCATGCGAACCTTGCCGTTGCGGTCGGAATAACTGGTAAGCACGCGCATGTACTCGTCGTTGCCGGGCACGCGGTCCTGCAAGATGAGGTCATCAGTGTAGCCGCTGGCGTACACATCGCGAATGACCTGTTCCAGCTCGGCGCGATCGGCAATCTCGTAGGCCTTCTTCTGACCCTCGAACTCGTGCTCCCACCACATGATGCCGTCAGAGGGCTTCAGGATCATCGGAAAGGGGAAGTCGATCTGGTCGAGCACCTCGGCGGAAGCCTCACCCTGAGCGTTGAGCATCGCCATGGTAAAGGTAAACGTGTGCGGATAGGGCACACCGTGCTTCTCGCACAGCTCGTAGAAGATCTCCTTCTTCTGGCACTGCTCAAGCATGCTGTAGGGGGCGTAGGGTGCGATGACGTTCGAGGCAAGCTGGCCGGCGTCCTGAGCCTGCGCGGCAAGCGCGACGTAGTTGTCGCCGCAGCCCATGAGAATAATCTTCTTATCAGGATTGGCCTGTGCGACGCCGTTAACGGTCTCGATCATGACCGGCATGGTATCGATATCCACGTTGGGCGTGTAATCGATAATTTGGCTGCGATACGCAGGGCCGGTCTGGTACTTGCCAAAGACCAGGCTCTTAACCTGATACTCCTCGTAGAAGGCGCGCGCCACCGAATACGCGTTGATGTCGCCGCCGAGCAGCACGGGAATAAACTCGCGCTCTGTAAACTGCAATGCCATGGAAACTTCCTATCTAGAACTACCCACACGACGGGCGGTCTTTGTGCAACTGATTTATTCTACCGTGCCGAGCCGCCGGCACCCAAAGCTCCACCGTATCTATGGCATTCGGCGTAATTATCCAGCACGAAGGCGGCAATCACCGGCGTACGACAACGGGCAATGAACCCACCGTTGTTGTAGGATTCAACATGTTGCCCGCCCCGTCGAAAGGTACACTGTGCCCCAGGCTCATCCGATCAACAACCCCATCATTGACGCCGCAAAGCGCGAACTTGCGGATCGTGCCCAGACGGCAGCTCCCCTACGCACCGCAAACGATGCTTACAACGGGCCTGTCCGCATCGCCTCAATCGACACGTCGGAGCACAAAGGCACGCGTAAGTCGCCCGTCGCCGACGGGCACGACACCGTCATCGAGCAGTTTGGCCTCGCCTCCGATGCGCATGCCGGACATTGGCACCGTCAGGTCTCCTTTTTAGCTGCAGAGTCTATCCAGACGGCGCAGGCGCGCGGGCTCGATGTGCACGAGGGCGACTTTGGCGAGAACTTCACCACCCAGGGCATCAACCTGCTCTCACTCCCCTTGGGCACGCAGCTCAAGCTCGGCAGCGAAGTACTCGTCGAAATCAGCCAGATCGGCAAAGTCTGCCGCACCCGCTGTGCCATCTATTATCTCGCCGGCGACTGCATCTTCCCCCACGAGGGCATTTTTGGCGTCGTGCTGCAGGGCGGAGAAGTCCACACCGGCGACGACGTCCAGGTGGTCAGGCTCGGCGACGGTACCTGTTCGTTTACGCCGGCTGAGGCGCTCCAAGAGGTGGAGCAGGCTCGTCGCGAAGGAACCCTGTAGTTGCAAAACCCCACGTTGAGGTAGCTTTTGCAGCCAAAAACCCCGTTGCAACAGGGTGCCGTAACGTTAAAGTTGAACTCTATGGTTTCTCAACAATTCACCATTCCCGCAGGTCAAGGCCAAAGCCTCAAGTTCAACTTGACCCTTTAGAACCTTTAAGGTTCAAGTTGAGGTCGAAAGCAGTAGTAGAATACACCTCGACCAATAACCTACGATTGATTGCAGAGGGACTGGATGCAGCATTCGAACCATCGCACCGCAGCGCTCGTCGCGTCGAAGCCGGCTCGTATCATCACGAGCGCCGCGCTCGCCGTCGCGCTGACGGCCACGCCGATGCTCTCCCCCGTCGCGGCCTATGCCGCCTCGCAGGCAACGCAGGATCAGCTTTCCGCCGCCCAGAAAAAAATCGAGGACGCTACGAGCGCCTACAACGACGCCCGAACCAAGCTCGAGGATCTGCAGAAGCAGATCGACTCCAATGAGGCGAACATCGATAAGATTGAGGCCGAGCTACCCGAGCAGCAGGCCAAGGCAAGCTCCGCCATGCGCGATCTGTATAAGTACCAGAAGGGCACCAGCCCCATCGTGAGCTTCCTGGTGAACACGCAGAGCTTGGGCGACTTTATCACCACCTGCAAATACACCAACCAGATTACGAGCTCGAGCGTCGACGAGGTCGAAGAGCTTAACAAGATGCAGACCGAGCTCGAGCAGAACAAAACCGAGCTCGATCAGGCCAAGTCTCAGCTCGAGGGCGAGCAAAAGAATGCCGAGGACGCGCTGGCCCAGGCACAGCAGCTCCGCAGCGAGGCGCAGGCAAAGGCCGAGCAGGAAAATGCCGCCGAGTTGGCAAAGCTCGAGGCCGACAAGGCCGCTGCCGCCGAGAAGATCTCGGGTACCGGCGTGAGCGGCAATAACTCCAACAGTCAGGCCACCAACTCCAACACCACCATCGACACCACGCCGAACAGCCCCAACAGCGGCAATTCCGATTACGACTCGTTCATTAACGAGTGGACGAGCCGCATCGACAACTACCTTGCCGGCTCCCCTATGGCAGGCCAGGGCTACAACTTTGCCGTTGCCGCCTGGAATACCGGCGTCGATCCCCGTTGGTCCCCCGCCATCGCCTGTATCGAGAGCAGCAAGGGCCTCTATTGCGCCGGCTCCTATAACGCCTGGGGCTGGAGCGCCCGCGGCGGCGGTTGGCGTAGCTTTGGCAGCTGGAGCGAGGGCGTCTCCGCCCACGTTGCCTACCTGGGCGCCAACTATGGCTCCACGCTTACCCCGGCAGCCGCCAAGAAGTACTGCCCGCCCACGTGGCAGGACTGGTACAACAAGGTTGCCAATCAAATGAACCGTATTTAAGTGCAACTGCAAAAGGGCCCCAAACGGGGCCCTTTTCGATTATCTAAGAGACGACACCGGTCGCGTTGCCGATAACAACGACGACGCACATGACGGCAAACATAAACCCGAGTGCCTTGAACCATAGTTCGACAAAAGCACTCCCCCGATACCGATCGAGAACGGGAAAACGACGTCGAAGCCTACGCCGGTCGAGCATTCCGAATGTAATGAGCAGCACCAGGCCATCGACCATAAAGAAATACTCAAGTGCCAAAAACCACGTTGGATAGTTTCGGTTTTCGCTCGTCGGCGTAAATACCGCAAAATGGCTGCCCATCAGCAGCAACAATGTTGTCGCATAGACGCATCCATTCCATATGCGCCCCACGGGCTCGGGGATACGCGAGAGCAGACGCGCACATTTGGACGTCACGAGAGAGACGATCGAACGCCGTCTTGCAGAAGACGGAAGCGTGAAGGCAACCGGCTGCTGTACCCGTTGCACCTGTGGCACCGCGGCCCGGGGCACGCTGGCAGCAGAAAAGGTCACGGGCGACGGTGCAGGGAGACATAGCTCATATGCCGCACGCGCAGCATGCCCCAGTGCCTTTGCGCTCGCAAAGCGCTTGCCGGGATCGAGTGCCATCGCCATGCAAATCACATCCGCCAGCGGAACGGGAATGTCATGCGCCTCGCATTGCTCACGTATGTCCCGCCCCGGTTTAGGGTCAGTTCCCGTCAGGCAAAAGAACAGCAGCGCGCCAAGCGCGTAAATATCACTGCGGACGCTCGTCTGCCCAAACCCAAACTGCTCGGGCGGCGCATAGGAACGCGTGCCAAACTTGACGGTGTCGGCGTCGGCGCCATCGCGCCAAACGCGCGCGATTCCCAGGTCAATAATCACCAGCGACGAGAAGGTCATGCCGGCATCGGCCGCATACCTCACGCCCGATACGATGATGTTCGAGGGTTTAAGGTCGCGGTGGATTACCGGCACCCCCGGCTCCCCCGCAGCTGCAAAACCAGCATGCAGCTCGCCCACCGCTTCACACAGAACGGGATACAGCCCGCGGGCATAATCGGGCGTCGCCCCCAGGCGTCCCACCAACGCCTCGAGTGTCTCGCCTTCGACATACTCCATCACCACGTCAAGCTCGTCGCCCACACGGCGACAATCGACGATTCGGGGTAAGTGCTCAAAACGACGACCGGCGCGCTGGGCCGCAAACAGGCGCTCATATGCTCCGCCAATCTGCACCGAAGCATCAATGCGCTTGCGGACAAAGGGACCGAGAGACCCGCCGCCAGAGCCCTCAAAATAGACGAGTTCGGTCGTCTCGACATCCGAGCACTTGAGCACGCGCTCCACACGATAGCTGTCATCGCGGTCGAGCGACGCCAAATGCTCGACAAGTGAAGCAGTCAGCTCGTCATCGGAATATGTTGGGCTCTGAATATCCATGGCGTCCATCATAACGCAGGGTGCGGACACCCCATGGTGTCCGCACCCCGTTCGTTTGCATGGTGTTCCGGTGACACCACCGGCTCAGCCATCGGCCACTAACTCACCGTTTCCTCGCCAAAGCGATACAGCTCTTCATTGACCTTTTGGAGGCTACAGCCACGGTCGATGCAAAAGATAATGATCGCATCGCGACGGTCCTTGCAGTTGAGGACGCTCACTCCGGCAGCCGTCAGGGCGCGGTTGGTCTCCTTCATCGACAGCGCCATCGCAAAGGCAATCTGCAGCACCTTATTGCGGCTTGGGTGGCGCGCACCGGTAAAGATCTGATAGCCAAAGGTCTCGTTGAGGTCGGCCATGCGCACCACGCGCGAGCGCTCTAAGCCCTTTTCCTGCAGCAGCTGCTTAAGGTAGTCCGAAAGCGACGGGGCGGCAAAGTCGTGTTCTTTGATATAGCCATCGATGTTTGGCGCGTCGAGAAGCTCGCTGAGCAACTCGTCAGTCAGCTTTTTATCGGGCATACGACCTCACCTCCCATACGGCGCAACGGTAGCGACATGCTAGGCCAGCACCCAGCTTGCAGTGGCAGACTTATCAAACATGTTGGCAAAATACAGTGCCTTCTTGATATCGCCATCAAAGTAGATATTGCCCGCCACGGAGCCACCGGCGGCAAGGGTACCAGACTGCAGTTCATCGGAGCCCTCGCTGTAGTAACCCTGATTCTGTTGAGCGCCGTTGGCGTCCTCGCCCTTCCAGTCGTAGATATTGTAATCTGCGCCCTCATCGCCATTGTTAACGTACGTGACGTGAATGCCCGTCATGGTCGAACCGTCATAATTTGTGAGGCCGGGCTGGACGGAATCGACGACGACAGAAAGGCCAGCAGCCGTGGTCACCGTCGTGCCAACAGCTAGGTCAGTCGTAGGCTGCTCTTCCTTCTTCGTCTCTTCCTTCTTGTCGCCATCGTCAGCGTCCTCGGTGACGGTCGCCTTATCGCTACCGCAACCGGCAAGAAGACTGGCAGTCCCCAAGGCAACAGTGGCGAATGCGCCAAATGCAGCGCGACGGCTCAGCAGCACTTCGTTTTCGAGCTTATTCATCATGCATCCTTCCTACGATCCGGCTACCGCGCCGGCACACAGCACATCGTAGGAAGGATTAAACTTGAATTCATTAGCTGAGAGCTAAGGTTGCGGTAAACG
Organism: Collinsella sp.; assembly: GCA_048416615.1. GTDB lineage: Bacteria > Actinomycetota > Coriobacteriia > Coriobacteriales > Coriobacteriaceae > Collinsella. The sequence continues at coordinate 5,997 of DBFSET010000041.1, read as the reverse complement.
GCCAATGCGGTTGTCCAAACGCCAAGCAAACGCACTTTGCGAGACCTTCTGCTGGCAGTGCATCAACCCACCGTGACGGATTCCCCGGTAAAGGTACTAATCATCAGCAGGACAAAGAAAACCAGGTAGCTGACACTCAGCGGGTACGCAATGATTAGGAAGACGACCCAGCCAACATCGGTTTTACCATCGGCACGACGCTGCTCGCGAGAGCGGCAGAGCCAAATCGTCACGCCAATGGCCACAATCAGCAACACGAGTGCCGCTGCGGCCAGCCCGGCAAGCGCAAACATCACGCCAATGCTCACGGCAATAACCGGAAGCAGTAGCAAGCCACACCCGCATCCACCCGGACTATACATGGCAGTCTGTCGGCGCTTCATCGTCACTCCAAGTTAAGCAATCGTTTGTAGACATCGAGGCCTTTGAGCAGGATTTCCTCGTCAAAGAGCATGGTATCGGTGTGCAGGGCGCTCGTAGCATAGGCGGGACAGCCATCCGAATCGCTCGGGTTTTCTTGCCCCTCTGGCACACCCGTGCCCAGCAAGAAGAACACGCCCGGCAGATGGCGCTGATAGAACGCGAAATCCTCGGCGATCAGCAGCGGCTCGTCCACAAGTTGCAGTTCGGGCAGAGCGGGCGCGATTCGGGCAAATAACTCGGGGTCGTTGTCGACCGGCGGATAGCCCTCAGCAAAGTCGAGATCGTACGTGCAGCCCGTTGCAGCGCACGCCTCGTCGAGTACACGGCGCACGCCTTCGCGCGCGCGGTCGAACATACCGTCCGTAAACACGCGCAGGCTGCCAGCCACATGGGCCTCCCCCGCCACCGCATTGCAGACGGTGCCGGCCTGAAGCAGGCCGAACTTACCAATGCAGGGCTCGTCGGCACCCAACTCGTCCATGAGCTCGCGCTCGGCAACCAAGAACTTGGCAGCCGCCAGTGCCGCATCGTGCGACTCCTCGACTGGAACGCCGTAGGTCTTGGCGATATGGATGCTCGCGCCATGGATATGAATGTGCGTCTCGCTTGAGCGCGCCAGCAGCGGACCGGAACAGCTTGCCAACGTGCCGGCGGGCAAATCGGGCCATACGTGGAAGCCAAAAATGCGGTCGACGCCATAGCGCTCGAATACGCCGCTCTCACACACCGTCTTGGCGCCACCGGTCGTTTCCTCGGCCGGCTGGAACACAAAGAGCACGTTGCGCTTGATGACGCCCGGTTGCTCGCGAATCGTGCGGTCGACATGCGTCGCGGCGGCAAGCGCCATAGCCATGTGCCCATCGTGCCCGCACGCGTGCATTTTGCCGGGATGGGTCGAGGCAAAATCCGCTCCCGTCGCTTCCGCAATTGGTAGGGCGTCCATATCGGCGCGAATCGCCGTGGCATGCGTAGCGCCCACACCGGCATCGAAGAAGGCACAGACGCAGCTCGGACACGGATGGGTCACCTCGCAAGCGAGCGGCGCCAACACGCCCTCAATATAGGCGATAGTCTGCGGAAGATCGAAATCGAGCTCCGGAATGCGATGCAGGTCGCGACGATAGCGACGAAGTTCTTGGAGCTCGGTCATAAAGGATCCTTTCATGGGGCATATCCATTCCCACAATATTGTGATACAGGATTGTGGCACACATGTTTCCAGCATATTGCTGCATTTTTTAAACGTTATATACGAATACTCTTGTTTGCTAAAGTGCAACGTGGTAGGGTCGTTACCACTTGATAGAGGCGCGGGCACGAAGAACCGCGGGCGAGCCGGCAGGCTTTGACCCCGCGGGGAGGCGAAACCCGCCGAACTGGGCTTTTCGGGCACGAAAAACCTGGTGGGCCTGCGGGAAACACCCACAGGACTGTCTGCAGCAATGCGGGAGCGCTATCCGGACATGGGGTCCACGCTATGCGGATTCGATGCGCAGATGGCGCCGTCTGGATAGCGAGGTTTACGGGACATGGCATTGACCCCCAACGAGGCATATGCGGCCAAGCAGCCGTTTGTGGACAAGGAGACGCTCGAGCATATCGTCGAGCAGTTCCCCACGCCGTTTCATCTATATGACGAGGCGGGCATCCGCCGCAACATGCAAGAGGTGCGCGATGCCTTTGCATGGAACCCGGGCTTTAAGGAATACTTTGCCGTCAAGGCCAATCCCAACCCGGCGCTCATTTCCATTCTCAACGAATACGGCTGTGGCTGCGATTGTTCAAGCTACACCGAGCTCATGATCGCCCGCTCGCTGGGCATCACGGGACACGACATCATGTTCTCGTCCAACGACACGCCGGCAGCGGACTTTGAGCTCGCCGACAAACTGGGCGCCATCGTCAACTTTGACGACATCAGCCACATCGAGTTCTTTGAGCGCGTTGCGGGGCCCATCCCCAAGACGGTCAGTTGCCGCTTTAATCCGGGCGGACTGTTCCAGCTCTCCAACGGCATCATGGATAACCCCGGCGACTCCAAATACGGCATGACCACCGAGCAACTCTTCGAGGCCTTCCGCATACTCAAAGCCAAGGGCGCCGAGGACTTTGGCATCCACGCATTCCTTGCCAGCAACACCGTCACCAACGACTACTACCCCAAGCTCGCGCGCATCCTCTTTGAGCTTGCCGTGCGCCTGGAGCGCGAGACCGGCGCACATGTTGCCTTCATCAATCTGTCCGGCGGCGTCGGCATCCCCTATCTACCCGAGCAGCAGGCCAACGACATTCACGCCATCGGCGAGGGGGTGCACGCGGCCTACGACGAGATCCTGGTTCCCGCCGGTATGGGCGATGTGGCCATCTGCACCGAAATGGGCCGCTTTATGATGGGCCCCTACGGCTGCCTGGTCACCAAGGCCATCCACGAGAAGCAGATCTACAAGGACTATATCGGTGTCGATGCAAGCGCCGTCGATCTGATCCGCCCTGCCATGTATGGCGCCTACCACCACATTACGGTGATGGGCCAGCCGGGTGGCGCCGGCAAGACCGCAGTACCCGTTACGGACACCTACGACATCACGGGCAACCTATGCGAGAACAATGACAAATTCGCCATCGATCGCGAGCTGCCGCATATCGACATGGGCGACCTGCTTGTGATCCACGATACCGGCGCGCATGGCTACTCCATGGGCTACAACTACAACGGCCGTCTGCGCTCCGCCGAGGTGCTGCTGCGCCCTAACGGCTCGGCCGACCTTATCCGCCGCGCCGAGCGCCCGGGCGATTATTTTGCCACGCTCGACGTGCTGCCGTGCGGCCGTGAGCTACTGGCCAAATCGCGTGCCGAAAGCGCTCGGCGTCGCGCTCAGGACGAGCGCCTGGCAGCCGCCGCCCAATGGAACAAACGCATCCAGATCGCGGAAGCGAAGGAGAAGAACATGGATATCCGCAACCTCGAGGGTTCAATCGTCGCCCTTGTTACGCCGTTTAAAAAGGACGGCAGCGTCGACTTTGACGCACTCGGGCGCCTTATCGATTTCCACCTGCAAAACGGCACCGACGCCATCCTCACCCTGGGCACCACCGGCGAGAGCGCCACGATGACCGATGACGAGGACAACTCCGTCGTCGCCGCCGTGGTCAAGCAAGTTGCAGGCCGCGTCCCCGTCATTGCCGGCTCGGGCTCCAACTCCACGCAGACCATGCTCACCAAGTCGCTCACCTACCAAGGCCTGGGAGCCGACGGCCTGCTGCTCATCACCCCCTACTACAACAAGTCCAACGAAGAGGGTATCTATCAGCACTTTAAGACCGTCGCCGATGCCGTGGACATCCCCTGCATCCTGTACAACATCCCCGGCCGCTGCGGCTGCGGCATCAGCGAGCGCAACGTAGAACGCTTGGCCGCGCACCCCAACATCATGGGTATTAAGGAGGCCTCGGGCAACGTCGCCTACGCGGCCAAGATCGCCCACCTGCTGTCCGACGACTTCCGCATGTACTCGGGCGAGGACGCGCTTACCGTGCCGCTCATGAGCTTGGGCGCCTCGGGCACTATCAGCGTGTGGGCAGACATTCAGCCGCAGCTTGTGCATGACATGTGCCGCGCCTATTTGGACGGTGACGTGGCGCGTGCCCGCGATATCCAGATTGCCGGCCAGCCGCTCATCAATGCCCTCTTTAGTGAGGTCAACCCCATCCCCGTCAAGGAAGCGCTCGCCCAAATGGGTATGATCGAGGCAAACTACCGTATGCCGCTGTGCCCCATGGCCAACGACACGCGCTCCGCACTTACCGATGCTCTGAAGGGAGCTGGTCTGCTTGATTAAGACCGTCATTATGGGAACGGGCCGCATGGGCTCGCTCATCCGCACCACCGCCGAGGGCGTTGTCGACGCCGCCGGTCAGCCCGTTTTTGATATCGTCGCCCAGATCGGCTTCGACTTGTCCGAGCTCGAGAACGCCCCGGCAGCCGACGTCATCATCGACTTCTCGAACGTTGCAACCTTCGATGCTGTCGTCGCCCATGTCGAGCGCACGGGCGCGGCGTTGGTCTCGGGCACCACGGGCTACACACCCGAGCAGATGGATCGCCTGCGCGAGCTGGGTCAGTACGCCCGCGTCATGCACTCCGGAAACTACTCCATCGGTATCGCAGCCCTGCGTCATCTGGTGGCCCAGGCCACACGCGAGCTGCCCGGCTTTGACTGCGAAATCGTCGAGACGCACCATAACCAAAAGGTCGATGCCCCCAGCGGCACTGCCAAGTTGCTGCTCGATGCCGTCGTCGAAGCCGAGCCCGAGGCAGGCTATCACCCCGTCTATGGCCGCGAGGGCATGTGCGGAGCGCGCGACCCCAAGGAGATCGGCATGCACTCACTGCGCGGTGGCACTGTCGCCGGCGTGCACGAAGTGAGTTTCTTTGGCCAGGACGAGGAGGTTACGCTCGCGCACCGCGCCACGAGTCGTCAGATCTTTGTCAACGGCGCCCTAGCAGCCGCGCAGAAGCTCGTCACCCGCGAGCCCGGCTTCTATACGTTCGACCAGGTCATGTTTGCTTAACCAGGTATCAACCGGATTCGCTCAAAGGAGAGACAGCAAATGAGCAATGCAGCCGAGATGGATGCACAGGAGATTATCAACTACATCGCCACCGCGCCCAAGAAAACGCCCGTCAAACTGTACGTGCGCGAAAAGCCGGGCATGAAGGTCCAGTGGGGCAACGCACACGTCTATGGCGGTCGTCGTGGCAAGACTGTTTTTGGTGACTGGGATGAGCTTAAGGCCACCCTGGACGCCAACGCCGACTCCATCGATTACTACGACGTTGAAAACGATTGCCGCAACTCCGCCGTACCCATGCTCGACCTCAAGGGCATCAACGCCCGCATCGAGCCGGGCGCGATCATCCGCGACCGCGTCGAGATCGGCGATCGCGCCGTCATCATGATGGGCGCCATCATCAACATCGGCTCCGTCATTGGCGAAGGCTCCATGATCGATATGGGCGCCGTGCTGGGCGGCCGCGCCACCGTGGGCAAGAACTGCCACATCGGCGCCGGCACCGTGCTGGCAGGCGTCGTGGAGCCCGCCAGCGCCACGCCCGTCATCATCGAGGACGATGTCATGATCGGCGCCAACGCCGTGGTCTTGGAGGGCGTGCACGTAGGCAAGGGCGCTGTCGTTGCCGCCGGCGCCGTGTGCGTCGAGGACGTCCCCGCCGGTGCCGTCGTGGCCGGTGTCCCCGCCCGCGTCATCAAGATGCGCGACGAGAAGACCGACAGCAAGACCGGCCTCGAAGAGGGCTTGCGTCAACTTTAATAGTTACGGCGTTTTACCAAACGCCGTAACTACTCGACGCTGCAAACGACCCAGAGCGGCAATCTGACGTTCAATCGTCGGGCATGACCAAAAGGTCAATGTCCTCCTCTTTCACGTCACCTTGCTCGCTCTGGGTCGTTTTCGCTCATATGACCCAATCCGCTGTCAAGAGCCACAATGGCCCCGCCGACCGCTTGCAATCGGTCGGCGGGGCCTGCCGTTGAACCCGTCCCGGTCCGCCCC
>DBFSET010000040.1:0-24355 GCA_048416615.1 Collinsella sp. | reverse complement strand
GCCTTCGACAAGATTCTCGGTGGCATCGGTGACGTCGACGTTACAAAGCTTGTCGGTGCATTCGAGCGCGGTGCCGAAGAGGGCCGTCTGATTGCTTGGATGAGAAACGATGATGAGCAGAATGCCATCAAAGAGACGGGCATTGACGCTTCGCTGCCCGATCCGGATGATCCGAGTGCCGATCCCGTTGCCGGCGTTTACTTTAACAACCTGAGCTTCTCCAAGCTCGACTGGTATCTGAACGCCGACACGCAGATCGGCCAGGGCATCAAGAACGGCGACGGCACGTGCTCCTATCGCATCACCGTTACTCTGACGAACATCATGACGCAGGAGGAGGCAGGCAAGCTGCCCGACTACGTTGCGGCGAGCGCACCCGATGCCGCGCGTGACGACGAACGCCTGAATGTCTCGTTGTTTGCCCCGACGGGCGGCAACATCAGTGACCTTACGGTTGAGGGCACACAGTTTGGTCTTGGCGCCGCTACGTGGCATGGAATCCCCTTCTATTCGGGCACCGTTGACCTGCATGCTGGCGAGACGACGACGATCACGTATACGCTGACCACGTCGGCCGAGGCGGGGGACAAGCCGCTTACGCTGCGTCAGACTCCTACATGCCAGGCGGCTCGCGACAGCGCGTCGGCGTAGGGTTTTTCTGGTAGCGCAGATAATCGAGTACCATTTTGGGGCGGACAGGCAATCTGTTCGCCCCTATTTTGTAAGGAGAGCGCATGAAGTACTTTGGCACCGACGGCTTTCGCGGTGAGGCCAACGTTGGGCTGACGGTAGAGCACGCTTATAAGATTGGCCGTTTTGTGGGCTGGTATTACGGCGCCAACCGCGAGCGCAAGGCGCGCGTCATCGTGGGCAAGGACACGCGTCGCTCGAGTTATATGTTCGAGGCGGCGCTGGTGAGCGGCCTGGTCGCGAGCGGTGCGGACGCCTATATGCTGCACGTGATCCCCACGCCGGGCGTAGCGCACCAGACCGTGGAAGGCTGCTTCGATTGCGGCATCATGATCAGCGCGAGCCACAACCCGTTTTGCGATAACGGCATTAAGCTCGTCAACAGCGACGGCTTTAAGATGGACGAGGACGTACTGGAGCTCATCGAGGACTACATCGATGGCAAGAGCGAGGTGCCGCTGGCCACGGGCAACCACATCGGTGCCACGGTGGACTACATGCAGGGCCGCAACCGCTACATTGCTTCGCTCATCGCCAGCGCGAACTTTTCGCTGCAGGGCGTCAAGATCGGCATCGATTGCGCCAACGGCTCGGCATCCTCGGTGGCCAAGCCGGTGTTCGACGCACTGGGCGCCGATGTGCGCGTGATCAATGCCGCGCCCGACGGCTTTAACATCAATGTCGACTGCGGCTCTACGCATATTGAGCGCCTGCAGCGCCACGTGGTGGAGCAGGGCCTGGATGTGGGCTTTGCCTACGATGGCGATGCCGACCGCTGCCTGGCCGTGGACGAGCGCGGCCGCGTGGTCGACGGCGACCAGATCCTGTACGTGTGCGGTGTGTACCTGAACAAGCACGGGCGTCTCTCGGGCGGTACCGTGGTGCCGACGATCGCCAGCAACTTTGGCCTGATCAAGTCGTTGGAGCTTGCCGGCCTGAGTGCCGTGACCAGCGGCGTGGGCGACCGTCACGTGTATGCCAAGATGCGCGAGGGCGGCTACAGCCTGGGCGGCGAGCAGACGGGCCATACGATCTTTGGCGATATCGAGCGCACGGGCGACGGCATTATGACCTCCCTGCGCGTTATGGAAGTGATTCGCGCCGAGCGCGAGACGCTCTCGCAGCTCACGGCTCCGTGCAAGCTGCTGCCGCAGGTGCAGGTTGCCGTGCGCGTGGCCGACAAGGACGCCGCGCTCGAGAACATGGGCGTGCAGAATGCGATCGCCGAGGCCGAGGCCGCGCTGGCGGGCGAGGGCCGCGTGCTCGTGCGCAAGAGCGGAACCGAGTCGGTGATCCGCGTGCTGGCCGAAGCCCCCGACCAAGCCGCCGCCGACGCCGCCATGAAGCGCATCGCCAACGCGCTCGAGGCTTTATAGCTACGCGGTTTTACCAAACCGCGTAGCTGCTCGACGCTGCAAACGGCCCCAAGCGGCAATCTGACGTTCAATTTCAAGGGCGCGACCAGAAGGTCAGCGCCCTTTCATTTCACGTCACCTTGCTCGCTTAGGGGCGTTTTCGCTGTCCGTCCTCTACCTGCGGCGTTGCCATGGTAGTCATTGGGGACGTTCTTGAATGACTAGTCAAAAGGGACACTCTTGCGGCACTTGGGGACGTTCCTTTTCCGCCGGCAGTTAGGGACACTCCTTGCACCAATGCTGCATCGAATGCTCGGGAAACCGGGACCCGGTTTTTGGCCGAATAGTGGGTCGCGGTTTCCAGATGGGGCGGGTAGCGGAAAGTGCGACCCGGAATATTGCTCCAAAACGGGATGCGGTTTCCCCGACGCGCCTCAAACGGAAAGCGCATCCCATTCCGGAGCTCCAAAACGGGATGCGCTTTCCGCGTGGAAGAATTGTCGCAGCTACGTTAAGCGGCGGCTCCGCTATTCGCCCAGCACCAGTGCTACGAGCTCTGCCTGGGTGTCCACCACGTAGTCGGCGCCGGCGGCTTCCAGTTCTGCGCGGCCGCGGAAGCCCCAGCTGACGCCCGCGCTCTTAAGGCCAGCGTTGTGACCGGTCAGGATATCGACATTGGAATCGCCCACGTAGAGCGTGGTTGCCGGATTGGCGCCCAGCTCCTTCATCACGTGCAGCGTGACGGGTGCCTCGGGCTTGGGCGGAAACGCATCGACACGGCCCTGTACCAGCGCAAAGCGCTCAGAGCCAAAATACTTCTCGATAAGCGGGGCTGCCGAAATATGATCTTTGTTGGTGAGCACGGCAAGCTGAACGCCCGCTGCGCGCAGACGGTCGAGCATCTCAATCGTGCCGGCGTAGGGTGAGGTGTGGTCCTCCTTGTGCTCGCCGTAATAAGCTCTAAACTCGGCAAGCGTTTGCTCAAACATGCGGCCGTCGCCCGCGTACTCGGCGGGCATAAAGCGCTCGACCAGCTTGAGCATGCCGTTTCCCACCTTGTAGCGGTACTCGTCCACGGCAAACGTGGGCCAGCCGTGCATCTCGCAGGTGTGGTTGCCGGCGGCCGCTAGGTCCTCGATCGTGTTGAGGATGGTGCCGTCCAGGTCAAAGATCACATGGGAAAAAGCTGCTGCCATGAAAGCTCCCGTCATTGGGTTTCAAAACGCACCTCATAATACTTGGCTTCCGCGTTGGGCGCGCTTGGAATCTGAACATCTCCAGGGATATCAAGCCACATCGCGCCGACCGCGCGATTCCGCCCTAGCAAATTCTCGGTAGCTGCTCTCCCACGAGCATGTCGAGGATGCGGGTCGAGCCCCAGCCGGTGCGTACGCGCACGGCGGGGCGGGCGTCCTCGGCAAGCGGCAGCACGCGACCGATGATGGCGGCGTTCTCGCCGTAGCGGGCGGCGCGCATGGCCGCCAGCGCGGCATCGGCCTGCTCGGCCGGCACCACGGCGACCATCTTGCCCTCGTTTGCCACCTGCAGAACATCGTAGCCGAGCATCTCACATGCCGCCTGCACGTCGGGGCGCACGGGCACGGCATCCTCGTCGATCTCCATGGCAACGCCGCTGGCCTGGGCAAACTCGTTGAGCGTGGATGCCAGGCCACCGCGCGTGGGGTCGCGGAAGCAGCGGGTGTCGGGGGCGGCGGCGAGCACGTCGGCAATCAGGTGGTTGAGCGGCGCGGCATCGCTTTCGATCGTGCTTGAAAACGCCAAGCCCTCGCGCTGGCTCATGATGGCGATGCCGTGGTCGCCCAGCGTGCCCGAGACCAAGATGACATCGCCGGGCTGGCAGTTTGCACCGCTGAGCGCCACGCCCGCGGGTACCTCGCCCACGCCGGCGGTATTGATGTAGACGCCGTCGGCACCGCCGCGCTCGACCACCTTGGTGTCGCCGGTGATAATCTTCACACCTGCCTCATGTGCCGTTTCGGCCATGGTCTGTACAATCTGGCGCAGCTCGTCCATGGGATAGCCCTCTTCGAGGATAAAGCCGCACGATAGGTAGCGCACGTTAGCGCCTGAGGTCGCGACGTCGTTGACGGTTCCGCATACGGCGAGGCGGCCGATATTGCCGCCGGGGAAGAACTGCGGCGTCACCACAAAGCTGTCGGTTGACATGGCGATTCGCCCGCTTGCGGGCAACGCGGCGACACCGGCGTCGTTGCCCGCAAGCAGCTCGGGCGACCCAAAGGCATCCAGAAAGACCTCATCGATAATGCGCTTCATCATCTGGCCGCCGGAGCCGTGGCCCAGCAGGACAGTGCTATCGGTGATGCTATGGGACATATCCAAAACTCCAATCGTGGGTGGAATCGGCAATAGCCGAGTGTGGCAGAATCGATGTTAAGTAAAAGTCAGCGAGCGCCATTCAGACGAAGTGAGTTGCCTTGAAAGAGGAGGCTGCTGGGCTTTTGCCCGCAGCCGACGATTGAAAGGCAAATCGCTCGCCTGAATGGTGCGCAGCGTCGGCCGGTCCGCCGTTCGTTAGAACGGCGGAACCTAGCAGTCGCGGTAACGGTAGTACGCCGCGCAGCTGCCTTCGGAGCTCACCATGCAGGGGCCGACGGGGTGTTCGGGCGTACATGCGTGGCCGAACAACGGGCAGTCGCTCGGCGTGATGGCACCGCGCAGCACGTCGCCGCAGCGGCACCCGCGTGGCTCAACCGTCGGTTCAATGGGCACGTCAAAGCGGGCACCGGCATCAAAGCGCGCGAATTCGGGTCGGATGGAAAGACCCGAGTTGGCAATCGGTCCCAGCCCGCGCCATGTGGTGTCGCACGGCTCAAATACCTGCTCGACCAGCTGGCGCGCTACGGGATTGCCGTCTGCATTGACGCCGCGGCGGTAGGCGTTGTCGATCGCCGGCCTGTTCTCGACAACCATCTGGACCAGCATGCAGATGCCCTGCAGGATATCGACCGGCTCAAATCCCGTGACCACGCCCGGGGTATTGAACTCGTCGACCAAAAAGCTAAAGGGTGCCAGGCCTGTGATGGTAGCGACGTGACCAGGCAGGATAAAGCCGTCGATGGTCGTCTCGGGGTCGTTGGAGATCGCACGCAGAGCCGGCGGCGTGGTCTTGTGAGCACAGTAGACCGAGAAGTTCCGGAGCCCGCGCGCGTCGGCCTCCAGGATAGCGGCGGCAATGGTGGGCGTTGTGGTCTCAAAGCCGACGCCCATAAAGATGACCGGGCGTTCGGGATTTTGCTCGGCAATGTCGAGTGCGTCGAGCGGGGAGTAGACGATGCGGATGTCGCGCCCCGCTGCCTTTTGCGCGGCAAGCGAGGTGGACGATCCGGGCACGCGCATCATGTCGCCAAAGGTGGTGATAATGGCGCCGTCCATGTTGGAAAGCGCGATTGCGTGATCGATGTCGCGGTTGGCGGTAACGCAAACGGGGCACCCCGGGCCGCTTAGCAGTTTGAGTCCCGTCGGCATAATGGAGCGAAAGCCATAGCGGCCAATGCTCACGGTATGTGTACCGCAGACTTCCATAAGGTTGATGCTGCGGTTGCCGACAAGCTCATGAATACGATCGATGAGTTCGCGAGCCAGTTTGGGGTCGCGAAATGCCGAAAAGTCGATACCGGAGCGAACCGGCTGCGCCGCCGCCACTAGTATGCCTCGGCCGGGTTGGTGGCGAGCTGGTCCTCTTCGGCCAGCTCGGCCATGGTATTGACGAGCTCGAGTGTTTCTTGGGCTTCCTGCTCGTCGACAATCTGAATGCCAAAGCCGGCGTGCACGAGAATATAGTCGCCTACCTGTGCCGTCGGCACGAGGCGCAGCGAAACGGGGCGCTCGATGCCCATCATGTCGACGGTCGCCTTAAGGTCGCCGTCGCGTTTGACCACTTTACCGGGAACGGCAAGGCACATAATGTTCCCCTTTTATACGTTTTGCGCTGGATAGGCACTGAATAATCCATCGTTTGATGGTAACGCTCGCGGGGGTCGCGAGCAAACGCGTTACACCTGTGAGACGGCGGCGCACAGGCTGGCAAAACAGCCTATCGTGACGCCGTCTGTGCGAGGCGAGCGCGAGCGATGGCGGCCTGGCCGTAGGCGATGCAGCCGTCGTTGACGGGCACAGCGTGGGGGACCAAGACGGCAAGACCGGCGTCTTTGAGTTCGTGGGTAAGGAGCTGAAGCAAAAGCCGGTTCATGAACACACCGCCCGAGAGTGCGACGGTACCGAGGCTTTCGCGATCACAGATCTCGCACGCGATGTGGGTCGTAGCGTGCGTAATGGCGATGTGAAACCCGAGGGCGAGCCTGTCGGCCGGCGCGCCTGCCTCGATTCCATTCAGAAGAGCTTCGATGAGCGGTTGGGGGTCCAAGATGGGGGAGTCGTTGGCAGACGTGAATGTGCCCGTATGATTGCCGTCGAGACGAACGGCCGTACCGCCGAGTGCGCGCCAGGCGGCGGCTTCGAGCTCAATGGCGGGCTCGCCTTCGTAGGTTGCCTGCCCGCAAATGCCCAAAACTGCAGCGGCGGCGTCAAAGAGACGCCCCATACTGCTCGTGCGTGGGCTGTTGAGGTTCCGCTCGATCATCGTAGCCGTGATGCTGCGCGTCTGCTCGTCGAGGGTGCCCAATAGCCCTGCGGCACCCGGGTGCTCGAGCAGGCCGAGCTCGCTCAGCAGGGCAAAGACATTGCGCCGGGCATCGCGCACGGATGCGGCACCGCCTGGCAGCGCCCAGGTGCGCAGGTGCGCGGCGCGTTCAAAATCGGCAAGGCCGGCGACAAGGAACTCACCGCCCCAAATGGTTCCGTCGGTGCCGGCACCCGTACCATCGAAGGCAATACCGAGGACGCGTGCGTCGGTTGTAAGCTGGCCCGCGGCGATAGCCTCGGCCATTACGCTCGCGATATGCGCATGATGGTGCTGCACCTCGACGAGCGGCAGATTGCATTTTCGCGCCTCCTCGCGCGCCCACTGGCTCGATAGATAGCTGGGGTGCAAGTCGCAGGCCAGCGCGGCGGGCGTCAAGTCAAAGAGATCTTCCAAGCGTATGCGTGCGGCGTTCCAGGCATCGAAGGCCCCGCCGTTTTCGACATCGCCAATATGCTGCGACATAAAACAGGCTGCCTCGCCGCTCGCGTCCTCGCGCGTGAATGCGATCGTTGCCTTTTGCTGTGGGCCGCAGGCGAGCACGCAGGGTGCAGTGCCGTCGAGCGCCGGCAACGACAACGGTTGCGGCGCATATCCGCGTGCGCGACGCACGGGCATGACGGTGCCGTCGACCACACGTACCACGGAGTCGTCGTAGCGCGAGAGGACCGCGCGGTCGTTGCCGAGCAGCGCGTCGGCAATGCCGGCGGCAACAAGATGTTCCCATGCAAGGGCATCGTCAGTTTCGATAGGTTCCTCGCTCAGGTTTCCGCTGGTCATGACGAGTGCGTGCAAACCGCGGACTTCTGCCGCGGCAAGCAGCAGATGCTGAAGCGGCGTATAGGGGAGCATGACGCCGAGCTCGGGTAGATCGTGCGCGACGGATGGCGCGAGTGTAAGGGCGTCGGGGGAATCTCCCTCGCCAACAGCACACCGGCGCAACAGCACGATGGGGCGGATGCTGCCGGCCAGCACTCCGCGCTCGGCATCATCGACGTGGCACAGGCGTTCAGTATCGGCAAGGCTGCGCACCATAACGGCAAGCGGTTTGTTGCTGCGGCGCTTGCGACGGCGCAGCTCGACCACCGCCTGCTCATTGGCGGCGTTGCAGGCCAGATGGAATCCGCCCAGGCCCTTGATGGCGACAATACCGCCGCTGGCCAGCAGCTCGACACAGCGGTCAATAATGGCATCGCTGGTTTCGCGCGTGCTGCCGACGGCTGGAGTCGCCCCCGAGCCCCCGAGCTCCATGTCGCCCGCCGCCTCGCGCCAGGTAATATGTGGCCCGCAGTCAAAGCAGGCATCGGGCTGCGCATGAAAGCGCCGGTCAAGCGGGTCGCCATACTCTGCGGCGCACTCGGGGCACATGGGAAAGCAATCCATCGACGTGGCCGCTCGGTCATAAGGCAGCGACCGAATGATGGTAAAGCGCGGCCCGCAGTTGGTGCAGTTGATAAAGGGGTAGTGATAGCGTCGGTCGGCGGGGTCGAACAGTTCGCGCAGGCAGTCGTCACAGGTGGCGATATCGGGGGAGATGAGCGTTGTGTGCACGGTCTGATCCTGCGACGCTACGATACGAAAGGCCTGCCCATCGTCGGCATCCCAAGTGTCGGGCTTCAGGTCTGCAACAGCGACATGCTCAACGCGGGCCGCGGCAGGCGCGTGCTTCGACAGCGCGGCGACAAAGCCGTCGAGTGCCTCGACCGAAGCATGCGCCTCGATGTGCACGCCATCGCCCGCGTTGAGCACCCAGCCGCAAATGCCATGCGCCATAGCCTCGCGATACACAAATGGCCGCATGCCAACGCCCTGCACAATGCCCGTCACGTGAATATGCACATGCCGCATGCGACCCTCCTTCATTAAAACCTGTCCCTTTATGGCAGGTGCGCTGCGGGAAATCCCGTTACAGCCCCAGGCTTTGCTTGGTGGCGGCGCAGGTGAGCTCGCCGTGCTTAACGCCGCGCAGCCCCAGCAACCGGTCCGCCAGCTCGTAGACGCGTTTGCCGCGACCCTTGAGCGCAAGAATCTCCAGGCAGTTGTGGTGGTCCAGATGCACGTGCATGGTCGAGACAATCTCGTCGGTGTAGTCGTGCTGCACCTCGTCCAGACGGCGCGTCAGATCGCCGGTATGGTGGTCATAGATCATGGTGAGCGAACCGATGACCTGCTCGTCGGGCGTGCGCATCTGCTCCTTGGCGATCGAGGCGCGAATCAGATCGCGTACGGCCTCGGAACGGTTGGCCACGTCACCGCGGCGCGCGATCTGCTCGTCAAAGCGGCGCAGCAGGTCGTCGGGCGCGGTGACCGAAAAGCGGACCAGCTCGGAGCTGGAGCCGCTGCAACGGCAGCTCGCATCGTCGTCCGCACCGTAAGCGTGCGCGTGCGCGTGCTCGTGCTCGGCCACGTTACACCAGTTTCACAGAGCCGACGGAGTTATGATCTGCCTCGATGGCCTCCTCGTAGCCCTCGAGCGCATCGTGCGCCTCGTGCAGCGCAGACATGGCGGCCTCGAGCTTGGCGCCAATGCGCTCCATGTCAAAGTTCTCGGTCGCATGCAGCAGCTGATGGCTCCACTCGTGAGCGAGCTCAATGGTGTCGTCGACCTGCTTGACGCTCATGGCAAGCTGGCTCATGTTCATTCCGACGTCATGCATGGGAATCTCCTTTTGTGCGGGGCGATATGGTGGTTCAGATTCTACTACGCCCGCCTTGGGCGCCGCCGCATAAGAAAACGGGTGCGAGTCCGTCTGACTCGCACCCGTTCACTGGGGGCTGTTTGTGTCTACCATACTATCCGTGGTCGCATGCCTTGCGTTTGGCACTCCGGCGAGCGGTGCAAAACCGCTCATGGACGGCAGACAAGTAACAAGCGTATTACAGATGCTTCTCCAGCAGTGCCTGAAGTCTTGCCTTGGGTAAGGCGCCGACCGAGCGGTCGATCTCCTCGCCGTTCTTAAAGACGATCAGCGTGGGGATGCTCATGACGCCAAACTTCATGGCCAGGTCCTGGTTGTCGTCGACGTTGCACTTGGCCACGGCCAGCTTGCCGGCCAGTTCGTCGGCAACCTCGTCTACGATGGGCGAGAGCGAGCGGCAGGGGCCGCACCACGGGGCCCAAAAATCAACCAGTACGGGCAGGCTATCGTTGACGACAGCGTCGAAGTTCTCGGGGGTAATCTGCTTAATGTCAGCCATGGTGACCTCCATAATGCGACGCGGCTCGGCCGCGTAAAACTCAGTACGACCGTGCTTATACCCAGCGGCTCGCAAAGCAACCACTCGCGGGCGGCTCTTTTATATAATGGTGGGCACGCAAACGATTGGAGAGCGCATGCCCACGTCACAAAGCCAGAAAAAAGAAGCCATCGCTCAGGCGACCGAGCAGGAGCTCGCGTCGCTTGCAGATCGCGGTGTGCGTATCGCGGGCAATGCGTGCTCGCCGATTGTGCTGGTCAAAGGCGATTTGGATGAAGCCGAGTGCTCGGGCGGCGAGCTGGCTGCCGGCGCGGATGGCGCCGCGTTGCGCAAGGCGCTCGGCGCCATCGGATATGCCCCCGAGGATTTTTGCGTGCTGGCAAGCGTCGCCGGCGCGGGCGACGGAGCGGTCGCGGCGGGCGAGGCCCTGACGTGCGACCTGTTCCGCGAGGCGCTGGAGACCTTGGACCCCGAGGCGGTGCTGCTGCTGGACAACAGTGCGGCCGATGTCATGCGCGAGACCTATGCCGATATGCTTGTGGCAATTGATGACTTTGACACCGCCATGCTCAAGCCCGGCCTAGTCGCCCATGTGCAGGGGCGCCGCGTGCTGGCGCTCGACGGTTTTGAGGCGGCGCTCACCGACAAGGCCGCCAAGCAGCGCATGTGGGCCTACATTAAGCAGCTGACCCCGGCGGCCGCACCGCTGTAGCGAGGCTGGCGGCAGCCCCTACATCACGGCGCGCAGCTCAAACCGGTCGCCGTTAATGCGGAACTGGCAGTTGCCGTTCATACGCTCGACGGCAAGCTTAATGCTCTTGGTGCCAAAGCCGTGCCCAGTGTGCTGAGCCACGGGCATGCCGTCGACCATGTGCGGCGCACGGCCAAACGTGTTGGAAACCAGCAATAGAAGCTGACCGTCTTCGTAGCGAAGGTCCAGGTCGACAAACCGCTTGCCTTCGGGGGCGGCGTTCGCTGCGGCGATGGCATTGTCCAGGGCGTTCGATACCACACTGAACAGATCGACATCGCTCACGTGGACGGTTTCGGGCACGGCGGCGCGCAGGTCGGCGGTGATGCCGTGCGCGTTGATGTCTGCGGAAAGCGACGAGAGCGCAATGTTGACCGTTTCGTTGGCGCAGTAGCGGCGCACGGCGGTGCGGTCGTTGGCCTCGCAGAGCGCGTCGATGCGCTCGAGCGCCTCATCGGTGTGACCCTCTTCGATCAGGGTCGCTAGACCGCGCAGGTAGTGGCGCATGTCGTGACGGAGAACCGAGAGCTCGCGTCCGGACTGGCGCCAGGCTTCGAGCTCTTTGATGGCCGCGCTGTCGCGGGTCGCGAGCATCCAGCGCTCGCGCTCGGCGATTTCCTTTGCCTCGTATTCGCGAAGGTAGACGGCAAGAAACATAAGGTAGAAGGCGCAGAGGGCGAACGCCAAAAACTCAACGGTTACCACCGAGCCCGAGTGGAAGAGCGTGGTATAGACGTTGGTGGCGTAGTCGAAGATGTAGTAGACGAGCGGCAGGATGAGCAGAATCTCCAGCTCGGTGGGGCTTTTGATTGCCAGGCGGGGGCCAATCTCGCTTGCCCAATGCAACAAGATGGCAAAGACGCCGAGCGTGGTGATGATGCGTGCCACGTAGTACGCGACTTGTGAATCGGTGGCGGCGAATGCGGCGATGCCCATCCAGTTGCTAAACTGGCAGCTCAGGTAGGCACTGGTAACGCCCAGGATGGCGAGCAGCGGACTCAGGCGATAGCGTACGCACAAGTAGACGACAAGCGGCAGATGCACGACGAGTGGATAGGCCTGTCGGGCAAGCAGCTCACCACCGACGAGGTTGGCAATCGCAAAAGCGGTGCCGGTTACGGCGCCGACCCCCACCAGCTCGAGCGAATGGCGGCGGTTGATCTCGACACCGCACAGCGCCGCCGAGGCAAAGACGCCAAAGAGCAACGTCGTCGCATGGTGGATTGCCCAAAGTACCAGTTCTGCCGAGGAAAGCATCAGCGTCTCCCGCCCTCGAACCGTACCGCAAAGTAGGCGTCTTGGAATCCCTGCTTGCAGCTGCGCGCGAGCGGTATGCACGCGCCCGAGCGCATGACGATTTCCGTGCGGTTAAAGTGGTCGATATTGCGCAGATTGACCTGGTAGCTGCGGTGGCACTTAAAGAAGGTCGCGTTTTGGGCCAGTCGGTCCTCGATGCTGCGGAACGGCTCGAGCGCCTCGATATCGCGGCCATCGCGCAGGTGGAAGACCACGTGCTTGTTGCGGGCCTCGGCATATTCGATATCGGATAGGCGCAGGGCATGGTAGCCAAAGGACGTCTTGATGACGAGTTCGTCGGTCGCTGCCGGACGCAGGCTCGACAGCTCGTCGAGCAGTTGCGCCAAGCGCTCGTAGGTCACGGGTTTGAGCAGGTAGTCGAAGGCGCGGACCTCGTAGGACTCAAGCGCGAACTCGGGCGATGAGGTCAGAAACACCAAGTGCACGGCGGTATCGGATTGGCGCAGCTCGCGGGCGGTGTCCATGCCGTTGACGAGCGGCATGATCATGTCGAGCATGATAATGTCGGCGCGCGATGCGGCATGGCGTGCCAGCAGGTCCTCGCCGCGCGTAACGAGTGCAACATCGACCGCCGTACCCGTCTCGGCCGACCAGCGGTTGATCATGCGGTGCAGGTTATCTAGAAAGGCGACGTCGTCGTCGCAGGCGATGATTTTGAGCATATTGGGCCCCCTTAGTACCTCGATTTTGCCACATCGTGCACGCGCCACCCGCGGGGGTGCGTTCCGTTTGCGCCCCACGGTACGCAACTCGCGCCGAGCGGCAGGGTGTCAAAACATGCGGTTGCACAATACCAGGTGGATATATATGTCAATTTGAGCTGCCGGCTGGCGAGGGACCATGCCGGCCGCGCCAAGCGATATCGGACATCGCGAAAGCATAGGGGTAAGGGAGCTGAACGATGAAGGAGAAGAAGATGGGGATGCGCGCCGTGTTGACGCGTCTGCTGGGTATCGCAACCGTGGCATGCGCGCTCGTGGCGACGCCGGCGGTGGCAAGCGCCGAGACGCAGGTCATGCCCGACGGGGTGAAGGCGGAGGTGCTGCCGCTTACGCAGGCCAACAACGAACCCGTCCAAATCACCGAGCCGGGCAGTTACGTACTTAAGACGGCTGAGGGTGAGGTCACGCCATCTTCGGGTTACACCATCGACGCGCCGGATGCGTCCCGGATTAATCCTGTGAGGATCTACATCGATGGCACGGTCTACGTGAACGATAAGACTAACTGGCGGGTTGAGCAAACTCGATGGCTGTTCAACATCAAACAGGGTAGCAATATCGAGTTCATCGGTGTCAACAATCCGTGCGTCAGCTTCCATAGAAACCAAAAGCAATTTGAGTCCGTAAGCGGCTTTTTAACCGACCGCTATTACAGCGGTGGCTACAAAAAGGCATCGGGCGACATCTCGGTTAGCCTGGGGGTTGGCGACGGCTCGCAGAACTTCATTCTCTCGTATGGCAGCAAGTACGAGCAAAAGGTACCTGCGATTTCCTTGGGTAGCACCGAGGGCAAGTTAACCGCCAAGTTCGAAAAAATGAAGATCCAAGGCTATGTTGGCAAATCGGGCGCAGTGGCGGGCAACGCCCAAGAGTATGCCGTTCCTGTACATCTCTTCCGTGAGGGCAGGGATACGACTGGCGGCAATACCAACTCCTTCGCGGCGACTTTTACCGACTGTGTGTTCTACGATACGTCTGGAGACTTCAATGGTGCTGTTTCCGTCGATGGCAACAGCAGCTTCAAGATGCCCAAAGACGGAAGCGCTGTCGCAAAATTGACGGCGACGTTCAACAATTGCAGCTTCACTGGCAGCAATGGGGAGAACCTGGGCGTCAGGCAGACGAACAATAGCTATGAGTCGGTCGAAGGCGTCTCGTTATTTTGCTAACTCCTCTATTCTTAATACTTATGCTGTCGCCGGCGTGATGGGCGTCACCAACGCTACGGTCAACCTCAACAGCTGCACGATGAGCAACTTCCACAGCACGCGTTCGAGCTCCGCTGACAATACTTTGACGGTTGATGCCCTTAATGTTGCACGAAGCGCTCGCTGCAACATAAACGGTGGCGAAATTTCTCGCTATGGCGCACGCGGCAATACGTGCGTGGTATACGCTGCCGGAACCCTTACCCTTCACGGATCGCCGGAAATCGCGAGCTACTGGAAGAACAGCCACGCCGACGATACTAATTATGGCGACAAGTACACTGAAGCTGATAAGGCTACGGGAACCGCCAAGAGCCTGTATGTCCCGAAGAAAAAGAGTGTCGATGCCAACGTCCCGGCGCTGAATATCGCGTCTGACTTCTCCGTACGCGGAGGCTTTGGAGACAATGTTTGGATCTCGATTGAGGAGACTGCGGACAGTAATGGCGTAAAGTCGCGTGTCCTTGGCACCTGCGAATCCAACAAGATCGAAGGCGTTGTGCCAGACGGCTCGTCCGAGAACGACGACAACTCCGACAAGTACGAGGTCGTGAACCTTAACGGCGACCTCACCTTCCGCGAGACCATCCACCAGCACAAGTGGAACGTTGAGGCTGACGGTTTGGGCGTTCGCGCTTCGTGCGTGGGCCCGTTCCGCAACAGCGAGTGCGAATATGGCAAGGACGAGAGCGGTGAGCCCAAAAAGTACCTGAGGGCCACGTATGAGCTCTCCATGTCCAAGGCAACGAGCTCTCAGAGCACCGAACTTGTCTATGACGGTTGCCCGGTAAAGATTGCTTTGAATAAGGACGGCGCGTGGAATCTAGAGCAGATGGGCGTGACGGCCAGCGATGAATTCACGTGGTATCAGTGCAAGTCCCAGGCGGACGCCGAGGCATATAAAAACGGCACCAAGCTCAAGGATGCTCCGGCGGACGCTGGCTACTACTATGTCGTCACGAGCTTTAAGACTGCCTCTGGTCAGACGCTCGAGGGCAAGAAGGCCTTTGAGATTTCGCCGCGTCGCCTGGTTAGGGGTCAATCCTACCAGTTCACCCTTAAAGACGGCGGCAAGGGCGCGGGCAAGTATGCCTATGACGGCAAGGAGCATCAGCCTGTCGTCGAAAGTGCAAAGTTCAAAAACGGTGCCGGTGAGTGGGTCGATCTCGTTGAGGGCAAGGATTACGAGCTCAGCGCTCGAAGTGAATCCGGACTGAAGCAGACCGAGCCAGGGCAATACGAGTGCATTGTCATCGGTAAGGGCAACTTCACGACCGATGGCGGCACCACAAGTGTTCTGACGCTCAAGTGGGAGATCGTTGATGTTTCGCGCTTTGACCTTGAGGTCACTGGCTTTGAGGGCGCCTATGACGGCAAAGAGCACGGCATTACGGTCAACGTCAAGAATGACCCCCAGCCGGCGGATATGAAGATCGAGTACTGCGAAGAGGGTGGCGATTGGACGACGAAAAAGCCGACCTATCGCAATGCGGCCGAGTACACGACCCATTATCGCGTGACGGCCTCTGACTACCTGACCGTTACGGGCCAAGCGACCGTGAAGATTTCCAAGGCAGACCAGGAAGCGCCGGCTGGGCCCGTGGGCAATAATTGGACCACGTGCAGCAGCAAGGACGGCTCCATCTCGGGCGTGACCAAGAAAATGGAATACCGCCACGAATTCAGCAAAGACTACCAGAAGATAACGTCTGACGATAAACTGACCGGTCTTGCGAAGTCGGGAACGTACTACGTCCGCTATGCCGAGGATAGCAACCACAATGCGTCGCCCGATGCCGAGGTCAAGATCGAGCAGGGCCCTCATGCTGTTGCCGACAATGCTGCTTGGCAACCGGGCGATGGCAGCCACTATAAGGCCTGCAAGTATTGCGATCGGGCTCAGGTATGGCAGAGCTGCAGGTGGAATTACAAGATTATCACGCCTGCAACTCCTGAGGTCGATGGCGTCCGTCAAAAGGTCTGTAGGGTTTGCGGCTACGAGTGGTATGAGAAAGAGTCTTATACCTACGTGGACACTTACGCCCCCACCATTTATGACCTCTGGGTAGATAAGGCCTACTGCGAGAGCGTTTCGTTTGACGTGTTCGATGACCGCGACGAGACGGTGACGGTTATCGATAACGGCAAGGAGCTCAAGGCTGGCAAGGACGGAAAGTACACGGTTAAGGCCGCTGAAGGCGATGCCGGTACCGAGCATGTAATCGTGGCTACGGACGCTGCCGGCAATAAAGAGACCATCACAATTAAGATGTACGCTGAGCATGCGTACGAATGGACGATCGACAAGCAGCCGACGGTTACCGAGACCGGCTCCAAACATGGAACGTGCTCCGTGTGCGGCCATGAGTCGGGCGCGGTAGAGATTCCGGCCCTGGCTGTTAAGGGTTACTCAGGCAAATATGACGGCAAGGATCACTCTGTCGATGCTTCGGCGCTGCCCGAAGGTGCCGTTGTTGAGTACAAGACTGCTGACGGCGGCTGGACGAGCGTTGCGCCCAGCATCAAGGATGCCGGCAGTGTGACGGTCAACTATCGCGTCACGATTGATGGCGCGGCGGTCGACGGCAAGGTGACGCTTGAGGTCAAACCGCGTGCGATAACGGTCGCGGCGCAGGACGCCTCCAAGACCTACGGTGAGAACGATCCCAAGTTTACGTATGACGTCACTTCTGGCGAGCTCGTTGAGGGCGAGAGCCTTCAGGGCATTGAAATCGAGCGTGAAGATGACGACAGCGTGCGCGACGGCGGCTATGCTCTGCACCTGACGCAGCCTGAGGGCGCCAACTCCAACTACAAGATCACGTTCAAGGACGGCACCTTTACGATCGGCAAGCGCGAGCTCTCCGTAACGTGGGACACCACTACTGGGTTCACCTACGACGGCGAGGAGCACTGCCCCCAGGCGAAGCTCCACAATGTCATCGAAGGTGACGACGTCTCCGCGTACGTCGACGGCGCCAAGGTCAAGGCCGGAGCCTACACGGCGAAAATCACCGAGCTGACGGGCGACGACGCGGGTAACTACAAGCTTCCCGCCGAAGGCCTGACGTGCGAGTTCTCCATCAAGAAGGCGCCCCAGGGCGCGCCGAAGGTCCAGGCCACAGCCGAGACTGTGAGTGGCAAGTCCGACGGTAAGATCACGGGTGTCGACGCGAAGATGGAGTGGCGCGCCAAGGACTCTGGCGAGTATCAGGGCGTGCCCGATGGCGTGACTGAGATTGCGGGCCGCGCTGTCGGCACGTATGAGGTGCGCTACCGCGCCGATAGTGACCACGATGCCTCCTCCGCCACCGAGGTTACCGTTAACGCTGGCGGCAAGTTCGTCGTGACGCTGCCTGCCAAGCAGGTCGGCTATACGATTACGGCGAGCCCGGACGAGCTTGACTGGCACGGATCAACCACCTTCACGGTCAGTATCGAGAGCGGCTACTTTACTGACAACGACTCTTACGCCGTCAAGGTCAACAATGCCGTTGTGGCGCCCGACGCGCGTGGTGAGTTCACCGTTCAGAACGCCGAGAGCGACCTCGTCGTCACGGTCGAGGGCGTGCGCAAGCACGAGGCCGTGAACGATGAGTGGCTCTCCGACGACAGCACGCATTGGCATAAGTGCGCCTGTGGTGACAAGATTGACGAGGCCAAGCACGACTTTGAGTGGGTCGTCGTCAAGGCCCCCACGGCAACCGAGAAGGGCTCCAGGCAACAGGAGTGCAAGGTCTGCGGTCACAAGCTGGCCGAGGTCGAGATTCCGGCTGCCGCCATCGTTGGCTACTCCGACGAGTACGACGGCGACTATCACACAGTTGATGCGACGAGTCTGCCCAAGGGCGCAACGGCAAAGTACAGCACTGACGGCAAGAACTGGTCCCCCGAGGCCCCCAAGATCCGCGACGTTGGCACGCCGACCGTTGCTTACCAGGTGACGATTGACGGTGCGACCGCCGAGGGTGAGGTCACGCTCGAGGTCAAGCCGTGCGCGATTACGGTCACCGCCCAGGACGCTTCCAAGACCTACGGCGAGGCTGACCCCGTGTTTACGTGGGATGTCACTTCTGGCAAACTCGTCGCGGGCGAAACGCTTCAGGGCATCGAGATCGATCGCGAAGATAGCGACAACGTGTGTGATGGCGGCTATGCTCTGCAACTGACGCAGCCTGAGGGCGCGAACCCCAACTACAACATTACGTTCGTTGATGGCGTGTTCACCATCAACCAGCGCGTGCTCACTGTGAAGTGGGGAACTACCGAGTTTGTCTACGACGGCAAGGAGCACTGCCCCGAGGCGACGCTCGGCAACGTCATCGGCAAGGATGACCTTTACGCGACCGTCGAGGGCTCCCAGGTCGAGGCCGGCGATTCGTACCAGGCGAACCTCACCGCACTGACGGGCAGGGCCGCTGGCAACTACGCGCTTCCGACTGAGGGCCTGACGTGCGACTTCTCCATCAAGAACGCCGCGCAGGGCGCGCCGGTGGTCCAGGCTGCGGCCGAGACCGTGAGCGGCAAGCATGACGGCAAGATCACGGGCGTCGACGCGACGATGGAGTGGCGTGCCAAGGGTGCTGACGAGTATCAGGCGGTAGGCGAGGGCACGGCCGAGCTTACGGGTCTTGCCGCCGGTACGTATGAGGTGCGCTACCAGGCCAAGACTAACTACGAGGCCTCTTTTGCCACCGAGGTTACCGTGGCGGCTGGCCCCAAGCTGGTCGTGACGCTGCCGAGCAATCAGGTGGGCTACGCGCTCAGCTCGACGGCAACCGAGCTCGATTGGCACGGGACTGCAACGCTCACCATGAGCATCGACAGCGCGTATTTTGCGGGTAAGGACTACGCCGTCAAGGTCAACGGCACGTCCGTTAAGCTTTCCGCCAAGGGCACCTATGAGCTCAAGGATGTCGAGGGCGACGTGAATGTGACGGTCGAGGGTATCCTCAAGCACGAGCCCGACGGCTCCGGCTGGGCACACGACGCCAAGAACCACTGGCATGTCTGCCGCTGCGGCGAAGTTCTCGACAAGGCCGAGCATACCTTTGAGTGGGTCGTCGACAAGCCGGCGACCGTTGAGACCAAGGGAGAGAGGCACGAGGAGTGCACCGTCTGCGGCGAGAAGGGCAAGACCGAGGAGATCGCGATTCTGAAGCCCGAGATCATCGACGGTAAGGGTCAGACGATGGTGGTCGACGTCGCCAAGGACCTGAGCTTCCGCTCGAGCGCGCCGCTCAGGTACTTCCAGAAGGTGCTGGTCGACGATAAGGAGGTCGCCGCCGAGAACTACGTGCTCACCGAGGGTTCTACGATCGTGACGCTTAAGGCGAGCTTCCTGAATACACTCGGCGTGGGCGAACACAAGCTGAGCGTGGTTTCGACCACGGGCACGGCCGAGACGAACTTTACCGTTGCCGAGGCTGCCAAGCCCGCTCCTGGCCAGGCAACCACGACTACTACGACCACGACTACGACTTCCAAGCCTAAGAAGAAGGCTGGCAAGGAGACGTTGCCTGAATCCGGCGACAGCGCGTACGTCATGGCTGGTGCCGTGCTCGCTGCTGGCATGGCGGCTCTGCTGCTGGCTTGGGCCATGAAACGTCGCGCTTAACCGCGCGCCAGTCCCCAGCGGGCCCGGATCGAGCGATTCGGGCCCGCTTCTATGACCACTGCCCCTTGGTCCAGGACAAAACGGCTGCTCGAATCATGGGGCGGGTCCATTTTCAACTATCCTCAGCTTGCCAGTTCGAAAATGGACCCGCCGCATGATTGAATCTTTATTTCAACTTTACACCTGGCTTTACAGCTGTCTTGTCAGCTGTAAAGCCAGGTGTCATACTAAAGCCCCAAGATTCGCCAAAAGAGAGGGGCCTTGATGGCGCAGAGCGCGAACATGGATGCATCGGAGCTTGCACGCGATATCGCGGCCGGCCTGGCATCGGCAACGACGGCAACGGAGCGCGCGGCACTGGTGCCCGCAGAGCTCGTCGAGGCCATTCAGCAACTAAAAACCCAACGCGATGCGGTGATCCTGGCGCACTACTATGTGGCGCCCGAGGTCCAAGCCGTTGCCGATTACGTCGGCGACAGCTTCTATCTGGCAAAGCTCGCCAAGAGCCTGCCGCAGCAGACTATCGTGCTGTGCGGCGTGGAGTTTATGGGCGAGAGTGCCAAGCTGCTCAATCCCACCAAGACCGTGCTGTTACCCGAGCCGGGCGCGGACTGTCCCATGGCGCACATGGTCAAGCGCGAGACGGTCGATGCGGCGCGCGCCGAGTATGGCGATGACCTGGCCGTGGTGTGCTACGTCAACTCGACGGTCGAGATCAAGAGCTGGAGTGACGTATGCGTTACCAGCTCTAACGCCGTCAAGATCGTCTCCGAGCTGCCGCAGCAGCACATCTTGTTCATTCCCGACCAAAACCTGGGCCGCTTTGTGGCCGAGCAGGTGCCCCAAAAGCACGTCATCCTCAACAACGGCTACTGCCCGCGTCATCACATCATCACCGTCGAGCAGATCGTCGACGCGCAGGAGGCGTACCCCGACGCGCTCGTGCTGGCGCACCCCGAGTGCAAGGCCGACGTCCTGGCCGAGGCCGACTACATCGGCTCCACTGCCGGCATCATCAAGTATGCCGAGGAGTCGGACGCGAGCGAGTTCATCATCGTGACGGTCCGCGGCGTGCTCTACGAACTCGAGCGCCGCTGCCAGGGCACCGGCAAGAAGTTCTACTTCCCTGCGGTGCAGCCCACCTGCGTCAACATGGATCTCATCACGCTCGAAAAGCTCGTGCACTGCCTGGAGACGGGTGAGGGCGAGGTGCAGATCGGCGTGTCGGACGAGGCCGCCGACCAGGCCAAACTTACGCTCGACCGCATGCTCGAGTACGCGGCGCGCTAAGCCAATGTGACATGAGAGACCATCCCTTATGCCACATTACAAGGGAGAGGATTCCTGTGGAAACCAAACAATACCCCGATATGGAGTGCGACGTCGTCATTGCCGGTTGCGGCGTGGCGGGCCTATATGCTGCCCTCAATCTGCCGAGGAGCACGCGCGTGATCATGCTCTCCAAGGGCGCTGTCGACGAGTGCGATTCGATGCTCGCGCAGGGGGGCATTTGCGTGCTTCCCGAAGGCTCGGACTACGATGCCTTCTTTGAGGACACCATGCACGCCGGCCATTACGAGAACCGCCGCGAGAGTGTTGACATCATGATTCGCTCGAGCCGCTCGGTCATCAACGACCTGCTGGCCATGGGCGTGGATTTTGAGCGCAAGGCCGACGGCAGCCTCGACTTTACCCGCGAGGGCGCTCACAGCCGACCGCGCATCGCCTTCCACGCCGACATTACGGGCAAGGAGATCACGACCAAGCTGCTCCAGGCCGTTCGCAAGCTTGATAACGTGCAGATTTTGGAGCACGTGGCCATGACCGACATCCTGACCGCCGAGCGCGATGGCGCCACGGTGTGCACCGGCCTCGTCGCCGTTGCCGTGGACGAGGACGATTCAGCTCGCCCCGCCGACGAGCTTGCAAATGCCGCTGAGGGCGTGCATGTCGGTAAGCCGTTTAAGATCCATGCCCGCCATACGCTGTGGGCGACGGGCGGCATCGGTGGCGTATACGACCATTCGACTAACTACCCCCAGCTCACGGGCGATGCCTGCTACATCGCTCAGGAGCATGGCATTAAGATGGAGCACCTGGACTACGTACAGATTCACCCCACGGGTCTGTTCTCGCCGCAGCCGGGCCGCACCTTCCTGATCAGCGAAAGCTGCCGCGGCGAGGGCGCGATTCTGCTCAATGCCGCTGGCGAGCGCTTTACCGACGAGCTGCAGCCGCGCGACGTTGTCGCCGCCGCCATCCGCGAGCAGATGAAGCAGGACGGCAGCGAGCACGAGTGGCTGAGCTTTGCCCCAGTCGAGCGCGACGTGGTGACCGGGCACTTTGCCAATATCCGCGCGCGCTGCCTGGAGGACGGCCGCGACATCCTGGACGAGCCCATTCCCGTCACACCCACGCAGCACTACTTTATGGGCGGCGTATGGGTCGACAAGGACGGCCGCACCTCGATGCCCGAGCTCTACGCCGCCGGCGAGACGGCCTGCAATGGCGTGCACGGCAAGAACCGCCTGGCTTCTAACAGCCTGCTCGAGGCGCTGGTCTGGGGCCGCCGCGCCGCGTGGTACATGCGCACCGGCGAGTCGCTGGCCGTGGAGCAGGCCGGTGAGCCCGCGCTTGACGGGCGTCACCGCGCCCTGAGCGCCGATACCCTTGCAATCGATGATTTGG
The DNA here is from genome assembly GCA_048416615.1 of Collinsella sp. GTDB lineage: Bacteria > Actinomycetota > Coriobacteriia > Coriobacteriales > Coriobacteriaceae > Collinsella. The sequence goes on along the minus strand of DBFSET010000040.1, from coordinate 2,128 downwards.
CCCGTGCCGCCGGCACGCAGGCCGTAGAGGAGTAGACCATGAATCCCATTACCATGAAGCTCGTCGTCGATGATCTGATTTTGCAGGCTCTGCGCGAGGACATCACGTTTGAGGACGTGAGTACGGCGAGCGTGTGCCCCACGGCGCGCCCCGCTACCGTTGAGCTCATCGCCAAGGCCGACGGCATTATCGCCGGCCTGGACGTATTCGCCCGCACCTTTGAGCTGCTGGATCCGCAGAGCTCCGTGTTGTTCGATGTCGCGGACGGCGACGAGGTACACGCTGGCGACCATGTGGGCCAGGTGCGCGGCGACGCGCGCGTGCTGCTTTCGGGCGAGCGCGTGGCGCTCAACTATCTGCAGCGCATGAGCGGCATCGCCACTTACACGCATCGGATGGCGGCTGCGCTCGAGGGCACCAAGACCGTGCTTGTCGACACGCGCAAGACCACGCCGGGCATGCGCGTCTTCGAGAAGGCCGCAGTCGAGATCGGCGGCGGCAGCAACCACCGCTATAACCTGTCGACGGCTGTCATGCTCAAGGACAACCACATCGACGCCGCCGGTGGCGTGGCGCGCGCGATTGAGATGGCGCGCGCCCATGCGTCGTTTACCACGACGGTCGAGATTGAGTGCGAGAACCTGGACATGGTGCGCGAGGCCGTGGAGGCCGGCGCCGATATCATCATGCTCGACAACATGACCCATGACGACATGGCTGCCGCGATTGAGCTTATCGCCGGTCGCGCCAAGACTGAGTGCTCGGGCAACGTGGACGCCAGCAATATCCGCGCGCTCGCCGACCTGGGCGTTGACTTTATTAGTTCGGGCGCTCTGACGCACTCTGCGCCGATCCTCGACCTTTCGCTTAAGCACCTGCGTCTGCTGGACGGTAAATAATGAATGCCCGCGAGCGTCGCCGTTCCATCATGGCCGTGCTCGAGAGAGCCAAAGATCCTGTCTCGGGCAGTGCGCTTGCCCGTGAGGTGGGCGTGAGCCGTCAGGTCGTGGTGCAGGACATCGCCCTGCTGCGCGCCGACGGGCACGATATCGTCGCCACCAATCGCGGCTATGTACTACAGGAGGCCCCCAGCAGCCCCGCCGTGCCCACGCGTCTGGTCAAGGTTCGCCACGGCGTGGAGCAGGCGGGCGATGAGCTCACGAGCATCGTCGACGCGGGCGGCGCCGTGCTCAACGTAATCGTCAATCACCGCGTATACGGCAAGATCACGGCCGACCTGGACATCCGCAATCGTCGCGATGTTGAGCGCTACCTGCACGATATCGAGAGCGGTAAGAGCTTTCCGCTGCTGACGGTAACCAGCGGCTATCACTTCCATCGCATTGCGGCAGAAGACGAGCAAACTCTCGACGAGATCGAGACCATGCTCAAGGAAAAGGGCTATCTGGCAGATCTGATGCCCTACGAAGATGACCTGTCCTAGTAACGACGAATGCAAAAGGAGGCCTCCGCGGCGGTGCGGAGGCCTCCTTTTTTGTGCACGGTGTACTTTTGAGTGTGCAGGTGGGGGAGTTGTTACTCCTCGACGATCTCGGTGATCGCGCCAGCGGGGCAAGCGTCCTGGCAAGCGCCACAGGCGACGCAGGAGTCCTCGTCAGCGACGGTAGCAACGTCCTGGAGCTCCAGAACGCCAGCGGGGCAGGAGTCGACGCAAACGCCACAAGCGATGCACTCGTCGGCATCAATTACGGGATGAGCCATGGTAGTTTCCTCTCTGTTGACCGACGCTACAGGCGATGCGCGCCGGTTTGATTCGGGCAAAAACATACCACGGGAGCGACCGTTTGCAATACCCTCTGGCCGGCATCTTCATACCGTTCGCCGAGTATGCCAAGGTTTACTAAAAAACGCGCAGGTGGGGCCGTTGAGCTGCATAAATGTTAGCTAAAGGTGACTTAAAATATAGGGCGATTGAGCGTGCTTGCGGAAACCGCATCCCATTATTTTGTCGAAAAACGGGTTGCAGGGGACCTCGGACAAAATCTCGGACCCAATTTGGGTCCAGGAGGGAGTCCGATGTATACGAAAGAGGAGCGCGAGGGGATTCTCTGGGAGTTCCACCGGAGCGGCCTGTCCGCCCCCGCCGCCTGCAGGAGCCTGCCGCTTT
>DBFSET010000039.1:0-4458 GCA_048416615.1 Collinsella sp. | reverse complement strand
AGGTAGACCTCGAGGTCGCGGTCGCCGAACTTGTTCATGAGGTACTCGAGCTGCATGAACTCGTCCCAGGTGCCGCCGACGCCCATCAGGAAGACGGCGTCGTAGCCCTCCTCGTGCACGCGGTCGGCCAGGGCGGTCATCCGCTTGCCGGCCTCGTAGACGTTCCTGCCGTCCTCGAGGTAGCCCTCCTGGTCGAAGTGCATGATCTCGATCTTCTCGGTCTCCTTCATGTGTGTCCTCCCATCACATGTGCGCAATTCTATACATCGCGCTTCTTGCTGATACCAATTATAGCCATACGATTGCTTGTTATTTAATACCAATCCAAACTCACGGAGATTTGCGGCGAACGGTCGGTTTCCTCGCCCGAGTGGTATTACAACGCCAATAGTTGTCTATTTCGAGCGCTACTGCCAACGGGCTCCCCACAACTCGCCAGCTATAAAAGCGTTGCGCCAGACCCGCCCAAGCGTTTCCGGCGCAACCGCGCAGTTTAGTTATTCGGCTTCCATCTCCGCTGTCACACGGCGATACATCTCGATAACCTGAGTCGTCGCCTTGGACGGATCCTGATAGTAGCGGCCGTCACACGTCTCGGCCGAGACATAGCCCGTATAGCCGTGGCGCATGAGTGCCTCGAGGTCGGCACGCATATCACGCTCGCCGTCGCCCCAGGCAAGATGCGTCGTGCCACCGCCCACATCGACAAAGTGGGTGTGAACGATCTTGTCGCCCAAAACCTCAAAGTAGCCGTCGATTGTGTCGCCGGCAACTTCCATGGCGCCAAAGTCGATACATGCCTTCAGGTTGGGGCGATCGACCGCCTCGAGGATGCGCGCGACATCCTGTGCCGTATTGACCAGCACGGACTCCGACGGCTGCAGTGCCTCGAGCGCGACGCGAATACCGCGTGTGTCAGCGTAGTCGCACACCGAGCGCAGCATGGCGACGCTGCGGGACCAGGCGTCCTCAGCTGGCTCGTCCAGATAGGCCCAACCACTCGTCACCAGAATCTGCGGCACGCCCAACTCAACGGCAACGTCGATCACATTCTTAAAGTACGAGAGGATGCGTTTTTGGCCCGCCTCACCGCGCACCGCGACGTTCCACGGCTTGGGGTTGTTCTGCTCGGGGCACACGCACACGATCTTGATACCGTATTGGGCGGCAAGATCGCGAATCTTATCCACCGAATCGTGCTCATGGCAATCCACATACAGGTGCATCGAGCCGGTCCACAGCTCGATATTGCGATAGCCGGCCTCACCTGCAGCCTTAAAAAACGTCTCGATGCTGTAGTAACGATGGTTGATGTTCATGAGCGAAAGCTCGGGTATGACCATAGCCCTCCCCTTTCGTACGGAGTTTTAAAAAACAGGGGGCCGCCGCAGATGCGACAAGCCCCCAAAGATCGACGCAACCGTTAGACGCGATGGAAGCGCGATTCGAACATATTAGGCAAGCACGCCAAAGTAAGCGCCGATGATGCCCACGACCATGGTGCAGAGGATCAGGACCATCGGGTTGATCTTCTTGGAGAGCAGCCAATAGTAGAGCCAGAAGGCGGCCATGCCGAGCATACCGGGCATGATACCGTCCAGGATGTCCTGGAGAGTCTGGGCGGAGTCGCCCTGACCAATGGCGATGGGCAACGAAGCCCAGAACATGTCCTTGCTCATGGCGCCGACGACCATGACGCCGACAATGCCGACGCAGGCCATGATCTTTTGCATCAGGCCGGTCTTCTGAGCCTCGTCGAGGAAGCCAATGCCTAGCTCATAACCCTTGATAGCGCCAAAGATACGAATCAGGAACGCCGGGATGTTGTAGACGAGCAGGAAGGCGATGGGGCCAAAGACGTTGCCGGCCTGGCACAGGCTGATGCCCACGGCAGCGGCGACGACGCGCAGGGTGGACAGGAAGAAGGAGTCACCCAGGCCGGAAAGCGGACCCATGAGGGCGGCCTTGATGTCGTTGACGCTCTCGGGCCCAACCTCGCCACGAGCGACCTTTTCTTCCATGGCCATCGCGATGCCACCCACGAAGGGAGCGAGCTGCGGGGTGATGTTGAAGAATGCGCTGTGACGGTGCAAGGCCTCGGCGTAATCATCGGGACGGCCGGCATAGATCTTCTTGAGCATGTTGGCGACCATCAGGCAGAAGGCAATGTTCATCTGCTTGTAGTAGGTCCAGGAGAATTCCATGCCCAGGGCGCCGGTGTTCACGGCGCTCTTAATGAGGTCGGAGCGAGTAATCTGGTTCTCGGAATTAGAAGTCATCGTCCTCATCCCCTTCCACAGAAAGCTGGGACTGGGCGCCACCAAGGCCCAGCAGGTCGTACTTGTCGATGCCGATAATGATTGCGATCAGGGCGACGCCGAGGACGGGCACGTTGGCATAGGAGCACAGCAGGAAGCCCAGGAAGTAGAACGGCACGAGCTGCTTGGTAAGCACCAGACGGCCGAGCATGGCGAAGCCCATGGCAGGCAGGATGTTGGCTGCGACGCCAAAGCCATCGAGGACGAACGTCGGGATGAAGTCGAGCAGGCCCTGAACGGCGTCGGCACCCAGATAGAAGGAGACCGAGCACAGGATAAAGGCCAGGACGACAATCACGAGACCGATAATCCAGTGCATAGCGTAGATACCCTTGAGGTTACCCTTGCTGGCAAAGACGTCGGCACGGTCGACCAGAAGGGGCATACCGGCGTTGACGACGTTCTTAATGGCCAGGCACAGAGTGGCGATGGGCATCGCGAGCGCGATAGCGGCCTCGGTGCTCTGACCCAGCTGAATAGCGAAGGCGCAGGCGAGCACACCGCCAATACACTCATCGGGCGGCACGTAAGCGCCGATGGAGATTGAACCCATGAAGAGCAGCTCGAGGCTCGCACCGATGGCGAGGCCGGACTGCAGGTCCCCGAGGACTATGCCGACGAGCGGGCACAGAACGATCGGGCGGAACGCATAGAGCGTACCGAGCTGATAATCGAGCTTACCGAAGGCAGCGATAAGTCCGATGAGGATCGCTTGAACAAGCATTGTTCCTCCCTTTGATCCCTCTTGGATCCGCGCGGCGATTCCCGACTTGTCAGCGCGCCCTTTTCCATGCCGACAATCGCCTAGACAGATCCAGCTTGTACCGGTGTGCTGTTAACACCTAAACCGGTGCAAATGATTTGATACCAATTATATAGTCATGAGAAAACTATTTAATACCAATCGCTCAACGGGCGTGTACTCCCGGTGAACGGTAGATGGGGGTAACGGGTAAAGCGTTTATCCGGTACGCCCACGAATAGGGGCGGCGCCGTGCGCGCCGCCCGTGGTTCCCAATTAGAGGGCACTTAGGGCATCGACCTTGGGGTCGTCGGCCAGAGCGCGAATCTCGACCTCGACACCGCGGCCGACGAGCTCACGAATGTCCTCTTCCTCGGCAGCAGTCACAAAGATCTGGCGGGAGATCTTACGGGCATCGGGACGCTGCTCGTCCTTGGACTTGGTGTTGCCCAGGTTGATGGAGGTGATCTGCGGGCAGCCGTCGACAAGCTGCTTGGCCTCGGCGATGCTGGCGACGCAGATGATCATCTTGTACTTATCGGTAACACCGGAGTTGATGGCCTCGATGGCGTGCTCCATGTCCTTGATGACGAGCTTGACGTTGGCCGGCTTTCCCATCTTGAGCGTAGTCTTCCAGACGGGATCGTTGGCAACCTTGTCGCCAACGCAGAAGATGCAGTCGGAGCCCAAGCCCTGGACCCAAGAGACGGCCACCTGGCCATGAAGCAGACGATGGTCGACGCGAAGCAGTTGAATCATGATTGACCCCCAAAGGTCTCATGCCGGAAACCCGGCCCCATTAATAGCAGGCGGTGACTAGAACTCTTCCTCGTCATCCGCATCGGTCAGCAGGTCGTTGACAAACTTGACGCGCGTGTCGTCAGCCGCGAGGATCTCGCGGATAACCTGATCGGCGGGAGCCTCCTGGTCCGAAAAGAGCAGCTGGATCAGCAGCGGCAGATTCATGTTGGCAACCAGGTAGGTGTTGGGGCGCGTCTGGACGATCTTGGTGAACTCGTTGTTGACGCTGCCGCCAAACAGGTCGGTGCACACGATTACGTCGTCGGCGGGGTCGAAGGTCGCCAGGAGCTTGGCGGCCTCCTCGGCGACGTCGGTGCGGCCGTCGACAAACATCGACAGGTCGTGGACGTTATCGCGCGCGCCCGAGAGCAGCTCGGTGCTCTCCTTGATGCCGGTCGCAAAATGCGCGTGGCTGGCGAAGATGTATTGCCTCATTGCGGTTTCCCCCAAATGAAATTAGTAGTCGAACTGGTGGTAGTAGCGGCGGTACTTGAGGTTGTGCTTGGTGACCAGCTCGTAGTTGCGCGCGAGGCGGTCGGTGGTCAGCACGGACAGGATCCAGGGGGACACGATGACGCGGAAGTCGTCGTCCAGGCC
>DBFSET010000038.1:0-2524 GCA_048416615.1 Collinsella sp. | reverse complement strand
AGGTAGACCTCGAGGTCGCGGTCGCCGAACTTGTTCATGAGGTACTCGAGCTGCATGAACTCGTCCCAGGTGCCGCCGACGCCCATCAGGAAGACGGCGTCGTAGCCCTCCTCGTGCACGCGGTCGGCCAGGGCGGTCATCTTCTTGCCGGCCTCGTAGACGTTCCTGCCGTCCTCGAGGTAGCCCTCCTGGTCGAAGTGCATGATCTCGATCTTCTCGGTCTCCTTCATTTCCGCTCCTTTCACGAGCAGTTTGAATTGTCGCACGGAATGGACGGGCTTGCCGCCCCGTCGCGCCGCTTAACCTTGTGGACATCTTGGCCCCAAGCTCAACAATTCAAAGGTTCTTAATACCAGTGAACGATTACAGGTTAGCCGTTTTTAATACCGATTTTTTGATTTCGTCCTCCCATCTCGGTAGACGGTCAGTTTTTGCCGCTCATCGGTCATGCGACACATGTCCGTAAAAAAATGAGCACCCCGCCGCGCACGAGGATGCTCTAGACGCTAATAGTTGTAGGTATATCCGCCGGCATCGCCGCGGTTAAAAGACTTGGCATGCTCAATCGCCTGCCCACTCGAGTCATAGGTCAGGCATTCCAGTACGAGCGCCAGATCGCCCGGCTCAAGATTGAGCAAACTCGCATCGCGTGCGCCCAGCGCTTCAATATCGAGTTTCTCAATCGACTTGTCCGGCTTGCGCCCCAACATGTCATAGGTCTCGAACAGGCTGAAGACCGAAATGTCCACGTCTTCGATGCCCGGAAACAGCAGACACGGAATCAGCGTCATCTCGATCGATACGGGCTCACCATCAATGCAGTTGAGACGGCGCACCGAGTAAAGCAGATCGTCCTCGGCGATGCCAAACAGGTCGGCGTAATACGGGCCGGCGTAGCGTTTGGAGCGCGCCAGGATGCGCACCGACGGCGTCGCGCCCGACGCCAGAACCGACTGACGGAAGCCGCCCTTGCGTTCGTGCTCGTCAAACCACTTGTGTCCCACAAAGGCGCCCTTGCCCTGCACGCGACGAATCTGGCCACTTTTGACCAGCTCGTCCATGGCACTTCGGATTGTCAGGCGTGTCGTGCCAAACTCCTCGGCCAGCTCGTTTTCGGACGGAATCATCGAGCCCGTCGGGTAGTCGCCGCGCTCGATTCGCTCCGCAATGCAGCGGCGAATTTGCTTGTAAACCGGCAAGTCTTCTACTGCATCAGCCATTCGACACCTACCTTCGTCGCAACGCCGTCTGCCTCGCCGTTATCGGCAAAACGATACTTGGTCGGCAGAATCACGGACTTGCAATACTCGACAAAGCCATCGTTCTCGTCACGCTCGTGCGAAGCTTTGTAAAACACCGGCGTGCCCTCCTGAGCGCCCAGCAACTTGGCCTCGTCGGCGTTCAGACGGCTGATGGAAATATGCTCCTTGCCGTGCGCCACATGGACATTCCCTTCTTTGAGCAAAACGTCGTAGAGGCTTTCCTGCTCAAAATCGTGATCGGGAAGCGAGGGACACAAAGACAGATTGACGTGAGCCGTCTCAATCGACGCCGGGGAACCATTAACCACGCGCACACGTCGAATGCAGAAGAGCGGTGTACCCAGGTCGATCTGGGCTTTTTGGGCCAGATCGATATCGGCGTACACGACCTTGGACCAAACCAGGCGTGCGGTCGACTTTGAGCCAACCCTCTCCACCGCCTGCGTATAGTTCCATGTTTCCTGAAAGATATTCAGCGGTTTGGGAGGACACACATAGGTGCCCGAACCGCGGCGGCTTTCCAAAGTTCCGCCCGAAATAAGACGCGTGATCGCAGCGCGCAACGCCGTGCGTGACACGCCCAGCTCTTCACAGAGCACACGCTCGGCGGGCAGCCGGTCACCACCCTGCAGGTCATAATGTTTGATATACCAAAGAATGCCCTCAAAGGCGCGATCTTTGGGCGGAATCGCATATGGTTCACTCGACACGGGCAAGGCTCCTCAACCGCTTGATGCTGCGGGCATCATCGCTCCGGACGCCCCATGGCGTCGAAGGCTTCTTTGATCTGCTCCGCAACGTTCCGATACGATCGATATAGGCCGGAGTCTCGCTTGACTTCGCCCGCGGTCACCGGAATCTCAAGCTTCGAAATCTCATCCTCGCCGGTTTGCACGGCAACGATGACACCCATACCAAGGCACATATTACGCTTGGCAGCGTTGTTTTTGGTAGCCTGAGCTGGATTAATCAAAATCTGCTGAGCTAGTTCGCGCTTGCTAACCTCCGGCACATCCTCGGGATTTCCGGTCTCGACAATCTCGCACTGCAGCACGTCCGCATAGTCAAAAATCTTCGGCTCGCCGCCGCGCTGATGCACGGCCCACTTGCGGCGCGTGGCGTCCTGGTAGATAGCCGGCAAAAATGTAAACCGCGGCGGGTCCAAAATCGTATCCGTGATGGTAAACACATCGGGATCAAAGGCATCCTGCGGGTTTTTCTTCTTGAACAGCCCCATATCAGCCTCCCGTACTAGCATTAAA
>DBFSET010000037.1:0-3001 GCA_048416615.1 Collinsella sp. | reverse complement strand
CTCGTGTTTTTGAACAGGTTGTTCGATAATTTCGGCGGCGCCATTCGGTAGTCGGCACTTAGGGACGTTCCTTATGTGCCGGCATCTGGGGACACTCCTTGGCTGCTGCTTGTTCAAGAGTGTCCCCAACGACTAGTCGTTTAAGAACACCCAATGACTATAAGAACGTCCCCAATGACTAGGCCGCTTGCGTGCGATTTTTGACCGTTGGGCGGGCGCTTCGCCGTTGCCGCAAAAACGTTTTTGCATATCGGGTACAACGGGCTTTACGTGAGTAAAGTGCGCGCCGCGTCCACGTGTCGCGCTTTTAAAGGAGGCCCCATGCCAGGTGTTACCCCCGCAGAAGTTCTGTCCAACTTTGGCATCACGCTGGTCGAAGATCCCGCCGAGAACCAGCCCCGCCTGCTGGTTGACCTGCCGGCAGCCGAGCTCGTCGAGCATGCCATCCGCCGCAACGAAGGCCGCATGGCCTCCAACGGCGCACTCGTGATCGAGACGGGGGAGCGTACCGGACGTTCGCCCAACGACCGCTTTATCGTAGACACCCCCGATGTCCACGACAAGATTGCCTGGGGTGCCGTCAACCGCCCGCTGTCTGTCGAGAGCTACGAGGTCATCAAAACCGGCATCGTCGACTATCTCAACGAGCGCGATGTGTTCGTCACCCGCGGCATGGCCGGCGCCGACCGCAACCACACGCGCCGTCTGCTCGTCGCCTGCGAGCGTGCCAGCCAGGCGCTCTTTATTAAGCAGATGCTCGCCCGCCCGCTCGCCCGCGAAATCGCGCGCACCGGCGAGCCGGACTTCTGCGTCCTCGCCGCGCCCGGCTATCAGTGCGATCCCGCCATCAAGGGCCTCAACTCCAGCGCCGCCGTGGTCATTAACTTCCAGGAGCGCGTGATTCTGGTCGCTGGCACCGGCTACTCCGGCGAGATCAAAAAGTCCATCTTCAGTGTCATGAACTACCTGCTGCCCGTCGAGGACGACGTGCTGCCCATGCATTGCTCGGCCAGCATGGATCCCGTCACGCACGAGACCGCCGTGTTCTTTGGCCTGTCCGGCACCGGCAAGACCACGCTTTCGGCCAATCCCACGCGCCTGCTGATCGGCGACGACGAGCACGGTTGGTCCGACATGGGCATCTTCAACATCGAGGGTGGCTGCTACGCCAAATGCGAGGGCCTGGACGCCTTCCACGAGCCCGAGATCTTCAACGCCGTCCGTTTTGGCGCCATTTGCGAAAACGTGGTGCTCGACGAGAACCGCAAGCCCAACTACGACGACATCTCGATCACGCACAACACGCGCGTGGCCTATCCCGTCGAGCATATCCCCAACGCGTGGACCAAGGGCATGGGCACCACCCCGAGCGTCGTGCTGTTTTTGACCTGCGACGCCTTTGGCGTGCTGCCGCCTATCTCGCGCCTGACGGCCGACGCCGCCATGTATCACTTTGTGACGGGCTTTACGGCCAAGATCCCCGGCACCGAGGTTGGCGTCACCGAGCCCACGCCCACGTTCTCCTCGCTGTTTGGCGAGCCGTTTATGCCGCTCGACCCCATGGTCTACGCTAAGATGCTCGGCGAGCGCATCGCCGACGGCCGCACGCGCGTCTACCTGGTCAACACCGGTTGGATTGGCGGCGGTTATGGCGTGGGCCATCGCATCGAGCTGGCCTACACGCGCGCCCTGGTCGCTCGCGCCCTCGACGGTACCATCGAGGACAGCGAGTTTGTGCACGACGATATCTTTAATGTCGACATTCCCACTACGTGCCACGGTGTGCCCGACGGCATCCTGGTGCCGCGCCAGTACTGGCAGAGTACCGCGCGCTACGACGAGGCAGCGCACAACCTGGCGGTGATGTTCGAGGAGAACTTCGAGAAGAAGTACTCGCACCTTCCCGAGTCCGTCAAGGCCGCCGGCCCGCACGCCCAGGTGTCCGCCGAGGCCCGTCATCGCGGCCGCGGCCTGCTGGGACTCCGCCACTAGCTTCGCCGTGAGTCCATATCCACCACAAAGGGGACAGGCACCTTTGTGGTGGTTTTGCTCACGTGGATGACTCGGGTTACAATACGCCTGACATATCGTCCCCTTCTCCGGATGGGGACAGCGCAAGCGTTCTTGTGACGGCACCGTAGGACTTTGAAGGTGGCCGTTGTAAGAGCGCTTTTTGTTTAGGCGCCCTCACTCGGGCGCGCATAATGAAGGGAGAGCGTATGAAGAGCTTTATTGCCGAGGATTCATTCTGGGAGCTGTTTCCGCAGGCAGCGGTCGGTGTTGTGGCCGTGGAGGGCATGAAGCCCACGGCTCAGATTCCTCAAGAGGACGTGGATGCGATTGCGGCGTTGCTCGACCGCGCCAATATCGATGCGGAGCGTCATCTGACCAGCGACACTATCAGCGAGAACGCACCGGTCAAGGCATGGCGCGAGGCCTATCGTCTGTTCAAGACCAAGAAAGGCGCGCGCTGCTCGATCGAGAACTTGCTCAAACGCGTGCTCAAAGGCAAGCCGGTGGGCCACATTACGCCCGCGGTGGATATTTACAACACGGTGTCGCTGACCTACGCGCTGCCCGTGGGAGGCGAGGATTTGCATGCGATCGAGGGAGACCTTCGCTTGAAGGTGACCGACGGTGGCGATGCGTTCTTGCCGCTTGGCGAGGAAGCAGATGACCCGACGCTGCCCGGCGAGCTCGCCTACATCGATGATGCGGGTGCCGTGTGCCGCTGCTGGAATTGGCGCGACGGCGTTCGAACGGCCCTGTCCGACGATTCGGCCGATGCGTTCCTGGCGATTGAGTGCGTGGAGCCCGAGCGGATGGGGGATTGCCAGGCTGCCGTTGATCGTCTCGCCGAGTTGCTCGAGCGTTATCTGGGCGCTACGGTTGTCGTTAAGACGCTTGTGACCCGCGATAATCCCTGTGTGGAGCTGTAGCGGCGCCTAGAACCTATTGATGCCCCAAACCACCACAAAGGTGCCTGTCCCCTTTGTGGTGG
>DBFSET010000036.1:0-123971 GCA_048416615.1 Collinsella sp. | reverse complement strand
CACTGCCGGCTCTACCACCGTTATGCTCAACTCCATTTACGCCGCGCAGGCGCACCAGAGCTTCATCTTCCGCAACTGGGAGGTCGAGTGCGACGGCAACCCGCTCGCACACGCCGTTATGCGTGGCTACATCGGTCTCGATGGGCGTACCTACCCCAACTACCACTACGAACACCTGGAGCGCCTGGCCGAGCGCTATACCGAGCATGCCGGCTACGCCAATCCGGCAGCGATCATCGACTGCAACCATGACAACTCGGGCAAGCGTCCGCTGGAGCAGTACCGCATTTGCAAGGAGGTGCTCGACAGCTGCCGCCGCAACGAGTCCATCTCTAAGCTGGTCAAGGGCTTTATGATCGAGTCCTACCTGGAGGACGGCAACCAGCCGGTCGACGGCGGCGTCTTTGGCAAGTCGATCACCGACCCGTGCCTGGGCTGGGAAAAGACCGACTACCTCATCCACGAGATCGCGGAACGTATTTAGTTACGCGGTTTTACCAAACCGCGTAACTGCTCGACGCTGCAAACCCGCCAGAACGGCAATCTGCCTTTCAGCTTCGACGGCATGACCAAAAGGTCAATGCCGCCTCGCTTCAAGGCACCTTGCTCGCTCTGGCGGGTTTTCGCTGACGTTTTTCGACCTGCATCGTTGCCAAGGTTGGCACCAATGACTAATGCGGTAACTAGCTACGTCGGTCCGCTTGACCGGCTGGGTTTCTGAGGTGCGGCAGATTCCCGCGAAAGAGGAGGGCATAGACCTTAAGGGTCATGCCCGACGATTGAAGGGCAAGGTGCCGTGCCTCGGGAAGACAGACAGTTACGCCGAGGGTTCCTGCTGCGTAATGCAGTGGATATTTCCACCACCGAAGACGACCTGCTCGGACTGAACGCCGACGCACTTGTAGACGCCCTCGCCCCAGACCTCGTCGTAGATCTTCTGGAGCGTGTCAACGGCAAGCTGATCGTTCTCGTCGCCGTACTGCGGGACGATAACGCCGTGGTTGGTGACCAGGTAGTTCATGTAGGAGGCGATCAGCGGCTCGTTGGCAACGCGCGGCTCGGCGTTCTCGTCGGCATCGATGGTGTCGCAGGAAGCCTGGTCCATGAACAGCGGGTTCACAGGCATACAGAGCTTGTAGACCTTCATCTTGCGGCCCTTGGCGTCAACGGCGTTGGAGAGGGTCTCGTAGACAGCGTGGCACTGCTCGTAGAACGGATACTCGGGATCGTCGGTCCAGATGCAAGCCATGACGCCCGGAGCGATGAACGTAGCGACATCATCGATGTGGCCGTTGGTCTCCTCGGGGTCGATGCCCTCCTTAACCCAGATGACCTTCTCGACACCCAGGTAATCCTTGAGGTGCTCGTCCATATAGGCGCGAAGTTCCTCACTCCAGGGCTCAAACTTCCTCTTGAACTTGGGCCAGATGGACTCGGGATCCTCTTCCTCCTCCAGAACCGCAGAGCAGGTGCGGCCTGGGGAAAGCAGGCACTGGTCGGTCACGACCACAGCGCCTTCGCCGTCGACGGTAATGGAACCGCCCTCGAGGATCATGTCATCGGGACGATAGCGACGGCAGCCGGAAAGCTCAGCCATCTTAAGGGCAATCTGCTCGTCCTTGTCCCACGGGAAATAGAGGCCGTCGACGAGGCCGCCGTAGGCGTTGAAGTGCCAGTGGTTGGCGCGCTTATCGCCCTTGCCATTGATAACAAAAGTGGCAGCGGTGTCGCGGAACCAAGCGTCGTCGGTGGTCATCTCGATAACGGTGACGTTCTCGTCTTCCTCAAAGGCGGCCTTGCAGTTGGCGTAGTCGGCCTGGTTGGCGCACATGGTGACCGGGGTGAACTCGGCAATAGCGCGAGCGATGGCGGCATACTGCTTCTGGGCCGGCTTGGCACCATGGGCCCAAGTGTCGGTGCGATGGGGCCAACCCATCCACACGCGATCCTGCGGGGCGAATTCAGCAGGCATAAAAAAGCCATCGGCCTTAGGGGTGGACTCGGACTCGGTGATCGTACGCATAAGATTTCCTCCAAATCGAACGATCGCTTGCTGCGGGCGGGTTACCCTCAGCCTAAAACCAAGAGATGGTAGGCGCCCGTTCCCTGGCAAAGGTCGGGGCGCCTGGCACCGGTTTTCACGGATGTCGCACCGGCAAGCGACGACGTAACCCGGTGCACGGAGACAAAACGCACGAAGGATACGGAAGAGAGATTGGGGCGGGCGGTGGTTACCGGAGCAATAGCTCACACCCGCCTCAGAGAAAGGTTAGCAAACCTGTTGCTTGGGCACGCCTCCGAAGAGGCTAGAACGTCCCGAGTCGGGAGCGACAAGCCCGACGAAGCGTACGTTGGTACGCGAGGAAGGTTGGAGCCCCGAATCCGGGTGCTCTAGTCCTCCTCGGACTCCTCAGCGAGGCGCTGAGCAGCCAGCTCGGGAGTGAGACCCTTGTACTCGGTCTCGCGGCCCTTAGCGCTGACGACGCGGACAACCTTGCCAATAAGCAAGAGCACGATGAAGATGACGATCATCGGGACCTTATCGCCAATCTCATCGACAGAGAACGGAATCAGCGTTGCAACGATAGCCAGAATCAGCTCGATGCAGGGAATAGCCAGCATGACCTTCATCATGGCTCCCTTAAACGGGAACGTAAAGATACGCTCACGGTTGGGGTCGTTCTTACGAAGGTTGAGGAATGCCGGGAACATCGGGATGTAGGTCAGCAGCAGGAAGACAACGGAGGTACCGAAGAGCATCCAGAAGACACCGTTGGAGATGGCGTCGATGGGAACCAGCTGCAGGCACAGCACCAGGGAGGCAACGATGGCGTTGACCAGGTTGGCGCCGTTGGGCATGTCGTCATCCGAGATCATCGAGGTGAAGACCTTGGGCATGTTGCCATGCTCGGCAGCATAGCGAGCAACGGAGTTGACGCCGAAGGACCAGGCAGCCATGTTGGCGAACAGCGTGATCAGGAAGGCGATGCAGATGACCTTAAAGATCATGGAATCGCCCACAATAGTCTGGACAGCGTAAATCATGCCGTAGTCGGGATCGATGGAATCGGCCGACACAGCAGCGCCGATGCCAAAGCCAGCGAACAGATAGATCACGGCGATGGACAGGCCGCCGACGATGATAGCCTTGGGGATATCGCGAGCGGGATCGGCCATATCGTCGGTCATGGTGCAAATGACCTCGAAGCCCATGAAGTTAAAGATGATGATCGACAGGTAGCCAAGCGCGTTGGTGTTGGTGAGCTCGGGCAAGAAGGTGGCAGCGGACATATCGTTCGCAAAGCCGTTCTCCATGGCGTACCAGATGCCCAAAGCGCCGACGATAACGGCAACGGCAACCTTGATGATGGCGCCGCCGTTCAGGACCCACTCGGAGTCGGCAGCCTTGGAGCGACCCATAAGATAGACGATCCACACAAAGGCAAGGTCGATACCAATCTTGGCAATCAGATTGAACTCGACGCCAAAGACCATACCCAAAATGTCAGGGAACATGGTGGCCAGCGAGGCAATCCACAGCGGGTAGTTAACCCAGTAGTAGTACGAAATGCGGGCGCCCCACTTGTCGCCCAGGCCATCGCGTACCCAGTCGTAAATGCCACCCTCGCCGTCATAGGTAGTGCCGAGCTCGGCAACGACCATGCCATAAGGGAGCAGGAAGGTCAGAATCAGGAAGATCCACCAGAAGAACTGCTGGTTGCCAATGGCAGCAGCAGGTGCGGCGGCCTCGCAAACGAAGACGACGCAGATGATGGTCGAGATGACCGTCAAGAAGGAAAGCTTTTTCTTTCCGTCGCTCATGATGAGCTCCTTCGCTCAGTCTTGGACAAATCGAGGTCCTTAAGATATTAAGGCAATTGCCGGGCCTCGGTGAGCGGGCGACAGGAGACGAGCATCCGCCGCCCGCAAACGTGCTTCTACGATGAAGTTACGCGGTTTTACCAAACCGCGTAACGGCTCGACGCTGCAAACGCCCCTAAGCGGCAATCTGACGTTCAATCATCGGTTGCGTACCCAAAGTACGCTTCCCTCCTCTTTCACGTCACCTTGCCTCAAATGCGGCCCGCTCGCTCATATGACCCAATCCGCTGTCAAGAGCCACAATGGCCCCGCCGACCGCTTGCAATCGGTCGGCGGGGCCTGCCGTTGAACCCGTCCCGGTCCGCCCCCGGCATGTCGTCGACGCCTTCGGCTCAGTCTCATATCCGCGGATACCGCTCCGGCGGCCCGCAATCCTCTCCTTCGGCGGGGCTCCCCAAGTCTGACTACGCGCATGCGGCCGCTGCCGCGCGCCCAGCGAAAGCGGGGGTATCCCCGAAGGCTGCCCGGCTCGCCGGGACGGGGGCTATGTCTATTCGGTTGCCTCCCGGCACATCGCGCCGAGGGCCCACAGCCACCTCACGAGCTCGGCGGCGGTGGCGGCGTTCGCCTTCGCCTGGGGCATGCCCCTGGCGAGCATCTCCTCGCGGCGCCGGAGCAGGCGCTCGGAACCCTTCCTCCCGTGCATCCTCACCTCGAGCGGGACGCCGCTGCCCTTGGGCATCAGCTTCGGTTGGTGGCTCGCTTGGACGTAGCTCCAGGACCCCTCGACGGCCAGCCTCCTGACGAGCGCGTTGCCGGCCCCGCTGATCCCGCCGAGGCGCACGGAGTCCGCGCTCGACCTCTGCTTCGGGGCGAGGCCGAAGTAGGACGTCACCTGCCTGCCGGAGCGGAACCTCGAGAAGTCGCCGACCTCGGACGCGAAGGCGGCGGCGAGCGCGAACCCGCACCCCTTGATCGACTGGAGCGCCTCGACCTCCGCCGAGAGGGGGCCCGCCGCGACGGCGGCCCTGTACTCGGCGAGGAGGTCGTCGCGCGTCTCGGCGGCCGCCTCGACCTCGCTCCTCAGCGCCGCAAGCGCCCGGATGCCGCCGTCGTCGGCGGGCCGGACCTTGTCGAGCCACCTGAGGAAGTCGTACGTCCAGTACCTCCGGGGGTTTCCGGCCGGCGTCGTGCCGCCGTAGGCGTAGCCCCGGCGGGCCAGGAACGCCAGGAGCCGCTGCTTCGCCGCCGCGAGCCTCGCGGTCGCCGCGTCGTGGGCCCCGGCGAGGTCCCTGAGCCCCTCGATCTCGGGGGACGGCACCCATACCGGGGTGATGTCGTGCGACAGTATCGCCTTGGCCATCCTGGCCGCGTCGTTGCGGTCGTTCTTGGACGAGAAGTCTGCCGCCGACCTCGGGACCTTGGAGACGGCCGCGACGACGCAGTCGACGCCGAGCCCGGAGAGCTCCCTCTGCGGGGCGAAGCCGAGGTAGCCGCTCTCGTAGGCGGCGAGCGACGGGCCGGGGAAGCCCGACATCCACTCCGCGACCTCGCCCCAGGGGTTGCCGCGGAACCTCCTCGTCACGGCCTCGCCCGTCTCCGCGTCGAGCGCGCAGACGGTGGTGGACCTGAGGTGTACGTCCATTCCGAAGGCGGTAGAATATCTAGGCACGGGAGCCTCCCAACCTCGTTGCGGCGCGGCTGCGCCTCTGACACTTCAACAACATTGTCGCAGCCCCGACCCGCGGTCACGAGCGGGGGCTCCTGTCGTTTCCGTGCCCCTGGATTGGGTCATAGTGTCTGACTTATGCTCCACCTGTGACGTTTCCATTATTGATACAAAGGCCAGGTTTGTTTGAACCAAAAAGGGGAAGTTGCGGTGGAATAGTTCCTGTTTGGCCGTCTTGAGGGGTTAAACGGGAATTATTTCACCGCAACTTATTGATGGCGTGTTTGGTTGGTGCCTGTTGATGGTCTGGGTATCGGGGAGGGCGGGCTCCGTTATAATCGCCTAGAACATTAAATGGAAACGGGACGGGAGCCATATATGCGCCAGGGTTTCGACAACGCGAAATATATCGAGCTGCAGGCCGCTCATATTAAGGAGCGCATCTCGCAGTTTGGCGGCAAGCTGTATTTGGAGTTTGGCGGCAAGCTGTTTGACGACTATCACGCGAGTCGCGTGCTGCCGGGTTTTGAACCGGACAGCAAGTTCCGCATGCTCAAGAGCATTGCCGATGACGTTGAGGTCATCATCGCGATCAACGCGAACCACATCGAGAAGAATAAGGCCCGTGGCGACCTGGGCATTACCTATGACGAGGACGTCTTGCGCCTGGTCGACCTGTTCCGCGGCAACGGTTTTGCTGTCGCGGCCGTGGTTATCACCCAGTACGCCGGCCAGCCCGCCGCTGACGTCTTCCGCAATCGCCTGAACGCGCTCGGCATTCCTGCCAAGCTGCACTATCCCATCGAGGGCTATCCCCACGACGTCGACCTGATCGTGTCCGACGACGGCTATGGCAAGAACGAGTTTGTCGAGACCACTCGTCCGCTCGTCGTGGTCACCGCGCCGGGTCCTGGTTCAGGTAAGCTCGCCACCTGCCTGTCTCAGCTCTATCACGAGCACAAGCACGGCACCGCCGCCGGCTACGCCAAGTTCGAGACTTTCCCGGTCTGGAACCTTCCCCTCACGCATCCGGTCAACATCGCCTATGAGGCCGCCACGGCCGACCTTGACGATGCGAATATCATCGACTCCTTCCACTTGGAGGCCTATAACAAGACTACGGTCAACTACAACCGCGACGTCGAGGCCTTCCCGGTGGTCCGTGCCCTGATGGAAAAGATCCTGGGCAAGAGCCCCTACCAGAGCCCCACGGACATGGGCGTCAATATGGTCGGCTTTGCCATCACCGATGACGATGCCTGCCGCGACGCTTCCAAGATGGAGATCGTCCGCCGCTACTTTACCGCGGTTGAAAATGTGCGCCGTACCGGCGTGGGCGATGAGCAAGTCGACCGTCTCAAGATCATTATGAAGAAGGCTGGTATCGACAAGAATTACTCGCCGGCACGCTCGGCCGCCCTTACCAGGGAGCAGCTGACGGGTGGCCCCGTAGGCGCCATGGTCATGCCCGATGGCTCCGTGGTGACCGGCAAGACTTCCACGCGCCTGGGCGCCGCGAGCTCGCTCATCATGAATGCACTTAAGCATGTCTCGGGCGTTGACCTTGAGCTCGAGGTCATTAGTGATGAGGCGATTGAGCCTATCAGCAAGCTCAAGACGCATTTCCTGGGTAGCAAGAACCCGCGCCTGCACACCGACGAGACGCTTATGGCGCTCTCGATCACCTCGGCAACGAGCGAGACGGCGGCCCGCGTCCTTTCGGGCCTGGAGCAGCTGCGCGGCTGCGATGCCTTCTTTAGCGTGATCATCTCGCCGACGGACGAGACGGTGTTGCGCAAGCTGGGCATCAACGTGTGCTGCGAGCCCAAGTTCGAGCGCCGTGGTTTCTTCCACCGCTAAGCCTGGATAAATTGGTCTGAAAGGGGCGCATCGGGTATGCATTCGGTGTGCCCCTTTTATCAACAAAGCTACCGTTTAACCTAAAAATAGCCCGCTTACCTGCCTATAAGCAATTTGGGCGGTATACAATAACCCTAATTGTTTCATCCTTTTGCGGGGATGCCGCATGATGGATGTTGCCGGCCATCATGGGGTGTGCCGGTCGCGCACGGTGCAGGTGATGCCCGTGCTCGGTTTGAGGAGGCTGCCATGGCTGGCAAGGGTCGTGCGAGTGTCAACGATATGAAGCGCGTCGAGGTGCAGGTGCTGATGGAGATCGCACGGCAGTCCGAAGACAACGGCGGATTTTATGGCTTTTCGCGCAAGACGCTTGCCGAGCGTGTAGGGGTGTCTCCGTATCGCGCCCGCGCGGCAATTGAACGCTTGGAATCCAAAGACATCATTGAGGTCGTCTCGCGCTACAGCGACGACGGCGGCCAGCTCGCAAATGGTATTTGTCTCACGGAGCGTGGCGAATGGTATCTAGAGGGCATCCGTGCCGGTATGCTCGTGCAGGACTTGATCAAGGACGAAATCGCCGATCGATAACAGCGCGCATTCATAGTGGAAACGACGCCGCCTGGGCAACCGGACGGCGTTTTGTTTCGAGATGGAGAAATGCGATTGCGCGTAAGAATAATTGCGTGCGGCGCGCGTCGCGAGTATTACAATGAAGACCCGTAAGATGTGTATGGACAACTTCTACGGGAAGCGCAGGTAACTCAATATGACCAAGCATGTGTTCGTGACCGGCGGCGTGGTTTCGTCTCTGGGCAAGGGTATTACCGCGGCCTCGCTGGGCCGTCTGCTCAAGTCGCGCGGCTACAAGGTGACGATGCAAAAGGCCGACCCGTATCTGAACGTCGACCCCGGTACCATGAGCCCGTTCCAGCATGGTGAGGTCTTTGTGACCGAGGACGGCTACGAGTCCGATCTGGACCTGGGTCACTACGAGCGCTTTATTGACGAGAACCTGACCCGCGATTCCAACTTTACGACTGGTGCCATCTATAAGAGCCTGATCGCCCGTGAACGTCGCGGTGACTTTTTGGGCGGCACCGTGCAGGTGATTCCGCACGTCACGAACGCCATTAAGGATAAGTTCCGTCGTATTGAGGAGCAGACCGGCTCCGACGTGGTCATCACTGAGTTGGGCGGCACCATCGGCGACATCGAGTCGCAGCCGTTTGTCGAGGCCATTCGCCAGTATCGCAAGGAGGCCGGCCCCGAGAACGTCTGCTACATCCACGTTTCGCTCGTTCCCTATATCGCCGCCGCCCATGAGGTCAAGACCAAACCGACGCAGCACTCCGTTAAGGAGCTCCGCAGCTTTGGTATCCAGCCCGATATTATCGTCCTGCGCTCCGATCACCATATCGACGACGCCATCCGCGGCAAGATTGCAAGCTTCTGCGACGTCGACACCGACTGTGTCTTTACCAACGAGGACTGCGCGAGCATCTACGATGTTCCGCAGCTGCTCGCCGAGCAGGACTTTGACCTGCGCATTTGCGAGCGTCTGGGTCTTGACCCGCGTGAGCGCGACATGAGTCAGTGGAACGAGTTCCTGCGCAAGCAGAACCATGCCAACCAGCACGCCGACAAGGTGAAGATCGCCGTCGTGGGCAAGTATACGCAGCTGCCCGATGCCTACCTGTCGGTTATCGAGGCCCTGCACCACGCGGGTGTGTTCTACGATCGCCACGTTGACGTGCAGCTGATCGATGGCGAGAGCCTCGATGAGCAGAACGTCTCCGAGGTCCTGGGTGACGCCTCGGGCATCTTGGTCCCTGGCGGCTTTGGCAAGCGCGCCCTGGAGGGCAAGATCCTCGCGGCCGAGTTCGCCCGCGAGCACAAGATTCCGTATCTGGGCATTTGCCTGGGTATGCAGGTAGCCGTGTGCGAGTTCGCCCGCAACGTGGTCGGCCTTGCCGGCGCCAGCTCTTCCGAGTTCGATCCGGATGGCCCGTATAGTGTCATCGACCTGATGAGCTCGCAGGAGGACGTGACCGAGAAGGGCGGCACCATGCGCCTGGGCGCCTATCCGTGCAAGCTCGCCGCCGATACCCTCGCGCGCGAGGCATACGGCGAGGAGCTCGTCTACGAGCGTCACCGTCACCGTTTTGAGTTCAACAACGCCTTCCGCGATCAGCTCGAGGACGCCGGTCTGGTAATCTCGGGTCTTTCGCCCGACGAGCGTCTGGTCGAGATGGTCGAGCTGCCGCGCGACGTACATCCGTGGTATGTGGCAACCCAGGCTCATCCCGAGTTCAAGAGCCGCCCGACCAACCCGCAGCCGCTGTTCCGCGAGTTCGTGCGCGCTTCGATCGGCCAGCACGAGGGTGTCGACCGTCTGCAGGTGACGCCCAAGAACCTCGCTACGGACTAAGGGTGCCGGAGAATAAGGAACATACTGAAGCTACTCCCTCGTCGCTCGCTGTGGTGGCGGGGGAGTATCTCGATTACCTCGCGGTCGAGCGGGGTTTGGCGCGCAACACGATTGCGGCCTACCGTCGTGACCTGACGACGTACTGCGCCTATCTGGAGCGGGCTGACATTGCGTCTTTTGAAGAGGTGACCCGTCAGGTCGTGGAGGGCTTTGTTGCCGATCGCCGCGACGGAGGCTATTCCGACGCCTCGGTGGAGCGCGCGCTTGCTGCCGTGAAGGGCCTGCATGCCTTTTTGGTGCGCGATGGGGCCGTGGCCCAAAACCCGACGGCGGCGTTGCGCCTGCCCAAAAAGGCAGATCGCCTGCCGGAATACCTTTCGGTGGAGGACGTCTCGGCACTGCTGGATCAAGACTTTCCCGAGGGCGAGATGGGACTGCGCGATCACGCCATCTTGGAAGTGCTTTACGGTTGCGGCTTGCGCGTGAGTGAACTGGTTGGGCTCGATGTGGGCGATATCCATATCGATGACGGGTTTGTCCTGGTGCGCGGTAAGGGCTCCAAGGAGCGTCTGGCCCCGTTGGTGGGAAGCGCGGCGCGTGCCCTGACACACTATCTAGGTGACGGGCGCACTCTCCTGGCCGCCCATGCTCACGGGACGGAGACCTCGGCGGTCTTTTTAAATAAGAACGGACGTCGCCTGTCGCGTCAGGCCGTGCATGCGATATGCGAGCGGTATGGGCGCCAGGTGGGGCTGGTGGGGCTCCATCCCCATACCTTGCGCCACTCCTTTGCCACCCACATGCTCGCGGGCGGTGCCGACCTGCGTGTGCTGCAGGAGATTTTGGGCCATGCCGATATTTCGACCACGCAGGTCTACACGCATGTCGACCGCACGCAACTGACCGAGGTCTATCTGGCGGCGCATCCGTTGGCACATCGCTAGCACCTCGCTGACCTGCATATTTATAAATATTAAAGGGGACGGGCCCCAGATTGCCGAGACGCACTTTTGCGCGCATGGGCAATCTGGGGCCCGCCCCATTTTTCGCCAGACACCGACGCGGTGGTGGGCCGTGTGTGCCGTGGGTGGGGGAGTTTGGGGGCGATGTGAACGACGTGTAAAGGGACGTAAAAATCGCCTCAAGGTCAACTTGAAGGTTGAGGTTCGCGGGCGTGGTTCTACAGGTGGCATCCCGCCTTTGCTGTAAACACAACATATTGTGTTTTCGAACATATGCTCGGGGGTGTTTTACAACATATTGTGGGTGGAATAGTGGGGCGGGGTGGGGAAAGGTGTTGAAAAATGGGGCGGTTCCCCATATTATTGATGACGTCGACAGGCGGGGTGGTTCCCCGCGTACGTGCCATCTGAGTAACCGAGGGGAGGGCGCACATGGGAATGACGGGTGCATACGAGCGCAATCTCGATGCAAAAGGTCGTCTATCCCTGCCTGCACCCCTTCGTGAGGAGCTTGGAGAGCACGTTCGCGTGTTCAAAGCCCTGGATGTCGATGCTCTGTACGTGTTCTCTGCCGAGGCCTTCGATAAGTGGGTCGAAGGACTCTTCGCGGGTCGTGAGGGCCACGAGGGTTTTAACCCGCGTGACATCAACGACCAGAAGCTCATGAGGGCGATCAACAAGCGCACCACGTCGATGGATGTGGACAGCGCGGGTCGTATCGGTCTTTCTGAGTCTCTCCGCAAGCAGGCGAACCTCGACCGCGAGGTCACGGTTGTGGGCAACTACGACCACCTTGAGGTTTGGGACCGCGCTACGGCCGATGAGGACGATGATGACGAGGCCCTGCTGGACCTCTTCTTCTCGTAAGGGCAAGGCACGAGTAACGGATGGAGCGTGGGATCTTGACACAAGAATATCGGCATGAACCTGTCATGCTCGGCGAAGTGCTTGAGTCGCTGCAGCTAAAGAGCGGTTCCGTCGTCTGCGACTGCACCCTTGGCGGTGCCGGCCATTCGGTAAAGATGGCCGCGCAGGTGGGGGAGACCGGCCTTTTGCTCGGCGTCGATCAGGACGACATGGCCCTCGAGGCCGCTGGCGCCCGTCTGGACCGCGAGGTTCCCGGCGTACCGCACCAGCTGCTGAAGGGCAACTTCGGCGACTTGGACGAGCTGCTTTGCTCGGCCGAGGTGCCCGGGGTCGATGGCTTCCTGTTCGACTTGGGCGTTTCGTCGCCGCAACTCGATATCCCTGGCAGGGGCTTTTCGTACAACGAGGACGCCCCATTGGACATGCGGATGGATCCGGGTAACAACACCTTAAACGCAGCTGAGGTCATCAACACCTATAACGAACACGACCTCGCCCGGATTCTACGCGTCTATGGCGAAGAGAAGTTCGCCTCACAGATCGCGCGTGAGATCGTGCGCCGCCGCGAGCATGAGCCGATCGAAACCACCGGTCAGTTTGTCGAGATCATCAAGGCTGGTATCCCCGCTGCCGCTCGTCGGCATGGCGGACACCCAGCCAAGAAAAGTTTCCAGGCCATTCGCATCGAGGTCAATCACGAACTCGATGTGCTCGAGCGAGGGCTTGACGCCGCCACAAGGTGGCTCAACCCGGGTGGACGCATCTGCGTCATCTCGTATCACTCGCTCGAGGACCGTATCGTAAAGAACCACTTTAAGGAGATGAGCCAGGGGTGCACGTGTCCGCCGGAGATTCCGGTGTGCGTGTGCGGCAACGTGCCGATACTCAAGGTCATCACCCGCAAACCCTTGGTTGCCCAACCCGATGAGGTTGCGCGCAACCCTCGGGCGAGATCAGCCAAGATCCGCGTGGCGCAGCGTCTGTAGACGCGACCGCGCGATATTGGACCTCCCGCTCGTACCACAAACGAAGCTTAAACACACTACCAACGTACTCGGGATGGGAGGCGGCATATCATGGGCTACAACACCTCAAACGCAGCACTCGCCTATGATATGAACGCCATGCCCGCCTATCGTGAGGCACCGCAGGCTCCCGTTGCTCCCCGCGAGCAGCGCATGCCGCGCTTTGATGTCTACACCGGCGCGGGCCGTCAGGCAAACCAGGCGGTAAGCCCGGTTTTCATGAGCGTTCTTAAAACGTTTTGCATCATTGCGGCCATCTTCATGACGATCGGTGTCGCCCGTGTGGCGCTCGCCGGCGTTACGGCCCAGGTGCTCAACAGCAACGCCGCGCTTACCAACACGCTCGAGAAGGCGACCGATGAGAGCTCCGACCTGGAGGTCATGCATTCGGTCTATGGTGCCGACACGCGCATTCGCGACCTTGCGGGCGCTTATGGCATGGTGGAGCCCAGCGAGAGCGTTACACTTGATTTTTCGCAGGATGCAGCCGCGGGCGCTAGCTCGACCGCGACCGCTCAGTAACAAGACGGTAGCTGAGTATGACAAATGACTATCGCCGCGGCTCCGACGGGGGTCGCGGTTCTGGACGTCCCTCATCGCGGGGACGTTCTGGTTATCAAGGAACGGGTCGGCCATCTTACAACGCGAGGCCGTCCTATGGCAACGACCCTGCGTCGCGTCTCCGTGGCTCGAGTGGTCCTCAAATGCATAACACCAGACCGCGCAAGAGCTCGTCGACCGAATGGCTCACGGGCACGCCGCTGCCCCGTCGCAAAGCCGTCATGGGCTTCATCGGGTTTGGCTTGGGTTTGGGCGTCCTTCGCCTTGCCGACTATCAAATCGTGGAAGCCGATAAGTTACGCGACCGCGCCGATGCACGTCGCTTGCTCGCGCAGACGCTATATGCCAAGCGCGGTACCATCTACGACCGTAACGGCAACGTGCTGACGTCGTCGGTCGAATGCCGCAACATCGCCGTGAATCCTCAGCTTATCGAGGACGTTGACAAGACGGTATCGGCACTGGTCAAAGCTACGGGCATCGATAAAAAGACCTGTCGCGAGCTCGTTGAGTCGGATGGCACCTGGGTGTATATCAAACGTCAGGTGGACGAGGATGATGTCGCGGCGCTGGAGAAGAAGAACCTGCCAGGCGTGCTCTTTGAGCAGGCCATGAAGCGCGTGTACCCCTACGGCAACCTGGCATCGCAGGTGCTTGGCGTGGTAAACGTGGACAACGACGGTCTGACGGGCCTCGAAAAACAGTACAACAATCTTTTGACTGGAACGAACGGTTCGCTGGTGCGCGAGCGGGCGAGGGACGGTAGCTATATCGCGGGCGGCGCCTATAAGAAGGTTGCCGCGGTGGACGGCGTGGACATCGTGACGACGCTCGATGTCAATATCCAGCGTGCCGCCGAGGACGCCCTGGCCGAGGCGGTCGAAAAGACCAAGGCCAAGAATGGCTCGGCCCTGGTCACCGATCCCACGACGGGCGAGATTCTGGCGGCATGCTCGTATCCGACATATGACCAGACTGATCTGGAAAACGCTAAGACCGAGGACATGAACTTGCGTCTGGTTACCGATGCCTACGAGCCCGGCTCGGTCTTTAAGACGCTCGTGGCCGGTGCCGGCTTTGACTTGGGCGCCGTGCGTTCGAGCACGTCGTTTGAGGTGCCGGCGAGCATTAAGGTTGGCGACGACACCGTTACCGACGCCGATAAGCGCGACTACACCATGACCATGGACGTGCGTGAGATGATGCGCCGTTCGTCCAATGTGGGCTTTGTCCTGGTGGGACGCAAGATCGGTGCCGATGATTTTGCCACCTATGTGGACAAGTGGGGTATCGGTCATAGCTCCGGTGTCGATTTTCCGGGTGAGAGCCTGGGCATCGTCAAGGAGCGCGACCAGTACGACGGCGCCACGCTGGGCTCGATGAGCTTTGGCCAGGCGCTGTCCGTCTCGCCGATTGAGGTCGCACGTGCCGTGGGCGGCATCGCGAACGGCGGCGTGATGATGACTCCGCACTTCTATAAGTCCAGCAAGGGCGATGAGAAGGACTGGGGCGAAGGCGAGCGTGCGATTTCGGAGGACGCTGCCGCCCAGGTGACATCGTGCATGCAGACGGTCGTGTCCGAAGGCACGGGCGTTGGCGGTGCGGTCGATGGCTATGACGTGGCGGGCAAGACCGGTACGGCCGAGCGTGCTGACGAGAACGGCGGTTACCTCAAGGAGAACTACATGTCGTCCTTTATGGGCTTTGCGCCGGCACAATCGCCCAAGGTGCTGTGCTATATCACACTCGATGGAACGCCGAGCGGCTCGGATGCCGCCGCGGTGCCATTCCAGTCCATTATGGCCAACGCACTCGACGTGCTGGGAATCCCGCGCACGAAGTAGGGGGTTACAATCTTGAGCGTGGTCTGCCGTTTGATCTGAAGGGTGTTCACATGCCCTGCACCACGCGCGCATGGCACTGGGATACAATACGCCGATAGCATTATTAGGTTTACAGGGGAGCTGCAATGATAGAGATCGCCGTCAACAACCTCGCGGCCTCAACGGGGGCCCGAACCGTGACGGAAGAAGTCGATCGGGTATGCCGCGGGTGCGTTATCGACTCGCGTCAGGTCGAGGAGGGGACGATCTTTGTCGCCTTCCCCGGCGAAAAGGTCGACGGCAATGATTTTGCCTCCCGTGCCATCGAGTCGGGCGCCGGTGCCGTCGTGATGACGCGCGAGCCCGATGCCGAGCTGGTTTCGCTGGCGCAGGACAAGGGATGCGCCATCTTGCTGACCGACGACCCCGTGGAGTTCTTGCTGCGCCTGGCGCACGTATATCGCTTGGAGCTTGGCTGCCTGGTCGTCGGCATTACCGGTTCGATTGGCAAGACGACGACCAAGGACGTGCTCGCCGCCGTGCTCGCCAAGCGTTATCGCGTCTGGGCCACGAAGGGCAATTTCAACAACCTGATCGGCATGCCGCTCACGGTGCTTTCCGCTCCGGCCGATACCGAGGTTCTGGTGCTCGAGATGGGCATGAACCATTTTCATGAGATTGAGCGCCTGTCCCAGTCTGCCAACCCCAATCTTGCCATCGTGAGCAAGATCGGAACCTCCCACATCGGTATCCTGGGCAGCCGCGAGAACATCGCCCGCGCCAAGTCCGAGATTGTCCAGGGCATGTGCGCCGCCGGCGACTTCTCGCCGTTGCTGGTTTTGGGCGGCGAGGACGACTTTACGCCGTTCATTCGCGATACGTTCGCCCAGCCTGCGGGTATTGACGTGATGCTGGCCGGTGTCTCGGACGACGACGAGGTCCGCGCACGCGACATTCGCGTCGACGACGAGGGCCATCCGGTCTTTACGCTCGACTTTGGTCAGGGCGACACGGTCGATACCATGTTGGCCATTCCCGGCGTGCAGTCCGTGCCCAATGCCGTCAAGGCCGCCGCGGTCGCCTATCGTCTAGGCGTGACGCCCGAGCAGATCGATGCTGCCTTTAGGGGCCTTACGATCACCGGTCACCGTCAGGAGATCAAGCGCGCCAAGAGTGGAGCACGCATCATCGACGACTCCTATAACGCCAGTGCCGAGTCTATGGCTGCCGGCCTCGATTTGCTGTGCTCGCTCATCTGTGACGGTTCGCGCATGGCGATCCTGGGCGAGATGGGCGAGATGGGCGACGAGGCTCCCCGCATGCATGAGCTCGTGGGCGCCTATGCCGCCGCCAAGAAGCTTGACATGCTCGCGTGCGTCGGCGGCGAGCTGGCTCAGCTCATGGCCGATGCCGCACGTATGATGGGTATGGATGAGGACCGCATCCAGGTGTTCTCCGATTATCAGCAGGTGCTCGACCGCATGGGCGGCGCGCTTGAAAATCATGATGTTGTACTGGTCAAGGGTTCCCGTTTTGTTGAGCTCGACCGCTTTGTGGAAGGTGTGTGCTAGCCCATGTTCGGCAATCCCTCGTATCCTACGTATCAGGCCTTTTTGGGACTTGGCATCGCTGCCGCCATTGCGTTGCTGCTTATGCCGTGGTGGATCAAGCTGCTGAAGGTCGAGGGTATCGGCCAGCAGGTCCGAGCCGACGGCCCCAAGCGTCATTTGATTAAACAGGGTACGCCGACCATGGGCGGTGTCATCATCCTTGTCGCGATCTCGCTGACCTGCCTGCTGATGGGCAAGCTCACCACCGAGCTCGTGCTCGTGCTGCTTGCCACACTGGCCACCGGCGTTCTGGGTCTCATCGACGACCTGACCTCCGTCACGCATGGTCGCTCGCTCGGCCTGACGCCTCACGCCAAGATGATCGGCCTGACCATCATCTGCGTCACTTTTACCGTGCTCGCCGTCAATTGGTGCGGCGTCGCCCCCGAGATTCGTTTTCCCGGCGGCCTGACAATTGACCTCGGTGTTCTTTCGACCACCATCTGCGGCCTTTCGTTTCCGTGGCTCTACATTGTATTTTGCTGGCTGATGATCGCCGGTCTTTCCAATGCTGTGAACCTGACCGATGGTCTGGACGGCCTTGCCGGCGGCACTTCCATGATCGCCATGCTCGCCATGGCCGCTATGGCGTTTTTGCACGGTGACGTGAACCTGTCCATCTTCTGCACGGCGTGCGCCGGTGCCTGCCTGGGCTTTTTGTGGTTCAACTGCTACCCGGCGAGCATCTTTATGGGCGATACCGGCTCGCTTGCCCTGGGTGCCGCTTTTGCCTGCACCTCCATCATGACCAACACCGAAGTCGTTTCCCTCATCATCGGCGGTCTGTTTATCGTCGAGACCCTGTCGGTCATGATCCAGGTTGTCTATTTCCACTTTACGCACAAGCGCGTCTTCCTTATGGCGCCCATTCATCATCATTTCGAAAAGAAGGGCTGGGCCGAGACCAAGGTCGTTATCCGTTTTTGGATTATCGCCGCGGCCTTTGGCGCCGTTGGCCTCGCCCTGTTCTTCCAGTTGGGATAGTGGTCTTTCATGCCTCTTGCTAATGTCTTTAGCCTGCTTGTTTTGGGGCAGGGTAAATCCGGTCTCGATGTCGCCCGTTGGGCGTTGGCTCACCCCGAGCGCGTGAGCGCCACGACCGTGTATGGCGGCGGTAGCTCCGAGCCCAATGAAGCCACGCGTGCGCTCGAGGCGCAGGGCGCGTCGTTTGTCTACGGCACCGAGCAGGTCGAGGGTGCCTATGACGTGTGCGTGACATGCCCGGGTATCTCGGAGTTTTCGGCCTTCTTTAAGGCTGGGCGTGAGCATGCCGCTCAGATTATGGGCGAGCCCGAGTTTGCCTATCGCCTGTCTCCCCAAAATTGGATCGCCATCACGGGCACCAATGGCAAGACAACTACCACGTCGCTGACCGATTATCTGCTCAAGGCCGCCGGTGAAGCCAGCGTGGCCGTCGGTAATATCGGCGAGCCGCCGGTGAACGAGATCGACGGCCGCGCACACAATGAGTGGTTTGTGGCCGAGCTGTCGAGTTATCAGATTGCTACGACCGACGAGCTTCATCCTCGCGTGGCGGTACTGCTCAACATCACGCCCGACCACCTGGGCTGGCACAAGAGCCACAAGAACTATGCGCTTGCCAAGATCAAGTTGTTCGAGAATATGGTCGACGACGACCTCGTGGTTATCGACGTCGAGGATGCCGGCATCCATGAGTTCGATGAGTACATCTACACACCGGGTCGCCGTATCTGCAAGGTCGCTTTTGACGAGCCCGAGGGTGCAGACGCCGCCTTTGTGCGCGACGGTAAGATGGTCGTGCGCCTGAGGGGTGTCGAGACTCAGCTTGTCGCCACGTCCGAGCTCAAGATCTCGGGCCATCACAATGTCATCAATGCCCTATGTGCCGCCACGGCTGCTCTGGCCGTCGGTGCCGATCCCGAGGGCATTTGCCGCGGTTTGGCATCGTTCCAGCCACTCGAACACCGCGTGGAACCCTGCGGCGAGATCGATGGCGTGCGCTACGTCAACGATTCCAAGGCAACGAACACCGATGCAGTCGAAAAGGCCCTGACGGCGTTTCCCGACGACGATGTGATTTTGCTGCTCGGCGGCCACGATAAGGGTACGCCGCTTGCGGACTTTGCCCGCGTCGTTATGGACAACGTGCGCTCGGTCGTTTGCTTTGGCGATGCGCGCGAGCGCTTTACCGCCGCTATGGACGAGGCCGATATCGATGGTGACGTGGATATCGCCCAGGCCGATGATCTGCGCGATGCCGTTGACGTTGCCCGCTCACTCTCGAGCCGCGGCGACGTGATCCTGCTTTCGCCCGCCTGCTCTTCGTTTGACGAGTTCTCGGGCTACGAGGAGCGCGGTCGCGTGTTTAAGGACTACGTTGCCCAGCTTGCCGCAGCAGCGAAATCGCAAACGGAATAGGGGTTGCCGGTGAGAGAGGAGAGCCCCCGAAGTGATATGAGGAGGCCCGACTCGGACCGTGCTTCCTCGCTGCGTAGCACGCCGCGTTCCGGACGCGGCGGGCAGACGTTCGGTGAGCGCTATATTGCCGGCGTCCCCGCCCGCATCATGCGCCCCCGTTTGATATTTATGGCTTGCCTGTTTAGCTTGGTTTGCTTTGGCTTGCTGATGGTGTACTCGGCATCTTCGGTCGAGGCACTGCACGAGAATGGTTCGGCGACGTTTTTCCTGTTTCGACAAGCCGCGTTTGCCGGAGTTGGCGTGCTGGCTATGGTTGCCATCGTGCGCATCTTGCCGGACAGTTGGTTTGGGGAAGACGTGCTCAGGATCTTCCTCATGGGCATGATAGGGCTACTGGTTCTGGTGTTCTTTATGGGTAGCGGCAGCCGTGGCGCCACGCGCTGGCTCAACATCGCCGGTATTCAGTTCCAGCCGTCTGAGTTTTTAAAGCCGTTCGCCATCGCGTATTCGGCCATCATGCTCGACCGCATCTTTTCGCCCGGCGGCAACATCAATGAGTTTCTTCGCAACATAGGCGTCTACCTGGGCATTTCGCTCTTTCTGATCTTTGTTCAGCCCGATTTTGGCACCGTTCTGATCATCTTGCTGACCCTCATGTGCATGGCGTTGTTTGCGGGATTGGACCCCAAATATATCGTTTGGACGGTCGTTGCCGGCATCGCCGTCATTGCGATCGCCCTTATCGCCGAGCCGTATCGTATGACGCGTGTCGAGGTTGCTTGGAATCCTTGGGCAGACGAATATGGCGACGGCTATCAGGCCACGCTTGCCATCATGGCGTTTGCCTCGGGCGGCCTGTTCGGTCGCGGTATCGGCAACTCCACCATGAAGTACTCGTATTTGCCCGAGGCGCATAACGACTACATCTTGGCTATTATCGGCGAGGAAGTTGGCTTTATCGGAACCGTGCTGTTCTTCTTGGTGTTTGCGATGCTGATCTACTCGGCGTTTCGCATTGCCGAGCAGGCGACCGACCGTCGCGGAGCACTTATGGCATCGGGTTCCGCGGTCATCCTTGCGGTGCAGTTTTTGATCAACGCGCTGGGCATTCTCAATGTGTTTCCCATGACGGGCAAGCCGCTGCCGTTTATTAGCTACGGCGGCTCGTCGATTATCGTGTCGCTTATGCTCGCCGGTCTGATCCTGCGCGTTTCGTATGAGAGCGCCCGTCGCGATGAGTACGACCGTCGTCGCGAGAGCTTTGCCGTTATGGATGAGAGTACCGCCGGCGTGCCCCACGTGCGCGGTGAGCGATCTTCGCGTAACGGTTTTACCGTCCTGGATGGCTCTGCGACCGAGTCAGCAACCCGTCCGCGTCAGCGAACGGCGCCGCAAGGTCGTCCTCAGCGCCCCAGTCCTCGCAATGCGGGCGGCGGATATAATCGAATCGATTTGAATTCGGACCCGTCGGCGCGTTTGCGCACCGATGACCAGGGGCCGCGTGTACGAAGGGATTACCATGACCGATAAGATGACCGTTGCTATTGCAGCTGGCGGCACGGCAGGACATATCAACCCCGCGCTCGCCTTGGCCGAGGAGCTGCGTGACCGCGGTCATCGCGTTGTGTTCGTGGGCCAATCGCGCAAGCTCGAGGGTCGTCTGGTTCCCGAGGCCGGATTCGATTTTGTGCCCATCACGGTCACGGGTTTCGATCGCTCCCGTCCCTGGACGGCGCTGACCTCGCTGTGGCGCGTCAACAAGGCGAAGCGCGCGCTTGCCCGTCACTTCTCGAAGGTCGGTAAGCCCGATGCCGCTATCGGCTTTGGTGCTTACGTTGAGGTCCCGCTGCTGGGTTGGTGCAAGGGTGCCGGCGTTCCGTATCTGCTGCACGAGCAGAACTCTGTTCCGGGTCTGGCCAATAAGATGATGAACTCACATGCCGCCCGCGTGTGCATTTCGGTACCTGCGGCCCGCGCGGTCTTTGAGTGCGAGGGCGACCCCGACCATGTGCTCATGACGGGCAATCCTGTGCGTCGTTCGGTGATCGAGGGCGATCGCGCCCGCGGTCGCAAGACGCTCGGTGTGCCCGAGGGCGCGACGCTTCTGCTCGTCTTTGGTGGTTCGCTTGGTGCCCAGCATCTCAACGAGCGCGTTGCCTCGCTCAAGAGTGAGCTGCTGACCCGCGAGAATCTCTACATTTTGCATTCGACGGGTGCCGACGGCTTTGAGGAGACCGAGCGCGCTTTGGCGCTGACGCCCGAGGAGGCGAAGCGCTATCGTGTCCAGCCCTACATCGACAACATGGGCGATATGCTGGCTGCGGCCGATCTGGTGCTCTCGCGTTCCGGTGCCTCGAGCGTGGCCGAGATCGCCGCGCTTGCCGTTCCCTCGGTGCTCGTGCCGTATCCGCACGCGACGGCCGACCACCAGACCACGAATGCGCGCTACCTGGTCGATGCCGGTGCCGGCGTGCTTTGCGCCGATGCCGATATCGATGCCCCTGCCTTTGCCGATGAGCTGCTGCACCTGGTCGATGACGCTGCAGCGCGTGATGCCATGCGTCAGGCGGCGCGTGGCTTGGCCCAGGACCGTGCCGCCGCACTTTTGGCCGATGCGGTAGAGGGATTGCGTTAGTTAGACGGGATATCGCCGGTCGCCCTCGCGCGGATGCGGTAGGTGCGGTACAGTTAACTGGTTACAGGCAGTGTTTACGCAAGGAGTACACGAGCACATGGCTGATTCCCAGACTGCAACCTCCGCGCCCGAGTTCAAGAGCGCCCACTTTATCGGTATCGGTGGCGCCGGCATGAGCGGCATCGCCCTCGTCCTGCACGAGCGCGGTTATACCGTTACCGGTTCCGACCTCAAGACGTCGCGCTATATTCGCCAGCTTACCCGCGCCGGCGTGAAGGTCCACGTGGGCCACGAGGCTGCGACGATCGACGAGGTCAAGCCCGACGTGGTCGTGGTCTCCACCGCTATTCCCGAGTCCAACCCCGAGCTCGTGCGTGCCCGCGAGCTCGGTATTCCCGTGTGGCCCCGTGCCAAGATGCTCTCGGCCCTGGGCCACGGCTACACCACCGTCGCCGTTGCCGGCACGCACGGCAAGACCACGACGTCTTCGATGTGCGCCACCATGCTCGATCGCATGGGTCTGGACCCCAGCTTTTTAATCGGCGGCATCGTCGAGGGCTACGACACCAACGGCAAGAACGGCTCGGGTGACTACTTTGTCGCCGAGGCCGACGAGTCCGACAGCTCGTTCCTGTTCTTGAACCCCAACGTGGTCATCGTGACCAACGTCGAGGCCGACCATCTCGATCACTACTCGGGCATCGAGGAGATCGAGGCCACCTTTGCTAAGTTTATGGGGCTGGTGGGCGAGGACGGCACCGTCATCGTTTGCGGCGAGGATCCGCATCTGGTCGAGCTCGCCAAGTCGACGGGCCGTCATGTGCTTTCCTATGGCTTTGCCGAGAACAACGACATCGTCTGCGTACATCCGGATGTCAAGGGCATCCAGAGCGACTTTATCGTTCGCTTTGAGGACGGCACCGAGCACGCTGTCGAGATTAAGAGCAACCCCGGTCGTCACAACATGCTCAACGCCACGGCCGTCTTGACCGTCGCCCATGTCCTAGGCCTCGATATCGATGCCGCCGCTAAGGCACTTTCGAGTTTTGAGGGCGTCCGTCGTCGCTTTACCCACGTGGGCGATATCGACGGCATCACGGTGGTTGACGATTACGGCCATCATCCCACCGAGATCAAGGCGACGCTCGCTGCTGCCTCTTCGCTGGGCTACAAACATGTCGACGTCGTGTTCCAACCGCACCGCTATTCGCGCCTGCAGGCTCTGTGCGATGACTTTGCCGATGCCTTTGCCAACGCCGACAAGCTGCTGCTGATCGATGTATTCTCCGCCGGCGAGATGCCGATTCCGGGCGTTACCTCCAAAATGCTCGCAGATACCGTTCGCGCTAAGCACCCCGGCAAGGAGGTCGTGTACTGCTCCAGTCGTCTTGAGCTCAACCAGGAGCTTGAGAAGCTCGTGGGCGAGGGCGACCTGCTGCTCACCATGGGTGCCGGTGACGTTACGACCGTCGGCCCCGAGTTCATCGAGTATCTGACTGCCAAGAAAGACGCTTAAACCCTATGGGTCTGTTTAACGCCGTCATGGCGCTTTCGGGCATGATCGACACGGACGTGGTCGAGGACGAACGTCTTGCACGCCATACAAGCTATCGTATCGGCGGCAAGGCCGACCTCTTTGTGACGTGCCATAGCTACCATGCCCTGCGTCGCGCCGTGGCGGTGCTTGACCGCGAGCAGGTGCCGTGGGTCATTATCGGTAAGGGGTCCAACCTGCTGGTTGCCGATGCCGGTTATCGCGGCGCCGTCATTTCGCTGGGACGTGAGTTTCAGCGCACGCTTGTTGCCGAGGATGGCTGCACGCTGACCGTTGGTGCGGGCGTGATGTTCGCGCGTTTGGTCAACGACGCCTTGTCGCGCGGGCTTTCGGGCCTTGAGTTCGCGGTCGGTATTCCCGGTTCGGTCGGCGGCGCCGTGTCCATGAACGCAGGTACGCGGAACGAGTGGATCGGTTCCCTTATCGAGGACGTGGTCACGTTTGATCCGGCGTCCGGTATTAAGCACTATGCAGGGTCCGAGATCGCTTGGGGGTATCGCGAGTGCAGCTTGCCGCGTAATGAGATCATTCTCGAGTGCGTGCTTAAACTCAAGCCCGCGCCCAAGGCCGACATTCGCGAGCGCATGGAGCGGTACCTGACGCGCCGCAAGCGCACGCAGCCCATGGGCCGTGCATCCTGCGGATCGGTCTTTCGCAACCCGCCCGATGCAAGCGTGGGCAAGTTGATTGAGGATTGTGGATTAAAGGGTTTTTCGGTTGGCGGTGCGGAAGTTTCGCCCGTACACGCTAATTTTATCGTTAATAACGGAACCGCCTCGGCCGATGACGTGGCCGCGGTTATCAGGCATGTGCACGGAAAGGTGAGGGAGGCGTATGGCATCGAGCTCAGACCGGAAGTTAAATTCCTCGGCTTCTAGAGCATCGAAACCAACCTTCCGCCGCGCCGGAGGGCGTTCCGGCGCACCTGCCCAGCCTCAACATAAGCCCGCCATGCCCTCCAAATCTGTTGGGCCCGTTCGTCCTGCCAAGCGCCCGGTCGTCGGCTCGCAGCTGGGAGGACGCCCCGCTTCTAAAAAGACGAGTCGTCCGGCTCCGCGTCCTTCGGTGACGCCCAAGCCGGCGATGGGCGCCAAGACCTCCCGACCCATGGCGACGCCCAACCCTTCGCTGGGGGCTCGTGCGCCGCATGCCGGCCGTACGTTGGCTGGCGCTAAGCCGCGTTCACTGACATCGGTGCCCGCTGCCAAGGCGTCTTCGGCAAAAAAGGGCATCAATCCTCTGTCATCGCTTGGTGCCATGGCAAGCAAGACGACCGACGTCGCTTCTGCCATTAAAGGTAAGGGCAAAATTGCGGGCGGCATCCTGGCAGCCTTGGCCGTACTTGCCATTGTTGCCATCGTCGTCATCAACTCCGGCCTGTTCGCCGCCACCGATATTCAGATTCATGGCAGCGAGCATGTGACCAAGCACGACGCCATGCAGCTCATCAGTCTTCCCGAGAACACGTCGCTCTTTAACGTGGATCCCGATCAGATTACCGAGGGCCTCAAGCAAAACCCGTGGGTCTCGGGTGTGGATGTCCAGCGCCAGTTTCCCCATACGCTTATCATCACGCCGACGGAGCGTAAAGTTATCGCCATTGCGTATATCAGCTCCGACGACCTTGCCTGGGCTATCGGAGACGATGACACCTGGATCGCTCCGCTGTCGACGTCTGTCGAGGTGGACGACCAGGGGAACGTCATTACATCGGGGGAGGGTGCCAACACCCTGACCGGCATCGATGCGGCCCTGGCGCTTGCCAAGCACTACGGCGCCGTGCTGTTGACTGATGTCTCGGCCGATGTCGCACTGGTTTCGGGTCGGGCGGTGAGCTCCAAGGCCGTCAAGGCCGGCCTGGATTACGCACGCGGCTTTTCGAGCGAGTTCTTGGGCCAGGTGAAGGATATTTCCACGCCTTCCGTTGAGGCTATCTCGGCAAATCTCGACAACGGCGTCGAGGTGTCGCTGGGCGATTCGGACGATATCGCCAAGAAAGAACGTATCGTGACCAAGCTGCTTTCGCAGGTAGAGGGCGTAACCTATATCAATGTGCGCTCTCCGGGCAGCTACACGTTTAGGAACGCACCGACCGCCTAGCATCCTAAACGGCTTTGTTAAGGGGCCATACCACGCCGTTTATCTGGTTTGTTTGGTTTTCACGGTCAATTATTTGACTGAAACACTCATAATGTGCAAACATAATACGGTTTACCTTTGCATTTACTTTCAACCTGAAGGTTAATGTGCGCAGGGGTCAACCCATGCTATGGCTATAACCTTTGTTCGGAGGACCGACATGCACGAGACAGAGATCAACAACTACCTTGCCGTCATTAAGGTGGTCGGCGTCGGCGGCGGCGGTACCAACGCGGTCAATCGAATGATCGAAGAGGGCATCCGCGGCGTCGAGTTTGTTGCCATCAACACCGATGCTCAGGCGCTCGCGATCTCTGATGCCGATATCAAGGTGCACATCGGCACCGACCTTACCCGCGGCCTGGGCGCCGGCGCCAACCCCGAGGTTGGCCGCAAGGCTGCCGATGAGTCCCGCGACGATATCGCCGAGGCGCTCGCTGGCGCCGATATGGTGTTCATCACCTGCGGCGAGGGCGGTGGTACCGGTACCGGCGCCGCTCCCATCGTTGCCGATATCGCAATGAACGAGGTCGGCGCGCTGACCGTCGCCGTCGTGACCAAGCCCTTCACCTTCGAGGGTCGCAAGCGCAAGAAGAGCGCCGAGGAGGGCATCAAGACCCTCTCCGATTGCGTCGACACCATGATCGTTATCCCTAACGACAAGCTGCTCGACATCGCCGAGAAGAAGACCACGATGCTCGAGGCCTTCGCAATTGCCGATGGCGTCCTTTCCCAGGGCACCCAGGGCATCACCGACCTCATCACCGTCCCGGGTATCATCAACCTGGACTTCGCCGATGTTAAGACCATCATGAAGCAGGCCGGTACCGCCATGATGGGTATCGGTACCGCTTCTGGGGATACCCGTGCCGTCGACGCTGCCCAGCAGGCCATCTCCAGTCCGCTGCTCGAGAGCTCCATCGATGGCGCCACGCGTGTCCTGCTTTCCATCGCCGGCTCCAAGGACCTGGGCATCCAGGAGATCAGCGACGCCGCCGACGTTGTCGCCAATGCCGTCGACCCCGAGGCCAACATCATCTTCGGTACCGTTGTTGACGAGTCCCTGGGCGACCAGGTGCGCATCACCGTTATCGCTACGGGCTTCTCCGACTCCAACGTCAACCGTCAGGACGAGCTCTTCGCTGCTCAGCAGTCCCAGAGCAAGGCCGCTGCTTCCGCTGAGCCGCAGCGCACCGCTCCGGCTGCCAGCCCTGCCCAGGCTGCCCCGACTCGCAACGTCGGCGGTACCGAGCTGCCCAACTTTGGTAACGACCAGTTTGAGCTTCCCGACTTCCTCAAGCGTGGCAGCTTCTAAGTCGTTCTTCGCATTGTTTTGCACAGGGGCGCGTCCGTATGGATGCGCCCTTTTTGTTTCTCGTTTGTAAACGAAAGCCTCCAATCTCCTTACGTTCCCTTTACGTTTGGCCCCTACCGCTGCGGGTATCCTTTTAAAGAAGTATGACAGCCGTATAAACACGGACTGCGCGGCGACGCCGCGGTACTTGTTGTAATAGGAGGCTTTAGTATGGCAGCACGTGCGGACAACGTTTCGCGTGTCGACCATGATGGAGTTACGTTGGTAGAGGGCGCGACGCACGATGTCCGCTTTGCCTTTACCGAGCGCACCGGTGGCGTTTCCGAAGACGCGTACTCCTCGCTCAATCTGGGCTCGCATGTAGGCGATGACCCCTTTGCCGTTCAAGAAAATCGTCGCCGCGTACTCGAGGCCATGGGCGCCGCCGAGTGCGAGCACAACTTGCTTGTCCCCAATCAAGTACATGGTGACCACGTCGTGACGGTGACCTCGAACGGTGCCGATGATCTCGAGAACATTCGTGAGCAGATTGCCGAGGGCTGTGATGCCCTCGTCTGTACGGCCCATGAGGTGCCCGTGATGCTCTGCTTTGCCGATTGTGTTCCCGTGGTGCTGGTGGCTCCCGGCGGCTTTGCCGTGGTGCATTCTGGCTGGAAGGGCACGATTGCGCGTATTTCCGCCAAAGCCTGCCAGGCGCTTTGTGAGGCGGCTGACTGCACGCCGGAGGACATCTCTGCCTATATTGGGCCCCATATCCTGGGCGACGAGTATGAGGTGTCCCAAGAACTTATGGATCGCTTTGCCGCCGAGTTCTCGTGCATCGATGCTACTGCTTCTCGCATGCTCGATCTTTCCGCCGCCATTCGCGAGGCGCTGGTGGATGCCGGTGTCGATGTGAACGGCATTGTGGACACCAAACTTTCCACCGTTCGTCAGAACGACCGCTTTTATTCCTACCGCAACGAGGGCGGCACCTGTGGGCGCCATGCTGCGATCGGCGTGATGCTATGAGAAAGATCGCATCGGTCCTGAGTGCAGCAGTGCTCACGCTCACGCTGTGCGCCTGCTCCTCGGGATCTTCTACGTCTTCTATTACCGTGGCCGGCTCGACCACCTGCCTTCCCATTGCCGAGATCGCGGCCGAGGGCTTTAAGGAAGAGACCGGCATCGACGTGCTCGTCTCCGGCCTTGGCTCATCTGCTGGCATCGAAGCTGTTAGCGCCGGCACCGCCGACATCGCTAGTTCGTCTCGTGGCCTCAATGCCGACGAGCAGGATTTGGGCCTGACCCCGATCGTAATCGCACACGACGGCATTGCAGTCATCGTGAACGACGACAACCCGGTCGACAATCTCTCGACCGAGCAGCTCCGCGATATTTACGCCGGCAAGATCACCAACTGGAAAGAAGTCGGCGGAGAGGACCTGAAGATTCAGGTTATCAACCGCGACGAGGCGTCCGGTACGCGCGAGGCCTTCCGCACTATCGTGATGGACGGCACGCCGTTCGATCGCCGCTCGGCTGTTCTTTCGGGTACGGGTCAGGTACGCGATGTCGTGTCCCGCTCGCGTGGCGCTATTGGCTACATCTCGCTGGGTTTTGTCGAGAGCCTCAACGCCAAGACCTCGGTTAAGGCCGTTTCAGTCAACCATGTCGAGGCATCCGAGAAGACGGTCGCAAGTGGCGGCTATCCCATCTCGCGTGACCTTTACTTCTTTGTGAAGGGTACGCCTTCGCAGCAGGCGCAGGACTACATTGACTATGTGACATCCGAGAAGATGGACAAGCAGATTCGCGAGGCGGGCTTTATTCCCGTCACCAACGACGGAAAGGGGAGTGAGTAGCGTGGAAGCACAGGAAACCCCCCAGATTGAGCATGAGGCGCAGGTGCCCAAAAAGCGTGAGTTGGCGTTGGTGTCACGCAGCACCTATCTTAAGGAGAAGGCGCTGCAGCGGATCTTCTTTGCCTGCGCGTTCTTGGCGGTCGTCACCGTCATCCTGATCTTTGTCTTTACCACGTACTCGGCGCTGCCGGTCTTTACCGACATCGGTCTGGTGGACTTCTTTAGCTTTACGTGGGCGCCCTCTGAGGGTCACTACGGCATTATGTCGCTGCTGGCGGCCTCTGGTCTGGTGACCGTCGGTGCACTTGCCATGGGCGTGCCGTTGGGTGTGGGTACAGCCGTGTATCTGGTCGAGATCGCCAGCAAGCGCGTGCGCAGGCTCATTAGCCCCGCTGTCGACCTGCTGGCGGGCATCCCCTCCATCATCTACGGCTTCTTCGGCATGATCATCATCCGCCCGTTTATCGCCCAGCTGACCGGCGGCCTTGGATTTGGCGCACTGACGGCGTGGTTCGTGCTCGCCATCATGATCGTCCCTACCATCACCACGCTCACCATAGATGCCCTCAATTCCATTCCCATGGGCATTCGCGAGGCGTCCTATGCCATGGGTGCCACCAAGTGGCAGACCATCTACAAAGTCGTGCTTCCTGCAGCCAAGCTGGGCATTGTCGATGCGATTGTCTTGGGTATGGGGCGTGCCATCGGTGAGACCATGGCCGTGCTGATGGTCGTGGGCAACGCCCCGGTCATTCCGGATAGCATCTCGAGCCCCATCTCAACGCTCACGAGTCAGATTGCGCTCGACATGAGTTATTCCTCGGGCCTGCACCGCTCGGCTCTGTTCGGCATGGGCGTTGTCCTGTTTATCATCTCCGCTGCACTGGTGGGTATCGTCCGCCTGATTTCCAAGAAGAGGGGGTAGGCTATGTCCGATTCCGTTGACACGACGGTCGATACGACCTCGTCGCGTGAGCGCATCAAGCGTGCCCTTTCCCATGGCAAGAAGGGCCGCATCAACAAGGATCTGTCCAACAAGATCATGCTCGGCGTGTTTCGCGCCGCGGCCTATATCACCACGCTGGTGCTGATCGCCATCATCGCCTACGTGGTCATCAACGGCCTGCCGCATATCTCGCTCGACTTTATCTTCGGCTGGCCGCAGGGCGTCAACGCCGAGGGCGGCATTTGGCCCACGATCGTCTCGACCATCTACGTGACGGCGCTCGCCATGCTCATCTGCACGCCGGTTGCCGTCCTGGCTGCGGTCTATCTGGCCGAATACGCCAAGCAGG
Organism: Collinsella sp.; assembly: GCA_048416615.1. GTDB lineage: Bacteria > Actinomycetota > Coriobacteriia > Coriobacteriales > Coriobacteriaceae > Collinsella. The sequence goes on along the minus strand of DBFSET010000036.1, from coordinate 94,161 downwards.
GCAAGATTGTCGACATCATTCGCTATGCTGCCGATGCCCTGGCCTCGGTGCCCTCCATTGTTATGGGCCTCTTTGGCTACGCCTTGTTTGTCGAGGCCATGGGCCTGGGCCTTTCGATGGTTTCGGCCGCGCTGGCGCTGGCGCTTCTGATGCTGCCTATCGTCATGCGCACCACCGAGGAGGCAATCCGCGCCGTTCCGCGCTATATCCGTTGGGGCGCATATGGCCTGGGCGCCACCAAGTGGCAGGTCGTCTCCAAGATCGTGCTTCCTTCGGCTTTTGGCCGCATCGCCACCGGCATCGTGCTTGCCATCGGCCGCGCCATCGGCGAGACTGCGGTGGTGCTCTACACCATGGGTCAGGCCATCAACCTGCCTATCTCGCCACTCGATTCCGGCCGCCCCATGACGGTCCACCTGTACCTGCTTGCCAACGACGGCATCAACATGAACGCAGCCTACGGCACTGCGCTTTTGCTGATGGCGATTATTCTGGCCTTCAACCTGTTTGCGCGTTATCTGTCGCGCAAACGCCGCTAGTTAAGGAGTCCCATGTCCGTCTATCAGTCCGCTCCCACGCCGGAGCAAGCGGCCATCACGGCCAAGGATTTCAACTTCTGGTACGGTGACTTTCATGCGCTGACGGGGCTCGACCTCAACATCGCCAAAAACGCCATCACCTCGTTTATCGGTCCTTCGGGCTGCGGCAAATCGACGTTTTTGCGCTGCATCAACCGTATGAACGACCTGATCGAGGGCACCCGCGTCGAGGGCACCATGGCGCTCGACGGCAACGATATCTATGCCGAGGGCGTCGACCCGGTCGACCTTCGCCGTCGCGTGGGCATGATTTTTCAGCAGCCCAACCCGTTCCCCAAATCCATCTACGAGAATGTCGCTTTTGGCCCTCGTCTGCAGGGCGTGACTAGCAAAAGCGACCTCGATGACATCGTGGAAGAATCGCTCAAGCGCGCCAACCTCTGGAAAGAGGTATCCAATCAGCTCAACAAGGACGGTTTGGCGCTCTCGGGCGGTCAGCAGCAGCGTCTGTGCATCGCGCGTGTGCTTGCGGTGCAGCCCGATGTCCTTCTGATGGACGAGCCCTGCTCCGCCATCGACCCCACGTCCGTCTCTAAGGTCGAGGATCTGATGGCCGAGCTGGCGCCCGAGATGACGATCATCATCGTCACGCATTCTATGCAGCAGGCCGCTCGTATTAGCGACTACACCGCATTTTTCTTGCAGGAAGTTGCCGGCGAGCCCGCCACGCTCATCGAGTATGGTCAAACCGACGCGATCTTCACCAGCCCGGTGGATTCACGGACGGAAGACTATATCACCGGCCGCTTTGGCTGATCGGTGCGACTAGTCCCAAGCCGATCGGACCTGGTCCGGTGCGTATTCACTGTGCGGGCGGCATGACCGCACCCAACTGATTGGAGTGAACCATGCGCAAACTGTTTTCCCGTCAGCTCATCGAAGCCCGTCACGAGATGCTGAGCATCTACGAGGCTGTAGACCTGGCGCTTCACGACGCCGTGAAGGCCTATGTGACCGACGATCGCAAGCTCGCCACCAAGACCAAGAAGCGCACGCTCTCGATCGATGCGCGCTGCGCCAACTTGGAGGCCGTGTGCTACAACCTGATCGCTACGCAGTCGCCGGTCGCCTCCGACTTCCGCTTGCTGCAGACAATCATCTACGTCGACTTTAACCTGCAGCGCATGACCGATAAGGTTCGCCAGATCTGCCGCGCCACGCGTCACATGGTCAAGGCCGACATCTCGCTGCCCCAGGAACTCGTCGGTACGGTTGAGGCCGAGGCCGAGGCTGTTTACCAGGTGCTGGGTTCGTCACTTTCCGCGCTCGTCACCAACGACATGTCCATCATCTGCAACCTGGCCGGCGAGGACGAGCCGGTGCATGCGGCGTACGAGAAGTTCTTCCGCACCTTTAACCGCATGGACACGGGCGATTTTATGGACGACGACAGCAACTATGACGACCTGCGCCGCGCCATCATGGTCTCGCGCTACCTCGATCGTATCGCCTCGATTTCGATCGATGCCGCCTGCCGTCTGACCTTCCTTTTGACCGGACAGCGTATGACTGCCGGCGATATCGCCCGTACGGACGAGGATGAGCTTGAGAGCATGCGCGTGCCTTCGGGCGAGGGTGTCATCATGAGGCCTGCCGTCGATGCACACTATGTTGCCAAAGTGCCCGCTAACGAGGTGAGCGAGGGTCTCCGCTACCTGCTCGAGCACCTCGAGGACGAGGACGACGCCGAGGACGACGAGGAGTAGGGCGGCCCCGTTCGTCGAAAGATTGTAAATACCTAAGTGAGCGCGGCCTTGCACATGCGAGGCCGCGCTCTTGCGTTAGCATGGGACTACTTGTTTGGCTGTCTGCGGAGGCGATTGGCAATGGATAACTATTTGGACTTGATACGCGCTCGCCGCGAGCAGATTCTCGAACGTTTTTATGCAGCACTCGATCGCGCGGGCCGTCCCCACGATGCCGCGCGCCTGATTGCCGTCTCCAAGACTGTTGGCGTTGATGAGACCGTTGCCGCTATTCAGGCGGGGTATCGCCATTTTGCCGAGAACCGCCCGCAGGAGCTCGTTCGCAAGCTTGCGGGCCTCGTAGAGCATCCGGAGCTACCCGAGGTGCGCTTCGATATGATCGGCAACCTGCAGACCAACAAGATCAATGCGGTTCTGGGCTCGGCCGAGCTGATTCATTCGGTAAGCTCGCTGCATTTGGCTCAGGCCATCTCGAGCCGTGCGGTCCGCAAGATTGAGGCGGGCGAGCTCTCCGGCCCCCAGCGCGTGCTGCTCGAGGTCAATGTGAGCGGCGAGGAGTCCAAGGGCGGCTTTTCGCCCGACGAGGTCCGAGACGCCGCAGGTGAGCTTGCGGAGCTTGAGGGAATTTGTGTGCAGGGCCTTATGACTATGGCGCCCCGGGGGAATAAGAATGTGGCGCGCCGCACTTTTGCCGGACTTCGCGAACTAAGGGATGAGCTTGAGGCGACGCACTCCGACCTGAGCCTGCCCGAACTTTCCTGCGGCATGAGCGAGGACTTTGAGCCTGCCCTTGAGGAAGGCTCTACGCTCGTTCGCCTGGGCAGGGTAGTATTTAGCCCGGAGTTTGCAGTAAAATAAGGCTCTGAAGTGCGCACTGATTATCAGAGCGCCTGCACTAAACCGCGAGAGGACACAACCATGGGCTTCCTTGACGAGATTAAAAATAAGATGCACCTGGGCGGCCAGCAGGGTTACGACCAGGGTTATGGTCAGGACGACGACTACGGCTACGATGATGGCTATGACGACGGCTACCAGAACAACGGTTACAGCGGTGCCTCGGGCGAGGGCTTCTACACCCAGGATGAGCCGAGCAACGGCCTGTTGGGTCAGACGCGCCGCGGCGAGGCCGAGTCGGTGGCCGTGTACACGCGCTCCGGTCAGCTGGTCGGCGACGATTCTCGCCATGCTACGACCTACAACCCGCCATCGCGCTCGCAGGAGACGGTTGCGGGCGGTTATCGTCCCGGTGCCTACGACACGCCGTCGAGCTACGCCGAGAGCACGCGTGCCCGCGCTGCTGCCCCCGCACCTGCTCCCTCACCGAGCGATGCCTCGGCGTATGCGAGCAACATCATCAACGCTACGCCGCAGCTGCCTGCCTATGTCCTGCGCCCCGAGAGCTATGACGACGTGGAGACCGTCGTGCGCCGCGTGCGCACCAAGCAGCCTGTCGCGCTGATTTTTGTGGGCGTTCGTACCGAGGTCGCCAAGCGCGTCCTGGACTTCTCTTACGGGTTTGCCTGCGGCCTGGGTGCCACCGTTAAAGAGGTTGGCGATCGCGTGTTTATGGTGCTGCCCGCCGGTTGCGAGGTCAAGGATTCGGACCTCAAGAAGCTCCGTGCCGACGGCTACCTTAAGTAAAGACAAGACGAGGAGATTCTCATCAACATCTACACCATTGTCCAGCTGGTCAATACGCTGTTCAACTTCTACTCCACGCTCATCGTTGTCTACTGCCTTATGACGTGGATCCCTATGAAACAGGGTGGATTGCTACAGGATATCGCCGTTGTTCTCGATAGCGTGTGTGGCCCGTGGCTCAATTTGTTCCGCCGGTTTATCCCGCCCATGGGCGGCGTCGATTTTTCACCGGTCGTTGCGATTATTGCGTTGCAGTTGGTGCAGAAGCTGGTTCTGCAACTTCTTATAGGTATACTCATATAAAACTGGCTTAGTAACTCACGTCGGGCGCACGGCGCCAAGGCGAAGATAAAGGAGAACTTGTTATGGCTATTACCCCTGCTGACATTCAGGCTCAGACCTTCTCTGAGGCCAAGCGCGGCTACGATCCCGCCGAGGTCGACGTCTTCCTGGAGACCCTGTCCTCTGAGGTCGACGCCATGCTCGCCAAGATCGTCGATCTTAAGGGTCGTCTGACTGCCACCGAGCAGCAGCTCGCCGATACGCAGGCCCAGCTCGTTCAGGCTCAGGATGCTGCCGCTCAGGCCGTCCCTGCCGCGCCCGTCGCCGCTCCTGCACCCGACTTCTCCGCTCAGGAGCGCCAGATTTCCGCTGCCCTGATTGCTGCCCAGCAGACCGCCGAGGGCATCGTCAACGATGCCAACGAGAACGCCGACCGTATCCGCAACGAGGCCGACGCCAAGGCCCGCGAGGTCATCCGCCAGGCCCTGACCGAGAAGCAGGCCGAGCTTGAGGAGATCGACCGTCTTAAGGCTTCCCGCGAGGAGTTCAAGGCCGAGTACCTCAAGCTCATCCAGCACTTCATGGACGATGCTCAGAACTCCTTCCCGTCCGATCTCATGGCTTCCACGCCGGTCGGTTCCGCCGCTTCTCCGGCTGTGACCGTTCCTGCTGCCGAGCCGCTGCCCGTCGCCGAGCCGGTTATCCCCGTTGCCGATCCCTTCGCACCGATTGACAACTTCGCTGCCGACGACCTGGACTAACATCCAGCTATCATGTAGCGCCTAGAAAGGACCCACAGCTTGTGGGTCCTTTTTTGTGGCTGTATGCAGTCTGTAAAAAAACGCCGAGTCCTGCGTTTGAGGGCACAGGACTCGGCGAACGGGTGAGCGGTCAAAGGTAGATTTTAAGGCATGTCCTAAAATCTACTTGAGGAGGAAGTCGGGGAGGGGAATGGTGCGGGCCTCGCGATGCTCGGGATCGGCGATATGGTCGGCAGGATAGCCGCAGACGAGCATGTGATAGGGATAGATGCCCTCGGGCAGGCAGAACTGCTCACAGGCCACCTCGGGCTTAAAATGGCACACCCAGCACGTACCCAGGCCCTGCTCCTCGGCCTCCATCATCATCTGATCGCAAACAATCGAGGTGTCGATGGCACTGGAGTTCATCTGGTCATAAGGGCGCACCCAAGCATCGTCAGTAACGCTGCAAATAAGAAAGATAAGCGGAGCCCCAAAGATAGACCCATCACGAGCAAACCGAGGCTGACAAGCAGCAGCCTTCTCCAGAAGCTCAGGCGTATCCAACACCATTACACGGGCTGGATGATTATTACAAGCAGAAGGAGCAATGCGCCCAGCCTCAACAATGGCATCCACCACCGACTGCTCAACAGAACGGTCCTCAAACAAACGACAAGAATAACGACCCCGAGCCAAATCCAAATAACTCACAACCAAGCCCTCCAAATTTAACGAATCAACCAAAAGCAAAACAAAGGGTACCCAAAGCACCATCTACCCAAACGCTTAAGGCGGCCCCAAAGTTCCCAATCGGGCCCAAGGGTCCCGCCAACAAAAGCCCCATCGCTTTCAAAGTATCAGCCAAGGTTCCCAATGGTGGTACGCAAGGCGAAGGCCCGACACCTATTTACTTTCGAACGACTCTGCCGTGCAGCCGGAGTGAGAAAGCAAATAGGTGCCGGGCCTTCGCCGGTGGGATGCGTACCGCTAATTAACTGTTCTTCATGACAATCGAATCCACGACATCGGCCACATTCTCACAGCAGTCAGCGCAGTACTCCAGGAAGGCGTAAACGTCACGCCAGGCGATGACCTCGAGCGGATCCTTGCCGTTGACGTGCAGGTTGCGCATAGCGTTGATGTAGAGCTCGTCGGCCTCGGACTCGATCGTGTTGATCTGGATGACGAGTTCGCGCAGGGTCTTGGACTTGCGGTAGTTGGGCAGCTCGACCATCAGGTCCTTCATGGCGCGGCAGGCGTCGGTCACCTTGTGGGCGATCACGATGGCATCAGGATGGATGCTCTGGATGTTGGTGAAGTAGACGCGCTGCACGACGCCCTCGATACGGTCGAGCACGGTGTCGAGCGAGCAGCTCATCAGGTCCAGGTCCTCGCGCTCAAGCGGGGTGATAAAGGCCGTGAGCAGGGCGTCCTCAAGCTCATGGTGCTTCTTGTCAGCCGCATGCTCAATCGCGTGCATCTTGTCGAGCATATCGTGAATCTTCGCGGGATCGAAGTTCTCGAAAATCTGGGTAAGCAGCTCGGCAGCCTGTACGGCAAGATCGGCGCAGGCGACGTAGTTGTCAAAGTAGAACGAATCGGGTTTCTTTGCCATGGGTGGGTCCTTTCGAGGCGAAGACGGGTGGGCGAAGTATAACGGTCCGGATGGACGCTCGGTTTGACTAGATGAACATCATGAACAGCTTGGCCATGACAAAGCTGATGAGTCCGCAGGCGGGGAAGGTGAAGAACCAGGTGAACATCATGTCCTTGACCACGCCGAAGTTGATGGCCGAAAGGCGCTTGACGGCGCCGACGCCCATGATGGCGCAGGTCTTGATGTGGGTGGAGGACACGGGGATACCGGTAAGGGTGGCAAGCAGCAGATTCGCGGCGCCTGCGAGGTCGGCGGAGAAGCCCTGATACTTCTCGAGCTTGACCATGCTCTGGCCGACGGACTTGATGATGCGCTCGCCGCCCACGCTGGTGCCGATACCCATGGTGGCCGAGCACAGCAGCATAATCCAGATGGGAATGCCGGCATCGCCGACGCTCGTCTGGCCGTTGGCGAAGGCGACACCTAAAAAGAGCACGCCGATGAACTTCTGTCCATCCTGCGCGCCGTGCATAAAACTCATGGCCGCGGCACTCGCGATCTGAGCGTATTTAAAGAAGACATTGGCACGTCGCCTATTGGCGGCAGCAAACAGAATCGAGACGAGTTTGCACAGGATCCAGCCCATGACAAAGCCCAGGCCGATGGAGAGCGCCAGGCCGTAGATGACCTTCATCCACTCGTGGACGTTGACGCTGTTCGCGCCGCCGAGGGCGATGGCGGCACCGGTCAGGCCGGCGATAAGGCTGTGGCTTTGCGAGGTGGGGATGCCAAAACGCGACGCTGTGGCGCCGTAGACGACGATGGAAAACAGCGCCGCGCACAGGCAGGCGAGCGCCATGGTGCTGTTTCCGCCAAAGTCGACGATATGTGAAATGGTATTGGCGACGCTCGCGTTAAAGTGCGTCATGATGAGCACGCCGAGGAAGTTGAATGCGGCGCTCATGAGAATGGCGGCGCGGGCGGGCATGCAACGCGTAGTGACGCAGGTCGCGATGGCGTTGGGCGCGTCGGTCCATCCATTGACGAAGATGGCGCCCAACGCGAGGATCACGGTGACGGCAAGGACTGGGTTCGACACAATTTGGCCGAGGAAGGTTGAGAACGTTACGTCCATATATGGGCTTTCTCGAAGTTTGCAGGCACGTTACAAAAACATGATAAATCGTATCACCTCCTGCGGGTTTCTTTACCGAGTTCTGATGGGAGAAGTGAACTTTTTGGCACTAAAATTGAATATTAGCCCTGTTGACCGCGGGTATTCTTTTTGCTAACACGCCATGAGGACACGCGTGCGCGCCCCAACACCCCAAAACCACAGTCTGTTCGCTTTACAACATACAAACATGCGTTCGATAATAGAGGGCATGGAATATCGACAGACAGACGGCAAAACTCGGCGCGTGCACAAGCAGTATGTGGACGTCGTGGCTCGCATCCTCGCGGGCGGACAGGTCGTGCCGGTCACCGTCTGCTGGGTCGACGGCCGTTGTTTTACGATCGACGAAATTATCTCGACCACTGGGTTTGGCCTGATGGTCCACGGCATCCGTACGGCAACATATAAGGTGCGTTTTGGCAGGCACGCGACCGAGTTGTATCTGGAGGACCAGACGCGCGAGCGGGCGGACGGCTCGCAGGCGCACGTGATGCGTTGGTGGGTCTGGGCCTTTGATCGTACGCTTGAGGGCGAGCGCCGTAGGTAAGGACGTGCGGCATTCGGGTACAATGGCAGGAATCTTGTCACCTACGGCGCTGTCGTGCGCTTTTTGAAAGGACGAAGTATGAACGATATCCAGGGCTATCAGAACGGCCCCATCGAGACCGGCGCAAGTCGCGCCAAGGAGATGTCGCCGCGCGCGTACAATCTCGCCATGTCTGCTCTCATCTTCTTGGGCTTTTGCGCCATGGGCGCCGGTGCTTACTTTACGAGCACCATGGCGTTTGCCCGCATGATGATGAGCGGCGCCGCTTTGCCGCTGGTCTTTGGCTCGTTTATCCTGACTATTGTCGGTATCGTCATGATGTCGGCTGCTGCGGGCAAGCAGTCCGTGGGCCTGTCGCTCGTGGGTTACGTGATCTTTGCGAGCACCTTTGGCCTGACCGCGTCGTTTGGCCTTGCCAACTATGACCTGCCCACTATCAACACTGCCTTTATCGCCACGGCCGCCATCACCTTTGTCTTTGGTGCCTTGGGCGTGACGTTCCCCAAGTTTTTCCAGCGCGTATATGGCATCGGCTTTGGCATTCTGCTCGCCACGATTCTGGTCGAGATCGTGCTGATGTTCATGGGCGTCTCGCAGTCCATCACCGATCTGATCGTGACCGTGGTGTTCGCCGGGTTTATTGGCTACGACACCTATGTTGCCACGACGGTGCCGCCCACGCTGCCCAATGCGGTGCTCATGGCGTCCAACCTGTTCGTGGACATTATCAACGTGTTCCTGCGCATCCTGAACATTCTCGGTCGTCGCGACTAGTGGCGAATTGCGGCGGTGCTTGCCGTGCGTGCAAATCGATGCGAAAGGCGGTCCTTCGGGGCCGTCTTTTTTGTACGCGGCGGGGTATCATGGATGGGAAAAGCCGATAGCGGCAGCGACAGGAAAGGTGGCCACGTATGGCAGATGTCGACAACAGGAACCGTAACCGCAGGTCTAACCGAGCGGGTCAGCCCAATCCCAAGCGCGAGGCGCGTGCCAAGGCCGCCGAGCGCCATGTGGCGGCTGTGTCCGAGGCCTGCGCCAAGGACATCGAGCGTTCGCTTGCCGGCGTGCGCGAATTCGACGGTATGCCTGCCGGCTTTGTCGCGGCGATGAAGGCCAAGGCCCAGAAGGCGGCGGCTGCTGAGGAGCAGGCCGCCGAGGCTGTGGAGGCTGACGCTGCCGAGGTGGAGACCGCGGTCGAGCCCGAGGTGGCGCTCGAGTCCGCCGAGTCGGCCGACGAGGCTGAGTCCGAGCCCGCCGAGGAGCCTGCTCCGGCCCTGCCCGAGGTCACTGTGCTTGATGCTTCCGCCACGCAGGCAATCCTCGATAACGGCCGCGGCTATGCGCAGTTCTGCGATATGGCCGTGCTTGCCTTTGCCTCGTTTACCAATCCGGGCGGCGGCTATATCCAGGGCTACCTGGGCCAGGAGGCGACGCTCTGCGCAGATTCGTACCTGTACAACGTACTCGACAAGCAGCGTAAGTGGTACGGCGAGAACCGTCGCCGCAACATCAACTGCGAGCTGTACCGCAATCGTGCGCTGGTGGTGCCCGCCGTGCGCTTCGACCGCAACCACGTGCACGCATACGCCGATGTAATCGTTGCCGCCGCACCCAACGTCAGGCGTGCCCGCCAGGAGTACCGCGTGAGCGACGACGCCCTGTTGGATGCCCTGCGCGACCGTATCCGCTTCGTCCTTGCCATCTGCGATGAGCTGGGTCGCGAGAAGCTCGTGCTGGGTGCTTGGGGCTGCGACAACAACGGCTTTGACGCCGAGGCCGTGGCAGAGCTCTTCCGCGAGGAGCTCGCATCGGGCGACTTTAAGGTCAAGCAGGTGTTCTTTGCTGTGCCTTCTACGCGCTGGGATGAGGACTTCGCCAAGTTTGAGCACGTGTTGGCAAGCTTCCCCGAGCGCAACGAGGAGTCCTATGCCCAGGCTGCCGCCCGTGCTGCAGCCGCTCGTGCCGTCGAGCAGGCCCAGGCTGCTGCCGAGGATGATGAGGACGAGGACGATTGGCGCAAGTACCTGTAATCGGTACGTGCTGACAGATAGGTCGAGCCGGCGGGAGAGGCTGCTTCCGTCGGCTTTTTACTGAGCGAGGGGCTTACGATGAAAAACGTTCTATGCTTTGGCGATAGCAACACCTATGGTTACGATCCGGCGGGCATGCGCGACGGCACCGCGGTGCGCTATGCGCAGGATGTGCGCTGGTGTGGCGTGGCCCAACGTGACTTAGGCGAGGGCTGGCATGTAATTGAAGAAGGCCTCAACGGCCGCACGACGGTACGCGACGACATGTGCCATCTGGACACCAATCTTAACGGCATCCGCGCACTTCCGATGCTGCTCGAGGCCCATAAGCCGCTGGATGCGATCGTTATTATGCTGGGAACTAACGATTGCAAGACGGTCTTTGGTGTGACGGCCTCCGATATTGCCCGTGGCGCCATGGCGCTGATTCGCGCGGTGCGCGCATTTCCCTGGACCAATGCCGCACCCTGCCCGCGTATTCTGCTGATGGCTCCTATCAAGATCAAGCCACAGATCGCTGATGTGTATATGACCGACTTTGACGAACATTCCGTTGAGGCATCTGAACATTTTGGCGAGTACTATGCGCACGTGGCCGAGCAGTTTGGCTGCGACTTTTTGAATGCCGCCGAGTTTGCCGAGCCGGGCGATATCGACTATCTGCATATGATGCCCGAAAGCCACGAGAGCCTGGGTCACGCCGTGGCAGCCAAGCTCCAAGAGATGCTCGGAGAGTAGCGTGACCCCAAACCACCACAAAGGGGTCCTTTGCGGCGGCTTGTTTCGTTGGTTTGTCTCGGTTTGTAACAGTTGTAAGGCCGAAAACGGGCTAGATGTTACAGATTGAGATTATTTAGGTCGATATCGGTCGTTTGTCTCGATCTGTAACATCTAGGGTCGATTTTGCCGAGTTACTGTTACAGATCGAGATTATCTTCTCAGCGGAATTTGAATATCTCGATCTGTAACAGGTGGGCCGAAAAATGGGCTCTAACTGTTACAGATCGAGACGTTTGTGGTAGCCACCGCAAAGGTGCCTGTCCCCTTTGCGGTGGTTTTGGGCTGCGGGCTTTAATACTGCCACATGTGGTTGACGGGGCCGGAGCCTTTGCCCATGTCAAAGCCGGCGGCGAGAGCGCCGGTTAGGTAGGCCTTGCCGGCGTTGACGGCATCGGCGAGATCCATGCCCTGGGCCAGCGCGCAGGCGATGGCGGACGAAAGCGTACAGCCGGTGCCATGTGTGTTGTCGGTCTCGATGCGCTTGTGGCGGAACCACGTGGTGAGCGGATCGCCCAGGTGGTTGCCCTCGTCATCGAGCGGCGCGGGCTCTGCGAGCACATCGTTCGCCTCGTTGACAAAATGCCCGCCCTTAACGAGAGACGCGCAGCCAAAGCGGCGGGTGAGAAGCATGGCAGCGTTTTGCTGCGTGCGCTCGGAATCGACCTCGTAGTCGAGCAGCGCCATGGCCTCGGGAATATTGGGCGTGATGACGGTCGCCAATGGAAACAGGCGGCGGGTAAGCGCTTCGGCGGCGTCCTCTGCGATCAGGCGAGCGCCCGATGTGGCGACCATGACGGGGTCGACGACGATATTTTGTGCGTCCCAGGCACTCAGGCGGTCGGCGATAACCTCGATAATCTCAGCAAGGGAGACCATGCCGATCTTGACGGCGTTCGGGCGAATATCGTCAAAGACGGTGTCAATTTGCGCGGCGACGATATCAGGGGAGATATTCTGTACGGCGGTGAAACCGAGCGTGTTTTGTGCGGTGATGGCGGTGATGGCCGTCTCGGCATACAGGCGGTGCGCCGTAATGGTCTTGATGTCGGCCTGAATGCCGGCACCGCCGCTGGAATCGGATCCCGCGATGGATAGAACGGCGGGTACCTTACTGCGATCCATGTTCGCTCCCTTGTCCGGTCGGATTCAAATGGGTCTTTTACCCCGCATTATAAAGATGCCCGGGCCGGCTGTATGCCGATCCCGGGCGGGCGATGCAATCTTTACGCAAATATAAGCAAATGTTCACAAGTCAACAATTGACGGGCGTTACAGCAGGCTTGCTGGCGATTACCTCGAAAAAGCTAATCCTCCATGCCAAGATCGATCGTCGTGCCCTCGAACACCTTGTTAACGGTGCGGACGGCGCACATCTTGCCGCACATGGTGCAGGTGCCCTCAGTGGCGGCGGGGGATTCCTCGTAGCGCTTCTTACCGGTGACCGGGTCGAGCGCGCACTCCCACATGGCATCCCAGTCGAGCTTGCGGCGTGCCTGGCCCATCTTGTCGTCCATGTCGCGGGCGTGCGGTACCTTCTTGGCGATATCGGCGGCGTGCGCGGCTATCTTAGTGGCCATGAGGCCATCGAGCACGTCCTGGGCGTTGGGCAGGCACAGGTGCTCGGCCGGTGTCACGTAGCACAGGAAGTCGGCGCCGGAGCTCGCGGAGATGGCGCCACCGATGGCGGCGGTGATGTGGTCGTAGCCCACACCGATATCGGTCACCAGCGGCCCCAGTACATAGAACGGGGCGTTGTGGCACAGGCGCTTCTGCAGCTTCATGTTGGCGGCGATCTCGTCGAGCGCCATGTGGCCCGGCCCCTCGACCATGACCTGGACGCCGGCGGCCCAGGCGCGCTTGCACAGCTTGCCCAGCTCGATCATCTCGGCAGTCTCGGTGGCGTCGTTGGAATCGTAGAGACAACCCGGGCGGCAGGAGTCGCCGAGCGAGATGGTCACGTCGTACTCGTGGCAAATCTCGAGCAACTCATCGTAGAACTCGTAGAACGGATTCTCGTTGCCGGTGACCTCCATCCATCCAAACAGCAGCGAGCCGCCGCGGCTGACGATGTTCATAAGGCGGCCGGTCTCCTTGAAGGTTTTGATGACCGATTTATTGATGCCGCAGTGGATGGTCATAAAGTCCACGCCGTCCTCGGCGTGCGCGCGCACGACCTCGAACAGGTCGTCCTTGGTAAGCTTGACCAGCGGTTTTTCCATGTAGCCGATGGCGTCGTACATGGGGACGGTGCCCACCATGAGCGGCGTCTCGTCGATGAGCTGCTGGCGGAACTGGCGCGTCTTACCCGAGTTGGAGAGGTCCATGATGGCGTCGGCGCCAAAGTCCTCGGCAATCTTGACCTTCTTCCATTCCTCGGCGGCATCGGCCTTGTCGCCCGAGATGCCCAGGTTGACGTTGACCTTGGTGGACAGGCCCTCACCGACACCAAAGGCGCGCATGCCCTTTTTGATGTGCACGATGTTGGCGGGGATGGCGATGCGGCCGTCGGCCACGCGCTCGCGGATGTACTCGGGGTCGCGATGCTCGCGCTCGGCGACTTCTTTCATCTGCGGTGTGATTTGCCCGGCGCGGGCGAAGTCGATTTGCGTGACGAGCTTGGGCTCGGTCTGTGTGCTCATTGGCACGGCTCCCTTCGTTGGCATTACCCATATCAGGTTTGCGGGTCAGGGCGGGCGCGCCCAATCTCAGCCTGCCGTCTTGTCCTACAAGCTCCCCGTTTATGTCATGGGCTCAAGTATAGCCTGAATGGGTACGATTGGGCCAACGAGCGTGCCTGTGGGGAGGCGAACATGGAAGACAAGCATCTATATCGAGAGACGCAATGGGATGTATCGGCCGAGGAAAGCCGCGCGCACCATGGCCTTGTCGCGATTGGTTTTGCGGTGCTTGCCGTGCTGGTGATTGCCTTTTGTATCTGGACGTTTGGCGGTCGCGGCGGCGCTGCCTGGGAGTTTGAGGCCGACGATGCCCTGCCGATCATGACAGTGAAGGTCGCGGGCGGCAATACCGTTGCCGCGCCGGGCGACTATTGGTATCCGCGCGACGAGTTTGTTCAGCTGCAGCTGAGCGGTGGCTCCATTCCTGGTGAAGAGATCGAGCGCGTGACCTTCGATGCGTCGCTTAAGACGCTGTCGGTCGAGCTCAAAGATCAAGGGGATGTGCCCACGACGATGGATATCGCGCTGACGGAATGGCGCCTGGAGCCCCCATCGGGCGTCAAGGTGTCCGAGGTGGAGCATGTCAAGATTACCTATCAGGACGGCTCGACAAATGAAATTGCCAAAGCCGACGGCTTGGCGGAATAAACGCCGTGCCTAGGCAGCGCATTCAAAAGTAGCGGTGGTCCTACAGGGCCTGTTCGTTCAGGAAGACCAAAGTGTCTTTATTAGAAAGCTCGGGAAAGTGACGATAACCAACGTCGAACGCGGTGAGCTCGCTTACGTCCTCGAGCTTGTTTTCTGCCATCCAGCGCACCATGGAGCCGCGCGCCTTTTTGCTGGCGGTCGAGCGCTGGATGGGCTTGCCGTTGCGGACACCTTCGCCAAAGAGACATGTGACGACCGTGACGTCGGTGGTGAGGCGGGGCAGAACGGCTTTGGCGTATTCCGCGCTGGCGAGGTTGACGATCGTAGCGTTGGAGCCTGCCGGAGCGATAGCCCGTGCGAGCTTGTCGCCCCAAAACGCGTAGAGGTCTCGGGCACCGTCGACGGCAAGCTTCGCGCCCATCTCCAGCCGATACGGTTCAACGGCATGGAAGGGGCGTACGCATCCGTAAAGGCCCGAGAGGATCCAGAGATGGTTTTGCAGCCAGTCGAGCTGCGCGGCATCCATGACCTCGGGCGCCATGCTTTGGTATTGGATGCCGTGATAGGACATGACGGCGGGGGAGAGGTGACGGGCGAGTGCGGGATTGTCGAGATCGCCGTTTTTCAGGATGGGCCTGAACTCATGCAGGGTGTTGAGGTAAGGCCCCAGCAGTTTGTCGCTCACGTTCCATAGCGCCTGCAGGCCGCCGCTGCCTTCATTCCGCTCGATATCTAGCAGTGCGCGGTGGAGGCGAGCCGTCTCGTGCGCAAAAGCTGGAATGCCCAGGACTTCAAAAGCATCTTGGGCCGCGCGCATCTGCTTGGCGGGCGAAATGATGACCTGCAACATGGAACCGTTCTCTCGCTAAAAAAGTTGCGGTGGAATACGGTCTGTTTGTGCCATTGAAAGGCCAAATCAATCCGTATTCCACCGCAAGTTATGGGTGGGGTGGATTAGGCGCGCTCGAGGAAGGCCTTGTAGCCGCGATAGGCCTCGTAGATGTCGGCCTTGTTGGCGACCTCCCACAGGGCGTGCATGGACAGGACGGCAACGCCGGAGTCGATGACGTTCATGCCGTACTTGGCCATGATGTAGGCAATGGTGCCGCCGCCGCCCGCGTTGACGCGACCGAGCTCACAGGTCTGGAAGTCCACGCCGGCCTCGTCCATGATGTCGCGGACGAGGGCCACGTACTCGGCATCGGCGTCGTTGGAGCCGCCCTTGCCGCGGCTGCCCGTGTACTTGTTAAAGCACAGGCCACGACCCATAAAGGCGGCGTTTTTGGTCTCGAACTTGCCGGCATAGCCTGGGTCGAAGCCGGCAGACACGTCGGAGGAGAGCATGCGGCTGCGGGCGAGCGCGCGGCGCAGGGCCAGCGGGCTATCCTCGCCGGCGAGCGTCATGATCTCGGCGACGGTGTTCTCGAAGAAGCGGCTCGTCATACCGGTGGCACCCACGGAGCCGATCTCCTCCTTGTCGACGATGAGCGTGATGCTCGTGCGCTCGACGTTGGCGACGTCGATCTGGGCAAGCATGGAGGGGTAAGCGCAGACACGGTCGTCGTGGCCATAGCCCAGAAGCATGGAGCGGTCGAGGCCCATGTCGCGGGCGGGACCGGCGGGCACGACCTCGATCTCGGCGGAGAGGAAGTCCTCCTCCTCTACGTCATACTGCTCCTTGAGGATGTCCAGGAACATCTGCTTGACGGGCTCCTTGGGGGCGTCCTTGTCGTCCTCGTCAAACTTGACGGGGCGGCCGCCCACGATCACGTCGAGGATCTCGGCATCGACGGCGTCCTTGGCAGGCTTGGACATCTGCTCGCTCGAGAGGTGAATCAGCAGGTCGGAGATGGTAAAGACCGGGTCGTCCGCCTTGTCGCCGATGTTGATGTCGACGGTGGTGCCGTCCTTTTTGCAGATGACGCCCACGAGTGCGAGCGGGGAGGCTACCCAGTGGTAGCTCTTGACGCCGCCGTAGTAGTGCGTGTCGAGGTAGGCCATGTCGCCGGCCTCGAAGGCGGGATTCTGCTTAAGGTCCAGGCGCGGCGAGTCCACGTGGGCGCCCAGGATGTTAAAGCCCTGCTCGAGCGGGGCGGTGCCCAGGTTGACGAGCATGAGGTCCTTGCCGTGGTTGGCGGCGTACACCTTGTCGCCGGCCTTGAGCGCGCGGCCCTCGGCGATCACGGTCTCCAGGTCGACGTATCCCGCCTCCTCGGCCATCTTGATGCCGGTCTTGACGCACAGGCGCTCGGTCTTGTTCTCGCTCAAAAACTGCTTATAGCCGCGGCAAAGCTCCTCGAGCTCCTCGACTTGCTGTGGCGTGTACTTTTTCCATGCGCAGGGACGCTCCATGACGCAGACTCCTTTCGGATCGATCGTGCTGGTTGATGTACCGTGAGCTATCGTATCACGCGCGGGCTCACGGTGGCGGGGGAGCTTGATGTGCGGTGGCCGTGGGGCGGGGAGCGTGTAAACTGGAGTGAGCAAACCGTGCCCAGCCCAAAGCGAGGTATTCAATATGTCTGACAAGCGCCGTACCTTTGCCGTTATCGACGGCAACTCGCTCATGCACCGCGCCTTCCACGCCGTGCCGCCCACCATGAACGCGCCGGACGGTCGTCCCACCAACGCGATCTTTGGCTTTTTGAACATGTTTCTTAAGATGATCGATGCCTTTAATCCCGACGGCGTTGTTGTGGCGTTTGACAAGGGCAAGCCGCGCGTGCGCATGGAGATGCTGCCGCAGTACAAGGCTCAGCGCCCGCCCATGGACCCCGATCTGCACGCGCAGTTTCCGATGATCAAGGAGCTGCTCACCGCGCTCAACGTGCCGATTCTGCAGTCCGAGGGCTGGGAAGGCGATGACATCCTGGGCACTATGGCGCGCCTGGGCGAGCAGGCCGGCTGTGACATGCTGCTGGTGACCGGTGATCGCGATATGTATCAGCTCGTGACCGAGCACGTCAACGTGGTCTCGACCCGCAAGGGCCTGTCCGATGTGGCGATCATGACGCCCGAGAGCGTGGACGATCTGTATCACGGCATCACGCCGGCGCTCGTGCCCGACTTTTATGGTCTGAAGGGCGACACGTCCGATAACATCCCCGGCGTGCCGGGCATCGGCCCCAAAAAGGCGAGCGCGCTCATTGCGCAGTACGGTAGCCTGGACGAGGTCATCGCGCATGCTGACGAGGTCAAGGGCAAGATGGGCGAGAACCTGCGTGCGCACATCGATGACGCTCTGCTGAGCCGCAAGGTCGCGACCATCCGCACCGATGCGCCCGTTGAGCTCGATTTTGAGGCGACGTCCTTCCCGGCGTATTCTGCCGATGAGGTTTCCGCGGCGCTGGGCACGCTTGGTATCACCGCCATGCAGAACCGTTTCTTGGCGCTGATCGGTGGCGAGGGCGGGGCTGCTGCTGCCTCCAGTGTGTTTGAGATGCCTGCGATGGTTCGCGCAGCCGCCGGCGATGCTGACGCGCTTGGTGCCGTTGCGGCTGAGATTTCCCGCGCGATTGATGCCGGCGAGTGGGTCGCCGCCGTGGTGGACGACGACAAGGAAGAGGGCGCGCTCTTTGGGCTGACACGCACGCTGTGGCTGGCGACGTCCAAGGGCCTGTTCGCGCTCGAGGAGGGCGACGGCGGTGCGGCGGCTGAGGTTGAAGGCTTTAACTTCGCCCACGGCGTGATTGCCGGCGTGCTCGCGCGCCTGTTTATGGAGGGCCGCGTGGCGAGTCCGGACATGAAGGCGCTGCTGCACGAGCTTTCTCCTATCGATTCCTCTGAGCCCGAGCTCATGGATCCGCTCGCTGCCGATTCCACGCGTATCTTCGATACCGTGGTCGCCGCCTACCTGCTGGATTCCGATCGCTCCGAGTTCGATGAGGCGTATCTGGCCGATACCTACCTGCAGATGTCGCTGCCTGCGGCACGCGGCGCAGAGGGTGCCGGTGAGGACGCTCCTGCGCCCGCCGCTCGCACGGCGGCCTTGACGCTGGCGCTCGTGGCGCCGTTGCGCGAGTGCATGGCCCGTGAGAATGCCGCCAACGTGTTCGATGGCATCGAGATGCCGCTCGTTCCGGTACTTGCCAAGATGGAGCGCGCGGGCATGCTCGTGGACCCCGACCGCCTGCGCAATCTGTCCGAGGGCCTGGCGACCCAGATTGCCGAGGTCGAGCGCAGCATTCGCGACCTGGCGGGTGACGAGACCTTTAATATTGGCAGTCCTATGCAGCTGTCGCACGTGCTGTTTGACGTTATGGGGCTTCCGACCAAGGGCCTCAAAAAGACTAAGCGCGGCTATTATTCGACCAACGCCAAGGTGTTGAGCGATCTTGCCCGCGACCACGAGATCGTGCGCCTGATTTTGGACTGGCGTGAGAAGTCCAAGATTAAGTCGACCTATCTGGACACGCTAGGTCCGTTGCGCCGTGGTGACGGTCGAGTGCACACCACGTACAACCAGACCATCACCGCGACGGGGCGTCTGTCCTCGAGCGACCCGAACCTGCAGAACATTCCGACGCGCTCGGAGCTGGGGCGTACCGTCAAGACGGCGTTCTCGGCGGGCGAGGGCAGCGTCTTTTTGGCGGTGGACTACTCGCAGATCGAGCTGCGTCTGCTGGCGCATCTCTCGGGTGACGAGCACCTGGTGCGCGCCTTTAACGAGGGCGAGGACTTCCACGCCGAGACGGCAGCGCGCGTGTTTGGCGTGCCGGTGTCCGAGGTGACTCCCGACCTACGCAGCCGCGCCAAGGCCGTGAACTTTGGCATCGTGTACGGCCAGCAGGCCTACGGTTTGTCGCAGTCGCTGCATATCTCGATGGCCGAGGCGCGCGATATGATCGATCGCTACTACGAGGCCTACCCGGGCGTGCGCACGTTCCTCGACAATGTGGTGGCGCGCGCCAAGCAGACGGGCTATGCCGAGACCATGTATGGCCGCAGACGCCATATTCCCGAGCTCAAGGCCAAAAACCCGCAACTCCGTGGCTTTGGCGAGCGCACGGCCATGAACCACCCCATGCAGGGCACCGCCGCCGACATCATCAAGATCGCCATGGCCCGCGTAAGCCGCCGCCTGGAAGAAGAGGGCTTTGCCGCCCACATGATTCTGCAGGTACACGACGAACTGGACTTTGAGTGCCCCGTCGACGAAGTCGAGCGCCTGACCGCCATGGTCCGCGACGTCATGGAGCACGTAGTAGACCTCCGCGTACCGTTGATCGCCGAAGCCAGCACCGGCATAACCTGGGCCGACGCAAAATAAAGACGCACCAACAACCCCAAAGTAACCAAAAGCAGAAGGGGGCTCCTTGCCAACAAGGAGCCCCCTTCATTCCAAATAATTCAGCCAAGTATCTAGGCGCCAAGACGCCATCTAGGCGGCAGGTAAGTAAACCTAGGGCCTGGCCGGGCGGCACGGGTTAACTTTTCGTAGATTCCGCACGCAAAGAAAGCCACTTAATGTGGCTTTCGTCTTGCGCAGGACCTGACCGAGCGAAAAGTTATCCCGTGCCGCCCGGCCAGGCCCGATGGGACGGCTACCGAGCCGCCAAGATGGCGTCGATGAGCGTCAGTACGCCCCCGTCGTTGTTACTCGGAATGCGCCACTTAGCATTCGCGTTCATATGCTCCTCGGCGTTGTCCACGATAAAGCTGTGGCCGACGCGCTCCAGCATGGGGATGTCGTTGTAGGTGTCGCCCACGGCAGCGGCGTCAGCGATATCGATGCCCAGGTGCTCGCACAGATGCGCGACGCCGGCGCCCTTGTCAACGCCCAGGTTCATAAAGTCGATCCACTCGCGCCCGGCGTTGGTGACGTAGAGCTTGTCCGAGAACTCGGGGCTATAGGTCTCGCGGAAAGCGGGCTCGGCGTCGTAGCCGGGGAAGAAGACCGAAATCTTGTTGGACTCGAAATCAATGCCCTCAAAGCTGTCGACGTAGTTGATTGTGTTGTAGTAGACGCTGATCTCGTCGTGGTACTGATGGTCGCGGGCAAGCACGTAGAACTCGTCGAAGCAGCACAGGACGGGGACAGCGCGCGGATCCTCCGAGGCACGGCTCAAGACCTGCTGATACAGCTCCACGTCAATATTGCTCTTATAGATATAGCTGCCGCGATAGATCACGCACGCTCCGTTGTCGGGACAAAAGGCGAGGCGGTTCTTGATGCCCTCGAACATCTCCTCGAGCTTGGGGGCTGGACGTCCGCTAGCGGGGCAGAACACGATGCCAGCCTCGGCGAGCTTGTCCAGGCGCTCATCAAGACCCTGAGGTAGCACGCGCTCGTCGGTGAGAAGCGTCTTGTCCATATCAACGGCGAGAATCTTAATGTTTCCAATATTGGCGTCCGATTCGTAAGTTTGCATAAAAGCGAGCCTTTCGTTTCGAAATTGTTTCAGATGTTATAACCATCAACTCGTAGTCAGGCGTATTTTCGCAGGAACGCAGCGTATTTGCACTGCATTTCACAAACTAATGAAAAAACTTTTCAGAAATTTGAATTTGTCGCTTGTGCTGCGGACACTTTAGCGTAATATAGCGACCATCGAAAACGGAGACGGCAAAAGAGCCGCTTACCGAGGAAAAGGTACCGTTTACGATATTAGAATTGCGCCCGGCGATAGGTGAAAGGAGAGGCAGATGCAGTTCGTAAAGATCATCACTACTGCAGACAATGCCATCCGACGCCAGCGCGCAATTTCCCGACGACGATAACAATCGTCTCTGTCCGCATGGGGCGAATTGCCTCAACAGAGTCATTTTGAGGTCGTTGGGTTTTAGCACGACATTGCTGCATGTTTCTAGGGCATGTATGTGCTGATTTTTGCTATTTAACCTGATATTGCACGGTTTTTGACCTCGAAATGACTTGCAACTGACCGATGTTCTAACTAGCTACCAAGGGCGAAAGGAAACAGCCATGAGCAAGGAAAAAGTCGTTCTCGCATATTCTGGTGGTCTTGATACATCCGTATGTGTCAAGTGGCTCCAGGACGAGAAGAATCTCGATGTCGTTTGCGTCTGCGGCAATGTGGGCCAGGAGGAGACCGGCCTGGATGCCAAGAAGCAGAAGGCCCTCGACCTGGGCGTTCTGGATTGTCAGGTGCTCGACCTGCGCGACGAGTTCTCCGATGAGTTCCTGACCAAGGCCATCGCCGCAAACTCCATGTACGAGAACAAGTATCCGCTGCTCTCCGCTCTGTCTCGCCCGCTGCTTGCCAAGAAGCTTGTTGAGGTCGCCCACGAGTTTGGCGCGACCTACGTCGCCCACGGCTGCACCGGCAAGGGTAACGACCAGGTCCGCTTCGAGGCTGCCGTCAAGGCCCTCGACCCCGAGCTCAAGGTTATCGCCCCGGTTCGCGAGTGGGACCTGAAGTGCCGTCCCGACGAGGTCGCCTATGCCCACGCCCACAACGTGCCGGTTCCCGAGGGTGCCAACGACAACCCCTATTCCATCGACGACAACCTGTGGGGTCGTGCTATTGAGTGCGGCCACCTGGAGGATCCCTGGAACGAGCCTCTCGACGACGCCTGGGTTATGACCAAGAATCCCGAGGACACGCCCGACACCCCGACGTATACCGAGATTGAGTTTGAGGCCGGCAAGCCCGTCGCCGTCGACGGCAAGAAGATGAAGCTTTCCGAGATCGTCATCGCCCTCAACAAGATTTCGGGCGACAACGGCTTTGGCCGTCTCGACCTGGTTGAGGATCGTCTGGTGGGCCTCAAGAGCCGCGAATGCTATGAGGTTCCCGGAGCCCTGACGCTCATCACCGCCCACAAGGCACTCGAGGACATCTGCGTCGAGGGCGACCTGCTCAAGACCAAGATCAAGCTCGAGCAGGATTGGGCCACCGCCGTGTATAACGGTCAGTGGTACAGCCCGCTCAAGAACGCGCTCGACGCCTTTATGGCCGACACCCAGAAGTTCGTGACCGGCACCGTCCGTCTGAAGTTCTTTAAGGGCAACTGCCATGTCGTTGGCCGCAAGAGCCCCTTCAGCCTCTACGACTACGGTCTGGCTACCTACGACCGCGACACCACGTTTGACGAGAAGGCCAGCGCCGGCTTTATCGAGATCGATACGCTGTCGCTCAAGACGTGGGCCAAGGTCCAGGGTCCCAGCTCTGCTGCCGCTCAGGCTTAAGTCTTCCTTCCCTTGGTATCCGCGCGGCCCATCCGCGTGATACATAACGGGCGCATGGGGTCCCTACCTTTCGTTATGCTTGCTGACACTTCTTAACATCGGTGGCCCCTACGTTCCGCCCGCATATATGATGCCGCGACTGCGGCTGAGTCCGAGCCCCGCCGGGGTTGTCCGGCGGGGCTCCTTCTATCAATTTGCGGCTCTGCACCTATATATATAAGGAGTATCCATTATGTTCAATGCTATTGCGCATGCTTTACTTGCCCTCGCGCCCGAGCTCGATACTGTAAACGTCGAGGACGTCCCTATGAGCCTGAAGGCCTGGATCGATGGTTCGCAGGGCAACATCCGGAGGGAGACGTTGGGCGCCAAGTGCATGGTGCGTCACTTCTTTGCGAATTAGCTACATGGCCCCGCGCACGGTGGGGAATATGCAAAACTAGCGGTTGGTAAATCGCTTTAGCGACATGGCGCATTGCTTTGGGCGCTTCGTTTGGTATTTGATGAAAGGGGACGATCCCATGGCTCTTTGGGGCGGTCGTTTTGAGGCGGGCGTGGCCGAGGTCACGCAGGAGTTTGGCGCGTCGCTGCCGGTCGACAAACATCTCTATAAGCAGGATATCGCCGGCTCTAAGGCGCATGCCAAGATGCTGGCGGCCCAGGGCATCATCAGTGCCGAGGACGAGCAGGCGATTGCCGAGGGCCTGACCGGCATCGAACAGGATATCGATGCCGGCAACTTCACCTTCGACATCAACGACGAGGACATCCATATGTCCATCGAGAGCGAGCTGACGCGCCGCATCGGAGAGGCCGGTAAGCGCTTGCATACCGGACGTTCGCGCAACGACCAGGTTGCGACCGACACGCGCCTGGGCGTCAAGGCGCTGGCCAAGGAGCTCATGGAGGCCAATCTTGAGCTGCGCCACGTGCTGGTGGATGCGGCCAAGAAGTACGACAAGGTGATTCTGCCGGGCTACACGCACATGCAGCACGCTCAGCCCGTGCTGCTGTCGCATCATCTGCTGGCATATTCTTGGATGTTCGCGCGCGACTTTACACGCCTGAAGGCCGCCTTTGATGCCGCCGACAACTGCCCGCTGGGTGCCGCCGCGCTTGCCGGTACGAGCTATCCGCTCGATCGCCAGATGACGGCTGCTGAACTTGGCTTTGCGGGCGTGATTCCCAGCTCGCTCGATGCGGTTTCCGACCGTGATTTCCTGCTCGATCTGCATTACGCCGGCTCCGTCATGGCCATGCACCTGTCGCGTCTTTCCGAGGAGATCGTGCTGTGGTCGAGCTCTGAATTTGGCTTTATCACGCTTTCCGACTCGTACTCCACCGGCTCGTCCATCATGCCGCAGAAGAAGAATCCCGACTTTGCCGAGCTTATTCGCGGCAAGAGCGGCCGTGTCTATGGCAACCTGGTGCAGCTGCTCGTAACCATGAAGGGCCTGCCGCTTGCTTATAACAAGGACTTGCAGGAGGACAAGGAGGGCGCGCTCGATACCGCTCACACGCTCCTGCAGTGCCTGTCCGTTATGGCCGGAATGATTTCGACCTGGACCGTCAACGAGGATGCCATGGCGCGCGAGTGTGGCGTGGGACACCTTGCCGCCACCGATGTTGCCGATTACCTGGCTAAGCGTGGCCTGCCGTTCCGCGAGGCACACGCTGTGGTGGGGCATCTGGTCCTGATGTGCGAGAAGCGCGGCTGCAATCTTGAGGACCTGCCGTTTGAGGTGTTCCAGGAGGCGAGCCCGCTCTTTGAGCGCGACATTACCGAGGCGCTTGACATCCCGTCGATTGTCGCCGCGCGCACGACCGAGGGAGGCACCGCTCCTGCCGCCGTTTCCGTGCAGCTGCAGCGTGCCGAGGCACAGCTCGTGGCCGACGAGGGCGTGTTTGGATCGCTGACCAAGGTCGTCGAGATGGGTCACGGGGTTAATTAGCTTATTGGATGCGTCTGTCTGGTGTGTTCATCATATCTTGCCTTTACGGGCGTCTTCTGTTGCGGGCGCCCGTATTTTGTTGCTATGGGGGAGGGGCTTGTCGAGAACTTCTGTAGGACCTTTGGGCAGGTTGTGAAGGGGATACGTTCGCGGGTGGCAACCGACCGTCTGCTCTGTTCGATGCGGTTGATGGGCGGTCGGATGGTACTCCAATCGGGCTTCGAAACAGAAGTGACACATATGGAGCGCTTTAATAAATTGCAGCGTTTCAATAAACAGCTTTTTGTTTAACTGCAGCTAAAACTCTGTTACGATGCAGTCCAGGCGGGTGCCGGAATGGGACTTGGGCACGCGCGAACCTACTTGAAAGGCTACCTTATGGCTATCGAGAAGACCTTCATCATGATTAAGCCCGACGCCGTGCGCGACCGTAAGATCGGCGAGATCGTTGCTCGCATTGAGCGCAGCGGCCTTGTCATCGAGCGCATGGAGATGACCACGCTCGAGCGCGCTACCGTCGAGGAGCACTACGCCCATCTGGCCGACAAGCCCTTCTTTGGCGGTCTCTGCGACTTTATGACGAGCGGTCCGGTCGTCAAGATGGTCGTTTCCGGTCTCTCCGCTGTCTCCAAGATGCGCACCCTCATGGGCGCCACCAACCCGCTTGACGCTGCCCCCGGCACCATTCGCGGCGACTTCGCTGTCGATGTTAACGCCAACGTGATCCACGGCTCCGACTGCCTGGAGAACGCCGAGATCGAGATCAAGCGCTTCTTTGGCTAAACCAGCTTTGACTCCTTAAAGCTGTTAGCGTGTGGCTTGGGCGCCGCGGTATTCCATCCGCGGCGCTCTTTTTATTTCAGTAGACTTTTGTTAAATGCCCACAAATCTACTAAAGAGCCCCCGTCCGGACGTTTCTTTCGGGCGGGGGCTGGCGTTAGCGTATGGCTTTGTAAGTCTTTAGGCTTCGTCGACGACCTTGAGGCCACGCGTGTGGTCGATCTCGTTGAGGAGATTGACGCGACGCTCGTGGCGACCACCCTCGAACTCGGCGTCGAGCCACTCGTCGACAATCATCTTGGCGAGTTCAGATCCCACGACGCGGGCGCCAAAGGCAAGCACGTTGGTGTTGTTGTGCATGCGGGAGAGCTTGGCGCTGAAGGGCTCGGAGCACACGACGGCGCGTACGCCCTCGACCTTGTTGGCGGCCAGGCTGATGCCGACGCCGGTACCGCAGATCAGGATACCCAGGTCGACGTCACCGTTGGTCACGGCCTTACCCACCTTGTAGCCGGCGATGGGGTAATCGAAGCTCTCGGAGGTGTCGGTGCCAAAGTTCACGACCTCGCAGCCGCGCTCCTTCAGGTGCTCGGAGATGATGTTCTTGAGCTCGACGGCGGCGTGGTCGTTACCGATACCAATCTTCATGAGTGGTTCCTCTCTGGTCCGTGCGGCGGAATTGCTAAAGGTTTTACCGCGTTCGACTGCATGATAGCGCGACTTTTGTGTAAACGCTCGGGCGTTTTTTGATCAAACGCTTTAGCATGCAACAAGACTAGTTTTTCATGTATTAATGCTGTCAGTTTGCGCTTGAACGCCGTCCGCCGGAACTTGGGTTGCGGTTTTTGATGCATTGTTATCAAATAAAAGAGCTAACTATTATCGAGAGCCCAGCCCTTTATACAAGTAGGAGATACCTATGCCTGCCGATTCCCTTCGTGATACCGCGTTTTGCGATGTTTTAAACCGCGAACTTGTCTGTGCGCTCGGCTGCACCGAGCCCATTGCCGTTGCCTATGCAGCGGCGCTGGCGAGCCAGACACTCGGTTGCGAACCCGATCATATGGACGTTGCCTGCTCGGGCAACATCATCAAGAACGTTAAGAGCGTGACCGTGCCCAACTCGGGCGGCATGCACGGTATTGAAGCGGCGGCCGTGCTGGGTGCCGTGGGCGGTGACGCCAAGAGCGCGCTCGAGGTGCTCGAGAGGGTTAACGACGAAGACCGTGCTCGCGTGTCCGAGCTTCTCGCCGATGCCGGTTACTGCGATGTGTCGCTTGTCGAGGGTGTGCCCAACCTCTACATCAAGGTGACCGCAACGGCCGGGGGCCATGCCGCGGTCGTCGAGATTACCGACCACCACACCAATGTTACGTGTCATACGCTCGACGGTATTCCGGTATGCGGCAAGTCGGCGGGGGAGTGTGCCGCCTGCGCCGAGCGCGTCGTGGCCGAGCGTGCGGCAGATAACGCCGATACCCCTATGAGCATTGAGTCCATCATCGACTTTATCGAGGACGGTGACATTGAGGACGCCCGCGCTGCCGTTGAGCGTCAGATTGAGCTGAACGGTGCGATCAGTGCCGAGGGCCTGGCGCACGCTTGGGGTGCCGAGGTGGGCCGTACGCTGCTGGGCGCTCGTGCCGATGACGTCGCCTGCCGTGCCCGTGCCCGTGCGGCCGCCGGGTCCGATGCCCGCATGAACGGCTGCGCGCTGCCGGTCGCCATCGTGTGCGGCTCGGGCAATCAGGGCATTACCTGTGCCTTGCCCGTTATGGAGTATGCCGAGTATTTGCGCTGCGACCATGATCGCCTGGTGCGCGCCGTGATGCTGTCTGATCTGATCGCCGTGCATATCAAGAGCTATATTGGTGCGCTCTCGGCGTTTTGCGGTGCTATTTGCGCCGCATGCGGTGCCGGTGCCGCGATTACCTGGCTGTTTGGTGGCACGCGCGAGCAGATTGGCGCGACGGTTTCGAACACGCTCGGTAACGTGGGCGGCATCGTGTGCGATGGCGCCAAGGCAAGCTGTGCCGCCAAGATTTCCGCTGCCGTTGATGCGGCGATTCTGGGCCACGATATGGCCATTCAGGGCCGCGGCTTTCGTGCCGGTGAGGGCCTGATCCAGGATACCGTCGAGCAGACAATCGCCAGCATGGGCTATGTAGGCCGTGTGGGCATGAAGGACACCGACGTCGAGATCCTAAACATCATGATCGGCAAGACTCGAGTCTGTTAGGACAGTTCGTTGGCTATTTGGTGTTCGTAGAAGGCTTCGATAACGGCGTTGAAGTCGCGGGCGAAGTCTTCCATGGTTCCGTGCCAGGTGGCTCGGCTGGGCTTGCCTTGGCCTACATAGGCAGTCTGAATGCCGCAGGCGGGGCTGGGGAAGTCGCGTTTGGGATCGTTGCCCACCATGAGGACCTCGTGCGGCTCGAGTCCCATCACCTGAAGCTGCTCTAGATAGTAGGTGGCATCGGGCTTGCAGCGGGTGGTGTTTCCCATGTGCGTGACGAGCTCAAAGGGGGCGTCGGCCAGATCGCCCCAACCCATGCGGCACTCGATGGCCCCCTGCGGAAAGCTGGGGTTGGTAAAGAGCGCGCAACGCAGTCCCGCATCCTGTACGGCCTGAAGCGCGGCGTGTGCGCCGGGCATGGCGTGGGCGTTGATGACATCGTCGTTCTTGTACGGAAGAACTTCGCGGTCGTAGTAGGTAAACGCCTCGTAGATGAGTGGGTCCGAGAGGCAAATGCCGCACCGGCGCTCAACCTCTTCTTGGTAGAACTCAAGATTGGTGCGATTATCCGTGCCGCTTCGGCGATTGGCGTTGAGGTCGACCAAGATGGTGCCGAGGCGCGCCATCGTGCCGCCGTGGCTGCGGCGACCGATATCTGCGAGCATCGACGAGACATCCTTAAAATAGCGAAGGATGAACGCGTTGAGGTTGATGCTAAGAAGCGTTTCGTCCATATCGAAAACGACTGCTTTGAGCACGCGGGCACCTTTCTCGATAAATCGTTTCAGAATCGTTGGCTCCGGATACTTTACCTCAAAGGTGTATGGGCAAACTGCTTATCGTCAAGTTGTGGAGACGGTCGTCCATAAGATTACGAAAAAGTCTTCACACGAGTAAAAAAACGCAGTTCACGCTTGAAATCGAACCCATTTCCCCGTAATCTATACGAACGTGATTGCATAAGCGTCACATTAGTATCTGTCGGCTCCCGAGTGTTCCTAAACGTTGTGTGCTTGTCGCACCCTTCTGTAGGTCCTAGCAATCGGGGCCCCGTAGTTCGAAAGGGGTCCACCTTTGAGTGAGATTCAGAACTCGTCCATTTTCTCTCTTGACGATGTCAATGAGGAGGAGATGAACAACCTCATCGACGGTACGATTACCGACTTTGATGAGGGCGATCTCGTTAACGGCACTGTCGTTAAGATCGAGCATGACGAGGTGCTCGTTGACATCGGATTCAAGTCCGAGGGCGTTATCCCGGTCCGCGAGCTGTCCATCCGCAAGGACGCTAACCCTGCAGACATCGTTGCACTCGGTGATCCCATCGAGGCTCTGGTTCTCCAGAAGGAGGACAAGGACGGTCGTCTGGTCCTGTCCAAGAAGCGTGCCGAGTACGAGCGTGCTTGGAACCGCATTGAGGAGAAGTTCAACTCCGGCGAGAACGTCGAGGGCGAGGTTATCGAGGTTGTCAAGGGCGGCCTGATCCTCGACATCGGCCTGCGTGGCTTCCTGCCCGCTTCCCTCGTCGACCTCCGTCGCGTCAAGGACCTCACCTCCTACATGGGCACCCGCATCGAGGCCCGCGTCATCGAGATGGATCGCAACCGCAACAACGTCGTCCTCTCCCGTCGCGTCGTGCTCGAGGAGTCCCGTAAGGCCGAGCGCTCCGAGATCCTGTCCAAGCTCAAGTCTGGCATGCGTCTCCAGGGCACCGTTTCCTCCATCGTCGACTTCGGCGCCTTCGTCGACCTCGGCGGTATCGACGGCCTCATCCACATCTCCGAGCTCTCCTGGAACCACGTCAACCATCCTTCCGAGGTTGTCAAGGTCGGCCAGGAGGTCGAGGTCGAGGTTCTCGACGTCGATCTCAACCGCGAGCGCATCTCCCTGGGTCTCAAGCAGACCACCGAGGATCCGTGGCGCGCACTGGTCAAGAAGTACCCCGTCGGCGCTATCGTCGAGGGCACTGTGACCAAGCTTGTCCCGTTCGGCGCTTTCGTCGACCTGGGCGAGGGCATCGAGGGCCTGGTGCATATCTCCGAGATGGCCAACAAGCACGTCGACCAGCCTTCTCAGGTCACCCACGTGGGCGACAAGGTTCAGGTCAAGGTCATGGAGATCGACCTCGACCGTCGTCGTATCTCCCTGTCCATGAAGTCTGCTGCTGAGACTCTGGGCGTTGAGATCGAGGTCACCCCGCTGCCTTCCGAGAAGAAGGACGAGGAGACCGACGCCGAGTAAATCGGTTTGACGATCACTTGTTTATGGGATCCGTCCGCAATGGACGGGTCCCTTTTTGCATTTGTTGCTGAGGTGCGCGATGCCGCCCGTGCGCAATGCCGCCTAGGCTGTTCACGGGCTATTGGGTTGTTGGTGCATGAAAAATGCCGACATCCCGCCTCCGGGAGGAGGCGGGAACGCACCGAGTAGACGGAGGGGTGCGGAGCGCGGTCGCGTCTCGACTGACGACGTTGCCCATCGACGACACTATTGTACTGCATAGCGTGGTTCTTGGTTTATCGTGTCGAACGCTTGTGTTGTGCCATTGCCTGCGGCAACGGTGTGCTACACTCTTGCACTGCTGAGTGGGCCAGACGGTCGCGCGATGTGCTGCTTACAGTACGCGTGAGGAAAGTCCGGGCTCCAGAGGGCGGGATGCCGGCTAACGGCCGGGCGGAGTGATCCGACGGAAAGCGCCGCAGAAAAGAAGACTCCCACCTGCGCCGCAAGGCGTAAAGGGAAAAGCTGAAACGGTGGTGTAAGAGACCACCAGCGTCGTGGCAACACGGCGGCTTGGCAAGCCCCATCCGGAGCAAGCGCGAATAGGAACGCTATGGGCCGGCCCGGTCCGCGTTCGGGTAGCGTGCGTGGAGCTGCACGGTAACGTGCAGACAAGATAAATGACCGTTCACGACAGAACCCGGCTTATAGGCCCACTCGGCAACTATGTTGACGCTGCGACGGCGTCAGCTGGCCGATTTGGCGCTCATTCGTCAGTCGCCGCCATAAGGCGTGCTCCCTCCTTTTTCGGGCCAAATCGACTCAGCTGACGCCGTCTCGCTGTTTTTGCCTGGTCATCGGCAGCCTCATTTCTGTTGCAATCTCATTTTTCAAGGCACCTTGCTCGCGCTGACGGGTTCTCGCTGTTGGTGACGGCATCATTGGCGTTTCCGCTCTTGTTGGCGAGGGCAACGGTGCTGTCTTTGCCGTATTATTGAGGCTGTTTGTTGCTGCGCTTTATTTTGTTGAGGGGCTTTGTTGGACAGCTATTTTACTCTGCAATCGAATATTGAGGCTTCGGGCGAGTTTGTGGACCGCAAGAGCCGGTTTATTGCCCAGCTGGTCCATATTGAGTCCGAGGATGAGGCGAATGCCTTTATCGAGATGGTTCGCAAGCGTCATTACGACGCTCGACATAATGTGCCCGCGTGGATTTTGGTCGATGGACGCGAGCGCCAGAGCGATGACGGTGAGCCGAGCCGCACGAGCGGTATGCCGACGCTTGAGGTGTTGCGCGGCGCAGAGCTCAAGAATGTTTGCTGCGTGGTGACGCGCTATTTTGGCGGCACGCTATTGGGGCCTGGCGGCTTGGTGCGCGCCTATACCGCGGCGACGCAGGCGGCGGTGGCCTCGGCTCGGGAGTCCGGGCAGATCGTTGAGATGACGAGTGTTGTGCCTGTTGACGTGCATGTGGCCTATCCGCAGTATGAGCAGGTGCTTCGTTTGGCGCAGGATTTGGGTGCCAAGGTTTTGGATACCGATTACGCGGATGCCGTGACACTTCACTTGGTGTTTAAGGCGGGGGAGCAGGAGCCATTTTGCGCCAAGATGCGCGAGCTTATGGCGGGGCGCGAGGAGATCGAGGTCGGCGCTCCCGAATTTGCCGAGTTCTAATGGCGACGGCCGGCGTGCTTTTGGATGGATCCCAAGCGCGCCGGCCGCCGTTTTCTGTTGCTGCCGTTTACTCGGCGAGCTGCTTTAGCACATCGCAGGCGATCTCGACGGCATCGTCGATGCAACCAGGGCAGCTGCGGAGCGGACCCTTATCCGATCCGACGCCCTTGAGCGTGCCGCAGACGGTCGTTGTGTTCTTCGTTTTAAAACGCTTGGCGATTTCGCGCGACAGCTTGTAGGTCTGGCCCTTGGTCTTGGGGTTTTCCATGCCGTCGCTCATTACAAAACCCATGATGGCCACGGCGCCCGAGATGGCGCCGCAGGTTTCGGTCATGCCGCCCATGCCGGCGCCAAAGCCCTCGGTGAGGGTAAAGGCGGTCTGGGGGTCGAGCCCAACGGCGGGCGCGAGGGTGCAGGCGACGGCCTGGGCGCAGTTAAAGCCGCGGGCGTGGTATTCGGCAGCCTGAGCCTGACAGGCGGTGATGTCGAGCTGGGCCGTATCGATTTGCTTCATCGTTGTCTCCTTGGTCACGGTGTACCCGCCTATGGTACCCGTGACGGTGCGTGTAATCATCGAGAGCTTCATGGATGCCTCATTTTTATCTATCGAGCAAATGCCCAAGGCTTGAGATAAATACCCATGATCAATTTGTCCCATAACCTACCTTTGGGATGGGTTGAGAGGGGTGCGGGGTAGCGGTATCGTGAACCGAATAAAACGTAACCCAGGCAAGGGAGCTAGATATGAGCGAGCAGACCATCGGTACGACATGTGTTCAGGGCGGCTATCGCCCGGGCGATGCAGAGCCGCGTCAGGTGCCCATCTACCAGTCCACCACGTGGAAGTACGACACGTCGGAGCACATGGGCAAGCTGTTTGACCTAGAGGAGTCGGGCTACTTCTACAGCCGTCTGCAGAATCCCACGTGCGATCTGGTTGCTGCCAAGATCTGTGAGATGGAGGGCGGTACCGCTGCGATGCTCACGAGCTCGGGCATGGCTGCGAACTTCCTTGCGATCTTTAACGTTGCCGGTGCTGGCGATCACGTGGTCGCGAGCTCCGCCATCTACGGCGGTACCTACAACCTGCTGGCTCACACCATGGGTCGTATGGGCTTGACCTGCACGTTCGTTGCCCCCGACTGCACCGACGAGGAGCTCGAGGCAGCCTTCCAGCCCAACACCAAGCTTGTCTTTGGCGAGACGATCGCCAACCCCGCCCTTGCCGTGCTCGATATTGAGCGCTTTGCCAAGGCCGCGCACGACCACGGCGTACCGCTGATGGTCGACAACACCTTCCCGACGCCCGTGATGTGCCGTCCCTTTGAATGGGGCGCCGACATCGTCACGCACTCCACCACTAAGTACATGGATGGCCATGCGGCCTACCTGGGTGGCGTGATCGTCGACCACGGCCAGTTTGACTGGATGGCCCATGCGGACAAGTTCCCGGGTCTCACCACGCCCGACGAGAGCTACCACGGCGTGACCTATGCCGAGAAGTTCGGTCGCGAGGGCGCCTTCATTACTAAGGCAACCGCGCAGCTCATGCGTGACCTCGGCCCCATGCAGAACCCTCAGGCGGCCTTCTTCCTGAACAGCTCGCTCGAGAGCCTTCATGTGCGCATGCCGCGTCATTGCGAGAACGGCCTGGCCGTTGCCA
Source organism: Collinsella sp. (assembly GCA_048416615.1). Classification (GTDB taxonomy): domain Bacteria; phylum Actinomycetota; class Coriobacteriia; order Coriobacteriales; family Coriobacteriaceae; genus Collinsella. The sequence continues at coordinate 61,053 of DBFSET010000036.1, read as the reverse complement.
AGTTCCTGCAGAGCCATCCCAAGGTACGCTTTGTGAGCTATCCGGGTTTGGAGGGCGATAAGTACTATGACCTGGCTCAGAAGTATATGCCCAACGGTACCTGCGGCGTCGTGAGCTTTGGCTTTAACGGTGGTCGCGCGGCGGCCGAGACTTTTATGAAGAGCCTCAAGCTCGCCCAGATCGCCACGCACGTGGCCGACGCACGCACTTGCTGCCTGCATCCCGCTAACGCCACGCATCGCCAGATGAACGATGAGGAGCTCATCGCCTGTGGCATCTCCGCCGACATGGTACGTCTGTCGTGCGGCCTCGAGGACACGGCCGATCTGATTGCCGACCTTGAGCAGGCGCTTGAGCAGTGCTAGGCTAGCGTTCGTGCAAGGTGCCGATGCTGGCAGAAAGCTTCGGCGACCTTTCGTTCCGATTCCGTAGGCGGGACCCCAATCGCGGCTGTTTGCAGGCGATTGGGGCCCCGTTTTTTGCGTTGCGCCACTCGAAAGGATGGATATGGAGAAAACCGCAGAGCAGCTGCGCCGCGAGCAGATTGCCCTTGAGGGCGACACCCATGGCAAGAACAAGTGGGCGATTCTGTTTACCGTGCTCATCATGACGTTTATGGTGTGCCTGGATTCGACCGTCGTGACCGTGGCGTTGCCCGTGATGCAAAAGGAACTGGGCGTGGGCCTCGATCGCATTCAGCTGGTGAGTTCGGTGTACCTGCTTGCGACATGCGTGGCTATGCTGCCGTTTGGCCGCCTGGGCGACGTGCGCGGCAAGGTGAATGTGTTCCAGCTGGGCGTCATCGTCTTTACGGTTGGCTCGCTGCTTTGTGGCCTTTCGGCCTCGCTCGAGGTTCTTATTCTGGCACGTATTGTTCAGGGCGTCGGTTGCGCGGCGGCCATGGCCAACAACATGGGTATCATCACCGAGTCGTTTCCGGCGCGCGAACGCGGTCGTGCTATGGGTATTCTCGCGACCTTCGTGGCCCTCGGCATGATGTGTGGCCCCGTGCTCGGTGGCATGCTGGTGGCAAGCTTTCCCTGGGAGAGCATCTTTCTCATTAACCTGCCCATTGGCGTCATCTCGTTTATCGTGGGGCTCTATACGCTGCCGCATGTTAAGCCGGAGGCCGGCGAGCGTCCCATGTCCATGATCGAGGCCGCTCGTCGCTGCTTTGCAAATTCGGCCTTTACCATCAACCTTGCCTGCATGCTCATCGTGTTCGTTGGCATTGGCGCATCCGAGTTTATTCTGCCGTTCTATTTTCAGGACGCCCATGGCTTTAGCTCCGATATTTCCGGACTGCTCTTTTTGGCACTGCCGATGGTGAATGCCTTTATCGGCCCGCTTTCGGGAACGGTTTCGGACCGTGTTGGCTGCGAGGGCCCCACGGCGGTCGGCCTGGGCGTGTACGTGTGCGGTCTCTTTGCGGTAAGCACGCTCGACGAGCACTCTTCTATCCCTGTGATCGTGTGCTGTGCCGCGTTTATGTCGTGCGGCACGTCGATTTTCCAGAGCCCCAACAACTCGCTGTATATGGGTTCGGCCCCGCGCGAGGCGCTCGGTTTTGCAGGCAGCTTGGGCAGTTTGGCGCGCTACGCCGGCATGGCACTCGGCATTACGGTGGCGTCGAATATCCTGTATGGGCAGATGAGCGTGGCGATGGGCGAGGCCGTGACCAGTTTTGTTGCAGGCCGTCCGGATGTGTTCCTGTTTGGCTTTCGCTCGGTGTTCTACGTGCTCATGGCTGTGGCCGCTGTGGGCTTTGCGCTCGCCATAGTGCGTTTGGTGAGGATGCGCGCCCGCCATTAGCTTGTGGTGGCAGGCTTGCCAAGAATCGGGCTTATCTACTGGTCTTGCAGCTTTATGGTGCGATGCGGCTTGTGGGGCGGGCGGGGGTCGGTCCGTGGTAGACTATCGAACAACGTTTATTAATCGCGCGGTATCGTTGCCGCGAGAAGGGGTTGCGCCATGCAGGAGCTTGAGGATCGTATTCGCCATGACGGCATCGTAAAGGCCGGTAACGTCCTTAAGGTTGATGCCTTCCTCAACCACCAGTGCGACGTTGAGCTGTTCGACCACATGGGTGCCGAGTGGGCCCGTCTGTTCGAGGGTGTCGAGATCAACAAGATCCTGACGATCGAGGCTTCGGGCATTGGTATGGCCTGCATCGCAGCTCAGCATTTTGGCGGCGTGCCGGTGGTCTTTGCCAAGAAGGCCCAGTCCATCAACCTTGACGGCGAGCAGTATGCCACGACCATCTACTCCTTTACCAAGCAGAAGGAGTACCCGGTCATCGTTGGCAAGCGCTTCCTGTCCGAGGGCGATAAGGTCCTGATTATCGACGACTTTTTGGCCAATGGCTGCGCGCTCGAGGGCCTTATTAAGATCTGCGAGGCCGCGGGTGCCGAGGTTGCCGGCATCGGCATCGCCGTTGAGAAGGGCTTCCAGGGCGGTGGCGATAAGCTCCGCGAGCGCGGCTTCCGCGTTGAGAGCCTGGCCCGTATCGCCGAAATGGACTGCGAGAACGGCGAGATCACGTTCGCCTAGGCGCGCAGCACAAGCGATTGGTATGCGATGTGACAAAGGGACTGTCCCTTTGTCACATTTTTTGTATGAGGGGAGGTATTGATATGGATGAGAACAAGATGGGATGGCGCGAGTATGCGCGCTATGCCGAGATGTCGGTCGAGGAGTTGGCACGCGATTGCGAGGTGCAGGTGTTTCGTGCGACGGGTCCGGGCGGACAGGGTGTGAACACGACGGACTCGGCGGTGCGCATGAAACATATCCCTTCGGGGATTGTCGTGACGGCGCGCGAGAGCCGCAGTCAGTTCCAGAACCGTAGTAGCTGCCTGCGTAAGCTGCGCGCTGAGCTTGAGCGTCGCGGGCGTCCACCGCGCCGACGCGTAAAGACCAAGGTGCCTCAGCGATCGCGCCAGCGCAGGCTCAACGACAAGCACTTCAACGCCATTAAAAAGGCCAACCGTCGCAAGCCAGGCGGGGAGGAATGATCTTCTCAATAAGTTGCGGTGAAATGGGGACTGTTTTGCGGCTTTAGCTGCATAAACAGTCCCCATTTCACCGCAACTTAGGGATGGCTAGTGGGTGGGGTGCCAGACGTGGAGGGCTCCGCCGAGGACGTCGACCTCGATGCGCGAGGCGACGATGGGCTCGCCGTCGGCTTGGATGGGGTAGTCGGGATCCTCGAACGTGAGCTCGGCATGGCGACAGCAGCGCATGCGAACCGGCGGCAGCTTGGTATGGTGGCCGTCCTTAGCCGAAAGAAACATGGGTAGGGCGATCGCACGGGGGACGGGACCGCAGGCGTAGCAGACGTCGAGCATGCCGTCGCAGGGGTCGGCTTCGGGGCAGATGCGATAGCCCGAGCCGTACGTGGGCCCCAGCTGGATGGCCATAATAATCGCCCGCACGCGCTCTGCGGGCGCACCGTCAAAGCTGACCGTCATGGGGTAGTTGCGATAGCGCAGGCCAAACTGCTCAAGTCCCGAGAGAGTGTAGAGCGGCGCGCCTGTCAAGCCGGTCTTTTTGCGCAGCTCGGTGGTGCCCAGGCCGATGGCGGCATCGATGCCGACCGAAAGCGTCTGGTCGTAGTACTCGACGGTCGCCTCGCCTCTGCCGCTTGCGGGGTTCCATGAGCGAATGCGTCCGATGTCCTGACGCTGCAGCTCGCAGGTGAGCAGCGCGCCAAAATCTTTGCCGGAGAAATCGTCGATACCGAGCGTTTGGGCAAAATCGTTGCCGGAGCCTACGGGTAGGACGGCAAGGGCGGGACGGACCGCCTCATCCTGCGTCATGAGTCCATTGACGACCTCGTGGATCACGCCGTCGCCGCCGAGTGCGATAACCGTGCGGTAGCCCTGGGCCCGTGCGGCAAGTTCCTTGGCATGTCCCATGCGCTCGGTCAGCACCAGGTCAAACTGGGATGAGCGCGCGGTCATGTCCAAAAAGCGCTGAAGGCGCTCGGCAACTTTGCGCGCCGCACCAGACTGGGCGGCGGGGTTGGCGATGATGAGCGTGCGACCAAAATCAGTTGCGTGCATGGGGCGACTCCCGGCGTATGGTGTGACGGTGCGGTCGCGCTCGGGTTACGTTGCCCCGATTGTGGCTGCACGGCGAATATTTACGTCTACTCTATCAGGTCGTTGTGGCGCTCGATAGCATCCGCAACCGTACCGCCCTCGTCCACAATAAGCGAACGGCGCTTGGGTGAGATGATACGCTGGGCGGGGTACACGCCGCGGTGTCCGCCGGTTAGGTAGCTGATAAAGGCTACGATGACAAAGAACCCGGCAGCCGTGCCGTGGAACAGGTCGATGGCCATCATGCAGGTGGTGATGGGCACGTTGAGGCCGGCGCAGAACACGCCGAGCATGCCCAGCGCCGCCAGAAAGCTGGGGTCGATTCCGACGAGGCAACCGATCCAACCGCCGAGCGCCGCACCGATGCCAAACAGGGGTGTGACCTCGCCTCCTTGGAAGCCGGCGCCCAGGGTGAGCGCCGTCACCACGAGCTTGATGGCTGCGTCGGCAAGGGTCGTGTTACCGGCGAACCCGGCGCCCGAGAGCCAGGTGGCAAGGCCGGCATACTTCCAGGCGTCGAGCATCGCGTAGGCCGCGAGCACCACGAGCGCGCCCACGAGTGCGCGAGCAATGTAGTTGGTGATAAAGCGGCCGTACAGGCTCTTGACGGTACGAACCGACCAGGCAAAGAGACGTGCGGTGAGACCAAAGATGATGGCGCTGATGACTACGATGACGACCGTCCGTGGTGTCATGTTGGGAACGCTGGCGATAACATTCGCCTCGTACTCGGTTCCCAAGGCAAGCGACGTAAAGTAGCCGGTAAACGAGGCGACCAGGCAGTAGATGCCCGCGGTGTAGTCGATCTTGCCGATAAAGCACATCTCCATGCCAAAGAAGGCTCCGGCGAGGGGTGAACCGAATACGGCGCCAAAGGCCGACGAGATGCCGGCGAGCATGAGGTCGTGGTGGTCATGCTTTTTGAGGTGGGCGAGGCTCGAGATGTTGCTGGCGATGGTGCCGCCAATCTGCACCGCGGCGCCCTCGCGGCCGGCCGATCCGCCTGTTAGGTGCGTGAGTGTGGAGCAGACGAAGGTGAGGACGGCCATGCGCATATGGATAAGGCGTGTGCCCAGGGCGGAGTCGATGACCAGGTTGTTACCTCGTTTGGCGGCAAGGCCGTGGTTTTTGTACACCCATGCGGTGGCAACGCCCACAACGGGAAGCAACGCGTAAATCCACACGTGGTGCTCGCGATAATCGGTCGCGATATTCAGCGAGGCCAAAAATGCCCAAGCGGCAACACCCATGGCGAGCGAGACGATGACGACGAGCGCGAGCAGTTTGGCGCTTGCAAACAGGTTGCGGGCGTTGCGGCGTGTGTCGGCGGCCAAGAGCTGCTCGGAGCGGGTGAGTTGACGCCTGCCGGCCATGATGACGTCGCTAAGGGAGAAAAAGCCGCCATCGTCGAGCGGCTGGGAATGATCCTGCGCTTCGTTTGCGCTTTCGGGTTTGTTGTTATGAGCCATATATTCCTCTTTTAGGTTGCAACGCAAGCATTATAAAACGTGGCAAGCGCGACGAGCCGGTGGGTTGCTTTCCATTCTGTTTCGCGGCTTGCGGCCGACAGGTGTATTTGCGGGTACAGGCCAAATCGCGGTCGCGCGTCGGGGGATTATACTGAGACAAGCATAAAGAATCGGCGTCCCTGTTGTGCGCCGTGGCATTAAAGAGGTGCATATGGCAGAGAAACTCATTCCGCTGGAGGACGCGCAGTCGATCGTTCTGTCGCACGTTGCTCCGACCGATCTCGTCGAGATTCCCGTGTGGCAGGCCGCCGGTCTTCCCTTGGCCGAGGACGCGGTGGCCGATATCGACATCTCGCCGTTTGCCAACAGCGCTATGGACGGATATGCCGTGCGCTCGGCGGACTTGGCGCAGGCGTCTGGTGAGACGCCGGTGACGCTCGACGTTATCGGACACGAGGCAGCGGGCCATGTCTTTGAGGGCGTGGTCGGCACGGGCGAGACCGTCCGCATCATGACGGGCGCGCCGGTGCCCGAGGGTGCTGACGCCGTAGTGAAATACGAGATCGTCGACGTGCTTGACGGCGATGGCAACGAGGGCTCGCACGTTCGCTTCTCGGCGCCGGCCAAGGTAGGGGAGAACGTTCGCTCTGCCGCCGAGGAGGCCCATGCCGGCGATGCTGTGATGCGCGCCGGCGAGGTCGTGGCTCCGGCGGGCGCGGGTCTGCTGGCAAGCGCCGGATACGCGAGCGTGAAGGTGCACGCTGCCCCGCGTGTGGGCATCATCTCGCTGGGCACGGAACTGGTCGCACCGAGTAACGTGCCGGCGCGCGGGCAGATTCGCGACTCCAACTCCTCGGCGTTGATGGCCGAGGCGCTCGATGCAGGAGCCGAGCCCGTGTTCTACGGCATTGCGCCCGACGATGAGCAGGCGATTGCCGAACTGGTGCATCGCGCCGTGCAGGAGTGCGATTTTGTCATTACGAGCGGTGGCGCCTCGGCGGGCGATTACGACTGCGTGACGGCGCTCGTCCGGCGCGAGGGCGAGGTGCTGTTTGACCGCATTTCGATGCGTCCGGGCAAGGCCATCACGTTTGGCTTGCTCGGGGGTAAGCCCTACCTGGGGCTTTCAGGCAATCCGGCCGCGGCGTATGTGGGCTTTGAGATGCTCGCGCGCCCGGCGATTCGCAAGATGCGTGGTTTTGCCGAGGGGGCGCGCCCCGTGCAGCGAGCGGTTCTTACCCACGGTGTGAAAAAGCGCCAGGACCGACGCTTCTTCGATCGCGCCACGGTTTTGCGCGACCCCGAGACCGATGAGCTGCTGGTGACCGAGGCCAAGACGCAGAATTCGGCGCTGCTCGGCACGATGCAGCGTGCCAACTGTCTGCTGCGTATTGACGAAGGGCCGTGTGAGCTCAAGGCAGGCGACGTCGTGGATGTCGTGCGTGTCGACCTGCCCGAGGGAACGGTGTTGTAGGAGGAATGCTATGGAGCTGAAGATTTCGATTGTGACGTGCTCGGATACGCGCGATCTTGCCCAGGACGAGGCTGGAGCTGCACTCGAGGAACTTATCGAGGCGCAGGGCTGGACGGTCGCCTCACATGTGGTCGTGCGCGATGACGTCAGCGAGATTGGTGATGCCATTGTGGAAGCCGCCGATGAGTGCCACGCCAATGTCGTGCTCACCTGCGGCGGCACGGGGCTTTCGATGCGCGATGTGACGCCCGAGGCGACGCGTGCCGTCTGCGACCGCGATGTGCCGGGTATTGCAGAGGCAATTCGTGCGTACTCGATGACCAAGACGCGCCGCGCTATGCTCTCGCGTGCTATTTGCATGCAACGAGGTCATACACTTGTCGTAAACTTTCCCGGTTCCACGAAGGCCGCCCGCGAAAGCTGGGAGGCCATAGCGGACCAGCTGGAGCACGCGGCTCAGATGACAGCGGGCGGCGGACATACCAACTAAGCTATTTACCTGCGGTGGGGCGACCTTATCGGTCGCTCCGCTTTTGTTTTCCGCCGAATCGACGCCGAGGTGTACGGTAACTCGAAACTATATTCTCAGGCGAGAATAATTTCTCACTAACATTATTCGCGCAAAAGTATAATCTGATTGCAGATTAAAGCCCGCGGTGGGGTACCCGGGCACAAGGTCCGAAAGGGTTGAATATGTTCGATATGGTTTCTCGTCGCGGATTCGTCTCGCTTTCTGCTGTCGCCGCTGCCGGCCTTGGTCTTGCCGGCTGCTCGGGCGGCAAGACGTCCGAGCCGGCCGGATCCGATGCCGGTTCTGCTAGGGCATCTTCCAAGAAGGCTGTCGAGCTGCAGGTCTTTGCCGCCAACTCGCTCGAGAAGGCTCTGCCCGAGGTTCAGGAGCTCTACACAGAGCAGACCGGCACCACGTTTGCAGACACGCAGTTTAAGGCCTCCGGCGACCTTGTCGAGCAGATGCGCGCCGGTGCCGCCGTCGACGTGCTCATTACCGCTTCCAAGGGCACCATGGATGACGCTGAGACCGCCGAGCTCGCCGACGTCGATACGCGTGAGGACATGTTCGTCAACGACCTCGTGATCATTCGCGCCGAGGGCTCCGACACCAAGGTCGAGGCCATCGCCGACGTCGCGAATCTGGACGGCAAGATCGCCATTGGCGACGCTAAGACTGTTCCCGCCGGCAAGTACGCCAACCAGGCGCTGGCTTCCGTGGGGCTCTATACCGGTACCGAGGGCGACGACGGCGAGTATGCTCCCGAGATCGCCGACAAGGTCGCACTGGCCGATAAGGTGGGCACCGCCGCCGCCTATGTCTCTACGGGCGACTGCGTAGCCGGTTTTGTCTACAGCTCCGACATCTTCCGCTATGACGGCATCGAGGAGGCCTTCGTGTGCCCCGAGGATTCGCACAAGCCCATCGTGTATCCGGGTGCCGTTGCCGAGAGCTCCGAGCACGCCGACGAGGCCAAGGCGTTCATCGACTTCTGCCTGACCAACAAGAAAGCCCAGAAGATTTGGGCCAAGTACGGCTTTGAGCTTTCCGCGTAGAGCGGCTTGGCGCGATAATTCCATCGTTTTATGTTTCACTCCGTCCTTGTATTCGCTTGGAGCTTTTCGTGCTTAATAGATTCCGCATGCTTGTCGCCTGTGCTTTGACCTTCGCGCTTTGCTGGGTGCCAGGATTTGCGTTTGCTGGGGACACTGAGGACGGGGCCCAGGTTGCTGCGACCGCTCATGGGCTTTCCTATGGGATCGAGGGTTTTGAGCGGTTGGCCAGGGGGACCGCTCGTGCCATGGAGGGCCAGCCTGAGGGCTACCGGTTTCCCGTTGACGAGGACGTGGACCTTGTAGTGGCACCTGCTGCCGATCGCGTTGTGGTGTGGATATCGCCCAAGGCGGTCGAGAAGTATGGATTTGATCCGCAGGATAACGAGTGCGTATCGGGTCTCAAGGCCCTCGTCTGTAAGCTCGACAGCGCAAACTGCATGGGAGGTGCGCAGCTAGGGGACGTGGATCTTCCTTGGTATGTCACGGCGGAAACAACGTTTGATGCCGGCGGGTATACCTATGGCTTTGACGAGCGCGGTGCGGATGGGGACCGCTATGTGGTGATTGCATCAGCCTCGGGTGATGCCAAGGGCGGCGCGCGTTGGCTTGATAGCGCTCAAATGGTAGAAGCATCGTCCGTCGTGTTGCGGGATGAGCAGGGGCCCTTGACCTCTCTGGCCTCCTTTTTGGGCGACATCGACTATCGCCCGCTTTGGGTGTCCATTAAAACGAGCGGCCTTGCCCTGCTGATCTCCTTTGCGCTGGGCCTGTTTGCCGCATGGAAGACCATGGGTACGACGAGTCGCATCAAGGGCCTGCTCGATTCGGTCTTTACGATTCCTATGGTGCTGCCGCCCACGGTCTGCGGCTTTCTGCTCCTTATGCTGTTTGGCCGCTCGACCGGGGTGGGCCAGTGGCTCATCGCGCACGGTATCTCGGTTGTCTTTACCTGGCCGGCGGCGGTGATCTCTGCCGTGGTGGTGTCGTTCCCGCTCGTCTACCGCACGGCGCTCGGAGCCTTCGAGAGCCTCGACACGCAGATGCTCGATGCGGCGCGAACCCTGGGATGGTCCGAGCGCCGCATCTTCACCAAGCTTATGATGCCGCTCGGCTGGCCCTCGATTGCCGCCGGTACGGTGCTCGCCTTCGCTCGTGCGATGGGCGAGTTTGGCTGCACCCTGTTTTTTGCGGGCAACTACGCCGGCATTACGCAGACCATTCCCATCGCCATCTATTTTGAGTGGATGGGCGGCAATACGTCGGTGGCCCTCTTTTGGGTCGTTGTCGTAATCGCGTTCAGTTTCCTGGTCATTCTGTTCATCAATATGTACACGGCGCATTCGCAAAAGTACCGCGAGCGGGGCCTTTCCCGTGCGGAGCGTAAGCAGGCCAAAGATCTCGCCGGACAGGGCGATTCGCTCGACCCGGCGGGCGGTGATGCCTTGCGTATCGATCGCGAGGCACTGGCCGAGCTCATGCGCGATGATGCCGCATTACAGGGAGGTCGATAGGCCATGTCGCTCGTTCTGGATATTAAGAAACGTTATCCCGGGTTTGTGCTCGACATGCAGCTTGAGGCCGGCGAGGAGCGCGTGGCCTTGCTCGGTGCCTCCGGATGTGGCAAGAGCTGCACACTGCGCTGCATTGCCGGCGTGGAGACGCCCGACGAGGGCAAGATCGTCGTCAACGGCGTGACCTTTTTTGACTCGGCGGCTGGCATCAACCTGTCACCCCAGGAGCGAAAATGCGCCCTGTTGTTCCAAAACTATCAGCTGTTTCCCAACATGACGGTGGCCGATAACGTATGCGCCGGTGTAAAGGATGCTGGCGACGCCGCCGCGCGCAAAAAGCTCGCCGAGCGCTATCTGGGCATTTTCGGTCTGGCCGATTTTGTCGATCGCTACCCCGCGCGACTCTCGGGCGGGCAGCAGCAACGCGTGGCGCTTGCCCGTATGGTGGCGGCGCACCCGGGCATTTTTATGTTCGACGAGCCCATGAGCGCACTCGATGCGTATCTCAAGAGCGCGCTTGAGCAAAACATGCTCGACCTGTTCGACGTCTGCAACCGTACCGTGCTCTATGTGAGCCACGACATCGACGAAGCGTGCCGCCTGTGTCAGCGCATCTGCGTGATGCACGACGGGCATGTTGAGGAGATTGGCTCCATCGAGGACGTGGTCCGCCGTCCGCAGACGCTGGCGGCACTGCGCCTGACGGGCTGCAAGAACACAAGCCGGGCGCGCAAGATCGGCGACGAAGAAGTTGAGGCCCTCGACTGGGGCATGACCTTTAACGTGGGTCGCGAGGTTCCCGATGATGTGGCGTACCTGGGCATTCGCGCAAGCTACTTCCATGTTGACAATCGCGCGGAGCGGGGCCGCAACAGCTATGATTTGCACGTGGCCCGTGTGAGCGATTCGCGCTTTGAGCGGCTGGTGCTGCTGGACGTGCCGCGTGCTGATGCGCCAACGCGTCTGCAGTGGAAGGTCAACAAGGTGGGCATGCCTGTCGACGAGCTGCCGCAAGCAGGCGAGACACTGCGCATGCACTTCGATGCGAGTAAGATCCATTTGGTTTGTCGGTAGCGCCGGGTAATGCCGTCGGGGATATAAGCCTCGGCGGCTTTATTGTGCCGCTCGCCGATTGAGGGATGATAGACTCTTATCAATCAGGATAATATTTTTTTATACAACGGCACACGACGCTGTCGTACGAATGTCAACGGTGTTCGCATGTGCGATGACCGTTGATATAGTTGACCTCAACTGGTTAAGGAGGGTGCGCACATGCCGCAGACGACATACATTCGCCGCGTTGCCGCGCGTGCCCTATATATGGCCCGGAGTCGCATATGAGCAGGTATGTTCACGGCTCCGGGAGAGACGACGCACAATTAAATAATCGACCGCAAAGCAGGTTCCCTAAAATTCCGGGTTTGAGCACGGCCGGGCAATCGCCGTCCGTCGTGCATCGATACCGCTGTTATCCGTTTTTGGTTCGAGAGGGGAACCGTCATGGCTGAAGAATTCGATTTCCATCCGATGTGGGAAAGCCTCGGCATGAATCTTGCCGACCACGACATGCTGCTGGGCGCCGTGGGCCAGATGTACGGCGATATGTTCCTGACGCAGAACAACCGCCCCAAGTCCACGTCCTACCTGGATTTTGTCGCCACCAACATCCACAGCGGCCGTATTAAGGAGATGCTCGACAAGAAGGAGGCCGGCGAGGCCACCAAGATCGTCGGTTCGTTCTGCGTCTACGTGCCTGAGGAGATCGTACTTGCCTGTGACGGCATTCCTGTGGGCCTGTGCTCGGGTGCCGACTGGGCAACCGACAAAGTTGAGGAGCATCTGCCGCGCAACACCTGCCCGCTTATCAAGAGCTTTGCCGGCTTTAAGCTGGGCGAGGTCTGCCCCTACATTGAGTCGAGTGACCTGGTGGTGGGTGAGAACACCTGCGACGGCAAGAAAAAGGCCTACGAGTTCTTTGCCACGCAAAAGAACATGTACGTCATGGATATTCCCAACGTACACGACGAGTCGACGCTCGTGACCTGGAAAGCCGAGGTCAAAAAGCTTGCTGCTAAGATCGAGGAAGAGTGCGGCGTCACGATTACGCCCGAGCGTCTGAAGACCGCCATCCACGCCGTCAACGAGAAGCGCCGCGCCCTGCAGCGCCTGGCTGCGACCCGCGCTGCCGATCCGGCGCCCATCAGCGGTCTCGACAGCCTGCTGACCGTTCAGGCCGCCTTTATGGACGACACGCCGCGTCTGACCGGAGCCATCAACGAGATGGCCGCCGAGTGCGAGCAGCGTGTCGAGGCCGGCGAGGGCGTGGCGCCCAAGGGTACCAAGCGCATCCTGTACACCGGCACGCCCATGGCCGTGCCCAACTGGAAGCTATTCAACCTCATCGAGAAGGCCGGCGGCGTCGTGGTGGGCGAGGAGTCCTGCACGGGCTCGCACTACTACAAGGATCTGGTCGACGAGTCCGGCGAGACGGTCGACGAGATGCTCGACGCCATCGCCGAGCGCTACTTTAAGATCAACTGCGCCGTCTTTACGCCCAACGACCAGCGTATGAAGGACATTGTCCAGATGGCCAAGGACCTGCATGCCGACGGTATCGTCGACGTGGCCCTGCAGTTCTGCACGCTCTACGAGATGGAGTCGTTTGCCGTGGAGAAGGCTGCCGAGGAGGCGGGCATTCCGTTTATGCACATCACGACCGACTACGCCGGCGAGGATGCTGGCCAACTGCAAACCAGGATCGAGGCTTTCTTGGAAACCATTTAGGACTATTCGTCCCGGCGGCTTCCCCAGGCACCCGATCTTGCCGTTCAAACCGTCGCTTGCGTACCAAAGTACGCGGCGATCCTTTTACGGCAACCTTGGGCACCTGGGAGAGCCGTTTCCTTGGTTGGTTAAAAGGTTTAGGAGTTATATGCCGGAAAAAATTGAACAGCCGTTGCCGTCCACGTTTGAGGAGTTCAACGAGCAACGCAAGGCGGCGTTTATTCGCGTCAAGGATTACAAACAGGCCGGCAATCGCCTGGTCGGCTTTTTGTGCAGCTATACGCCGCTCGAGATTATCGATGCCGCGGGGGCTGCGAGCGTGGCGCTGTGCGGTACGTCCGATGAGGTGATTCCCGAGGCCGAGAAGGTGCTGCCGGCAAATCTTTGTCCGCTCATCAAGTCGACGTACGGTTTTGCCTATTCGCAAAAGTGCCCGTTTACGTACTTTAGCGATATGATCATCGGCGAGACCACCTGCGACGGCAAGAAGAAGATGTACGAGCTACTCAACGAGCTCAAGCGTACGCACATTCTGCATCTTCCGCAGGGCCGCGACCGCGCCTACGAGCGCGAGGGCTGGTACGAGGAGTGCCGCCTGCTCAAGGAGGAGCTCGAGGGCTTCTACGGCATCACGATTACCGACGATGACCTGCGCGCTGCCGTCCGTCGTCGCAACCGCCTGCGTGCGGCCCAGCTCGAGATGTTTGCGCTGCAGGCCAACCAGCCGGCGGCCATGAGCGGCGTCGACCTGATGAGCACCATGTTTGCCGGTACGTTTAGTTTTGATATCGAGGCCTATACGCAGCAGCTGGAGCAAAAGGTTGCCAAGCTGCGCGAGGCCTACGACGCGGGCGAGCGCCCGGTTGCGGCGGATGCCAAGCGCATTCTGATCACCGGCTGCCCGGTGGGCGGTGTGATCAACAAGATCGGTCGCACCATCGAGTCCAACGGCGGCGTGGTCGTTTGCATGGACGACTGCTCGGGCGAGCGTACGGCGGCCATGATGATCGACCCGGAGGCTCCCGACATCCTGCGCGCCATCGCCGACCGCTACCTGGATATCAACTGCTCGGTCATGACGCCCAACGACGGCCGTATGGACAACACCCTGGCCATGTGCGAGAAATACCACGTCGACGGTGTGGTGGAGAATGTGCTCCAGGCGTGCCACACCTTTAACGTGGAGAGCGCGCGCATGCAGGAGGCCATCGAGGGTGCGGGTATTCCGTACATGAAGATCGAGACCGATTACAGCAACGGCGACATGGGTCAGATCGAGACCCGCATCGCCGCCTTCGTCGAAACCCTCTAGCTTCCTCAGGCACCGGATCTTGCTCCTCAAACCGTCGCTTGCGTACCCAAAGTACGCTGCGCTCCTCTTTCGGGGCAATCTCCGGCACCTGAGAAACCTAGAGCTAAGGCGCCTGAACGCGCCGCTATCTTTGATGTTTAGATTGGGAGAGAGCCATGATAGGGATCGGGATCGATATCGGGTCTACGGCGGCTAAGGCCGCTGTGGTCGACGGGGAGGGTTCGGTGGCGTGGACGTGCGTGCAGCCAACCGGGTTCTCCTCGGTCGATGCTTCCGAGCGGCTGCGCGAGGCACTGGCAGCGGCTGGCTATGACGTGGCTGCCGACGACGTGCGCGTGATCGCGACTGGCTACGGCCGTGTCGCCGTGCCCTATGCGCACAAGGTCGTGACTGAGATCACCTGTCACGGCACCGGTGCCGTGCGCCTGTTCGGCGATCACGGCACGGTGATCGACGTGGGCGGTCAGGACACTAAGGTCATTCAGCTTAAAAGTGGCCGCGTGGCCAAGTTTGCCATGAACGACAAGTGCGCCGCCGGCACGGGGCGCTTTTTGGAGATCATGGCCGACCGCCTAGGCATTTCCCAGCAGCAGATGGCCGACCTTGCGCGTTCCGGTGAGCCCACCAAGATATCCAGCATGTGCACGGTCTTTGCCGAAAGCGAGGTCATCAGCCTGATCGGTCGTGGCGAGCCGCGCGAGAACATTGCGCGCGGCGTGATCGAGAGTGTCGTGTCGCGCGTGGCCACTATGGCCGGGCAGGCAGCGGGCGCCCCGTACTATCTGACCGGTGGCCTGTGCGAGAACGCCTATGTGGTGGAGCGTCTGGGCGAACTTTTGGGCGCACCCGTGACCACCTCGCCCCAGGCTCGCTTTGCCGGAGCGATCGGCGCGGCCATTCGAGCCCAGGCGCTCATGTAAGGGGCGGTGTCATTCGCCGTCCGCTCTCGGCGCCGCCATGCGTATACTGGGAGGAACTGATTGACCTATGAGAGGAGGAATCGATGGCTGACGATGTTATTAAGCTCACGCAGATGACCGCTGCCTCTGGTTGAGCTGCTAAGTTGGCTCCTGGAGCCCTCGCCCAGGTCCTGGGCGACTTGCCCAATGTGCATAACGACAACCTGCTCGTGGGGTTCGATACCTCCGACGATGCGAGCGTCTTTCGCGTAGGGGAGAACCTGGGGCTCGTGCAGTCCATCGACTTCTTTCCGCCGATGGTCGACGACCCGTTTCTGTTTGGCCAGATTGCCGCAGCCAACTCGCTGTCGGACATCTACGCCATGGGCGGGCGGCCGAGCCATGCTATGAACCTGCTCTGCATACCCAGTTGTCTGGGCGTTGAAGTTGCCGGTCAGATTCTGGCGGGCGGCGCCGACAAGTGCGTCGAGGCGGGTTGCTCCATCGCGGGCGGCCACACCATCAACGACGACGAGCCCAAGTACGGGCTGTCCGTGAGCGGTTTTGTCGCGCTCGACCGCATGCTCGCCAACAGCGGCGCACGCGCAGGCGATGTTCTGCTGCTGACCAAGGCGATCGGCTCGGGCATCATCACCACGGCCATTAAGGGCGAGCTCATCGAGCAGGACGAGGCCGCAGCCATGTTTGACTCGATGCGCACCCTCAACGAGGCGCCGATTCGTCTGGCCGAGGGGCTTGAGCTTCACGGCTGCACCGACATTACGGGCTTTGGCCTGATCGGGCACGCGTGCGAGATGGCCGAGGGCTCGGGCGTGCAGGTTGAGCTTGCGTCGGGGGCGGTGCCGCTCTTTGACCAGGTGCTCGACATGGCGCGTCTGGGCATTATCCCCGCGGGCTCCTACCGCAACCAGGACTTCTTTGGCCCGCGCGTGACGGCTGACGATGACCTGGAGCCGGGCATGCTCGACGCGCTGTACGATCCGCAGACGTCTGGCGGCCTGCTTATCGCGGCACCTGCTGCCGATGTGGATGAGCTTGCGCGCCGCCTACATGCCGAAGGACGTATCGCCGCCGTCGTCGGTCGCGTGTGCGAGCCGGTGCCAGGCGGTCCTGCCGTCCACGTTGTGCATTAAGGAAAACCGTTTATGCGACCGCCTACTGTTCTGGGCGGTCCCTTTTGAAAGGATGTAACTATGTCTACCAGAATTGAAGTCAATGCCATGGGCGATGTCTGCCCGCTGCCCGTCGTCAAGACGCTCAAAGCCCTGAAGCAGCTCGATGGCGAGGGCGCCGTCGTGACCTCGATCGATAACGAGACCGCCGTCAAGAACATCTCCAAGATGGCGCAGGAGAAGGGCTGCACGGCCTCGGTCGAGAAGGTTTCTGACGCCGAGTGGCACGTGACCGTCGCGACGACCGGTGCCGTGGCCGTTGCGGACCCCGAGCAGGACGGTGCCGTTTTCTGCGACGCCAGCGCCGGCAAGGGCAAGCTCGTCATTTCCGTCTACACCGACTGCATGGGCCGCGGCGACGACGAACTGGGCCACAAGCTCATGAAGGCGTTTATCTTTGCCGTGACGCAGCAGGAGGAGCTGCCCGCGACCATGTTGTTCTACAACGGCGGCGCCAAGCTCACCGTCGAGGGCTCGCCGGTGCTCGACGACCTGAAGGGACTGGCCGAGCAGGGCGTCGAGATTCTCACCTGCGGTACCTGCCTCGATCACTATGGCATTAAAGACCAGCTTGCGGTGGGCGAGGTCACCAACATGTACGTGATCGTGGAGAAGATGGAGCAGGCCGTGCGCGTCGTGCGCCCGTAGCGTTTGGGCGGGATTGCCATGAGAGAAAAGCGCCCGGCGCTTGTCATCACGTTTCCTACCACGGCGGCCGCCATGGGGTGCGAGACCCTATGCGTCGAGCGCGGCCTTCCCGGGCGCACGATTCCCGTGCCCGGGGAGGTCGCTGCCGGCTGCGGCTTGGCGTGGAAGGCGCTGCCTTCGGATGAGGACCTGCTGCGCGGCGAGCTTGCCGCGGCGGGCGTCCCCACCGAGGGCTTTACGGTAATCGACATGTGGGAGGTCGTGCGATGATCTACCTGGATAACGCGGCGACGACCATGCATAAGCCGCAGACGGTGATCGATGCCGTGACGCAGGCGATGTGTTCGCTCGGTAATGCCGGGCGCGGGGCCACGTCGGGTGCCCTCGATGCCGCTCGTACGATTCATGCTTGCCGTGCCAAGCTTGCGCGCTTGCTGGGCTGCCCGAGGGCGGACCATGTTTGTTTTACGCCCAACTCTACGGCGGCGCTCAACACGGCGATTAACGGCGTGGTGCGTCCCGGCGACCGCGTGGTCACAACGGTGCTTGAGCACAACTCCGTGCTGCGCCCGCTCAACCGCCTGACGGCAGAGCGGGGCGTGACCGTTGAGCGTGCGGGCTGCGACGCGAACGGCGTGCTCGACTACGACGAGCTCGAGCAGCTGGTCACGCCGGGCACGCGTGCCGTGGTGGTAACGCATGCCTCCAACGTGACCGGCAACGCCGTTGATGTTGCACGTGTGGCGGCTGTGGCTCATGCGGCCGGCGCACTTGTGATTGTCGATGCCTCGCAGTCTGCCGGCACGGAGCATATCGATATGCAGGCCATGGGGCTCGACGTGGTGTGCTTTACCGGCCACAAGGGACTGATGGGCCCGCAGGGCACCGGCGGTCTGGCCGTGGCGGAGGGCGTCGACGTGGCGCCCTGGGCCATGGGCGGCACCGGTGTACACAGCTTCGATGAGCTGCAGCCACTGGAGTGGCCCACGCGCCTGGAGGCCGGTACGCTCAACGGCCATGGCATCGCGGGCCTTTCCGCTGGTCTCGACTTTATCGAGGCCCAGGGTGGGGTCGAGGCGATTGCTGCCCACGAGCGTGCGCTCGCTGATCGCTTCCTTGCCGGTGTGCGCGAGATTCCGGGGATTAAGCTCTACGGTGCCTTTGACCAGCCGACGCGCTCTGCGATTGTGTCGCTCAACGTGGGCGATATCGACTCTGCCGAGATCTCGGATGCGCTCATGCAAGGGTGGGGGATTGCGACGCGCCCCGGCGCCCATTGCGCCCCGCTCATGCACCGTGCGCTCGGGACCGAGCGCCAGGGTGTCGTTCGCTTCTCGTTTGGGTATTTCAACACGGACGAGGAAGTCGACACTGCGATTGACGCTTTGCGCGATTTAGCCTGCTAGAGCGTATATACTTGCGGGACGGGTCTTTTGCCCGTCCCGTTTTTGTTTCGACCCGAAAGGTGTGCCTATGGCCTCATCCGCACCGCGCGGTCTGCGCTCCGACCATGTCGTTACCGTCGGCATTGCGCTGTTCTCGATGCTCTTTGGCGCCGGTAACCTCATCATTCCGCCATTGCTGGCACTTCAGGCCGGCACGGCCACGCCGCTTGCCATGATCGGCTTTTTGATTGCCGCTATCGGTCTGCCTGTTATGGGATTTATCGCCGTCGCGCTCGCCGGCACGGCGCGCGAGCTTGCCGGCCGCGTGCATCCTAAGTTTGGCGAATTCTTCGTTGCGGCGGTGTATCTGGCCATCGGCCCGTGCCTGGCCATTCCGCGCACAAGCTCTACGGCCTTCGAGATGCTGGTGCCGCTACTGCCCGAGGGCGTTTCGCTCGGCACGGCTCGCCTGGTGTTTGCCGTTGGCTTCTTTGTCGTCGCGTTTGCGCTCACGCTGCGTCCGGGCGTTATCACGCGCGTGCTCGGGCGCATTACGGGCCCCGCGCTCATTGCGCTCATCGTGCTGGTCGTGGGTGCTGCCGTGATCTCGCCGCTGGGACCGGCTGCCGCGCCTCAGGCTCCCTACGATGCAGGCGCCGCCGTGCAGGGCTTTTTAACTGGCTATCAGACCATGGACCTGCTTGCGTCGCTCGCTTTCGGCATCATCATCGCCGAGACCATTCACGAGCTGGGCGTGACCGACGACAAGCGCGTGGCCTTCGAGATTTCGCGTTCCGGTGTGATCGCCGGCGTGCTCATGGCCTTTATCTATTGCGGCTTGGCCCTTGCCGGCATGCAGCTCGGCACCGTGATGCCCGACGCCACCAACGGCGCTGCCATCCTTGCTCGCTCGGCCTCCATGCACTTTGGCCTTGCCGGCACGGTTGTGGTCTTCGCCATCTTCTTCCTCGCCTGCATGAACGTGTGTATTGGCCTTATCAGCTGCTGCTCGCGTTACTTCTGCGAGACGTATGTGGTCGAAGGGGGAGCGGAGGCCTCCGAGGAGGCCATGCGCCGTCCCTTTGCGATTCTCGCCTTTGTGTTCGCAGCGTTTTCGTGCGTGCTCTCCAATGTGGGCCTCGACGTGATTCTTGTGTTCTCGGTGCCCATGCTCAACGCCTTGTATCCCGTTGCCATCGTGCTGGTACTGATGGGCCTGGTGCACGGCTTTTGCGACGCTCATCCGCAGGTGTGGGTGTGGGTCGGCGGCGTGGTTGCTGTGCAGAGCGTGATCACCTCGGTCCGCGATGCGTTCTTTGCGGGCGCGTGGCTGCCGTTCGATGCGCTGCCGCTTGCGGACATTGGAGCCGCGTGGGCGCCGGTTGCCGTGGTTGCCTTTGTGATCGGTCTGCTCCATAGTCGTTTTGTCGCACATTCGAGGAGCTAGAACATCGCCGCTTGCACAGGCGGGGAGTCTCCCCTATAATTTCCTTCGCTTTGGGACACGCAAGGTTTAGACCTTAGCTGCTCAACACCTTCGGGACGTGGCGCAGTTTGGTAGCGCGCCTGCTTTGGGAGCAGGATGTCGCAGGTTCAAATCCTGTCGTCCCGACCATATCTTGCGGGCGTAGTTCAATGGTAGAACCCCAGCCTTCCAAGCTGATGACGCGGGTTCGATTCCCGTCG
The DNA here is from genome assembly GCA_048416615.1 of Collinsella sp. Lineage (GTDB taxonomy): Bacteria > Actinomycetota > Coriobacteriia > Coriobacteriales > Coriobacteriaceae > Collinsella. The sequence continues at coordinate 41,020 of DBFSET010000036.1, read as the reverse complement.
CCCGCTCCATAAGATAGTTTTAACGGCTTTGGCTCCATTTGGTGCCAGAGCCGTTTTCATAAGCGTGCCGGGCGACGGGAATCGAACCCGGCAGGGTGCGAAGCTGAGAAAATGCGTGAGCATTTTCCAGCGCAGCACGCAAGGGCCAATGGCCCGCAGCGAAACAAGGGTTTGCGAAGCAAACCCTTGGACTTCCCGTCGCCCGCTCCATAAGATAGATGAATGGCTCTGATTCCTTTTGGGACCAGAGCCATTTTCATATACATGCCGGGACACCACATCCCCTTCTAAGTTGCGGTGAAATAGTTCCTGGATTAGCCGCAAAAGCTGTTATCCAGGAACTATTTCACCGCAACTTATTGAGGCCGAGCGGGCTGGGTCGATGATGGGTTCTGTTGCCGAGAAGATGAGGACAGCCGGTCAGGAGTCTGCGTAGGGTTTTGCGGTTGGTATACCGTAGCCGCGCATCATGGAGCCGAACGCTTTGACATCGTAGGTGTCTGAGAGCTTGAAATGAATGACGTTGTGGCCCATGGCACGCAGGTTCGCGTCGCGCATGAGAGCAGCGCGATAGGTTTTTGCCGCAGTATGTTCCGGATCATTTTGGGCATCGTCCTCAAACTTGCCTAGTCCATGCAGCTCAGCCAGCATCCAAGAGCCGTTTGGCATCTGCCAGCCGTAATCTGCCAAATAATAGCCGGCGTTTCCCGGTCGAGTGATTTCAACTTGAAGTTCAGGAGCGGCAACTCCCGCCAGAATCATTGCCGCCCGTGCTTCGGATTCTCCACCGTTATCCGATCTGCCATCCATATGTTCAAAAACGTCAAATGCGCGCGCGATGCCATGCAGTCCGCGGCAGTTCGCTTGTGCATATGCACGCAATTCTTCACGCTCGACACCGTACTCACGAGCCAACCCGTCGACATAGCCTAGTGCATATCGAAAAGCGCTCGTTCGGGCGATGTCGACCACCGTGCGATATGGATCCGTTAACGTAAACGGGCCGAGCTGCCATACGTCGCCCGGCCGCCAGCGTCGGTATTCAACGAATTCGTACATATCGCGTCTGGTGGAACGCGGCAGCAGCACTTGCACCTTGTCGAGAAGCGAATATGCAGAACCGATGCCATAGAGCAGTGCCGCCGTTGCTCCACAAAACACGGCATCCGGTTCAACGACCGCAATAGCGGATGCCAATTGAAAGATGCGATCTTCGACGCCGAGATCATTCCAATACGTGGGATCAGCGTAGACATGGTTGTAGAGTCGAATAATCATCTCTTTTTGCATGAGCGCGTAGGCACAGCGTTCATCCCATTTTTTGGTAGCTACAAACAGGTGCCCGCCATGATGGGCCTCGAATAACCGGAAGAACAGCTCTAATTGCGGTTTGGAACAGCGTTTATCATGACTCATTTTCGACCCCATGGTCTCGAGGGGGAGTGAATGACACTACGCTATCCCATATTTGGCCCGCCAGACCTTGCCATGAACTGACCAAAAGCTTGACGGGGCAGGTCAGAGTCATGAGTCGGAGCCAAACATATCGGCAAACGGTTGATTAGTGCCCCTCGGCGGCACTAAAAACCACCCTTACAGAAAGTTGCGGTGAAATAGTTCCTGAAAAGCTCGAATAAGCCTAAATCCAGGAACTATTTCACCGCAACTCAGATGGGGATGGGGTTAGCTGCGGGGGCGGTGACGGAGCTTGTCGATGGTGGAGTCGGTGCTTCGGCTGCGGGCTTCGGCGGCGCGGTCGCGGGCGTCGGCAGCGGTTTGACGCTTGCGGCGGTAATCGATCATGCCTTGGATGATGGGCTTGCCAAAGCTCACGACATCATCGTTGTAGATGGCGGTTCGGGCTGCGAGGAGGCAGTCGGTAAAGTCCATATGGGTCTTGCCAAAGAGTTTGACGGCAAGGGCGACAACGGTGGGCTCATCGACCATGACGTCATCGAGCAGCCTTTTCAAGGCCGCAGCAATCTCAACGCGGGGAACCTTATAGACGTCGCGCAGCGTGACCACGACGCGTGTGATGATTTCGGGGTAGACGCGAGCGGTGCGCGTGGCGATGACCTTGGCAGCGCGCGGTGACAGAACTTCGTCGTCGTCAAGCAGGTAGCGCAGGATGACGGTCTCGTCGATGATGGTGCTACTCATGGATATCTACTTCCTCGGGACCCAAAATTGAATCGTCGCTTTCTGTAGCAAGGTACTCAATCCAGGCATTGCGCTCCTCGGAGCGGCGATTGGGATCTCCATATGCTTTGAGCGATCCATAGGCGGCGGTGCCGTCCTTTGAGCGCACGGTGACCGGCTGAAAGGGAAGCTTGCGCATCAAAATACTCTGCGCGACAAAAAGGCGAACGGCCTCGGCAAGCGATGTGCCCATGGCGTCGTAGAGGCGCTCGGCATGCTGTTTGTCCTCTTCGCGAATGCGCACCTGCAGGATGGCTCGTTTTTGCGTCGATGACATCACTGGCCTCCCTTAATGAGCGTGCAATATGAATGGTCAAATACAGTATTGGCTATAATAGCCAATCTTATAACCACTACTTTATTGCACTAGAGTAATCGAGTGTGAACAACATTACAAACGTACTACATTCACCAGAAACGAGCGTGAAATCTTTCTTGGGCGTACGCATGTAATACACTCACCTTTATAGCTTCTAGAGAATAATTCCAACCTGCCAAAACCCCTGCAATACACCCGTAATGCAGGGCCTATGCTCAAGTTTGCCAGCTGCAACTGCGTATATTTAGCCTGTATATCGTTGGAGGAACTCTATCGAAGTGCCTGTTTCGCCGCATGCACTCGATACGCCGATGCCGGACCACGGGCGGTCCGGGGCAACGTCGACAGGGTCTCTCCGGCATGGGATTCAGGAGGGAGTGAACAACATGGGCAATAAACGAGTCGTGGCTGATTCTTCACGCTGCATTGGGTGCCAAACCTGTATGGCGGCGTGCATCGAGGCGCACGATATTCCCGGCAACATCGCCGCACCTCGCTTGCGCGTAACGCGCACCTACGAGATTTCCGCGCCGGTGGCATGTCACCACTGCGAGGACGCTCCGTGCGCCAAGGCCTGCCCCACGGGCGCCTTGTTCTTTGATCCAAAGAACCATCGCATCGGCGTCAACGAGGACAACTGCATCGGCTGCAAGAGCTGCGTCATGGCATGCCCCTTTGGCGCCGTGAGCGTGGCGACCACGCAGGTCCCCGTCTTGATGGGTGACGTTCGCGTGGGTTCGCAGACTAAGAGCTTCGTGCTCAAGTGCGACCTGTGCGTGGACCGTCCCGGCGGTCCGGCGTGTGCCGAGGCGTGTCCGACCAAGGGCCTCACCCTGGTAGACGAGGAGCGCCTGGCAGAACTGACTGCCGAGCGTGCCCGCGCCACCATCGAAAACGAGGCGTAGCCGGGCGGCCATACAGGCCCAACGATTGTCAAATACGTACCGATTAATCGGTAGCAGAGAAAGGAAGGAGGGTGTCATGGAGAAGCATAAAGTGATCTGCCCGTACTGCGGCGCCGGTTGCCAGTTTAACCTCCTGGTCCAAAACGGCCAGGTCGTGGGCACCGAACCGCTCAACGGCATCACCAACCAGAGCGAGCTGTGCCTTAAGGGCATGAGCGGCTACGACTTCATCAACGACACCAAGATCTTGACTCCTCGCGTACTGCACCCGATGATCCGCCGCACTAAGGGCGCGGATCTTGAGCGCGTAAGCTGGGACGAGGCACTGGATTTCACCGCATCTAAGATGCAGGCCATAATTGACGAATATGGTCCTAACGCTGTCATGACCACCGGCTCTTCGCGAGGCGGCGGCAATGAGGCGAACTACGTCATGCAGAAGTTTACGCGTGCGTGCATCGGCACCCACAGCGTGGACAACTGCGCCCGTACTTGACACGGCCCTACTGTCCTCGGTCTGATGGACACGGTTGGTTCAGGTTGCATGTCATGCTCCATCCCCGGTATGGAGGATGCGGGCTGCATTTTCCTCTTCGGCTATAACCCTGCCGATTCGCACCCCATCGTCGCAAGGCGTATCGTGCGAGCCAAAGAAAAGGGTTGCAAGATCATCGTCGCCGATCCGCGCCATATCGAAACTGCGCGTATCGCCGATCTCTACCTTCCGATCAAGAACGGTTGCAACGTCGCGTTCCTCAACGCCTTTGCCAACTGCTTGGTCAACGATGGCCTCTACGACAAGGAATTCGTCGCCGAGCACACGAACGGCTTTGACGAGTGGTGGGAGACCATCAAGAACTACACTCCCGAATCCGTACAGGACATCACGGGTGTCGAGCCCGCGTTGATCCACCAAGCTGCCGAGATGTACGCCACGGCGAAGCCTTCTGCCATCATTGGCTGGGGCATGGGCGTATGCCAGCAGAAGCAGAACCTGAAGACGGTGCACACCATCGCCTCCATCGCCTGCGTTGCCGGCCAGATCGGCAAACCCAATTCCGGTCTCGCGCCCGTGCGTGGCCAGAATAACGTCCAGGGCTCCTGTGATATGGGCATGCTGCCCAACCTGTACCCTGGCTACCAGAAGGTCACCGACCCGGCAGTGCGTGCCAAGTTTGCCAAGGCTTGGGGCGTGCCCGAGGAAAAGCTCCCGCTCGAGGAGGGCTACAAGCTCACCGACCTGGGCCACCTGGTCGACGAGGGCAAGGTGCACTGCTTCTACAACTACGGCGAGGACCCGGTGCAGACCGAGCCCGATTCGGCCGGAATGCGCAAGACGCTCTCCGAGCTGGATCTGTTCATTTGCCAGGATATCTTTATGACGCAGACGACCATGCTCGCCGACGTCATCCTGCCTGCCACCTCTTGGGGCGAGCACGAGGGTGTCTTTACCGCATCCGACCGTAGCTTCCAGCACTTTGACGCGGCCGTTCCGCCCAAGGGCGAGTGCCGTCACGACTGGGAGATCTTCGCGGATCTGTCTACGCGCATGGGTTACCCCATGCACTACGACAACACCGAGCAGATCTGGAACGAGTGCATTAGCCTGTGCCCCAACTTTGTGGGCGCGACCTACGAGAAGATGGCTCCCGAGGGCGGCTACGCCCAGTGGCCCGTCAAGAGCACCGATGTGAACGACCACGGTACGCCCGACATGTTCGCTGGTGGCAAGTTCACCACCAAGGACGGCCGCGCCAACCTGATGGCGCACGACTGGGAGGCGCCCTCCGAGCTTCCCGACGATGAGTACCCGCTCATCCTGTGCACCGTCCGCGAGGTCGGCCACTACAGCTGCCGCTCGATGACCGGCAACTGCAAGACGCTGGCGCTGCTTGCCGATGAGCCCGGCTTTGTCCGCATGAATCCCGCGGACGCCCAGGCGCGCGGCATCAAGAACGGCGACATCGTCTCGATTCACAGCCGCCGCGGCCAGGTATACAGCCGCGCCGACGTAAGCGATCGCATCAACAAGGGCACGGTCTATATGACCTACCAGTGGTGGATCGGCAAGTGCAACGAGCTGACCATGCACAAGGTCGACCCGGTCTCGCACACGCCCGAGGACAAGTTCTCCGCCTGCCAGGTCGACGCCATTGCCGACCAGGTTTGGGCAGAGGGCGAGGTAGAGCGTCAGTACACCGAGCTCAAGCAGGCTCTGGTGGACGCCGCCGCTCCCCAGGACGTTGAGCCTGGCGCCGCCAAGTTCGACGACGAGACACACGTGAATCAAATCGTGTAGTCCCGTTCTCGTTGGCTTTTTGGGCCGGGCGTCCCGTACGTTCGGGAGCCCGGCCCGTTATTTTGAAAGGAAGTGGGGATGAACCGCTTCATCGACATCAACCCGGAGAGGTGCATCGGCTGCGGAACATGCCAGTCCGCCTGTGCCGACGCCCACCGGATGCAGGGTCTTCAGGATACGCCGCGCCTGGCGCTCGTGAAGACCGGCGGTATTTCGGCCGCCCTTGCCTGCCACCATTGCGAGGGTGCCCCCTGCGCCGAGGTTTGCCCGGTGAATGCTATCGAGCACGATGGCGACCGCATCCACGTCAAGGAGCAGGAGTGCATCGGGTGCAGGCTGTGCGCCATCGCGTGCCCCTTCGGAGCCATCCATCCCGATGGCACGTCTATCGCCGGTGTCGCAGGCATGTGCGACCCGACGCCTTCGTATCCTAAGTCCCTGAGCAGCCTGCTTACGTGGGCTCCCGGCCAGTACACCTGCGCTGTCAAGTGCGACTTGTGCGCCTTCGATCCGGACGGCCCGCATTGTGTGGCGGCGTGCCCCACCAAGGCGCTGACCGTCATGGGCGGCGCGGCCGATCGCGAGCTCGACGAGGCCAAGCGCCTGCGCTCGATCGAAAACGGTCCGGTCGTCGACGTTACCGCTGTGGCCCAGGGCCTGTCCGAGAAAGCAGAAGGGAGCGTAAACAATGGATAGCATGACGCTGTTTATCGCATCGCTTGCCGTCTCGTGCATCGGTGCGCTCGCCTCGGTTCTGCTGATCAAGGCCGATAACGCCGCCAAGACCGCCGGCAGCCTGATCGGCGCCGTCGCGGCCGTGCTGTCGTTCATCGCGGGCCTCGAGGCCGTGCTTGGCGACGTTTCGTCCCTCAACACGGTCTTCTTTTTCCCGTTCGCCCGTCTCGAGCTCTTGCTCAACGGCCTTGCGGGCCTGATCGTGGTCCTCATCTCAATCCTCGCCTTTGCGGGCTTCATCTACGGTCTGTCCTACTTCGATGAGTACCCGGGCAAGGTCGGGCGCGCCGGTTTCTTCATGAACACCTTCGTCGCCTCGATGATGCTCGTCATCACCGCCGACAACGTGTTCTGGTTCCTGGTCGCCTTTGAGCTCATGTCCCTTACGAGCTACTTCCTTGTCGTTATCGAGGAGAACAAGAACTCCATTAGGGGCGGTTGGCTCTACTTCGTCATCGCGCACGTGGGCTTTGTCCTTATCATGGCGAGCTTCCTGCTCATGACCAACGGCGTGGGCGGTTCCTTCAGCTTCAGTGATTTCCGTACGCATGACTTTGGACCCGCCGTCTCCTCCGCGTGCTTCGTCCTCGCGTTCTTCGGATTCGGCGCAAAGGCCGGTATCATCCCGCTGCACTCCTGGCTGCCCCAGGCGCACCCCGAGGCGCCGTCCAACGTGTCCGCCCTCATGTCCGGCGGCATGATCAAGATCGGCATCCTGGGAATCCTCAAGGTCGGTCTCGACCTGCTCGCGGGTTCGGGCGTCCAGCTCTGGTGGGGCCTCATGGTCCTGGTCTTTGGATCCATCTCGTCGGTCCTGGGCGTCGTCTACGCCCTCCACGAGCACGACATTAAGCGCCTGCTGGCCTACCACTCCGTCGAGAACATCGGCATCATCTTGCTCGGTGTCGGCGCGTCCATGACGGCGCACGCCCTGGGCAACGACGTCATCGCGACGATCGCGCTCATGGCCGCCCTCTACCACACGCTCAACCACGCCATGTTCAAGGGCGAGCTGTTCCTCGGCGCGGGCTCCCTGCTCTATGCCACGGGTACGCGCAACATGGAGAAGATGGGCGGCCTGTTCCGCCGTATGCCGGTCACGGCCGTCTGCTTCCTCATCGGTGCCCTTGCCATCTCGGCTATCCCGCCGCTCAACGGCTTCGTTTCCGAGTGGTTCACCTACCAGTCCCTGTTCAACATCTCGACGCTCTCCGACCCGGTCGTCATGGTGTTCGCCGTCGCCTCCGCGGCCGCCCTCGCCATCACCGGTGCCCTGGCCGTCACGTGCTTCGTGAAGGCCTACGGCGTCTCGTTCGCGAGCAGCCCTCGTTCCCAGGAGGCCGCGAACGCCAAGGAGTCCCCGGCTCCGATGTTGTTCTCGCAGATGCTCCTCGCGGCCATCTGCGTGGTGCTGGGAATCGGCTCTCCCGTCATCGCCCCGGTTCTGGGCGACGTCGCCCAGAGCGTGCTTGCCGGCTCTGCCGTCACAGCCACCTCGGGCGTGTCTCTGGTGAACGAGATTTCCGGTGCCGCCACCTCCACCCCCGCGATCGCCATCGCGCTCGTGGTCCTCACCGGCCTCGCGTTCGTGTTGAGGTCCTGCCTCGGCACCAAGGCCCCCGCTAAGAAGACCGACCCTTGGGCGTGCGGCTACGAGCCCAACGAGCACATGCCCGTCGTCGCCACGAGCTTCGCGTCAGACGTAGAGCTCTTCATGGGCCCGCTCTACACCCTGCGCGAGGTATGCACCAAGATCTGCTGGTCCATCGCGCACGTGTTCCAGAAGCTCACCGGTGTCGCCCAGGGCGTTGAGCCCCTGCCCGACCGCTTCCTGGTCGATGCACCGAGCGAGGGTGCCGATAAGCTGGCCGGCCTCGCCTCCAAGATCGAGGGCGGCAACTACTCCGTATACATCTGCTACATCGTCGCGGCGCTCGTGGTCTTCCTCGTGCTCGCCGTGGTCATGGTCTAGAGAGGGGAGAGGTTATTATGAACATCGTTCTTGCGATAGCGCAGGGCCTCGTGGTCATGCTGGTCGCGCCCTTCTTCTCCGGCCTCGCCCGTGTGATTCGCGCGAAGATGCACAATCGCCGCGGTCCGTCCATCCTTCAGGATTACCGGGACCTCGCGAAGCTCATGGCGCGTCCCGAGTCCGTGAGTTCCGACTCGAGCTTCGTGCTGCGCATCATGCCGCCGCTGTTCCTCGCGGTGTCGTTCATGCTCGCCATGGGCCTGCCCATGTTCACGCTCGAGAGCCCCATGCCCGTCTTTGGTGACGCCATCACTATCATGTACGCGCTCGCGCTGTCCCGCTTCTTCTTCGCGCTGTCCGGCGTGGATTCCTCCAACGCCTACGCGGGCTTCGGCGGTATCCGCGAGCTCCTCATGAGCGTGCTCATCGAGCCGTCCATGCTCATCGCGCTGTTTACCGTCGCCATCGTGTGCGGCTCCACGGACATTGCGACCATGGGTCAGCACATCGTTACGGGCAACGTCTCGAGCGTCGTCGCCGTCATCCTCGCCGGCGTCGCCTTCGCGGCCGCCTGCTATATGGAGCTCGGCAAGCTTCCGTTCGATCAGGCCGAAGCCGAGCAGGAGCTCCAGGAGGGCCCGCTCGCCGAGCTCTCCGGCCCGTCCCTGGCCATGATGAAGCTCGCCATGGGCATGAAGCAGGTCGTGGTCGTCGCTTGGTTCACCTCCATCTTCATCCCCTGGGGAGAGCCCGCGACCATCGGCGTCACCGCTCTCGTGGGCGCCGTCGTCTTCCTTGTCAAGTGCCTGGTCGATTTCGTTGTCTGCGGCGTGCTCGAGAACTCCGTTTCCCGTTCGCGCTTCAAGGTGCTCGGTAACCAGACCTGGGCCGTCGTCGGCATCGCGGTCCTCGCGTTCGTCTTCGTCGTCGTAGGCGTGTAGGGAGAAGGGAGAAACTATGTCAATCGAATCGAGCTTGTCCCTCTTTGCCATGGTGGCGATCGCCGTCCCCATGCTGGGCTCCCTGCTCATCGTCATGCTGCCGCGTCCCTACGCTAAATGGATCTGCGCCTTTGCCGGCGGCATCGCCACGGTCGCTTCCGTTGGCTTGGCCGCGACGTTTGCCGGAAACGGCATGAACGCGGTCGATGTAACCTGGGCGAGTATGGGCCAGACCTTGGTCATGGGCTTCATATTCGACCGGATGAGCACGCTGCTCGCACCCGCGTTCGTCGCTATCGGCCTGCTCGTCGTCATCTATTCGTTCCCGTACATGAGCGATAAGAACAAGGAGCATCCCGACGCGCCCCGTCGCCGCTTCTACGTGTACTTCTCCACGTTCATCGGCGCCATGGCCGGTCTCGCCTACAGCTCCACCATCGTCGGCCAGCTCGTTTTCTTCGAGATCACCGGCGTGTGCTCCTGGGGCCTCATCAGCTACTACATGACGCCCACGGCCAAGAAGGCCGGTATGAAGGCGCTCATCATCACCCATATCGGCGCTCTGGGACTCTACATCGGCGCGGCCTTCCTGTTCGCCGGAACCGGCACGTTCGCGCTGAGCGCGATCTCCCAGCTCGATTCCGGTATGAAGACCGTCGTGCTGCTGCTCATCCTGTTCGCCGCTTGGGCCAAGTCCGCCCAGTTCCCGCTCTACATGTGGCTGCCCTCCGCAATGGAGGCCCCCACGCCCGTTTCCGCCTACCTCCATGGCGCGTCCATGGTGAAGGTCGGCGTGTGCGTGTTCGCCCGCGCTCTTGCGAGTGCCGGCGATATCCCCGAGATCGTCGGTTGGGTCGCCATCATCGACGCCGTCGTGACCATGCTCTTCGGCTTCCTCATGTACCTGCCCCAGAAGGATATGAAGCGCCTGCTCGCCTTCTCGACGATCGCGCAGCTCGCCTACGTGTTCTTCGGCCTGGGCCTCTCCGTGTTCGGAAGCCAGATGGCGTTCAACGGCGCCGTCGAGCACATCTTCAACCACGCGTTCACCAAGACCCTGTTCTTCCTCATCGCCGGCTCCCTCAGCTTCACGCTGGGAACCCGTATGTTGCCCAAGATCCAGGGCCTCATGAAGAAGTACCCGGTCACGGGCGTGGGCTTCGCGGTCGCCGCGACCGCTATCGCCGGCGTGCCCCCCATGAGCACGTTCTTCTCCAAGTTCCAGATTATTTCCGGTGGCTTCGCGGTTGGTGCTTCCAACACGGTCATCTTCGTCCTCGTGTGCGTCATGGTCGTCGAGACCGTCGCCACCTTCGCATGGTTCCTGCGTTGGATGGGTAAGGTCCTGCCCGGTGAGCCGAGCGAGACCGTGGCCGCCGGCCAGCCCCTTCCGCGCGCCATGGCGTTCGTGTTCGTCGTCCTCATGATCATGGTCGTCGTCGCCGGTCCTCTGTCCTCTAGTTGGATGGGTTAGGAGGTAGGACATGGGTTATTCGTTAGTCAATATCCTGGGCGGTCTTCTGATCGTGACCTCCACCATGGTGGTCGTCTCGAAGACCATCCCGTCCGCCATTAAGTGGTACGCGATCCAGTCGGTTGTCCTGGTGGGCGTGCTGCTCACCCTGGGCCTCACCACCGGTGCCACCGAGCTTCTCATGTGGGCCGCGTCGGCCTTCGTCACCAAGGTGATCCTCGTTCCGTTCATTCTCAACCGTGCCTACAAAAAGATGGGTTCGCCTGCCGATAGCACGCTGACCTCCTCCATCAAGCCGGCCTGGACCATCATCCTCACCGGTCTGGAGGTGGCCATCTGCTTCGCGGTGGTCACGCGCCTGAGCCTGCCCACCGCTGAGGTGGCTACTCCGGCCCTCGCCATCAGCTTCGCGCACTTCTTCGTCGGCCTCACGTGCATCATCTCCCAGCGCAACATCCTCAAGCAAATCTTCGGGTACTGCCTTATGGAGAACGGTAGCCACGTGACGCTCGCCCTGCTCGCGCCCACGGCCCCCGAGATCATCGAGATCGGCATCGCCACCGACGCCATTTTCGCCGTCATCATCATGTCCGCCGTCGTCGTGAGGATCTGGAACGACACCAAGTCGCTCGACTCCCACGACCTGACCGAATTGAAGGGGTAGGCCATGGATGTTTCAATGCTGACGGTCGCCCTGCTCGCTTGTCCCCTCGTGTTCTCCCTGATTATGGCTGCGCTCCCCAAGACGACGTCCTACAGCGTCTTTGCGGGGCTCAACACCATCTCCGTCGCGGCGACCCTCGTCCTTTCGGTCGTCACCGCGGGAACCATGCTCTCGAGCGGGCAGAATATCGACGCTTTGGGCCTGTGGCTCCATCTCGATTCGCTCTCGTCGATCTTCGTCCTTCTGGTAGGCATCATCGGGTTCATCACCGGCGTGTACTCCATCTCCTATATCAAGATCGATATCGAGGAGAAGACCATGCCGGCCGAGCGCACCAAGCAGTACTACGCGCTGTTTAGCCTGTTCGTTTTCACGATGCTGCTCGCCTGCCTGTCCAACAACATCATCCTCACCTGGGCGGCGGTCGAGGCCACCACGCTGTCGACCGTGTTCCTCGTGGGCATCTACAAGAACAAGCAGGCGCTCGAGGCGTCTTGGAAGTACGCGATGGTCTGCACCGCCGGCGTGGCCTTCGGCCTGTTCGGCACGCTGCTCATCTACGCGAACGCCGCCGATATCATGCCCAACGCGCATGAGGCAGCCTTCCTCACCTCCATCATGCCCTACGCCGACCAGTTCGACCCGATGCTCGTGCGCCTCGCGTTCGCGTTCATCGTCATCGGCTTCGGCACCAAGGCGGGCCTGTTCCCCATGCACACTTGGCTGCCCGACGCGCACTCCCAGGCTCCGAGCCCGGTTTCCGCGCTGCTCTCGGGCGTGCTGCTCAAGTGCGCCATGCTGGTGATCATCCGCTTCTACTCCCTGTCCATCATCACGGTGGGCGACACCTATCCGCGTACGCTCCCGCTCATCCTGGGCACGCTGTCCATCCTGGTGGCCGCCCTGTGCATCTTTAAGCAGGACGATATCAAGCGCCGCTTCGCGTACTCCTCCGTCGACAACGTCGGCGTGGTCGCGCTGTGCCTGGGTATCGGTGGTCCGCTCGGTATCGCCGCCTGCCTGCTGCACTGCATCTTCCACGGTTTCACGAAGGCGCTCGCCTTCTGCATGGCCGGTAACATCCAGCACATCTACCACACCCGCGACCTGAACAAGATCAAGGGCGTCGTCGAGATCGCTCCCGTCACGGCAGCGCTCACCATCATCGCCCTGCTCGCGCTCGCCGCCTTCCCGCCGTTCGCCCTGTTCATCTCCGAGTTCCTCACCTTCGTGGCCGGCGTCCAGTCCGGTCCCATCTGGGTGGTCGTGCTCGTGGCCATTGGCCTCACCGGCGTGTACTTTGCCCTTACCGGCATCGCGCTCAAGTCCATCTTCGGCAAGGCGCCCGAGGGCATGAAGCGCCACGAGGTGCCCGCCCTCATGATCATCCCCGAGATCGCCCTCGCGATCGTGGTCATGTGGTTCGGAATCGCCACCCCGGTCGCTATCACGAGCGGCGTCGAGGATGCAACGTCCGTCGTTTTGAACCAGAGCGTCGAAGAGCTCCACGAGGCTCCTCTCTACCGCATGGTGTTCAGTTCCCAGACCAAGACAAGCGAGGTGAATTAGCACCATGGCAGAACCTGAAAAGAAGGACTACGCTCGTCGCTGCGAAAGCCACGTCGAGGCCCTGCGCGCCGCAGTGCCGGGCGCTATCGAGAAGGTCGAATGGCAGTGCGAGGACCAGCTGACGATCACCGTCAAGCTGGACCGTCTGCCCGAGGCCGTCCACTACCTGTACTACGAGCGCTACGGCTGGATTCCCGTGATCATCGGCAACGATGAGCGCAGCCTGTGCGGCCGTTACGCCGTGTACTACGTCATCTCCATGGAGGGGGAGGACCCCGGCTGGGTGACCGTGCGCACCGAGGTCGATCCCGCCAAGATGACGTTCCCGTCCGTGACACCGTTCGTCCCCGCCTGTGTGTGGGGCGAGCGCGAGCTTCGCGACATGTTCGGCCTGATCCCCGAGGGTCTGCCCGACCGTCGTCGCCTGGTGCTGCCCGACGATTGGCCCAGCGGCCTGTACCCGCTGCGCAAGGACTCCATGGACTACCGCTTCCGTCCCGCTCCCGCGAGTGATATGGAAAACTACGAGTTCTTGGCCGATACCAAGGGCAAGGAGACGACGCTTGTCCCCATGGGCCCGCTGCACATTACCTCCGACGAGCCCGGCCACTTCCGCCTGTTCGTTGAGGGCGAGACGATCGTCGACGCCGACTACCGTCTGTTCTACGTGCACCGCGGCATGGAGAAGGTCGCCGAGACGCGCCTGAACTATGACGCCGTGACGTTCCTCGCCGACCGCATCTGCGGCATCTGCGGCTGCGCCCACTCGGTGGCCTATGCCGAGGCCGTCGAGCGCGCCCAGGGCATCCATGTCCCGCCGCGCGCCCAGTACATCCGCGCCATCATGCTCGAGGTCGAGCGTCTGCACTCGCATCTGCTCAACATTGGCCTGGCGTCGCACTACACGGGCTTCGACTCCGGCTTCCAACAGTTCTTCCGCGTCCGCGAGAAGTCCATGGACCTGGCCGAGAAGCTCTCCGGTCACCGCAAGACCTACGGCCTCAACGTGATCGGCGGCGTGCGTCGCGACATTTTGGCCGAGCAGAAGCTTTCCACGCTCACGACCATCCACCAGCTGCGCTCCGAGGTTCAGGAGCTCGTCGACGTCTTGCTCTCCACGCCCAACTTTATTGAGCGTACGAGCGGTATCGGCATCTTGGACCGCAAGATCGCACGCGACTTCTCGCCGGTCGGCCCGCTCATGCGTGGCTCGGGCTATGCCCGCGACGTGCGCTTTGACCATCCCTTCGACGGCTACGCCGATCCGGACGTTCAAAAGATGCACGCCGCTACGGCCGACACCTGCGATGCCTTCGGCCGTACCGCCGTTCGCATCCAGGAGGTCTACGATTCGATCGACATGATCGAGACCATGCTCGAGAACTGCCCGTCGGGCCCCATCCTCACCACGGATTGGGAGTACACCCCGCACAAGTACGCCATCGGCGCCACCGAGGCGCCGCGCGGCGAGGACGTGCACTGGGCCATGCTCGGCAACAACCAGAAGTGCTACCGCTGGCGCGCCAAGGCCGCCACGTACAGCAACTGGCCGGTCCTGCGCTACATGTTCCGCGGCAACACCGTGGGTGACGCTGCGTTGATCGTCGGCTCGCTCGACCCGTGCTACTCCTGCACCGACCGCGTGACGGTGACCGATGTCGCCGCCAAGCGCGACCACGTGCTCGACAAGGAGCAGTTCGAGAACGTCTGGCGCGACAAGTCGCCGCTTGCGGGCGAGGGCACCATGGCCGCTCCGCTCGATGAGGAGGCGCTCTAATATGCTGAAGCTTTGGAAGGTTAACGCCAAGGCCGGCGACGCGACGGTCAAGTACCCGTTTGCGCCGTTTCCCACCAACAAGGACATGCGCGGCAAGCCCGAGCACAATGCCGAGCTCTGCATCGCCTGTGGTGCCTGCGGCGTGGCGTGCCCGGCCGATGCCATTCGCATGGACACCGACCTTGCGGCCGATACCATTACCTGGTCGATCGACTACGGCCGCTGCATCTTTTGCGGCCGCTGCGAGGAAGCCTGCCCCATGGAGGCCATCAAGCTCACCGAGGAGTTTGAGCTGGCCGTCATGAGCAAGGACGACCTCACCAGCAAGAGTGTCTATACGCTCGAGCACTGCTCGCGCTGCGGCAAGCCGTTTGCCCCGCACAAGGAGATCGACTACGCTAAGCGCCTGCTGCAAAAGGCCGGCGGCATGGAGGCCGAGCAGGCTGCCCGTACCGTCGGTATGTGCCAGGAGTGCAAGCGCGAGCTCGACGCCCTGCGCGCCGCCTCGGCCGTAAAGACCGGCAACGCACACGGCATGGCTGCCAACGAGACGCTTGCGTCCGGTGAGCCCCAGGGCCCCGGCATGGAGTATCTGGGCGGCCACGGCGTGAACCCGGAGTATATCGACCGCGAGCTTAACCCCGATGCGCCCGAGATTCCCGCCGGTCCGGCGCCGGTCGAGGGCATCATCATGGATTTTGATACGAAGGAGGAGTAACCATGGCCGAACCCACGCTTTTGCCCGAGCGGCTTCAGTACCGCCCGACCAAGATCGAGCTCGACGAGAGCATCGAGAAGGCCAAGGCGACCCTTCTTAAGAAGATCAAGCGCTCGGTGTACGTCTACCGTGTCGACTGTGGCGGCTGCAACGGCTGCGAGATTGAGATCTTCGGTTCCATCACGCCCGTCTTTGACGTCGAGCGCTTTGGCATCAAGGTCGTGCCTTCGCCCCGTCACGCCGATGTGCTGCTGTACACCGGCGCCGTGACGCGTGCCATGCGTATGCCGGCCCTGCGCGCCTTTGAGGCCGCACCCGATCCCAAGATCGTGGTGTCCTATGGCGCGTGCGGCTGCACCGGTGGCATCTTCTACGACAACTACTGCGTCTGGGGCGGCACGGATAAGATCCTGCCGGTCGACGTCTACATTCCCGGCTGCCCGCCCAGCCCCGCGCAGACCGTCTACGGCTTTGCCATGGCGCTCGGTCTGCTGGACCAAAAGCTCCATGCCGAGACCACGGTGGAGGCCGCCGGCGAGCAGGCCGATATCCTGCACCCCGGCGTGCCGTACAAGCTGCGCGTTGCCATCGAGCGCGAGGCTCGCGCCATGAGCGGCTACCGTTACGGTCGCGATTTGGCCAACGAGTTTATGGATACGCTCGAGGGCGCGCCCAAGGGCGATATCCGCGGTGCCATGGCGCTGCTCATCGACAAGCAGGACGATCCGCGCCGCGTCGAGGTCTACTCGGCGCTGCAGGATCTGGTGCTGGCCGGAGGTCGCTAGATGGAGCTCACGGACCGCTCTGGTTACTTTGCGGGTCCCGGCATGCTCGGCGGCTCCTTTGGCGATGCCTCGCGCGCAAGCGACGAGGCCGCCGAGGGCGTCGCCGACCCCTGCCTGGGTCATGCGCCCGACCAGGTGGTCTTTTACGAGCTCACGCGTAAGTTTGTGGAGACCGAGGAAGACGTTCCCCAGGAGGCCTGCGACGTACTGTACTACACGCTCGCCGTGGGCCACCACACCGGCGTGCTCGACTGCTTTGAGCCGCGCCTGTCGGTGCCGGTGGATGTGTTCTATTCGCTCGTCGACGCGCTGCCGGAGGGGGAGGCCAAGACCAAATTCGAGGCCATCCGTTCCTTTGGCGAGTGCCAGCTCGACAAGGCGGCGGTGCCGTCGCTGCTCGAGGCCTGCGACACGCTGCTCGACGAGCGCGGTTTTCGCGGGTCGGCCAAGGCCGGCATCTCGGTGTTCGACGACGACTTTGGCCTGCATGCCCAGCAAGTCGCGTTTCTGATGAAGTTCCGCGATCTGGTTGAGCGCGTGCGCGATGTGTCGGGCGTGTATCTGACGGGGAGGCTACAGTAATGGGTCGCGTTGTGGATGGCCGTGTGAACGGCGCCCCGTTTGCGGGCATTGTGCTCACGGCGGGAAGCGTGCTGCGCGCCGACGATGCCGCCGGCCCCGTGCTCTCCAAAAAGATGGAGGACACGCCCATCGCCGGTTGGTACACCATCGACGGTGGTCAGACGCCCGAGGATGACATCATCGAGGTCAAGCGCGAACGTCCGCCGCGTTTGGTTTTGGTCGATGCCGCAGACATGGCACTGCCCGTCGGTGCCATCCGCTTGCTCGACAAACGTGACGTGGCCCGCAAGTCGATGTTCACCACGCATTCGCTTCCCTTGTCGATTCTGATCGAAGAGATTGAGCAATCGTGCGAAGATATCGTCTTCATAGGGATTCAGCCGGGCGATACGGAGTTCTATAACCCTATGTCCCCGGAAGTCTTTGACGCCGTCGACGCCGTGTACGACGCCGTGGCCGCCAACGACTTTTCCCACTTTGTCCGCTTGGGGCAGGAGCTATAGCAGCGCTTGTCCCTGCTGATTAGGAAAGAAGTGATTGACATGGCAGATTCCAAAGTGGAGTACCCCGCTCCCGATTGCCTGGCGCCCGCCGCGATCGAGGCCAAGACCGAGGCCGCCGGCGTGACCAAGGCTAACCTGCCGGTCGCTAAGGCCTTTCTGTTGGCAATGTTCGCCGGCGCGTTTATCGCCTTCGGCGGCCTGTTCTTTACGGTGTTTTTGGGCGACAGCACGCTGGGCTGGGGTGCCCAGCGCGTCGTGGGCGGCCTGTGCTTTTGCCTGGGCCTGGTGCTGGTGCTGGTGTGCGGCGCCGAGCTGTTTACCGGCAATTCGCTTATGGTCTGCGCGCTCAAGAGCAAAAAGATCACCCTGGTCCAGATGCTCAAGGCCTGGGTCGTCGTGTGGGTCGGCAATTTCGTCGGAGCCCTGTTCATCGTCTTTTTGGTGTACATGGCCGGCATCTATAAGCTCAACGGCGAGGCGGTCGCCAATTCCATGGTGAGCGTCGCCGCCGGCAAGGTGACGATCGACTGGGTGACGATCTTCTTCCGCGGCATCCTGTGCAACATCTTTGTGTGCCTTGCCGTGTGGATCGGTACCGCCGGCAAGACCGTGGTCGATAAGGTTGTGGGCATTCTGCTGCCCATCGCCGCCTTTGTGGCCTGCGGTTTTGAGCACTGTGTCGCCAACATGTACTTTTTGCCCATGGGTGCCGTGATGCACGCGTGCGGCTATGGTGCCAAGGTCGCCGGCGCCGATGCGCTCAACGCTGCGGGCATTGCGTTTAACTTGTCCGCCGCCACGCTGGGCAACATCGTGGGCGGCGCGGTTCTGATCGCGCTCGGCTACTGGTTTGTCTACGCCAAGAAGTCCGAGGCGTAAAGTACCGCCTATTTGACGTTGGCCTCCCGCGGGGCGTTGCCGTGCGGGAGGCTTTTTGGGTCTGGGGCTCGTTGCTGGGCTTTTGGCCTGTTGTGTTTGGCTGATGAAAGGGGTAATCGAGATGGCATCTGCTGTGAAGCGTGACGGTCGCGCCGTGGTGACCACATGCGGGGGATGCTATGCCGATTGCGCCTTTGCGGCACACGTTGAGGACGGTCGCGTGGTGGCCGAGCTGCCGGTGCCGGGGCATCCGTGCGCGGCGCGAGCCCTGTGCGCCCGCGGACGGCATCGCCTGGCAATGCCGTTTGACGAGCGTGACCGCATCATGCACCCCATGCGCCGACGAGCTGATGGCTCGGGGTTTGATGCGATTACCTGGGACGAGGCGTTCGCGCAGATCGCTGTGCGCCTTGGGGGGATTGTTGACGAGTGCGGGCCTCGTGCGCTGGGTATGACGCTCGGCGTTCCCTCGTTCGACCGCTACTGGGCCTATCGTTTTATGCATGCGCTGGGTTCGCCCAACGTATACGGTGCCGACGGTGCCTGCGAGGTAAGCCGACTTACCGGTTGGGAGCACAGCCTGGGTTATAGTCCCACCTCCGACCTGTCACATACCGACTGCATCATGTATTTGGGGCGTTCCATTGTCGATTCGTCGACGATGGGAGCCGTTGATGCGCTCAACGATGCGCGCCGGCGCGGGGCGAAGATCATCGTGGTTGATCCCCGGCGCAGCGGCTCGGCCGCGCTTGCCGGTCGCTGGCTCCGCGTACGCCCGGGCTGCGACTTGGCGCTGCTGTTGGGTATTGCCCACGTGTTGATTGACGAGGGCCTGTACGACCGCGAGTTTGTGGACCGCTATACCACGGGTTTTGACGAGCTGGCACAGGCGGCCAGTGCTTGGACGCCCGAGTGGGCCGAGTCGATGTGCGACGTGCCGGCCGCAGAGATTGTCGCCACGGCGCGCGATCTCGCTGCCGCCGCGCCTGCCGCCGTGGTGGATGCGGGCTTTCATGGCGGCATCGGAATCGCGTATGCCAATAGCACCCAGACCGCGCGCGCTATTTGCTTGGTCGACGTGCTGCTGGGCTGCATCGGACACGCGGGCGGTGCCCTCAACCCGCCCACGCCGCTTGTGTTGGGCGACCTCGATCCCGCACGCTTTGCGACGCCGCCGGTGCCGCGCGGGCCCAAGCTGGGGTCCGAGCGCTATCCGCTGGTCGATCCGGTGCGCGGCCTGTGCACGACTATCGGTCAGTCGATTCTTGCCGGCGATTTGCGTGGGCTCATCGTCTATGCCAGTAACCCCGGTGCGGGCTATGGCAATGCACAGGCTTGGTTGAGTATTTTGCAGCAGCTCGACTTGCTCGTGACGATTGATATTCGCTGGTCCGAGACGGCGCGTGCTTCTGACTTCGTGCTGCCCGACGTGACGTATCTGGAGGCTGACCGCGGCGTGGGAACGGTGACGGGCGCCAACGATGCGCGCGTGTTCTACCGCAACGCCGTGCTGCCCGTGCAGCATGACGACACACGTCCCGGTCGGGAGATTTTTGCCGGTCTGGCGCAGGCGTGTGGCGTGGGCGAGTACTTCCAGTTTACGTCTGACGATCTGGCGGCTGCCCAGGTGGCGCCTTTTGGGATCGATCTGGACGAGCTCATGGAGCGCGGCTGGGCCGATACGGGCATGGCGCTGCCGACGCGCACGGGTGAGCCGGTGATTCCGCTTGCCGGCGGCAAGATTGCACTGGCAAGCGACATATGGGAGCGAGCCGGTCTGGGACGCGTGCCAGGCTGGATTGCGCCGATGGTGGAGCCCGGCCCGGGGATGTTTCGCCTCATTAGCGGCAACCGTCCCTTTGAGTCGCATACTTCGCGCAGGCTCGCGGCCCAAGGTGCCGCTGAGGCTGGATCGGACCTGGATGCCGTGCAGATGAATGCCGATGCCGCTGCGCACATGGGCATCGCCGATGGCGAGGTCGTCGAACTTGTGAGCGATTTGGGCCGCGACCGCGTGCGCGTGGAGACGACGCCGTATCTGCATCCGGCGTGCATCTTCACCTCGGCCGCTCCCGGCGGACGCGCATTTGGTGCTGAGGGTGGTGGCCGGCAGGCCCTGGGCGTCGGGCCGCTCGATCACACGCCGCTGCGCTGGGACCCTTTGACGGGTGCCGCGCTCACCCAGGAAAATGCCGTTCGCGTGGAAAAGATCACGGAGCACGTGGATAATAACGACTGATTGATTCAGCAGATTGATTCGGCTGGTTTTTATGAGCGACCGACTGATCTGCCCTTGGTTTTGAAAGGCTGCACATGAGCGATAGCCAGAACATGTCCGATGAGGTGCGCGCCCGCCTGCGCGCCATTCCTTCCGTCAACGAGCTGCTTGCCGAGTGGCCGGTAGTGAAGGCGGCGGGGGAGACCTGCGACGCGGTGGTGCATGCCGCCGTCACGGCTGAGCTCGACGAGGAGCGCGCCGCCATTCGCGCCGGTGCCGCCCCGCGCTCCAAGCGCGAACTGGCATCGGCCATTGAATTTCGCGCACATCGCTCTGCACTGCCGAGCCTGCGTCCTGCCGTCAACGCCACGGGTGTGGTCATCCATACCAACCTGGGTCGCGCCCCGCTCGCGGAATCGGCCGCCAAAGCCGTGGCCGAGGTTGCGCGCGGCTACAGCACGCTCGAGTACAGCGTCGACACCTGTTCGCGCGGGTCGCGCAAGGAGCACGCCGCGCAACTGATCCGCTCACTTACCGGTGCCGAGGATGCGCTGGTCGTCAACAACAATGCCGCCGCGGTGCTGCTGGTGTTGGCGACTCATGCCGCGGGCAAAGAAGTTATCGTCAGCCGTGGCGAGCTCGTCGAGATCGGTGGCAGCTTCCGTATTCCCGACGTCATGGCGGCCTCGGGCGCCAAACTCGTCGAGGTCGGCGCCACCAACCGCACGCATCTGGGCGACTACGAGCGCGCCATTACGTCCGAAACGGCCATGATCCTGAAGGTTCATCCTTCCAACTATCGCATCGAGGGTTTTCACGAGGAAGTGAGCTCAAGGGAACTCGCCGCACTGGCCCATAAGCACGGCCTGCTGTTCTATGAAGACCAGGGCTCGGGGGCACTGTTGCCTGACGACATCTTGGTGCGCGGCGGCGAAGAAACCACGCCGTCTTCGGTTTCGGCAGGGCTCGATCTGGTGTCGTGCTCGGGCGATAAATTGCTCGGTGCCGCACAGGCGGGCATTATCATGGGCCGCCGCGATCTGGTCCAGGCCTGCGGGTCGCATCCGCTTATGCGTGCCCTGCGTCCGGGTAAGCTCGCACTGGCGGCGCTCGAGGCTACGCTGCGCATTTACATGGATGGGGCGGATGTGGCCCATCGCGAGGTGCCGGTGCTCAACATGCTCACGCTTCCGCAGGCTCATCTGAAGCGTCGTGCACGCAAGCTGCGCGATCTGATGGTGGCGGGCCTCGATAAGGCTGGCTGTCCGCGTGCCGTTCAGGTGGAGATCGTCGAGGAATCGTCGACTCCCGGCGGTGGCTCGCTGCCTACCGTGGAGCTGCCCACGATGTGCGTGGCCGTGCGTCTTGTTGACGAGCGCCTGACGGTCGACGCGCTCAAGTGCTCGCTTGTCCAGGACTTCGACACGCCGGTCGTCACGCGAACCTCGCACGATCGCATTTTGTTTGACGTCCGTACGCTTGTGGGCGACCGCGATATCGAGACGGCGGCATCGACGCTCGTCGCCTGCGTTAAGAAGGCGATTGCTCGATGAGTGAAGTTCAAGCGCTGGTGGAGTGTCCCGTTATCGTTGGCACGGCGGGCCACGTCGACCACGGTAAGTCGGCGCTGATCGAGGCGCTGACGGGCAAAAACCCCGACCGCCTGGAAGTTGAGCGTCGTCGCGGCATGACCGTTGAGCTTGGCTTTGGCGAGCTGGCGCTGCCGAGTGGCAAGATCGTGGGCCTGGTCGACGTGCCGGGCCACGCGCATTACTTGCGCGCCATGGTGCAGGGCGCTACGGGCATTGATGTTGCCGTGTTGGTGGTTTCGGCCGTCGAGGGCGTGATGCCACAGACTCGCGAGCACGTGCATGTGCTGGAGCTGCTGGGCGTAACACACATGGTGGTCGCGCTGACGATGTGCGACCTGGCCGATAACGAAATGATTGAGCTTGCCGAGCTCGACGTCGATGACTTTTTGTCGGGTACCGTGTTTGCGGACGCGCCGATCGTGCCTGTTTCGTCCAAGACCGGCGCGGGGATTGATGCGCTGCTGGCAGCGCTTGACGATCAGGTTGGTACCTGCTGGGATTCCTGCCGCGACCGTGCCAAGCGCACCGATGCCGCGCCGCGTCTGCCCATCGACCGCTGCTTTACGATCAAGGGCGCCGGCACCGTCGTGACGGGAACGCTGCACGATGCGCCGGTTGCGGTGGGCGATGAGCTCGTCGCGCTGCCGTCGCGCACGGCCTGCCGCGTACGCGGGATCCAAGTACATGGCGACACGCAGCAGGCGCTGCCCGGTCAGCGTGTGGCGCTTAACCTGGTGGGCGATGGCGTCGCTGCGCTCGATCGCGGCGAGATGCTCGGCGTGGAGGGTCGCTTTGGCCAGACGCTGCGCTTTATGATGACGTTTACGTATCTGGGTCGCGAGGGAGCCAAGCCGCGTGTGCTCGAGTCGGGTGCGCGTGTTCACGTTATGGCGGGTACGGCCGAAGTCGTCGGCCGCATCATGTTCATGGAGGGCGAGGCCCCCATGGCGGTGGGCGAGACCCGTACCGTGCAGGTGCGATTGGAAAACTCGCTGCCGCTACGTGCCGGGGACCATGCCGTGGTGCTGTCCTATTCGCCCGTAATGCTTGTTGGCGGCGGGCGCGTGCTGCTTTCGCGTTGCCGTCGCTCGCGCGAGCTTGTTGAAGGGGAGCGTGCGCTGTACGCGGCGCTCGAGTTCGGCGATATCGCGGGCGGTGTGGACGCTTGGCTGGCGTTGCAGACACTGCCGGTTACGGCTGCCGATGTTACTGCGGCGCTCGATCTTGTTGCTGGTGAGGCTGAGGCAGCGTTGCGCGAGTTGGTGGCGAAGGGCGCTGCTTGCGCGATTGCTGGCTCGGATGGCTCGCTGTATGCAGATGCTTCCGCGCTCGATGCCGCGATGGGTGCGCTGGCGGCGACCCTGTCCGCCATGCATGCGGCGTCTCCCAAGGAGACAGGCTTTACGCCCGGCGCCGTCGCCCATGCTGCTTGGCCTACCGCAGACGATGCAGTTGCCGCAGCTCTGATTGCCGAGGGCTGCTCGCGTGGCGTGTGCGCCGCCGAGGGCGCCGAAGTGTTCGACCCGCACTCCGCTGCCGCCGCGGCGCGCGTGGTGCACGAGGCTTGCGAACGTATCGTTGCCTTGCTGGACGAAGCCGGTCTCGATGCGCCGACGCTGCCCGAGGTTGGCGAGCGGTTGCAGCTCGATCGCGACACCATGACGCGAGCCCTGCGCGAGCTTTCGCTCAACCGTTCCATCGTAAAGATTGAGCGTGATGTGGCCCTGTCTGCTGCCGCTGAGGCCCGCGCGCGTGAGCTCGTCGCCGCTGCCATTGCCGACGCCGGTGGCGCTGCTACCACGAGCGTGCTGCGCGAGGCCCTTGGTGTGTCGCGCAAACGCGCCATCAGCATCTTGGAACACCTAGATGCCGTGCGCTTTACGGTGCTCGACAAGGATGCCGGCGGCCTGCGCTCCCTGCGCTAGATTGGCTGCTCGGTTTGGTAAAATACCGCCGCACTTGGGAACGGATGGGCTCCGGTGGGCTCCGCGGTCCTCAAAACCGTTGCGAGGCGTGCAAAACGTCTTGGATGTGTTCGATTCACATACGTTCCCGCCATACGCTACCAGCGCTTTTGTGCTCGCGGTCTTGCTGCGTGCCGCAAAGGCGCTGTTTTGTTTTTGCGTGGGTTTGCCGTGCCGCCCGCTTTATCGGCGACGGTATCTGGCTTCGTGTGTCGGGTTTCGAGCATGCCGATGGAGGTGTTTTGCCGTATGACTACCGTAAGACGGGCCGATCTTTCTTGCGTCGTCCAAGCGGGCGGGCTGTCCTCACGCATGGGCCGCGATAAGGCGCGCATGACGTTTTGCGGCGAACCGCTCATCGAGCGCGTGCTGGGCCGGCTGGCGCCAGTTGCCGGCGAGTTGGTCGTGACGACTTCGCGTCCCAGCGAGCTGGCCTACCTTGAGGAGCGCGCGTTTGGCGGCCTGGTGCCGCGTGTGGTGGCGGACCTTGAAGGGTCGGCGGGCGCCATGCGCGGCATCGCGAGTTCGTTGGCTGCGGCTCGGCTTCCTCTCGCGGCTATCGTCGCCTGTGATATGCCGTTTGTCTCGCCGGAACTTATCGGCGCGCTTGCCGATCGTGTTGAGGCCGAGGCGCTCGACGTGTGCGTGCCGTGCGAGGAGCGGGGGATTGAGCCGCTTTGCGCCGTCTGGCGCCGTGACGCGTGTGCGCCGGTTGCCCATGAGCTGCTCGCCTGCGACCGCCAGCGCATTCGCTGCCTGATCAATCGCGTTCAGGCTAGTTATATGGATGAACCGCAGATCGTTAAGGCCGCGGGCTCGACGCTCTGCTTCGAAAACGTCAATACGCCCGAGGAGTTTGCGGCGGCCGAGTTACTCGCCTAGACGATTGGAGTTGCCATGTCTCACGATATTTGTCCCGACACGGGAGAGCCTTGCACTTGCGATGGTTCCGAGCCCTGTACCTGCGGCTGCGGTGGCTGTGGACATACTGCGGAAGAGGAAGCGGCCGCCGCGGCGTATCGTGAGGCACACCGCGAAGGCCCGTCCGGTGATGCCCTCGACCACGAGCGCAAGATTATCGTTTCGTTCGATAGCACCTTCGATGTGATGGAATGTGAACAGCTGTGCCTTGCCGCCGGCGTGCCCGGGCGCATTATGCCTTTGCCCGGCTCCATTACCGCAGGTTGCGGGCTGTGCTGGGCCATGCCGTTCTCGGGCGATGCACTCGCTGCCTTCCGCGCTGCCACCGAAGGCCGCGTAACCCCTGCCGACTACCATCAACTCGTCCTCTAACCACCCACACCACCACAAAGGTGCCTGTCCCCAATGTGGTGGTTTGGAACACGTGGACGAAACAGCTTCGAAACACGCGATTTGTGCGTCAGGTGCTCAAAAACGCTTCTACCTGCATCGTAATCAAAACGAAACATCTGCTCGTCGGCTTATGCGAAACTTTGCTGCAACAGTGCGATATTATCCATATTCGATAAAGCTCGCGGCGCATGGGGCGCCTCGAACGACACTTTTCTTTTCCATCAATTGGAGGAAGCATGAGCTACACGCAGAAAGTTCTCGACGAGCTCAAGGACCGCTATCCCGAGCAGCCTGAGTTCATCCAGGCCGCGACCGAGATCCTCGGTACCATCCAGCCGGCGCTCGACGCCCATCCCGAGTACGAGGAGGCCGCCCTGCTTGAGCGCCTCGTCGAGCCCGAGCGCATCGTTATGTTCCGTGTCCCCTGGGTCGACGACCAGGGCAAGGTTCAGGTCAACCGCGGTTACCGCGTCGAGTTCAACTCTGCCATTGGACCCTACAAGGGCGGCTTGCGCTTTAACCCGACGGTCACCCTGGGTATGCTCAAGTTCCTGGGTCTGGAGCAGATCCTCAAGAACAGCCTGACCACCCTTCCCATGGGCGGCGGCAAGGGCGGCTCCGACTTTGACCCCAAGGGCAAGTCCAACAACGAGATCATGCACTTCTGCCAGTCCTTCATGACCGAGCTCTATCGCCACATTGGCCCCAACACCGACGTTCCCGCCGGCGACCTGGGTGTTGGCGGCCGCGAGGTTGCCTACCTGTTCGGTCAGTACAAGCGCCTGACCAACGAGTGGACCGGCGTCCTTACCGGCAAGGGCCTTTCCTTTGGCGGCTCGCTCGCCCGTACCGAGGCCACCGGTTACGGTCTGGTTTACTTTGTGGACGAGTACCTCAAGAGCCGCGGCGACTCCTTCGAGGGCAAGAACGTCGTCGTTCATGGCTCCGGCAACGTCGCTATCTACGCCGTCCAGAAGGTCTCCCAGCTCGGCGGCAAGGTGCTGGCCTGCTCCGATACTCACGGCTGGGTCGAGGATCCCGACGGCATTGACTACACTGTGCTCGAGCACGTCTACAACAAGAAGCGCTCCGGCCACGACAAGGGCGTTACGCTCGCTATGTACGTTGACGAGAAGCCCAACGCCGTGTGGCACGAGGGCGACGGCCGTGGCGTTTGGCAGCTGCCCTGCGACATCGCGCTGCCCTGCGCTCGCGAGAACACGCTGCTGCTCGAGGACGCCCAGGCGCTCGTTGCCAACGGCTGCAAGGTGGTCGGCGAGGGCGCGAACATGCCCACGACCATCGAGGCCACGACCTACTTCCAGGAGAACGGCGTCGCCTTTATGCCCGGTAAGGCTGCCAACGCCGGCGGCGTGCTCGTGTCCGGCCTGGAGATGAGCCAGAATGCCGAGCACCTGTCCTGGACCTTCGAGGAGGTCGACGGCAAGCTCGAGCAACTCATGCGCGGCATGTTCCACAACGTGGACGACACTGCCAAGGAGTACGGCCAGGAGGGCAACTTTGTCATGGGCGCCAACATCGCCGGCTTCCTGAAGGTCGCCGACGCCATGCTCGCCCAGGGCGTCTGCTAATTCTTCGCTCGACATAGCATGTGATGAGGCTCCCAGCTATCTGGCTGGGAGCCTTTTCTATCCCGGAGGACTCCTCATAACTTGCGGTGAAATACGGACTGTTTAGCGTCCCAGAACGGCTAATCAGTCCGTATTTCACCGCAAGTTATGGATGGGTGGGTGGATTTTGTCCTAAAACGGTGTGCGGCCCCTCGTTTGGTACACTTAAAAGTACTGGACAAGTGAAGAGATGGGGGAGAACGTGCTCAAGTTCGGTACCTACGTCCGTGTTGGAAACGCGGCCGAAGCCTATGAGCTCTTACAGAAGAACCGCAACAACAAGATTGTGGGCGGCGGCATCTGGATGCGCCTGGGTTCGCGTCGCGTGGCGACGGCGATTGACCTTTCGGCCTGCGGACTCGATCAGATCGAGGAGACCGAGACCGAGTTTCGCATCGGTGCCATGTGCACCCTGCGCCAGCTCGAGCGTCATGCCGGGCTCAACGCGCTTGTCAACAATGTCTTTGAGTTCGCCGTCCACGATATTGTAGGCGTGCAGCTGCGCAACACCGCCACGGTGGGCGGCAGCATCTACGGCCGCTTTGGTTTCTCGGACGTGCTCTCCGCCTTCCTTGCGCTCGATTCCTATGTTGAGCTGACGGGCGCCGGCCGCGTGCCGCTCGCCGAGTTCGTGGACATGGGCTACGTGCGCGACGTGATCGAGCGCGTCGTGGTCGTCAAGCACGATTACCGCGCAAGCTACGAAGCCGTGCGCAAGGCCGCGACCGACTTTCCCTCGCTGAACGTCACCGCCGCCTGGTGGGACGGCTCCTGGCACGTCACCGTGGGTGCCCGCCCGCTGCGCGCGACCCTGCTGCAGGGCGAGGCATGCGGCCTGGTGAACGAGCAGCCTTCCGAGGACGAGCTGCGCGCCCTGGCCGCGTCCGTACGCGCGCTGAGCTATGGCACCAACCTGTGGGGCTCGGCCGAGTACCGCCGTCGCATCTCGGCGCCGCTTGCCGTGCAGGCCGTGCGCCGTGCCGCAGGCATCGAGCTTTCGGCCGCGCTTGCCCGCGAGCTCGAGACCGTACAGATCCCTAAGTTTGCCACGGACGAGTATTCCTGCCGCCGCGTGCCCGGCGTCGATTCTAGCGAGGTGCGCTAATGGCTGCCAAACTCATCGATCTTTCCTTTACGCTCAACGGCCGTAAGGTCAAGGTTCAGATTGCCCCCGACACCATGCTCTTTGCGCTGCTGCGCGAGCAGGGCTGCGCGTCGGTGCGCTGTGCCTGCGAAACCACCAACTGCGGCCTGTGCACGGTGTGGCTCGACGGCGACCCGGTTCTGAGCTGCTCGGTTCCCGCCGCGCGCGTCGAGGGCCGCTCCATCACCACACTTGAGGGCCTTAAGGCCGAGTCCGAGGCGCTTGCCCGCGCTATGGCTGCCGAAGGCGCCGAGCAGTGCGGTTTTTGCGCCCCCGGCCTCATCATGAACGTGCTGGCGCTCGCCCGCTCCGCCAAGGAGGACCCGAGCCTCGTCGCCACGCGCGAGGAGCTCTCGCGCCAGCTTGCCGGCAACCTCTGCCGTTGCAGCGGCTACGAGAGTCAGCTGCGCGCCATCGTGCGCTTCCTCAACGAGTCCGGCGTGCAGGTTGGCTTTGAGATGCCCGAGCTACCGGTCAACGACACCAGCTGCGATGGCGTCTCGTACAAGCAAATCACCCACAAGCAGCCCAAGAAGGATTCGAAGGCCCTGCTCGAGGGTCGTCCGGTCTACACCGGCGATATGGTGCCCGCCGGCGCGCTCATCGTCAAACTCAAGCGCAGCCCGTATGCTCGCGCCAAGATCCGCTCTATCGACACCTCGCGCGCCCTGAAGGTGCCCGGCGTTGTGGGCGTCTACACCTACGAGGACGTGCCCAAGCGCCGCTTTACCATTGCCGGCCAGAGCTATCCGCAGCCGAGTCCCTACGACCGCCTGATCCTCGAGAACCTCGTGCGCTATCAAAACGAGGAGGTGGCGATTGTCGCTGCCGAGACCGAGGAGGCCGCCGACAAGGCGCTCAAGCTCATCAAGGTCGACTATGAGGTGCTTGAGCCGCTGCTCGACTTTACCCAGGCACTCGATAACGACATCGTGGTTCACCCCGAGGGCGACGTGACCTTTATGTTCCCGCAGGGCGGCGACGTGCCCCGCAACCTGGTGTGCAGCGGTACCAGCGATTTTGGCAACCTCGACGAGGCGTTCGCCCAGAGCGACATCGTCTTTGAGCGCACCTACACCAGCCAGGCCACGCAGACCGCGCCCATGGAAACCTTCCGCGCCTTCGCGACGACCGACGCGTTCGGGCGTATATCGGTGACCACCTCCACGCAGGTGCCCTTCCACGTGCGCCGCATGGTCGCGCAGTCGCTCGATATCTCGCAGTCGCAGGTGCAGGTCATTAAGCCGCGCATCGGTGGCGGCTTTGGCTCCAAGCAGACGGGCTGCTGCGAGATCTTCGTTGCGTTTGTGACGCAGAAGACCGGCCGTCCGAGCTACTGCTGCTACACCCGCGAGGAGACCATTACTGCGGGCAACTCGCGCCACCAGATGCAGATGACCGTTAAGCTGGGCGCCATGAACGACGGCACCATCACGGCCATCGATCTGCATACGCTGTCCAACGCCGGAGCGTATGGCGAGCACGCTACCACGACGATCGGCCTTTCGGGCCACAAGAGCCTGCCCATCTACAACCACGTGAAGGCGAGCCGCTTTAGCTGGGACGCCGTCTACACCAACACCAACCGCGGCGGCGCGTATCGCGGTTACGGTGCCACTCAGGGCCAGTTTGCCGTGGAGAGCGCCGTCAACGAGCTCGCCGACATGCTGCACATGGACCCCGCCGAGCTGCGCCTTAAGAACATCGTGCGCGAGGGCGAGACCATGCCGCAGTACTACAACGAGAAGCTCAACGCCTGCGCGCTCGACCGTTGCCTGCTGCGCGCGATGGACATGATCGGCTGGCGCGACAAGCCGCTGGCCGTGGACCTGGGCGACCGCGTTCGCGCCCTGGGCTGCGCGCTCACCATGCAGGGCTCGGGCATCTCTAACGTGGATATCGGCGGCATCGACATGCGCCTGGAAGAGGACGGCTTCATTACCATCGGCACCGGCGCCACCGATAACGGCATGGGCGTCGACACGATCCTGGCGCAGATTGCCGCCGAGGAGCTGGGCGTGGAGAGCTCACTGATCGTGGTGCGCGGCGTGGACACCGACGTGTCGCCGTTCGACGCCGGCTCGTACGCGAGCTCGGGCACGTACGTGACGGGCCTTGCCGCCAAGAACGCCGCGACCGAGCTGCGCGAGAAGATTTGCGCCAAGGCCGCCCAGATGTGGGACGTTGACGTCGCCGATGTGGTCTTTGATGGTCAGTACGTGCGCCTGTCCGACGAGCGCGCCGCTCGCGAGCGCGGTCGCTACCTTACGCTGCGCGACTTTGCCAACCTGTGTGTCAAGAACATCGCGGGCGGCGACGCGCTGACCTCGCACGCTTCTGCCTGCTTGCCCGTTTCGCCTCCGCCGTTTATGGCCGGCATTGCCGAGGTCGAGGTCGACAAGGCCACCGGCAAGGTGACCGTGGTGGATTACGCGGCGGCTGTGGACTGCGGCACCGTGATCAACGAGGCGCTCGCGCGCGTCCAGGCCGAGGGCGGCATTGCCCAGGGTATCGGCCACGCGCTCTACGAGATCGTCGAGCACGATGATCGCGGCCGCCTGCGCACCGGCAACTTTATGAGCTACAAGCTGCCCACGCGCCTGGATATCGGCAGCATTCGCGTGGCCTTTGAGCCGAGCTACGAGCCGACGGGTCCGTTTGGCGCCAAGTCGATCGGCGAGGTCGTCATCAACACGCCGCTCGCCGCAGTGGCCTCGGCCGTGGCACACGCCACCGGCCATCAGGTTCGCTCGCTGCCGATCACGCCCGAGAAGGCCCTGCTGGGGGAGTAGCGGGTCAGCGAACAAGTCGTAATTGGCGGGGCGGGGCAACTCGTCCCGCCTTTTGCACTCGTGGTGAGGTCGTGAGCCTGTAAAACGTGTGCGTGCGCTTGCCGTTCGTATCTGCTATCATTCCTAGTCTGTGCGCTCATGCGGGCGTGGCGGAATTGGTAGACGCGCCAGATTTAGGTTCTGGTGGGATTCCCGTGAAGGTTCGAGTCCTTTCGCCCGCACCAACGCACCTGCGTCGGCTCCCGCCGTCGCGACTCTTTGTTGCATAAAGGTACCAGCACCTCAGATAAGCTGGGCAGTATGAGGAGGAACGTGTTGAACATCACCGCTTCTGACGTCAAGGACGCCAAGCTCACCGCTACGGTCACCATCCCGGCCGCCGACGTCGACGCCGCGATCAAGAAGGCCTACAAGGACACCGCCAAGAAGTACCGCTTCCCGGGCTTCCGCGCCGGCAAGGCTCCCCGTCCGGTCATCGACTCTGCTCTTGGCGCCGAGGCTACCCTCGCTCAGGCCACCAACGACCTGATCGCCGCCAACGAGCCCGTCGTCCTCAACGAGCTGGACATCGTCCCCACCAAGAACGGTGACTACAAGGAGCTCGACCTCGCCAAGGATCACGAGGACTACACCTACACCGTCGAGTTCTCCCTGCGTCCTGCCGCTGAGCTCTCCTCCTTCGACGCCGTTGAGATCGAGATGCCCCCCGCGGAGGTCACCGAGTCCGAGATCAACAACCAGGTCGAGATGCTCCTCAACTACCGTGCCACCTTCGAGGACGTCGAGGGTCGCGCCGTCGAGGCTGACGACTACGTGACCGTCGACCTCAAGGCCGTCGAGAACGCCGACAACTTCGCCGCTGAGGGCCGCATGCTCATCGCCGGCAGCGATAGTAACCCCAAGGAGTTCAACGAGGCCCTGATCGGCGCTAACGTTGACGACGTCAAGACCGTCACCTGGACCGACGAGGTCGAGGAGGGCGAGGAGGCCGAGACCCACACCGTCGAGGTCACCGTCAAGGGCATCAAGGTCCGCAACACCCCCGAGCTCACCGACGAGCTCGTCAAGTCCGACTTTGGCTTCGACAGCATCGAGGCCATGCGCGACGCCATCAAAATCGAGATCGAGCAGGACAAGGCTTCCCGCCTCCCGGCCGAGAAGGAGAACCGTTGCGTCTCCGCTCTCGCCGAGCGTCTGCAGCTCGACGAGATGGACGCCGACTACGAGCAGTCCGTCTTTGAGGAGCTTGGCCAGAACTTCCTGTCTAACCTCGCTGCCCGCGGCATGACGCTGGACACCTGGCTGCCCGCTTCCGGCCTGACCATGGAGCAGTTCATCGGCGACCTGCACAAGCAGGCCAACGACGTTGCCCGTGAGTCCCTGGCGCTCGACGCCCTCGCCCGTGAGCTCAAGATTGAGGTCACCGAGGACGACATCAACGCCGAGTTCGAGAAGGCCGGCGTCAAGGACGTCGAGGCTTCCAAGGCCGAGTTCATTGCCGATGGCCGCATGCCTGCCGTCCGCGAGTCCATCCGTCGCTCCAAGGCCGTCGACCACCTGGTCGAGAACGCCAAGGTGACCGAGGTCGACGAGACCGCCAAGGACGCCGAGTAATTCTCGCCACCTTTTCCGCGAGCGCATGGATGCGCCCGTGATGGGGTAAAGTTATAAGCCGGTTATCCGGTTGCTTCGTACGGTGCCAGCCAATGCATAGCATGCGGGCACCGTACGTTTATCTAGAACCAATTTGGTCCGCAAGAGAGAAATGGAGATGCGTATGATCGCCAAGTTCGATTCCGCCCTCGTGCCATACGTTATCGAGCAGACGCCGCGCGGCGAGCGCAGCTACGATATCTATTCGCGCCTGCTCAACGACCGCATCATTTTCTTGGGCGAGGAGATCAACTCCGTCAGCGCCAACCTGGTCGTTGCCCAGCTGCTGCATCTTGAGAGCCAGGATGCCGAGAAGGATATCTCGCTCTACATCAATTCGCCCGGCGGCGAGGTCTACTCCGGTCTGGCGATTCTGGACACCATGAACTTCATTAAGCCGCAGGTTTCCACCATCTGTGTGGGCATGGCCGCGTCCATGGCCGCCGTGCTGCTTTCGGCCGGCGCCAAGGGTAAGCGTTTCTGCCTGCCGCATTCCAAGGTCATGATTCACCAGCCCAGCGGCGGTGCCCAGGGCCAGCAGACCGAGATTGAGATTGTGGCCGAGGAGATCAAGAAGACTCGCCGCGAGCTCAACCAGATCCTGTCCGACGCCTCGGGCCAGCCCATCGAGAAGGTCCAGGCCGATACCGAGCGCGATAACTACTTGACCGCTGCCGAGGCCCTCGACTACGGCCTGATCGACCGTATCGTCACCTCGCGCGACCTCGCCGCGAAGGACGCCTAGGATGGCAGGTAACATGCAGGACAACTTTGACGAGAACGGCAACCCCATACGCTGCTCCTTCTGCGGAAAAGAGCAGGGCCAGGTCCGTCGTCTCGTAAAGGGCCCGACCAACATCTTTATCTGCGACGAGTGTGTCGCCGCCTGCTCCGAGATCCTTGAGGAGTCGCTGGCTTCGGACTTTATGGACGCCGCCCGCAACGGCAATCTCCCGGGTTTCCTCAACGACCACGGCCAGGCTGCATCCCAGCCCGCCGCTGACCCCGAGACGGAGGGCTTTGAGCTTGAGGACGACCGTCAGGTCATCACGCACGTGCCTACGCCGCACGAGATCTATGACGAGCTTTCGGCCTATGTCATGGGCCAGGAGGACGCCAAGCGCGCCATGTCGGTGGCCGTGTACAACCACTACCGTCGCGTGATCGAGGGCGGTGCCGCAGTGTCCGCCCTTGACGAGGCATCGGGCATGGGCGCCCAGTTTGACGATGACATGGACGAGGTGGAGCTCGCCAAGTCCAACATCTTGCTGCTCGGCCCCACCGGTACCGGTAAGACGCTGCTGGCCCAGACGCTCGCGCGCATCCTCGAGGTGCCGTTTGCCATCGCCGACGCCACCGCGCTCACCGAGGCTGGCTACGTTGGCGAGGACGTGGAGAACATCCTGCTCAAGCTCATCAACGCCGCCGATGGCGACATTGAGCGCGCGCAGGTGGGCATCATCTACGTGGACGAGATCGACAAAATCGCCCGTAAGGCCGAGAACCTCTCCATTACCCGCGACGTTTCGGGCGAGGGCGTTCAGCAGGCACTGCTTAAGATTCTTGAGGGCACGGTGGCCAGCGTTCCGCCCACCGGCGGCCGCAAGCATCCCCAGCAGGAGCTGCTGCAGATCGACACGACGAACATCCTGTTTATCTGCGGCGGTGCCTTTGTGGGCCTGGATAAGATCATTGCTGATCGCGTGGGCAACAAGGGCGTGGGCTTTAACTCCGAGATCGCCGGCCCCACCTCGGTCGACGAGAACGACCTGCTGCGCCAGGTGCTCCCGCAGGACCTCAACGCCTTTGGCATGATCCCCGAGTTCGTGGGCCGTACGCCCGTCGTCACCCAGACGCAGGCGCTCGACGAGGACGACCTGGTGTCGATCCTGACCGAGCCCAAGAACGCCGTGGTGCGTCAATACCGTAAGATGTTCCAGCTCGAGGACGTTGAGCTTGAGTTTGAGGACGCCGCCCTGCATGAGATCGCCCGCATGGCGCTTGCCCGCAAGACCGGCGCCCGCGGCCTGCGCGCCATCTGCGAGGACGTGCTGCAGCAGACGATGTTCGACCTCCCCAGCGAGGAGGGCGTAGCCAAGGTCGTCGTAACCGAAGCCGCTGTAAAGGGCGAAGAACAGCCCCAGCGCATCTTCGGCTAAACCAGCCTAAAACGTGTTTGCAAATAGCCTCCGACCACCCGCGGTCGGAGGCTATTTTATATATGCGCAATAACCCCAACTACCTGTGTTATTCTGTGTGTTTGTTTAAGCCTCAGCGAAGTCATATCAGACTGAAGTAATCGATACCTAAGGGGAGGAATGCAGACCCTGGCGGGCCTACATTCCTCCCCGGCGGGACAGGGAGAGATATATGGAAGAAATGCCCAAGAACTATGATCCGTCGACCAACGAGCCGGCGATCCTGCAGAAGTGGCTCGACGGTGGCTACTACAAGCGCCGTGAGGGCGTGGGCGACTGCACCGTCACCATTCCGCCTCCCAACGTGACCGGCAAGCTCCACATGGGTCACGCCACCGACGACTCCATCCAGGACGCCATCATCCGTATGGCCCGCATGCGCGGTAAGTCCACGCGCTGGGTGCTCGGCACCGACCACGCCGGTATCGCCACGCAGACCAAGGTCGACAAGAAGCTCAAGAGCGAGGGCGTCAGCCGCCTGGAGATCGGTCGCGACAAGTTTGTCGACGCTTGCTGGGATTGGACCCACGAGTACGGCGGCATCATCGTCGAGCAGATCAAGCGCATGGGCTGCTCCGTCGACTTCGATAACGAGCGCTTTACCATGGACGAGGACTACGTCCAGGCCGTGCGCAAGGTCTTCTGCGACTGGTACCACGACGGCCTGATCTATCGCGGCAAGCGCATCGTCAACTGGTGCCCCAACTGCACCACCGCTATCTCGGACGACGAGGCCGAGTACAAGGACGAGAAGGGCCACCTGTGGCACCTGCGCTACCCGCTGACCGAGCCGGTCAACGGGCAGGATTACATCGTCGTCGCCACCACGCGCCCCGAGACCATGCTCGGCGACACGGGCGTTGCCGTCTCTCCGAAGGACCCCGAGAAGGCCGCCTTCGTGGGTAAGACCGTTAAGCTCCCCATCGTCGACCGCGAGATTCCCATCTTTGAGGACTGGCATGTCGACGCCAACTTTGGTTCCGGCTTCGTCAAGGTCACCCCAGCCCACGACCCCAACGACTACGCCATGGGTCAGGCTCACGACCTGCCGCAGATCAACATTTTCGACGAGCATGCGGTGGTCGTCGAGGGCTACGGCGAGTTCACCGGTATGACCCGCGAGGAGTGCCGCGAGGCCGTCATCAAGTGGTTTGAGGAGCATGACCTGCTCGATCACGTCGAGGACCACGACCACTCCGTCATGCACTGCTACCGCTGCGACGCCGCGCTTGAGCCGTGGCTGTCCGAGCAGTGGTTCGTCGCCGTTGACAAGCTCAAGGGGCCGGCGCTCGACGCCGTCAACTCCGGCAAGGTCACCTTCCACCCCGCGCGCTGGACGCAGACCTACACCACCTGGATGGAAAACCTCAAGGACTGGTGCATCAGCCGTCAGCTGTGGTGGGGCCACCGCATCCCCGTGTTCTACTGCGAGGACTGCGGCTGGGAGGACGCCCTGACCGAGGACACCGACGTGTGCCCCAAGTGCGGCGGCCATCACGTGCATCAGGACGAGAACGTGCTGGATACCTGGTTCAGCTCGCAGCTGTGGACCTTTGCCACGCAGGGCTGGCCGCAAAAGCCGGAGCTGCTCGAGGGCCATCACCCCACGACGGCGCTCGTCACCGCGCGCGACATCATCGCGCTGTGGGTCGCCCGCATGGTCATGAGCTCGCTGTACTTCCTGGACGAGGTGCCGTTTAAGGACGTCGTCATCTACCCGACGATCCTGGCCAAGGACGGCAGCCGCATGTCCAAGTCCAAGGGCAACGGCGTTGACCCCATGGACCTCATCGGCATGTACGGCGCCGACGCCATGCGTTACAACCTGCTTACGCTGTGCACCAACAACCAGGACGTCAAGTTCGACGCGAACATCGACAAGAAGACCAAGAAGCTTATCGACAGCCCGCGTACCGACCAGGCCAAGAGCTTTGTGACCAAGATCTGGAACGCCAGCCGCTTCCTGCTCATGAACATGGAGGGCTACACGCCCGGCGAGCCTGTCGTGGAGACGCCGGCCGACGCCTGGATGTTCAGCCGCTTGGCCAAGGCCGTGAAGATGGTCACCGAGGGCATCGAGAACTACACCTTTGGCGACATGGCCCGCGGCGTGCAACAGTTCTTCTGGAACGAGGTCTGCGACTGGTACGTCGAGGTCACCAAGGCCCGCCTGAAGGGTGAGGGCCGTCTGCAGGCCCAGCGCAACCTGATCTTTGTGCTCGACACCTCCATTCGCCTGATGCACCCGCTTATGCCGTTTGTCACCGAGGAGATCTGGGACAACATGCCGGCGAGCGTGCTCGACCTGGACGCCGAGGGCAACGTGGACCGCGCCGAGGCGCTCATGATCGCCAAGTGGCCGGAGCCCGCCGACTACGCCAAGTATGTCGACGAGGACGCCGAGCGCGCGTTTGAGCTGTGCCGCACCGTCGTTTCCGCCGCTCGCGCCACGCGTTCGCGCTACCGCTTGAGCCCCAAGGCCGAGCTCGACGTGGTCGTGCGCGCCGGTGCCGAAGACATTGAGAAGCTCGAGAGCCTGCGCTCGACCATCGAGCCGCTGGCCAACACGTCTTCGCTGGTTATGGGTACCGACGTTGAGAAGCCGGCTGCGAGCATCGCCGTTGTTGACAGCGGCGTCGAGGTCTTTGTGGTGCTCGAGGGCAAGGTTGACCTTTCGGCCGAGAAGGCGCGCCTGGAGAAGGAGATCGCCGCTGCCCAGAAGGAGCTCGCCGGCTGCGAGAAGACGCTCGCCAACGAGGTCTTTGTGGCTAAGGCCGCGCCCGCGGTGGTTCAGAAGAAGAGGGACCGTGCAGCTGAGCTCAAGGAGATCCTGGCGGCGCTGACTGCTCAGGTTGCTGACTTCTCGTAGGCGGTACTGGGGGACGCGTCCCGACGCTTTGCTCTCCGCTGCGGACAGTCCTGCGCAAGACGGACAGCACATTAAGTGCTGTCCTTTGCGTGCGGAACTTGCGGCGAGCAAAGCGTCGGGCCGCTCCTAGTTCGCTTACGTGGTTGTTTGCAACTGGTAGGTTGGGGCCACTTGGTTGTGGCCTTGATCTCGCTGCAAGCGGATAAAGGCTGATACTGTCAACGCGAGGGGCTCATTCTTTTTGGTGGGCCTCTTTTTCTGTTATGGGGGACTTTGGGTTATGGCTAAGCGTTCTGGGTCGTATAGCGTTCCTTTCTCGTTTGAGTTGCTTTCGTTTGATGAGGCTGTTGGGCTGGCTGCTGATACGGGGCGGATTTCTGGGGATGCTGGGCCACTGCTTGAGACGGTTGTCGATATGCTTGATGAGCTGGGACGTCCTGATGAGTATTTCGATTGCATTCAGGTTGCCGGTACCAATGGCAAGACTTCGACCACGCGTTTTTCGGCTGCCATCCTTCGTGGTGAGGGGTTAAAGACCGCGCTGTATACGTCGCCGCAGTTGGTGCGCTATCCCGAGCGCATGGAGGTCGACGGGCGCGTCGTGAGCGATGAGGCGTTTGCCCGCGGCGTTTCTGCCGCCGTCGAGGCGGGGCATCGCGTGAATGCTCGGCGTGTGGCGGCGGGGGAGCGCGCGTACACCATTACGCCGTTTGACCTGCTGACGGCTGCCGCACTGGTGGTGTTTGCCGAGGCTGCGGTGGACGTTGCTGTGCTCGAGGTTGGCATGGGCGGCCGTTGGGACGCCACGAGTGCGACCGATCCCGTCGCCGTTGCCATCACCGGCATCGGGCTCGATCACACGCGCATTCTGGGCGACACGCTCGAGGCCATTGCAGGGGAGAAGGCCGCGGTCATCAAGCCCGGGCGCCTGGTTGTGCTGGGCGAGGGCACGCACGAGTCGAGTGTTCAGCGCGTGATGGATACCCGCTGCCGTGAGTGCGGTGTGGTGCCGCTCGTGGTGAACCATGCCACGATCAAGCTTCCGGCACACGTGGGTGATACGGTGGAGTTTAACTGCACCACGCCGCGTGCGATTTATACGTCGAATATGGTTAAGCCGGCGTATCAGCCGCAGAATGCCGCGTGCGCGATTATGCTATGCGAGGGCTATCTGGGCCGCGAGCTCGACCATGACAAGCTCGATGCTTCGCTTATGAATTGCCCCACGCCGGGACGCTTTGATGTGCTGGGAACCGATCCGCTCAAGCTGATCGACGCCTGCCATAACCCCCAGAGCTGCGAGAACTTTGTGAGCGCGCTGGACGAGATCGACCCGTGCGTGGAGAATCGCCCCACACTGCTGTGCGCCGCGCTGGCCGACAAAGATGTGGCGGGTATCGTCGACGTGCTGATCCCGGCTTTCCCGCGCGTGGTCGTAACCCAGACCGATTCCGATCGCGCCCTGCCGGCAGAGGAGCTCGCTGCCCTGGTAGACGCCGATAAGCTTGCGGGCGTATACCCCAGCGTATCCGAGGCTCTCGCCGCCTTCGATGCCGCGGGCGAGCCTTTCGTAGCAGCAGGCACCATCACCCTAGCCGGCGAAGTAGCGGGGCTGCTACGCTAGAACCTTTCTGCAGGGCAGCTAGTTGACCTGCTCGCCACGAAATGGGCCTATCTACTACGTTTTAGCGGATACCCTCGACCACGCCGAAAAATGCAAAATTAAAACCGCAGGTAGAAGGCTTGCCAATTTTCAAAAAAGACCCGCATGGTGGACCCATGCGGGTTAAACGTAGTAGATAGCCCGTTTTCGTGGCGCATCTCTAGACTGTCAAATTGGTCGACTTGGCCCCATGGCAGTTGCGGTGAAATAGTTCCTGGATTATGCCTCTGTGGGCCAATCTGGGAACTATTCCACCGCAACTTATTGAGGGGCTATTGGGTAAGGACTAGTCTAGGCGGACTGGGTCGTGGGGGTAGGCGTTGAGGATCTCGACGCCGGACTCGGTAACCAGGGCCAGGTCTTCGATGCGGACGCCGGTGTGGCCGGGGAGGTAGATACCCGGCTCGATGGAGAACGTCATGCCTGGCTCTACGACCTGCTCGTTGACGAGCGAGACGTCGCCCGGCTCGTGGTCCTGCAGGCCGATCGAGTGTCCCAGGCGGTGCGTAAAGTACTGCCCATAGCCCGCATCC
The DNA here is from genome assembly GCA_048416615.1 of Collinsella sp. Lineage (GTDB taxonomy): Bacteria > Actinomycetota > Coriobacteriia > Coriobacteriales > Coriobacteriaceae > Collinsella. The sequence continues at coordinate 1,128 of DBFSET010000036.1, read as the reverse complement.
TCAATAACTTCGCGCGCGGCTCGGTCCAGGTCGCACATACGCACGCCCGGGGCGATGAGCGCCTCAGCAGCCTCGTTGGCGCGGCGCACGATGTCGTAGATGCGCGCGGTCTCCTCGTCCGGCTCGCCCCAAAAGAACGTGCGCGTCATGTCCGAGCAGTAGTTGCAGCGGCGTCCGCCAATGTCGAACAGCACCACGTCGCCGCGCTTGAGTACCGTGTCGTCGGGCTCGTGGTGCGGGTCTCCGGCGTTGGCGCCAAAGCTCACGATGGGTGGAAAGCTAAAGCCCTCGCAGTCGTGCTTGCGGTACAGGCCGAGCATCTGGTCGGCAATTTCGCGCTCCGTCACGCCGTCGTGAACGAGCTTAATGGCGTCGGCCATCACGGCGTCGTTAGCGGCCGAGGACGCTCGCATCAGCTCCTGCTCGGCTTCGTCCTTGTGGGTGCGTGCGGCGGTGACGGCAAAGTCGCCCAGGAAATACTCGCTCGCAGCATGGCGCTCCATGAGCGGCATCAAAAAGCCGGAGCGCATAACGGTATCGATGCCGAGGGGCTTGGCAGGATTGATCTCGCGTGCGATGGCGTCGGTCACGACGTCGGTATCGGTGTGGTAAGCCACGCGGGCATTGTCGTACTCGGGCAACTGATGCAGGGCGTTGACCAAAATCACCGGCTCGGCATCGCGCGCGAGCAGCACGCCACAAAAACGCTCGAACATATCGGCATAAAAGCCGGTCAGATAGTAGATCGACCACGGGTCATTCACGAGCAGCTGCGCGCCGGGGTGCTGAGCCTCGAGCGCATCGAGCACGCGCACCACGCGCTGGTCATCGACATGTGCCATGAAACATCCTTTCGCTGGGGTGCCACCATGGTATCCCCAATGCCAGGGTAGTCAATTTGGGACGGGGCTATTTTAGCTGCGTCAAACATGCGGAATGATTTTTCTGGGACGGGGATTAAATAATCATTCGGCACCCAATGATTATTTAAGGCTCTGTTAGACCAGGATTGACATACATGTGTCCCCACGGTGCCATATCGTTGACCCCATAGACCGCGATGATGGGGGCAGCATGAACGCCGAAGACCTGGTCCTCAACTTCAAGAAGGGCATGGCGAACCTCAGC
>DBFSET010000035.1:0-37408 GCA_048416615.1 Collinsella sp. | reverse complement strand
TTCGCCATGCCCTTCTTGAAGTTGAGGACCAGGTCTTCGGCGTTCATGCTGCCCCCATCATCGCGGTCTATGGGGTCAACGATATGGCACCGTGGGGACACATGTATGTCAATCCTGGTCTAACAGAGCCAAAGAAAATGGGGACGCTCCTCAAGGAGTGTCCCCTGGTGCCGGGTGACGGCCCGCGGCTAAATCAGGCCAAAGTGCTTGGCGGCGTTGTAGATGCCGTCGTCGTCCACGGCAGTCGTCACGTAGGTCGCCGCGGCCTTCACCGTGTCCTGCGCGTTGCCCATGGCCACGCTCGTGCCCACGGCGGAAAACATCGACAGGTCGTTCTCGCCATCGCCAAAGGCGATCGCCTCGCTCGCGTCGATGCCCAGGCGCTCCAACGTCGCCGCCACGCCCAGATCCTTGCCGCCGTTAGCGGGAATAATGTCGCAGAACAAATCGCACCAGCGCGTCGTCAGCGAATGTGAAACCACATCAGTCACGATATGCTCGTCGGCCGGATCCACAAAGGCGCAAAACTGGTAGACCGGCGCGTCGAAGGCATGCTCAAACGGCTCCTCGTGGTAGACGATTCCCGCGTTATTGCCGGCCGTCGCCACGCGCTCGGACAGACGGTTCACAAACGAGTTCTCGCCCTGCATGCACAGCGAGTCGTAGCGCCCCTGCGCCACCTGGTCCACAATCACCGCAACGTCGCCCGGGTCAATCGGGCAGCTACGGTAGACGCCCTCGGCATCAAAGCAGTGCTGGCCCGAAAGCGTAATGTACGCATCCCAACCCAAGTTGAACAGCCAATCGGGCATCTGGTAGGTCGGGCGGCCTGTGGCAATCACGCACGCAATCCCCTGCTCGTGAAAGCTGTCGAGCACCTGCTGCGCCGACGCCGGAATCCGGTGGGTCTTAAAGCTCAGCAGCGTGCCGTCGATATCGAAAAACGCGGCTTTGATCATCCTCGTCTACTCCTCGCCCTCGAGCTTTTCGCTCGCCTCGAGCCACGCCATCTCCAGCTCGTCCATGGCGGCGTGGGCCTCGTCGATCTTTGCCTGCTGCTCGCCCAGCGCCGTGTAGTTGGTGGGATCGACCTGGGACATCGCGGCCTCGGCCTCCTCCACGCGGGCGCGCTGCGTCTCCATCTTGCGCTCGAGTGAGCTCACCTCGCGGCGGAGCTTCTGGCGCTCGGCGTTGGAAAGGCCATTGGGCTGGCCGCTCGCCTTGGGCTTTTCGGCCGCAGCCGCCGCGGCACCGGTGTCGAACGTGCCGGTCTTGGCGCTCGGCGCGCCCACGGGCTCGCCCTCGGCCGTGGCGTTGCACAGGCGCAGGTACTGGTCGACGCCGCCGGGCATATGCGTCAAGTGGCCGTCGAGCAGTGCCCACTGCTGGTCGGTCACGCGCTCCATAAGGAAACGGTCGTGCGTCACCAGGATCAGCGTGCCCGGCCAGCCGTCGAGCAGGTCCTCGACAATCGCCAGCATGTCGGTATCCAGATCGTTGCCTGGCTCGTCCAGGATAAGCACGTTGGGCTCGTCCAGGATCGTCAGCAGCAGCGACAGGCGACGGCGCTGGCCACCCGAAAGATCGCCGATGCGGCTCCAGAGCTGCTGCGTCGTAAAGCCCAGGCGCTCGCAAAGCTTCTCGGGCGAAGTCTCCTTGCCGTCGATGACGTAGTACTTCTTATAGTTGCTGAGCACCTCGCGGATCGTGTCGCCCATGTAGGGCTCGAGCTCCTCGAGCTGCTGCGACAGCACGCCAAAGCGCACCGTCTGGCCAATCTTCACGCGGCCGCGCAGGGGCGCGATCTTGCCCTGGATCACGTCGAGCAGCGTCGACTTGCCGGCGCCGTTCTCGCCCAGCAGACCATAGCGGTCGCCCGCACCAATGAGCCAGGTCACATCGGTGAGCACCTGCTTGGGGGCGCCGTCGGTATCCGCATAGCCGGCGTCCACGTCGACCACGTCGATAACCTGCTTGCCCAGGCGGCTCACCGCCAGGCGCTTGAGCTCCAGCTCGTCGCGCACGGGCGGTACGTCGGCGATGAGCTCGCGAGCGGCATCCACGCGAAACTTGGGCTTGGTGGAGCGCGCCTGGGCACCACGGCTCAGCCACGCGAGCTCCTTGCGCGCCATGTTGCGACGGCGCTCCTCGGTAACCGCGGCCATGCGGTCGCGCTCTACGCGCTGAAGGATATATGCGGAGTAACCGCCCTCGAAGGGATCGACCTGGCCGTCGTGGACCTCCCACATGCTGGTGCAGACCTCGTCCAAGAACCAGCGGTCGTGCGTGACCACGAGCATGGCGCCCTGGCCGCGCTGCCAGCGGGCCTTTAGGTGACGCGCGAGCCAGTTGATGGTGCGCATGTCCAGGTGGTTGGTAGGCTCGTCGAGCATAAGCACGTCGTAATCGCCGATCAGCAGGCGCGCGAGGTCCACGCGACGGCGCTGGCCGCCCGAAAGCTCGCCCACCGCGCCCTCCCAGGGCACATCGCTAATAAGGCCGGCCAGGATCTGGCGCGTACGCGGACTCGACGCCCACTCGTACTCGGGCGTGTCGCCGACAACGGCATGATGCACGGTGTCGGTATCGACCAGGTTGTCCTTTTGGCCGAGCAATCCGATCGTGGTGTCGCGGCGGTGCGTCACGCGGCCGTCGTCGGGCTCCAGCGTGCCGGCGAGCACACTCAGCAGCGTCGACTTGCCGTCGCCGTTTTTACCGACGATACCAATACGGTCGCCCTCGTCCACGCCGAGCGTCACGTTATCGAAAATATGCTTGGTGGGAAACTCTAGGCTGACGGAATCGCATCCCAAAAGAATCGCCATATGCCCTGCTCCTTCGTAGAAATTCAACGTTGTCCATGATAGCAGCGAGCCTCACCCCAAACCACCACGAAGGTGCCTGTCCCCTTTGTGGTGGTCGTTTCGGTCGCAGAGCAAAAAGGCGGGCCATCTCCCGAAAGAGATGACCCGCCTCTCCAATCAGTCCCGTGGCGACCGTGGCCGCCGCGGGCCTCAAGCATGTCCCGGACTAGGAGAACATGCCGGTGAGGTAATCATTCAGCCGCTTGTCCTTGGGCCACTGGAAAATCTCGTCGGTCTCGTCGTACTCGACCATATCGCCCATGTAGAAGAACGCCGTGCGGTTGGACACACGCGACGCCTGTTCCATGTTGTGCGTCACGATGACGATGGCGCGGTCGGTAACGATCGACGACATCAGGTCCTCGATCGCCAGCGTCGAGATGGGGTCGAGCGCCGAGCAGGGCTCGTCAAACAGGATCACGTCGGGATTGAGCGCCAGCGTGCGCGCGATGCACAGACGCTGCTGCTGGCCGCCCGAAAGCGCGTAGGCGCTCTTGTCGAGCTTGTCCTTGACCTCGTCCCACAGCGCCGCACCACGCAGACTTTCCTCGACCATACGATCAAGCTCGTCGCGGTCGGTGATGCCGTGACGCCTAGGCGCAAATGTAATGTTGTCGCGAATGGACTTGCGGAACGGGTTGGGCTGCTGGAACACCATGCCAATGGAGCGGCGCAGCTCGTAGGTGTTCTCGGTCTTGGTATTCACGTTGCGCCCGCGGTAGTTGATCTCGCCCTCCACGCGGCAGCCGCGAATCTCGCGATTCATAAGGTTGAGGCTACGCAAGAAGGTCGACTTGCCGCAGCCCGAAGGCCCGATGAGCGCCGTGATCTCGCCCTTGTGAAAGTCGAGCGACGTGTTGTGCAGCGCATGGTGGTCGCCATAGTACACGTTGACGTCCTTGGTGGAGAGCACGACCTCGTCGCTCACGGCCCTGCCGCTCACGCGAACGCGCTTCTCGCTCTCCCCCACACTCGACAGAAAGTCCTGGGTCTCGGACGTGGCCGCCTCGGTTGCGGGCGTTGCATTCATCTCGCTCATTCGGCCGTCATCTTCCTTGCCAGTTGCTTGCCCACGATGCGGGCGATTACGTTAAACAGCAGCACGCAAATCATCAGCAGTGCCGCGGTGCCCCAGACGATCTGCTGGGCCTCTGGGCTACCCTCGCCATAGATCTTGTAGATGTGCACGGCAAGCGACTCGCCGGGGCGGAACACGTTCCAGGCGCACGTGGGGCTCAACAGGTTAAAGCTCAAGAAGTTCAGACGCACCGGCGAGCTCATGCCCGAGGTAAAGAGCAGCGCCGCGGCCTCGCCAAACACGCGACCGGCCGAAAGCACGATGCCGGTCACGATGGCGGGCATGGCCTCGGGGATCAGGATGTGCAGCGTGGCTTCCCAGCGAGTGAGGCCCATGGCCAGGCATGCATCGCGCTGGACCTGCGGCACGTCCTCGAGCGCCTGCTGGATCACACGCACCAGGATGGGAATGTTGAACATGGTGAGCGCGACGGCGCCGGAGATGATGGAGTACTTCCAGCCCAGCTGCACCGAGAACACCAGGAAACCGAACATGCCGACGACGATGGAAGGCAGCGAGGACAGCGTCTCGATGGCGGTGGAGGCGATGTCGCGGATGGGACCGTCCGGCGCGTACTCAACCAAAAAGACCGCGCCGCCCAGGCTGATGGGCACCGAGATGATCAGGGTGATCAGCAGCAGATAGAACGAGTCGAACAGCTGGTAGAGTACGCCGCCCTGAGTTCCGTTGGCGCGCGACGGCTGCGTGAGAAAACCCGGCTGGAACAGCGTCGAGATGCCCTCGAACAGGATATAGGCCACCATGGAGACGACGATGAGCATGACGATGGCGATGATTGCCGTCAGCACGCCCGTGGCGATGCGATCCTGCTTTTGGACGCGCCCGAGTCTCGCCTCGTCGATATGGATGCGCGTGCTAGCCACGAGCCTTCGCCCCCTTGCGGCCGATAATGTGGATGATCAGGATGAAGATGAGGCTCATACCCATCAGCAGCAGACCGAGCGCCCACAGAACATCGTCCTGGGCCGAACCCTCGGCATAGACCGCCATGGACGTGGTGAGCGTGGTGGTGATGGTCGAGGCCGGCGACAGCAGCGACGTCGGCATGGCCTCAATACCGCCGATGACCATGCGCACGGCGAGCGTCTCGCCAAAGGCGCGCGTCATGCCAAGGATGACCGCAGTCATGAGCGACGGCATGGCGGACTTGAGCACCACGTGCCAGATGGTCTGCCAGCGGGTGTAGCCCAGCGCGAGCGAGCCCTGACGGTAGCCGTCGGGCACGGCGCGCAGGCCATCGACCGAAAGGGTGGTCATGGTCGGCAGGATCATGACGGCCAGCACGATGGCGCCGGGTAAGATGCCCAGACCCGTGCTCACATGGAAAACACTCTTCATAAGGCCGACAACCACGTGAAAGCCGATCAAGCCAAAGACGACCGAGGGAATGCCGGTCAAAAGCTCAATAAGCGGCTGAAAGATCTTGGAACCAAACTTAGGCTGGATCTCGACCGCAAAGATGGCAGAGCCGATGGCGATGGGCAGCGCGATGAGCGTGGAGAGCACCATGACCGCAAACGAGGTGACGATCAGGGGCAGGGCGCCGGTATAAGGCAGGCCGTTTTCGGCCGTGTTGGCCAGGTCCCACTTGGTGCCGGTAAAGAACTCGACGACCGAGACGCCGTCCTTGATAAAAGCCGAGAGGCCCTTTTGGGCGACCATAAAGATGAGTGCGGCAACGACAAGCGTCACGAGCGCTACGCACGCGCCCGTGACGCCCAGGCCCACGTTCTCAAGGTCGCGCTTTGGCAGCTGTTTTGCCATTGCAAACCTTTCCGGGGCGATTACCTATTTAGCGGAGACCTTGCCGCTGGCGTCCTTGACGACCTTCATGGCAGAGACGGGGATAAAGCCCTGCTCCTCGACGAGCTTGCCCTGGACGTCGTCGGAAAGCATGAACTCCAGGAAGGCCTTGGTAGCCTCGTCGGCGTCCTTTGCGCAGTACATGTGCTCGGTAGCCCAAATCTTAAAGGAGTCGTCGGTGACGTTTGCGCTCTTGGGCTCGACGCCCTCGACCTTGACGGCGTTGAACTTGGAGTCATCGAAGTGCGAGAAGTCGAGGTAGGAGATGGCGTTGTCGGTGCTGCCCATCTGAGTCTGAACGTCGCCGGACTTGTCGAGCTCGGCGTCGCCCTTAAAGTCGACAGCCTCGTCGCCAAAGACGGCAGCCTCGAAGGTGGCGCGGGTACCGGAGCCGGCCTTGCGGTTGAGAACGACGATAGTAGCGTCGTCGCCGCCGACCTCCTTCCAGTTGGTGATCTGGCCGGAGAAGATGCCCTTGAGCTGCTCGAGGGACAGATCGTCGACCGTCACGTTCTTGGAAACGACGGGGCCCATGCCCACGACGGCGACCTCGTGGTCGACGAGGTTCTTGACCTGGTCGGCCTCGAGCTTGGTCTCGGCGAAGACGTCGGAGTTACCGATGGTGACGGTGCCGGCGGCGACAGCGGTCAGGCCCTTGCCCGAACCGTTGCCCGAGCCGGAGACGGAGACATCCGGGTTGGCATCCATGAACTTCTCGGCAGCGGCCTCGACGAGAGCCTGGAACGAGGAGGCACCGTCGTAGGTCACCTCACCGGAGACGGACTCGGCAGCAGCGGCGCTACCCTTGTCGGCGGCGTCGGATGCGCCTGCGCCGCCGCAGCCAACGAGACCGAGACCGACGATGCTGGCAAGACCACCAGCAAGGCCGAGGAACTGACGACGAGAATAAGCCTGATCGAGCATGATCTTCCTTTCGTACATGCGAATCGCGGGCACCCTGCCCGCTTTGCTGTTTGGAAAGATACGATCCCGACCGGGCAGCACCCGCGCCAACTGCGGTTTCTTACGGGCATTTGATAAACCCTTACCGCAAGCGCGGCTCGGCTTTACAAGCGAATAACAATCCCCACCCAAGCATGGCGCGCCTTTTACACCAATAAAAACAAAGTTGCGGTGAAATAGTTCCTGTTTGGCCATCAAATGGCCCATTCTAGGAACTATTCCACCGCAACTTAGATTGGGAAACCGCGAAACCTTAAAGCTCTAATTCATTCAAACGGAGGATTGCCACGATATAAATCTTGAGCGCTTGCTTGAGCTGTTCCTCGTTGGCACACTCGTTGGGGCCGTGCATCTGGCCGCCCCACGCGGGCAGCTCAAGGCTGGTCTCCTCGGGGCCAAACGATACGGCGCGGGCAAAGTTGCGCGCGTACGTGCCACCGCCCATGGCGAAGGGCTCGGCATGCTTGCCCGTAAACTCGTTATAGGTATCAATCAGCGCTTTCACGGCCGGATCGTCGGCAGAGACCGAGAACGGCACCTTGGTTCGACCCACGAGATACGTCACACCAAAGCGGCCCACGAGCGGCTCGAGCTGCTCGCAGATGGTATCGGCGCTCGTGCTGTCGGGGAAACGCACGTCGATGACCTGCTCAATGTGGCCATCCGCCACGCGGATGACGCCGGGGTTGCAGGTGAGCGGGCCAAACGCCGGGCTCGTCGCGTCGATACCCAGGCCGCGGCCATAGGCGTCCGCATGCACAAAGGCCAGAAACTTGACAAACTCGTGCTCGGCAGGCGTCAGCAGGCGCTCGTCGCGCGCACCAAACGCATCCTCGGCCTCGCGCAGATACGCCACGATGAGGCCGACGGCATTGATTGTTCCCTCGGGCATCGAGGCATGACCGCCAATGCCGTGGGCGAAAATCTGCGCATGCCCGTTATCGAGTGCCGTGATCTCCAGGCGGTCGGCGTTCTCAACGGGCGCCGGCAGCTCATCGACGGCAATCGCAAGCTCGCAGATAGACTGCGACGGAATGGCGTTGCTCGCCTCGGCACCGCTCCACGACACAATACGCCCGCCATCGATCCTAGAGCTCACAAACGTCGCCCCAAACTGGCCCTTCTCGGCATTGCAGACCGGGAACTCGGCATCGGGCGTAAGCAGAAAGTCGGGATCTGCGTGGTTCTCCAGATAATGGTGAACGTCGGACATGCCCACCTCCTCATCGCAGCCCAGCAGCGCGCGGAAGGTATAGCGCGGGGTAATGCCGTGCTTGAGCAGATAGGCGCCGGCGTAGAGCGACAGCACCGCCGGGCCCTTGTCGTCGATAACGCCGCGACCGAGCAGCCAGCCCTCGCGACGCTCCATCGCAAACGGGTCGGTGTTCCAACCGGGGCCGGCGGGCACCACGTCCACATGGCAAATGGTCGCGAGCTGTTTGTCGCCGCGGCCCGGAATATCGGCAATGCCCACATAGCCCTCGTCGTCGCTCGTCTGGTAGCCGAGCTTCTGCGCAATGCCGAGCGCGCAATCGAGCGCGTCACGGACCGGGCGGCCAAATGGCGCGCCGGGCTCCGCATCGGCAGAAACTGCCACGGACGGATAACTCACCAGCTGCTCGATATCGGCGACGACATCTTCCCAGACCTCGTCGACATACTCGGCAACGCTCTGCTCCACCTGATTCATGGACGACCTCCTTACCAATGAGCGGCGAGCGCGCCCGCCTCTCACATCACATACTTATATAGCGAAAAGTTTAGCAAGCTCGGCCACCGAGTGCACCACCGCATCGGCGCCCGCGGCCTCGTGCTCCCCCGGTGCCGCCGCGCCCGAATAGATGCCGATACACGGCACGCCCATCGCGTGCGCGCCCTCCACATCGTTGAAGCGATCGCCGATCATCACGGCACCGTCGGCCGTCGCGCCCAGGGCCGCCAGCGCATCGCGGACCGAATCCGCCTTGGTCTCGCGCCCCTGCGGCGGATTCATGCCAACCACGGCCTCAAACTGGCAAAGCCCCAGCTCATGCACCATATCGATGCACTTCGCCTCCATGCGAGACGTCGCCACGGCCATACGCTTGCCCTGGGCAGCAAGGCCGTCGAGTAACTCGGGGATTCCATCGAACACAGGGTACTCTTCCGGTCCCAGCTCATCAAAAAAGGCACGGTACTCGTCGGCCACCACAAGCGACTCCTCGCGCGTAAAGCCGTAAAAGTCGTGGAAGCTCTTCCACAGGGGAGGCCCGATCATACGGCGCAAGTCACCCATCTGCGCTTCCGAAAACCCGCGCGCAGCCAGCGTCTTGCGCGTCGAGGTCATCACCGCCCGGCCCGTATCGGCCACCGTGCCATCGAAATCAAACAGCACAACCGGCCGCTCGCATAGCTGTAATGCCGCCATCGATATCCCTCTTCCCCAGTTGGCGATTTCCACACCGACACTTCAAACTGTTGACTATTCAACAATTAAAGCTGGCAATGTGGAGCAACTCCACTATACTTGTCGCACTTTGCTCTCAATCGGCGGCGCCGTGGCGCCCCCATCGAAAGGTGCAATTATGTCTTTTGCCATCATAACCGACTCCACGTCGGACATCTCCCCCGCCCGCGCCCAAGAGCTCGGCATTTACGTGATTCCGCTGCATGTGATTATCGAAGGCGAGGACCTGCTCGACCAGGTGCAGATCACCGCCGAGGAGTACGTCGCCCGCATGGCCGGCTCCGAGCAGCTACCGCATACCTCGCAGCCGAGCGCCGGTGAGTTCAAGGCACTCTTTGACCGCGTGCTCGCCGACGGCCACGATAGCGCCATCTTTATCTCGCTATGCAGCGAGTGGTCTGCCTGCTACGCCAACGCGTGCCAGGTGGCCGATACCCACGAGCTCGACGTGCGCTGCATCGACTCGCGCACCGGCTCGGGCGCCGAGGGCCTGCTGGCGGAGTACGCGCTGGCCATGCGCGAGGACGGCCGCAGCCTGGACGAGACCGAGGCGCAGATCCGCGCGACGCTGCCCGATGCCCATCTGCTGCTGATTCCGCGCACGCTCGAGAACCTGGTCAAGAACGGCCGCGCGCCCAAGCTCGCCGGCCAGCTGACGCAGATGCTCAACATTCGCCTGGCCGTTTCGCCGGAGTGGAAATCGGGTGAGATCAAGGCCATCAAAAAGGGCCGCGGTGCCAAGCGCATCGTCGCCAACACCATGGCCGATTGCCTCGCATTTTTGGCAGAACACCCGGGTTCAAGCGTACGCGTGCTCACAACCGGTGCCGCCGAGGAACAAGAGCTCGTCAACCAGGCGCTCGCGGCCCAGGACTACGTAGACGCCGGCACCGGCCCCATCGGCTGCACCATCGCGACCCACGTAGGCGTCGACGCCATCGCCATCAGCTACTGCCCCCGCTACCAGCCAACTCGCTAGGGACACCCACATCAGTTGCGGTGAAATAGGGACTGTTTTTGGCTTATCAGCCGCAAATCAATCCCCATTCCACCGCAACTTCTTTTGCTGAGCCATCCATATACAAGATATGCTGACGATCGGCGCATTCCCAGCTGTTTGGGGGAGCTTCGACTAGCCCCTAGCGGTACCCAGTGGGCAAAAAATGGCAAATATGAGTACTGTCATAAATTTAGTAACAGCAAAATGTCGCTGAAATTGCCCGCTTCCACCGATTTCAAGCTCCATAAAGCCCCGAATCGTCGTGTTTAGAGGGGTGAATATACTAAAACTCAGTCAATTGGTCTTAGATACTTCTCAAATGATATGAGACTAGCCGAGCAACAGTACTCATATTTGCCATTTTTTGCCCACCGGGTCTGAATGAGGTCCGCTCTTTACGCCTCCGGCTACCTATATGACCGCAAACCCTGATTATCAAGGGCCGTCGCGCGCCTTGGCATCGACCGAAAGCCGCTCGCAGAATAATCCCTTGCCATTAGCAAACTTGAATCGAAATTACATATCCCAAAAAGCCGTAATGCCGTACCCTCGTCTCAACAACTCCAATACAAGGACGGCATTCAAATGGGCAACGCCATGCATCAATACGCCCTCTTTGGGACCGCACAATTTAAATACGATCAGACGATCACACATATATCGGACCAACACCGACAAATCGTCATTTGCAACAACGGTTCAGACGTACGCTACGCAACGCTAGAAGAGTGGGAAGAAGCTGGCGCTTTGTTCGATGAACGAGCGCAAATCGAGGGCATCGTCACCAGCGCGAGCCCAGCACGCGATAAACTCGAGCTCTTTCGCAGTCTCTTTACCGGGCGCAAAGATGTTTACGCTCATGGATATCGCAGAAAGGACGGGGGCATTGGCTATACGCCTGCTTGTGCTAATGAGTGGGAGCCAGGAATTTGCCCCAAAGCAGCCCATCAAAGAGTTAAATGCGTAGAATGCAGCAATCGCGTCTTCCCGGAATTAAGCGATGCCGCAATCATTGCTCACTTTAAAGGCAACGATGACCGGTTCCGCGATGTCCTCGGGCAATATGTTCTCGATAGGAACTGCAACACGAAAGTTCTCGTCATCGATTTTGACAAAGCGGACTGGAAAGAGGCAACAAATGCCGTACGGCTTGTTGCAATACGACGGGGCATTAACGCCGCCGTTGAGCGCTCAAGGTCCGGCAACGGCGCCCACATCTGGTTTTTCTTCCTCGAGCCAATCAGCGCAAAGGCTGCCCGAGAGTTTGGAAGTTGCCTCATAACCGAAGCTGCGGCGCATAATAAGACAATCACGTTCGAGGCCTTTGATCGAATGCTACCCGCTCAGGCCACTATTCCCGATGGAGGCTTCGGAAACCTCATCGCACTCCCCTTTCAAGGCAAGGCGCAACGTGAAGGAAACAGTGTATTTGTAGACGAACAATTCAAGCCCTTTCCCGACCAATGGCTCTATCTATCACAAGTCCAGCTGATTCCGCGCTCGACGGTGCAAGATCTGATTGAGGCCCCTGGAAACAACCCGCACGGACCAGCAACAACTACGGTGGCAAACAAGGGCAAACGGTATGCCCAAAGACCACGAAAGCGACTACCACTCACATCGCGGGACTTTCCCTCATCGCTGCCCGTTATTCAAGCCGACATGCTGTACATCCCCGAGAAGTCTCTGAGTCCAGCAGCTCAAATGGAAATCCGCGGACTTGCGACATTTGCCAATCCGGCATTCTATCGCGCGCAGTCCATGCATCAATCAGTATTCGGCAAACCGCGACTCATAGACCTTAGCGAACTGAGAGATGGTCATGTTGCAATTCCCCGGGGCTGCAAAACTCAACTTGAGCAGCTAGTTCAAGAGACCGGCGTTACCGCCCACTATTCAGACGAGCGCAAATCGGGTAATCCGATTGTTATGGCATTTAAAGGAGTCCTTCGCCCTGAGCAGCAAATCGCCGCTGATCAGATGCTCATATACGAAGACGGAATCATGTCCGCGCCGACAGGCTTCGGTAAAACAGTCATCGGAGCTTATCTTATTGCATCCATTGGTCTTCCAACGCTCGTCATCGTTCCCAAAACCGCACTCATAACCCAATGGAAATCCCAGCTCGAGCGATTTATCGACATTACGGACAACAGGGAGCCCGTCCGAACCCCAAAAGGACGAATCAGCAAAAGGCAGCCTCCGGTCATCGGACAAATAGGAGGAGGCAAAATGGCCGTAAGCGGCCTCGTCGACATCGCTTCATTCCAGTCGTTATCTGGCAAAGACCGCCAAACCGGAGAGCCGATAGTTAAGGGCCTTGTTCGTAATTACGGCCTCATTATCTGCGACGAATGCCACCATGCCGCCGCACCACAGCTCGAGCTTATTCTCAAGTCCGCCCCGGCCAAATACGTATACGGCCTTTCTGCGACGCCCGAACGATCCGACGGCCTTACGCGGGCGCTCTCCATGCTCTGCGGCCCGCTCCGTTATGTTATCGATCCAAAAGCGCAAGCGATTCAGCAGGGCATCCAGCGCATCGTACGGCCTCGTTTTACTGGAATTCGACTACCCGCCTACGAGCCAGGTGCAAACTTCAATCAGATTCTCGACCTGCTGTGCACGCATGCAGCTAGAAACGAATTGATTGTCAACGACGCTATTGAAGCTGCGTCAAACGGCCGGCATCCGCTCGTGCTGACTAAAAGGAAAAAGCATGCCGAGGAGCTGTTCGGGATGCTCAAAAACCAAGGACACGAACCCGTTCTCCTGACCGGGGAAATCGACGCCAAAGAAAGAAAAACGATACTGAGCAGTCTTCCCCGCTTCGAGCATGAACATCGAATCATCGTCGCCACCGAAAGCCTTTTGGGCGAGGGCTTCGATCTGTCCTACCTTGACACTCTACTCATTGCCACGCCGATATCGTGGGACGGCAGCATCACGCAGCAGGCGGGCAGGCTCCATAGAAGCCACGAGGGCAAGCGACGGGTTGAGATATTCGACTACGTTGATTTATCTATACCCATGCTCGCCCGCATGTACCAGAAGAGACTCAAGACCTACGCCAAGCTCGGGTACGAAGTCTACGTGACCGGAGGCAGCGAGCAGTCCGATCAAAACATTCTCATAGAACCGGCTAATGCCGTAGAGACTCTGGTTGAAGACATCGTTGGCGCCGCCAAGAGCATCTTCATTGCCGCGCCCTACGCATCCGCCGCCTGCCTCGCAAAGCTCGGCGATGCAATCAAAGGTGCCACTGCCCGAGGGATTGCTCTTGAGTTTTTCATTGCCTCGACTCCGCGCGAAGATGCAAGCGAGACTTTGGCAGAAATGAACGTCGAGCATGCCATTAGAGCAGAAGGACGTTTGTGTGCAGCGATAATTGACGAAGAAACTATCTGGTACGGAACGATCCCGCTACTAGCTTTCCCCAAGAAAGAAGACTGCAGCATCAGGTTCAAAAACAGCGAGATCGCAGCGGAGCTCTTAGACGAAATCAACCACAAGGGAAAGCCAGATGCCACGTCAACAGGCAGGACATCCCCACCACTTGCGGTGGAATAGGGACTGTTTTTTGGCGTATCAGCCGCCAATCAGTCCCTATTTCACCGCAAGTTAAAAGCGAGTGGCTAGCTCAGTGGGCCCTGGAACAGTTCTTGATGCGAGCCCATTCTGACCAGTCGGATCACAGGATTAGTCTTATGCGGCAAGTACAGAACGACCACATCGACCAAGCCATCGGATAGGTGGAAATCGATGTGGCCGTTGTAATTGCCGCCCGGGTTTGAGAGCTCGCGGGCGCCGCACTCCGCCGGAAGCGACCCATGAGCCACAAGCTCTGCAACCGCCGCTTTAAACTCACTCTTTAGCTGCGGATGCATGCGCATCGTCCGTTTGTAATCCGCCTTAAACTGAGCCTCGACTTTAATCTCAAACATCGCTAGTCCTCATCGAGGAACGACATAAGCTCATCAGCGTCGTTGAATGACGGGCTATCGTCCGGCAAAATCCCCAACTCATGAGCCTCGGCGATTACCATGGCACGCCTCGTCGCTTCGTTGGGCACTTCCGCCCTTCCTACAATCTCAAAAGGAATCTTTCGCTGATTTACAAGCTGCCGAACGGCAAGATTGAGATAGGAATTGAGGCTGAGGCCGACCGAATCCAAGAACTCAGTCGCCTGCTCCTTGAGCCCCTCTTCGATGCGAACCGTCGTAGGCTTAACCGTTGCAGTAGACATACGCGACCTCCTCGCCTCGTCTTTTGCATCAGTATACCCAATTTAGATGGCAAACTGCCGTTAGATAGCATCAGATTGCCATGCATATCCATGTCGCGGTGGGCACGATTGCTCTACATCAGCCCGCCGAGCGCAATGTCGACGGCTTCGTTGAGGTCGTCGGTAATGTGCACCAGCTCCGGATCGAGCGGGCTGATCATACCGGCGTCCATCACCGGACCGTTAAGCCAGTCGAATAGGCCCTGCCAGTACTCGGTGCCCACCAAAACGAGCGGCATGCGCTTGACCTTGTGTGTCTGCACCAGCGTGAGCACCTCGAACATTTCGTCGAGCGTGCCAAAACCTCCGGGAAACACGATGGCGCCCGAGCTGTATTTGACGAACATGGTCTTGCGCACAAAGAAGTAACGGAAGTCCATGCCGAGGTTCACGTATTTATTGAGCCCATGCTCGTGCGGCAATTCAATGCCCAGGCCAACTGACTTGCCGTTGACACTTGCCGCTCCCCTGTTGGCCGCTTCCATGATGCCGGGGCCGCCACCGGTGATGACCGCCACGCCACGTTGTGCGATCTTGCGCCCGACGGTACGCGCCGCCTTGTAGAGCGGATCGGTCTTGGGCGTGCGAGCGCTACCGAAGATGGTCACAGCGGGCCCGAGCTCGGCAAGTGCGCCAAAGCCATCGACAAACTCGGCCTGGATGCGCAGCACGCGCCACGGATCAGCATGCAGCCAGTCGGTCGACTCCTCAGGCGCCAGCAGGTTGGCGTAGGTGTTGTCCTTAGGAATCATGGGGCCGCGCATAACCACGGGGCCGCGGCGGTACGTCTCGTCGTAGGCAGGCTCGCCCTCGACATTCTCGTTCTTAATCATGGGTACTCCTATCGAGAAAAAGAAAAACGGGCGGGGTCGACGCCATGCGCCAAACACCCGCCCGAACATCAACTATTCGGTATGGTACCCACGATGCATCAAGTGCTTGCAAGCTATCGGTCAGCGGTCGCGCAGACGGTGTTAGCGAACGTGATGACCGGCCGGCGCTCGCCCCTTGCCGTTGCCCGCGCTCTGCAAGCGCCCGCGCCGCTCTTAGTAGTCCACCGCCGCAGGACTGTTCATCCAGTCGCTCACAAACGCGCCGTAGCGGCCCTCGATAATGGCCTGGCGGGCACGCTGCATAAGGTTGAGCAGGTAGTAGATGTTGTGCATCGACAGCAGAATACCGCCGAGCATCTCCTTCTGCGTGACCATGTGACGGATGAACGCGCGGCTGTAGCCGCCCGTGCACACCGGGCAGGTGCAGGTGGGGTCGATGGGGCCGTCGTCGTGCGCAAAGCGGGCGTTGCGGAAGTTGAGGCGGCCTTCACTGGAGAACGCCGTGCCCATGCGGCCGGTGCGCGTCGGCAGCACGCAGTCGAACATGTCGATGCCCACGCCAACGCCGCGCACGAGCGTGGTAGGGTTGCCGACGCCCATCAGGTAGCGTGGCTTGTGCTTAGGCATGTACTCGGAAGCCAGCGGCGCCAGCGTCTCGAACATGGTCTCGTGGTCCTCGCCCACCGAGTAGCCGCCGATGCCGTAGCCGGGGAAGTCGCCGCACTCCTCCAGGTGGCGCAGCGATCGCAGGCGCAGGTCCAGATGCATGCCGCCCTGAACGATGCCAAAGAGCGCCTGGTCATCGCGGGTGTGGGCCTTATAGCAGCGCTCGGCCCACATGCTCGACAGCTCCACGGCGCGCTCGACGTAGGCGCGCGTGGCAGGATAGCCGGGGCACTGGTCGAGCTGCATGCAGATGTCGGAACCGAGCTTCATGGCGATTTCCATGTTGTCCTCGGGCGTCCAGAACACGTGGCGACCGTCGTAATCGTTGACGATAAAGCGCACGCCCTCGTCGGTGAGCTTGACAGCGTCGTTGTGGCTGAAGACCTGGAAACCGCCCGAGTCGGTAAGAATGGGGCCATGCCAGTTCATAAACTTATGCAGTCCGCCCAGCTCGGCGATGGTGTCCTCGCCGGGACGCATGGACAGGTGGTAGGTGTTGGCGAGCACGATCTGCGCACCGAGCTGCTTGACGGTCTCGGTGGGGATGCCCTTGACGTTTGCCTTGGTGCCCACGGGCATAAAGATCGGCGTCTCGATGTCACCGTGCGGGGTGTGCAGTACGCCGGCACGCGCATGCGTCGTCGGGTCCTCGGCGATCAGGTCGAATTTAAAAAGGTTCTGGTCCATAAACTGGAACTCCTTGGTTGCGGTTCATACGCAAACCATTATACGGGCAACCCGCAAGGAGCACCGACTCGACAGAAACTGGCGCATTAAACAACTAGTCGTTAGGGACATTCTTAAACGACTAGCCGTCGGGGACAGTCTTCAACGCCATCTTGCAAAGGAGTGTCCCAATCTGCCGGCACTCAGGGACTGTCCCCAAGTGCCGGCAAGAGTGTCCCCTTCGACTAGTCATTTAAGAACGTCCCCAACGACTACATCAACAAAGGCAACGCCGATGCTCTGGCAACGTCAGCGAGCGGTCGCCAGAGCGAACAAGTTGGCATGAAAAGAGGGTGGCATAGACCTTCTGGTCATGCCGCCCTCTTTGAATGACAAATTGTCGCTCTGGTGACCGCGCAGCGTCGGCCCGTTACGGCGTTTGGCAAAACGCCGTAACCCCTAAGGCCGCTGGCCCATGCCACCCTCGAGGGTAACGGTCTCGCCGTTCATGTACTTAAAGTCGGGGCCGCAGAGCTGAACGACCACGCGGCCGATCTCCTTCTCGACGTCGCCGTAGTGGCCTGCCGGCGGCATGTGGACGTTGGCCTTAAACGCCTCGGGATAGGCATCCTGGAAGTTCTCGAGCGCAGCAGTCCAGGCAAGCGGGCACACAATGTTGACGTTGATGCCGTCCTTGCCCCACTCGTTGGCGGCGACGCGGGTCAGACCGCGGATGCCCTCCTTGGCGGCAGCATAGCTGCACTGGCCATAGTTGCCAAACAGGCCGGCGCCCGAAGCAAAGTTGACCACGGAGCCCTTGGTCTCCTTCAGGTGCGGATAGGCCTTCTGCATGTACAGGTAGGTGGCATACAGGCCAGAGTAAATGGCCAGGTTAAACTGGTCCATAGTGTGGTCGGCGATGGTCACACCCGAGGCGCTGGCCTGAGCGTTGTTGACGACGGCGTCGATGCGACCGAACTCCTCAATCGCCTTGTCGATAACGTTCTGCACGACGGCTTCGTTGTCCTGACCAGCCGAGACATCGGCCTGAACAGGCAGAACCTTGACGCCGTACTCGGCCTCAAGAGACTCTTTGGCAGCCTCGAGCTTGGCGACGTTGCGACCGGTGATAACGAGGTTCGCGCCCTCCTTGGCAAAAGCGATATCGATGCCGTAGCCGATGGAGCCAGCAGAGCCGTCCTTAAGCGTGGCCTTGCCGCCGCCGGTGACGATCACGGTCTTACCAGTGAAAAGTCCCATACGAAGTCCTTTCAAAATCGCGACGGGCACGCCCGCCGACTGCGCGCATCCAAAATAAACGCGCCAAAAGCTGAGATGCAACTTTAGCTTCTTCAAGTGAAAAGAAAAGGCCTCGATAGGCGAACGGCATAACGTTTTTCGGCGAAGGGATTGTCAAGTAAAAATTGGGTAGAGCGGCCGAGTTTTTGCTATCGACGCGAGCCATCGAACACGTTTTGAAACTTTGCTGCGGCGCGCGGGATGTCGGCGCGAGACTTTATCATAGGGTGACAAACAACGATGAGGAGCACATGCCTATGACAGACGAGCTGGACCCCCAGACTCAACAGCATATTGATGATTCCGCAGACACCATTGACGACTGCGATACTTCTACCAGCAGCGATGGCAGCATTGATGCCGCCGTCGAGGAGGCTCCTGCCGCCGCAGGCGAGGCCGCAGACGCTAATGTCGCCGCAGAGCAAGACAAAGAAGAGCAGCTAGAGCAGCCGGACCCGAGCGATACTGAGCCCAAGGCTGAGAGCGCTCCGCAAGTAGCGGGCCCCATCGAGGTGTCTTCGGAAGAAGAGCTCGACGCCGTCATGGACTCCATGATGGATGCCGTCAAAGCGATGAAGGACGCCGTCGCCGATGCCGATGTCGACGCCGAGGAAGAGGAAGCCGCCGAGGCTGCCTCGACGTTTGTGCCCGGCGAGACCCCGGTTGCCGACCAGGGCAGCACCATGCCCTCGTTCCTGCAACTCGAGCACCCCACGATCGGCGCCGATGCGGTCGACCCGCACGCAGCGGGCTTTTCCGTGATCGAAGGCGGCACCGGCAACATCGCCGCGCCGCAGACTGCCGACACGAATGCCGCCGAGGCCGCGCACCCGACCACCCCGCATGCTCCCGCCACGAGCCTCGACCTGGGGAGCGCCGTCTCGAACACCGCTAACGCCGTGGGCACTTTTATCGCCCAGGGCGCGTCGGCCATGCGCGAGATGAACGCCGCCAAGAAGGCACTCGCCGATGCCCGCGCCCATTTAGCCGAGCTTGAGCAGCGCATCGCCGACCAGGCAGAGGAGCTCGAGACGCGCCAGGACATCGCAGGCCGCTACGATCAGATCATCGCCGATCAACGCCAGGCGATTGCCGCGGCACAGAAGACCGCTGCGGCAGCTGAAATTAACCGTGATGCCCATGCCGCCAAAGCGACGGAGCTCAAGGGCCAGCTCGAGCAAATGAAGGCAGAGGACGATGCGACCGAGCTCCGCCTGAAGGCTGCACTCGACGCCGTGGAAGCCCGCGAGGCAAGCTCGCGCGAGACCGGCAACCGGCTCGTTCGTCGCCTTGAGGATTCCAAGCGCATCCGCGACAAAGTGAAGGCCGAGCGCGATGCCGGTATCGCCGCCGCACGACAAACTGCCGATGCTACGCGCGCACAGCTCGAGACCTTGCGTCGCGAGTATGCCGAGCTGCAGCGCAACCCTTCGGCAAATCCCGCCAATTACACCGTGCGCACCAGCGAATTGTCTATGCAAATCTCCGACGCTGCCGACGCCCTCCGCAAGGCCGAGGAAGACATTCCGCGTGTGACCGCCGATCTTGAGCATTCACTTGCCGCCGCCGAGCAGGCCGTCGAGCAGGCACAGGCTCCCATCGCCGACGCTAAACGAGCGCACCAGGCCGTAACGGCTGAGGCAGATGCCGCGCGCGACGAGCTGCAGTCCGCAAAAACTGCCGCCGCGACGCGCCAGCGCGAGCTACGCGAAAAGATCGCCACGCAGGACAAGGCACGCCGCGAGCAAGAGCAGGCCATCGCAAACGCCCGGGCAGATGCCGCGCATGCGCAGTCGATTATCGAGCAGGCGACCGAGGTGCACGACCATCCCGAGATCACCGAATCGCTCGCCGGGTCCTTGGCACGCGACAAGGCCGAGCATACCGAGACCGAGCGCGAAGTTGCCCAACTCGAGGCCACCGAAGACGACGTGCGCAAGCGAACCCGCGACTCACGCGTCAAATTCACCGGAGCCATCGCCTGCATCATCGCCGTGATTCTGGTGATCATCCTGATCTGGCTGTTCGCGAGCAAGTAAACCCGCTGCCAAAAACGCCCCAACGCAGTTGCGGTGAGATAGTTCCTATCTAGCCCTGAAAAAGGCCAATTCAAGAACTATCTCACCGCAACTTATTTAGATCGGCGCAAGGACTGTCCCCAAGTGCCGGCACAAAAGGAACGTCCCCAGGTGCCGAGTGAACCACGGCAACGCCGATGTTTTGGCGCGGACAGCGAAAACGCCCCTAAGCGAGCAAGGTGACGTGAAAGAGGAGGGCATTGACCTTCTGGTCATGCCCGACGATTGAACGTCAGATTGCCGCTCTGGCGGGTTTGCAGCGTCGAGCCGTTACGCGGTTCGTAGAACCGCGTAACTAACAAATGAGCATCGCATCGCCAAAGCTGAAGAAGCGGTAGCGCTCCTCGATGGCAGCGGCGTAGGCATCCATGATCTGATCGCGGGAGGCAAGCGCGCTCACGAGCATCATGAGCGTGGAGCGCGGCACGTGGAAGTTTGTGATCAGCGCATCGACCACGTGATAGGTCGAGCCGGGCATGAGGTAGAGCTGCGTCGTCGCGTTCTCGCGCACCACGATGTCACCGCGGCCGAGCGTGTCGGCGCCGTCCTCACGGCCCTCAAAATAGCGCGCCGTCACGGCCGGATCGGACACCGGCGCGTCCGCGTCAAACGCGCTCTCGAGCGAGCGCACTGCGGTGGTGCCGACGGCGATCACGCGGTGCCCCTCGGCCTTCGCCTTATGCACGGCGTCGACCACCTCCTGCGATACGTGGTAGCGCTCGGTGTGCATCACATGCTGTGTGGGATCGTCCTCCTCCACCAGACGGAAGGTATCGATGCCGACCTCGAGCTCGACAGCGGCAAACTTCGCACCCTTGGCCTCGATAGCGGCCATGAGCTCGGGGGTAAAGTGCAGGCCCGCCGTGGGAGCGGCAGCCGAGTGCTCCTCCTTCATGGCGTAGACGGTCTGGTACTTCTCGGGGTCGCCCTCGTAGTCGGTAATGTAGGGCGGCAGCGGCACGTGGCCGGCGGCGTGAATAGCCTCATCGAGCGTGCGCGGGTCGCCGGCAGCATTGCAACCGGCCGGCTCAAAACGCACCAGGCGGCCGCCGCGACTGTCGGTGACAAAGTCGACAACCTCGGCCGTCAGCACCACGGGAGCCCCCTCGGGCGCATGAGCGCCACCGGCACGATACTCAATCTGAGCACCGGGCTTCAGGCGCTTGCCCGGCTTGACCAGACACTCCCAAACGTGACCCAGCGGGTCAACATCCTCGCGACGCTTGAGCAGCAGCGTCTCGACCACGCCGCCCGAGCCTGTCTTACGACCGATAAGACGGGCCGGCATCACGCGCGTCTGGTTGATGACGAGTACGTCGCCCGGCTCGATATAGTCGATGATGTCGCGGAAGATGCGATGCTCGACGGTGCCGCCATGCTCCAGCGGCGTTCCCGCCTCGGAGCCCTTGCGATCCACCACCAGCAGGCGGCAGGAGTCGCGCGGCTCGGCAGGAGTCTGGGCAATCAGTTCCTCAGGAAGGTTGTAATCAAAATCATCGGTACGCATAGACACGTCGGATACTCCTTATATTGCTAAAGTCCGCTCTACATCCTAGCAGGCCGCCAGCCCAAAAGAACTACTTTTTGGCGGCTTTGCGCTCGTCGCGGATGCGGGCTCGGTCCATGGCCGCCTCGACGGCCGAGAACCGGCAGCCGCAGTAATTCTGCCGATACATGCCCAGCTCGCGCGAACGGCGTGTCGCCTCGGGGTAATACGGGCGAAAATCGCGAATGACCGGGACGAGCCCATGTGCCGCCGCCAAGCGCTCAAGCACATCATTGCAGGTTTCGAACAACTGATACGGCGAGACGGCGAGCGTCGTACCCACAAACTCAAACCCACGCTCCTGGGCCACACGGCATGCCTCGGCCAGACGCAGGGCATAGCACGCGCGACAGCGACGGGGCCGATCGGCGCCCAGTGGGGCCACGCCGGCCTCCCAGCGCTCGCGGTCCTCCCCCGCCTCGATGAGCTCGATGTCGCCATCGGCACACCACCGGCGCAGCTCGTCCAAGCGGCGCTGCCATTCATCGCGCGGCTGAATATTGGGGCTGGTCCAGCAAATCGTGGGTTCAAACCCTTCCTCGCGCAGCAGGCGAACCGGCTCGAGCGAACACGGCGCACAGCAAGCATGCAGCAGCAACGGCTTCATCAATATCCCCGTCCCAGAAAAATCATCCAAAAAGACTACCTTGCGAAAAAGCGCACGCCAAAGGACGTGTCCTCGCAGGTGACAATGCGGCGGTCGCGCAAAATGGCCCGCACGTAATACCAATCGCCCACACAGCCCGACAAATGCAAGCCGGCCGCCAGGTAGCACAGCAGCGGATAGCCCGAGAACGCAAACCCCAGGGCAAACGCTGTCGTCACAACAACCGTCGGCGCCAGGCAAACCGCCACGTACCGCCGGCGCGAATACACAACGCCCTCGGCGCAGGCGTAAATCATGCAGGTTTCGAGGTTCGCCCCAAAGGTCACGTGCGCACCGGCGGGCGCAAACAGCTTAAAGAACACCGCATGCACCAGCTCATGCACGGCAAATGACGCCGCCGAAACCGCAGCCAAGCCGACTATCCAGCCCAAGACAGCCGTCCAGCCACCCGCGTCCAGATCCGCAGGTCCGCCCAGCAGCATAAACACCGGCACCAGGCACACGGCAAACACGCCAAGCACGACCATCCCCCACACGAAGCAAGCGTGCAGAAAATCCTCGTCTTCAAACGCATGTATGTTGGAAATCTCATTCATAGCATCTTAGGATAGCGCCCCTGCCACGTACCCGTCCGCATGTGCGATAATGTCGAACGATATGCACGAATTGACCACCGCGCCGCCAGGCCTTGCGCCCGGCCGCGCCCTCACCATATGCGAAGGAGTCCCATGGCATCCAAATACTCCATGAACGACCGTCCCAGCTGGCCGCGCCGCGCCATCGTTACCGCCGGCGAGCCCTACGGCAACAAGGGCCTTCACTTTGGCCACGTTGGTGGCGTCTTTGTCCCGGCCGACTTCTTCGCCCGCTTCCTGCGCGACCGCCTGGGCCGCGAGAACGTCATCTTCACCTCGGGCACCGACTGCTACGGCTCGCCCATCATGGAGAGCTACCGCAAGCTCAAGGAGAACGAGGGCTACGACAAGTCAATTAGCGAGTACGTCGAGTCCAATCACTCCCGTCAGGCCGCGACCCTCAACAACTACAACATCAGCTGCGACATCTACGGCGGCTCGGGTCTTGAGCCGGCTGCGCAGATCCACAACGAGGTGACCGCCGAGATTATCGAGCGCCTGCACGAACAGGGCACCATCTCCAAGCGCTCTACCCTGCAGTTCTACGACGCCAAGGCCGGCACGTTCCTCAACGGTCGCCAGGTGATCGGCCGCTGCCCCATCCAGGGTTGCAAGTCCGAGAAGGCGTACGCCGACGAGTGCGACCTAGGTCACCAGTTTGAGCCCGAGGAGCTCATCGCGCCCAAGAGCCAGCTCACCGGCGAGGTGCCCGAGCTGCGCCCGGTCGACAACCTCTACTTCGACCTGCCCGCCTACCTCGACTTTATGAAGACCTACACCGCCAAGCTCGCCCAGAACCCGCAGGTTCGCTCCGTGGTCTCCAAGACTATGGAGGAGTGGCTGCTGCCGGCTCAGCTCTACATCCAGAACAAGTTCCTCGAGGCCTTCGATGCCGTCGAGGACCAGCTGCCCGAGCACACCGTGCTGGAGCCCGAGGGCAACAAGAGCAGCTTTACCGTTACCTTCCCCAGCTGGAAGGAGCGCGACGACGCCCACGCGGTACTCGCCAACGGCGGCGTGCGCTTCCGCAGCGGCAAGGCGCTCGTGCCCTTCCGCATCACCGGCAACATCGACTGGGGCGTTCCGGTGCCCGAGGTCGACGGCGTGAACGACGTCACCTGCTGGTGCTGGCCCGAGAGCCTGTGGGCGCCCATCAGCTACACCCGCACCGTGCTCGCACGCGATGCCAAGGCCGCCGGCGTGACCGAGGGCGTCGCCGCCCAGGATGCCGCCCTCATGGGCGAGCCCGCCGCCGATTCCACGCAGGTCCCCGCGCCCACCTACCAGCACAGCTCGCTCGACTGGCGCGACTGGTGGTGCTCGGATGACGCACAGATCTACCAGTTCATCGGCCAAGACAACATCTACTTCTACTGCATCGCGCAGACCGCCATGTGGGAAGCCCTGGGTTGGGACCTTACGCAGAGCACCGTCAGCGCCTGCTATCACCTGCTCTACATGGGCAAAAAGGCGAGCTCGTCCTCGCAGACGCCTCCCCCGCCGGCAGACGACCTGCTCAACCACTACACCTGCGAGCAGATGCGTGCGCACTGGCTGTCGCTCGGCCTGTCCGAGAAGCCGGTGAGCTTTAGCCCCAAGGCATACGACACCCGCGTGACCGGCAAGGACAAGGACGGCAACGAGGTGCGTGCCTGCGACGACAAGCGCGTCATCGATCCGGCCCTTAAGGAGAGCGCGCTGCTGACCGGCGTGTTCAACCGCCTGGCCCGCAGCTGCTTCTACGGCGTCGCCGTCAAGGAGGGCGACGAGAGCCCCCATCGCAACGGTTGCATTCCGGCCGGCGCCGCCTCCGCCACTGTGGTCGAAGCCGCCGAGCAGGCAGCTCTCGCCTTTGAGCAGGCCATGTACAAGTTCGAGACGCACCGCGCGCTCGCCGTGTGCGACGACTACCTGCGTGCCGCCAACAAGCGCTGGAGCGACGCCTCCAAGGCCGCCAACAAGCTCGAGGGCGAGCCGGCAAACGCCGCAATGACGCAGGCCCTCGTCGACGCCTTTACCGAGCTGCGCGTGGCGACCGTCCTGATGCACGGCATCGTCCCGGCCGGCTGCGAGCTCATCTGCGAGTACTTCGACGTCGATCCGGTCGCCTTCTTTAGCTGGGATAACATCTTCGCCTCCACGGACGAGTTTGTGGAGAGCCTGGGCGAGAAGCCCGGCGAGCACCGCGTGAAGCCGCTGCCCCCGCGCTTCGACTTCTTCAGCAAGCACGAGAGCCAGTACTAAAGCACGCCAGCAACGGCGTGCCTGGAAAGTAGTCAATTTGGGACGGGAAGGAAAAACGGATGTCCAAGCCGCGTCGTCGTAAGCAGAAAAAGCAGGTTAAGCCCGAGCTCAAGCTCAGGCAGTTTGCCGCCACCGAGCTTTCCGACCAGCTTGCCGCCCTTCCCTGCGCCACCGACCTGCCGCGCTTTATGGTCGACACGGTCGCCGGTGCCTATGCCCCCACCGATGCTCAGCTCATGACCGAGGGCTTTGGCGCCGCGGCGACACGCCCAGTCACACTGCGCGCCAACACCCTCAAGGCGACCGCCGAAGACATCGCCGCCGCACTCGACGAGGCCGGTATCGCGCACCGCGCCGTCGCATGGTACCAGGATGCCTTCATCCTGCCCGAGGCCCAGGTTTCCGATCTATGGGACCTCGACATCTACCGCGACGGCAAGATCTATCTGCAGAGCCTGTCATCCATGATGCCGCCGTTGGTCCTGGGCGCCCAGGCAGGCGAGGACATCCTGGACATGTGCGCGGCCCCCGGCGGCAAGACGACGCAGATCGCCGCCCTCACCCAGGGCCAGGCGCACCTTACCGCCTGCGAGATGAGCATTCCCCGTGCCGAAAAACTCGAAGCCAACCTCCACCGCCAAGGCGCAAAAAACGTGCCCGTCATGCGCATCGACGCACGCGAGCTCGACGAGTTCTTCCGCTTTGACCGTATCCTGCTCGACGCTCCCTGCACCGGCACGGGCACCGTCATCAGCGGCAACGAGAAGAGTCTGCGCGGCCTCACCGAGCAGTTGCTCGGCAAGTGCGCCCGCTCGCAGCGCGCGCTTCTGGATCGCGCCATGGGAGCCCTCAAACCGGGCGGCACGCTCGTCTATTCCACCTGTTCGATTATGCCGCAGGAAAACGAAGACGCCCTGCAAGAGACCCTTGACAAGCACATGGACTGCGAGCTTATCCCCCTCGATGGCACGCCGAGCGAAAGTGAAACGCGCCGTGCTCAGGAAGCTGGCGAAGAGCCGCGCGTCGAGAGCAACGCCCTCACCGTGGCCATCGCCGCCGGCCACGTCTCGTCCGTCGCCAACGGAATGCCCGGCACGCTGACCATTCCGCCCAGCCGCGACTTTGAGGGCTTCTATATCTCCCTGATCCGAAAACGCAGCTAGCGCACGGATTCAAAACTCAACAAACTATCTCCGTGCGCGCTTGTCCTGCTGGTCACGGTGCTGCTTAAGTGCCTCGCGTTCCTTACGCTCGGCTCTTTTGCCTTTAATGGCCGTAACCACCAAGTAGATGACCGCGGCGGCTACGATTGCGCCCACACACAGGCCAATCGAGCCCAACATTGCTGTGAATTCCATTCCGCGTCACCTCTCTTTTTAACGGGACATTCAAGATAGCACCTCAATACCCGCCACCACAGCTCCTTCACGTTCGCCGGCCCTTCGGTCTAACGGATGGCGCGGCGGGGAAAAATCAACTCGTCAAACGATTTAGCAAGCACAACGCTGTCGGCACCTTGCCGGCCACCATCGTATAGAATCGAGGATCCATGGATACCCTCAACGATTTGAACGAGCGCGTCGACGCCTTTGTCGGCACCAGCTCCTTCGACGCGCCTGCCGCGACTAACGACCAAGCCCCCATCGATGTGCCCGCCGAGGTTCACGAGGACATCGTCGCCTCGGTCGATTTTTCTGAGATCGAGCTCGCAGACGAGTTCACCGAGCCCCAGGTAGCCGTGACCCCCAACGGACTACTCCCCATGGAGCCGCTGCCCATCGACGGGCGTCTGCGCAAGGCGGCCCTCCGCATGCCCGACGAGATCGAGGAGGCCAGCGGCTTTACGCTCTTCGGTCGTCGCATCAAATCACTTATCTACACCACCGACGTCGCGGTCATCCGCAACTCCAACGCCGATGCCGTCTTTGCCGTTTACCCCTTCACGCCGCAGCCGGCCATTACGCAGGCGCTGCTGACCGTTGCCGAGTGCCCGGTCTTTGTAGGCGTGGGTGGCGGAACTACGACCGGTAAGCGCTCCGTACAGATGGCAGCCGTCTCCGAGATGCAGGGTGCGGCGGGCTGTGTGGTCAACTCCCCCGCCACTGCCGAGATGGTCGAGCACATCACCAACATCGCCGACATCCCCGTCATCGCCACGGTCGTACGTTGCGACGATGATGCGCATACCAAAGTGCGCGCCGGAGCCAAGATCCTCAACATCGCGGCCGGCAAGAACACGCCGCAGGTCCTGCGTGAACTGCGCGAGCACTATCCCAATCTGCCGCTCATCGCGCCGGGCGGCAAGACGCCCGAGAGCATCCGCGAGACCATCGCCGCCGGTGCCAACGCCATCATCTGGACGCCGCCTTCGGCCCAGCAGCTGCAGACCGACATGATGCAGCGCTACCGCAAGATGAAAGAAGACGCCACGCCCGTCATCTCGCGCGACGATGTGCCCATTATCGACCAAGTCGCCGCCGCCGAGGTCAGCCAGGTCGAGAACATGAATCCCGACGTGCCGATTCCCGACGAAGTCATCGAGCGCGTCGCTTCGATCCACGATCATATCGAGGAGCGTCGCGCCAACCGTGGACTCAAGCCCTCACTGCACGGCTTCTTCTTCCGCGGCAAGAAACGCTAACCGCAACAGCAAGGCCCGCCCCACAAACGTGAGGCGGGCCGTTTTCGTTTGAGCAATCATGCGGCGACGTGATAAGGCAAATTAATCCACGCGCTTATCACCCATAAAGAAGAGCGCCACCGTACCAGGTCCGGTGTGCGAACCGATCAGAGCACCGATATTGTTGATTTCTATCTTGCCTTTGAGCTGCGGAACTTGTTCCTCAATCAGCGCCGCAACGGCCTCGGCATCCTCACGGCACGCCGACTGCGACATGATGCACTTACCCGAATAATCTGCACCGTCCTGTACGTGTGCCATCATGGTCTTAGCCATCTCGGAAATCGCGCGCTTCTTAGTGCGAATCTTCTCACGTGGCGACAGCTTACCTTCGCAATCGACCGTCATAAGCGGGCAAATCTTAAGCGCCGTGCCGATGATCGCGCTCGCGGCCGAAATGCGACCGCCGCGCAGGTAGCTCGACAGATCGGTCGAGAAGAACCAGTGGTGCAGGTTGAGCTTGTGCTCCTCGATCCAGGCAGCCGTCTCGTCGAGTGAAGCCCCACTATCGCGCACATCGGCGGCATATTCCAACAACAGGCCAAAGCCCGAAGACGCCGCCAGCGAATCGATGACGCGCACCTTGCCGCCCTCGGGATAGCGATCCGCAAGCATCTGCGCCGCGACGCAGGCCGATCCATACGTGCCCGAAATACCCGACGACAACGTCAGGTGCAGCACGTCTTTACCCTCGGCAACAAACGGCTCCCAAAACTCCTCGTACTCACCCACGCTCACCTGAGACGTCTTGGGCATGGCGCCCGCGGCAATCTGGGCAAAAAACTCGTCCGGCGTAATCGACTGATACAGATCGTCCGTATAGACAACATCGTCGATCTCGTAATGAAAACACACGACAGGGATATTGCGCGACGCAAAGAACTCACGGGTTCGATCGGCGGCGGATTCACAGGTCAGGACAAAATCACTCATATGAGGCTCCTTACTCATTGCTGCGCAAATTATTGCACAGTGAGCCTACATGCGGTACATATGTCCACTATTTACCAAATCGAACCAAAAATAGTGAACATCTTTACCACCATCGTCTCCACCGACCCGACGCATAAATATCTGAGAAAACACCCTCTGTCGTCTCCACCCGACCAACACATCTACCTTCACTAAATCGATTTACCAAACCGTTCAGCCGACAATTCAGCCGCTGGCGCAAAATCGAAACAAAAGCGGCGCATACTGGTAAACGTTTGACGCTGTTTATCAGTTTTACCAGCCCCATCGGAAGGTGTTTCATGGTCGCATTCGATCGCAACCCGCAAGACTTCAAGTATCTGCGCCTGCTGTCGAGACAGTTCCCCACCGAACAATCCGCGTTTACCGAGATCATCAATCTCTCGGCCATCCTCAACCTGCCCAAAGGCACCGAGCATTTTATGAGCGACGTGCATGGCGAGTACGAAGCCTTTATGCACATCCTCAACAACTGCTCGGGCGTCGTGCGCGAGCATGTCGACGAGATTTTTGGCGACACGCTCACCTTTGACGAAAAGGGCGAGCTGTGCACGCTCATCTACTACCCGCACGAGAAGATCGAGCTGGTCCGCAGCCAGCGCGAGGACTCGCCCACCTGGTACAAGACGATGCTTGACCAGCTCATCATGGTTGCCCGCTCGCTTTCGAGCCGCTATACGCGCTCCAAGGTGCGTAAGGCCATCCCGCGCGATTACGCCTACATCATCGACGAGCTGCTGCACACGCATCCGGATGAGAACAACTACCGCGTGCGTTATCACGAGCGCATCGTGGAGTCCATCCTAGAGACCGCAAGCGCCGACGACTTTATCGAGTCGCTCGCCTCACTCATCAAGCGCCTGGCCGTCGATCACCTGCACCTGGTGGGCGATATCTTCGACCGCGGCGGCGGCGCGGCCAAGATTATGGACCGTCTGCTCACCTACCATTCACTCGACATCCAGTGGGGCAACCACGACCTGCTGTGGATGGGCGCTGCGACCGGTGAGCCCGCCTGCATCGCCACGGTGTTGCGCAACAACCTACGCTACGACAACTACGAGATCCTGGAGAACGACTACGGCATCTCGCTGCGTGAGCTTGTCGCCTTTGCCGATGCCACCTACACCGCCGGTGAGTCCATCACCCCGCTGATCAAGGCCATTAACGTGCTGCTCTTTAAGCTCGAGGGCCAGATTATCCAGCGCCACCCCGAGTTCGACATGACCGACCGCCTGTTACTCGACAAGATCGACCACGACACCGGCACGGTCACGCTCGCCGACGGCAGCGTGTGGCCGCTCACGACCAACGACTTCCCCACCGTCGACCCGACGGACCCCTACACGCTCACGTCCCAAGAGCAACACATCATCGACAAGCTCGTGTCCGAGTTTGTCACCGCCGATCACCTGCATCGCCATATCGATTTCCTCTACACCCACGGCTCGATGTACAAGGTCGCCAACGGCAACCTGCTCTTCCACGGCTGCGTTCCGCTCAACGAAGACGGCACCTTTAGCAGCATGAACTGCCTGGGCACCTGGCACGCTGGCCGCGATTATCTCGATTTTTGCGACCACATCGCCCGCCGCGCGTGGCGCGTGGGCGACCGCGATGCCCTCGACTGGATGTGGTACCTGTGGATTGGCTTCAATTCACCCGCCAGCGGACGCCTGGTGCGTACCTTTGAGCGCGCCTATATCGCCGATAAGAGCACCTGGGTCGAGCCGATGGACCCGTACTTTACGCTTACCAAGTCGCCCTCGGTCTGCGATGATATCATGCGCGAGTTTGGCGTCGCGCCCATGGCATGCTCGCCGACCGGCCACATCATCAACGGCCACACGCCCGTTAAAACCACCAAGGGCGAGCAGCCCATCCGCGCCGAGGGCAAGCTGCTGGTCATCGATGGCGGCTTCTGCCGCGCTTACCATCCCAAGACGGGCATCGCCGGCTATACGCTCATCTCGAGCTCGCGCGGCTGCCGCCTCAAGTCGCACCGGGCCTTTACGACGGTCGCCGAAGCGCTCACGCGCAACGTGGACATCGAGAGCGAGACCAACCGCTTTGACGAGGCCAACCGCCGCCGCATGGTAAGCGACACCGATACGGGTGCCAAGATCCGCAGCCAGATCCAGGACCTACGCCAACTGCTCGATGCATATAGAAACGGTGCTATCGAGGAGCGCGCCTAGCACCACCCGCGGGGATTGGCTAAACTTGCTGAGTTTGTCATCCCCGCGGCGCTTCGGCGCCAGCTTAAGGCAGGTACCATGCAAAAGCTCCTTGCGCAGATCATGAAATTTGGCGTCGTCGGTGTCATTGCCACGGTTATCGACTTTGGCATTATGAATCTGCTCCACTACGGTCTGGGCCTCAACATCCTAATCGCCAACACCAGCGGCTTTATCATCTCACTCATCTTTAACTACCTCGCAAGCATGAAGTACGTGTTTGCGCACAAGGAAGGCATGAGCCGCCGCCGCGAGTTCATCATCTTTGTCGTGCTGTCCGTGATCGGCCTGGCACTCAACGACGGTATTGTGCTGGCGCTCAACGCCGGCCTAGGGCTCGAGGCCAATATCGCCAAGATTTGCGCCACCGCGCTTGTTATGGTCTACAACTTTGTGACCCGAAAGATCTTCCTGGAGGGCGAGGAGACCAAGTAGCTCGGCCTCCTCGTTGCACTACGGGGCCCACGGACGACGTGCGTCGAGCGCTGCGTTGTTCGTGGGCCTTGCTCGTTTACGGAAGGATTTACAACGTTTGCGGATTGTCTCTTGCAAATTTGACGAGTTCGTATAGTTCTTGGCAAAGCCCTTACGTTTCCCTTGCAAAAGCTCTAAAGTATCCTCTGCTCGATTCGTCAACGCATTGGATGTGATTACGTGCGCAAGGCACTGGCACAACCTCATACCAAGCAGTTCCTCAAGTTCGCTGTCGTGGGACTTATCTCCTTTGGCATCGACTGGGGCATGCTCATTGCGCTCGTCGAGCTGTTCCATCTCGACTTTTTGATGAGCACCACGATCTCGTTTATCACGTCCGTCGTGGTCAACTACTGGCTCAGTATGAAGTACGTGTTCGACCATCGCGAGGGCATGAGCCGCAAGCGCGAGTTCACGATCTTCACCATCCTGTCGGTGATTGGTCTGGGTCTCAACGACCTGTACATGTTTGTGGGTGTCACGTTTTTGAGCATCGGCTACCAGGCCATGAAGGCCATCGCCACGTTCCTGGTCACCTGGTACAACTACTTTAGCCGCCGCTTCTTCCTCGAGGGCGCTCAGTCGTAGTTTGTGCGACATTTGCTTGAATGTATAACCGGTTGGGATTCCCATTCCAACCGGTTTTTTGTTTACCGAGAGACCCGGCGACCCAATCCCATTCGTATGAAAAGCGGGCGGGCCGGATGTTGGTCCGAACCGCCCGTCTGGCGCGCTATGTCGAGGCCTCTAACCCGTTACGTAATACCAAACGACGTTGTCGCCATTGGAGAGAACGTAGTTGCTGCAGGCCGTATTGGGCGTTATGCCGTTGACGGAGTACATCCAGCCGCTCGTGCCGCCGTGTTCCTTCTCGGCCAAACCGCCAATCGCGGCAACATAGGTACCATACGACGAAGGGCGCGCATTGATAGAAAGTCCCAACGCACACAGCGCGTCGTAAGGAGTTGCGCCCTCATTGAAGGTGAACGTGCCGCCAGAAGAGACAGGGTTACCCACGGAGCTCGATGTGACCGAGACCGTCACCGTGACGACATGGCTAGGCTGCTGTGAGCCGCCCTGATCGCCCGTAGAGGCGCCGCCGCCGTTGGATGCAAAACCACCGCCGGTCGTCGAGCCAGCGCTCGAAGATGAGCCGTCAGAAGCGCTTGATCCGCCAGCGGACTCAGAATTCAGCGAACCCGATTTATCCCCGGACTTCTTGCCGCCCTTGCCTTCGGACTTCTTCTCCTTCGAATCCTTGTCAGACTTCTTGTCCGAAGATTCAGACTCGTCCTTCGCATTGCCCGAAGATTTGGAGTCCTTGGGCGCAGTCTTACCCGAAGCGGTAGTCGAGCCGGAAACCGACGCATCCTTGGCAACGACGCTCTCCCCCGTCACAGCCCGCGCAATCCAGTCGATGGACCATGCACTGCCGGCAGAGGGATAGACAAAACCCAGCGACACAACGATCAAGACGATGCAGACGGCTGTCAGAACACCAACAAGTGCCTTGCGCCGCGGGGCGGACGCCGCCGAAGCGGCGCCCTTTTGCTTTGTATCGTCAAGCTGAATGAACGACGAGTCGGGCTGCTTGGACTCGACGTCCTGTGGCTTATTGGACACAGCCCTCACCTACCGACGCTTGGTGAATACGAACACGCCGATGACGGCAAGACCGATCACGCCGACCGCCACGCCAACAATGGCGATCGGATTGAAGCCAGACTCCTGCGAGGGAGCCGCAGCGGACTTCTTGGCAGTGGTCGCTGCAGACGAGCCCGTGTCGGACTTCTTGTCCTTCTTGCCGGACTTATCGGAATCCTTCTTGGAATCCTTATCGTCCTTGGTCTCGGTCGTGGTGGTCGTGGAGACCGGCTTCTGACCCGGCGAGACAGCACCGCCGGACTGCTGCCCGTTCGTACCGTTGCCAGAACCGGAGCCGCCATTGCCGCCAGAAGAGCCGTTGTTGTCAGCGGCCTTCTTGATCCACTTGGCATACAGCGTCATATCAGCCGTCACCGCAACGCTAAAGTCATACGCCTTTGTACAAGCTTCATCGGTGTACCAACCAGCGAAGGTATAGCCCTCACGCGTCGGATCGGTCGGCTTGGTGACAGTCGAGCCCGAAGCGGGGGTCTGACCATTGACCGACGAGCCGCCCTGAGCATCAAACTTGACACGATGTGCCTGAGATTTCACACAGAAGAGATGGCCCGAATCGTTGGTGTAATACAGATTGCCGAACTGATCGCAGACAACCGAAGCCATGCAATAGTTGGCATATCCAGAACCGGGAACGAACACCTCGGTTGCCTCGGCATCGCCCAGCTTGTACATGTACACGCCACCGCCGGTAGTGTAGTTAGGCCAATTGCCCTTGGCGCCGTTCAAGGTGAAATATACGTACGTCTCGCCATCATGTGTTGAGACGAGCGGCGTGCCCTTGGACTCAAAGCCAAGCTCTTCGCCATCGGCCTTCGTAATCTGCTTCACACTCATATCGGAGAGGTCAATGATCGAAAGCAGGCCCCTAGCCTTAGCCTTAGCCTTGGCCTTAGCCTTCCAATTGCTCACGGTTGTCCCGCCAATAAAAGCATACTTACCACTGAAAACGGGCGTCGAAGTCGAATAAGCGGCAAACTGAACTTTCGCGGCCTCAGTAATGGAACCATCGGAACCAATGGTCAGCTTGTGCAACGTACCATCGTCGCGCGTAACAGCATATATATAGCCGTCATGAACGGTAAGCGCCGAACGGATGTTGCCACCAGACAGCTTAATCGAACCAACAAGCTTTGACAGATCGGCAGAATATACGCGCACCTGGCCATAGTCGCCGCCAACGACATAGTAGCCATTTACCATCAGGCCGCCAGACCAGTAGTAACCTCCGTCAGCGACGGAGGCGCTACCGGCGATGGCGCCCGTGTGAATATTGATGCGCCTGACCGTACCGTTTTGCACGTCATTGCCATTGGCAGACCAATAATCAAGGGTGTTGATATAGACGTAGTCGCCGTCAACGGTCAACGAAGACAGGTTCTGCTTCGTAAACGCATCGGAATACCAAAGCGTCTCAAACGTTTTCGCCGAAACAGCCTGCAGATAGCCGCCGGAAAGCGGAATCAAAATAATGCCTTGCGCAATAACAGGACGGCAGGTGGTATCCATGGAAGAGCCAAGCTCAAGAGATCGCACGACGGAACCCGTCTCGGAGTCAACCTCGTTGAGGACCGCATTCCACGTCTTTCCATTCCACACCGATGCACCCGTGACAAGGTATACCTTTCCGTTCGCGACAATGGGGTCAGACGCAGAGGCGCTTGCACCTGCCTTCTGCTGCTCTTCGGTCAGAAGACTAAGTGCCCAAGAAGGCGTATCGGTCTTTGTTGTAGGCGTAAGGGCGTCCGTCGAGGATCCCGAGCCACCGTTCGCAAAACCATTCCATGCCGCATCGACATCGGGATGCTCCGTTCCGGGATTGGTAGCAGGAGCCGTCGAGGGCTTCTGCATGCCGTCACCCTTAACGTAACGGAACTCGACGCAATCGCCGTTCTTAAGGAAATAGCTCGGGGCACCGACGCTCGCATACCCATTGTTTACAAAGAACGACCAGTAGCTGTACGGCGCGACGCTCGTTGTGCTCAGCACGCGGCCATCGGGCATCGTCGCACTCGTAAGACCCCATGCATTTGCTTCGAGGTTCGTACAACCGGCAGCCGTCATAAGCTGCTCGAGCACCGACTCGGCCGTCGTGTCTTCGTCGGCGGGAAGCGTAAGCTCGGTCAAGGGCACCACCGATTGCTCGGTGTAGTTGCCGCCGGCGTCACTTGCGGAAACGCCCGTGACCTTGGCCGTCACCGCAATGGTCCTGCCCTCGTTCGGGTTGTCGAGCCCCGTCGTTCCCTTGACGTTTACCGTCGCAGAAACATCCAAGCCGGCAAGTACCGCGTAGTCCGAATTGTCGGGATAGCGCTCGGCATAACGGGCAAAACGCTCACTCTTCAGACGGCCGCTAATCGTGACTTTCGTGTTGTATTCGGGCTGAGTGAGGATAAGGTTCTCATGCGCGATAACACTCGGCTTGCTCGACTTGAGCAAACGATAGGTGTTCTCCGTGCCACCGGGGAGCTCGCTAAACACGAAGCCGTAGTGGCCTGCAGCCTCTTCGGAGGAATAGCACCAGTTAACCGCATATCCCTGACCGTACACCTTCAACGGCGCATGCAAGTTCCCCGTTACATTGGACGCATCCTGCCCGTCAAGAATTCCCTGAGAGAATGTTGACTTTGCAAGGCTCAGGTGGAACAGCTCGGCATCGAGCTCGTCCTGATCCTGCGGGGCAATCGCAAAATCGAGGGTCTTGCTTGCCGTGACCTCGGCGTTGGACTTATCGGTCACCGTGAGGGTAATCTTGGTCTTCGCCGCCTCGGTGCCAGGCAGCGGCTGATAGACCGTGCCCTTGTAGCCGTTGAACGTAATGTCATCGGTGCTGGCAGAGTACTTGACCTCGTAATACTTGCCGTCGATATTGAGCGTACTCGTGCGCGGCATCTGCAGGTCGGCGGTCAAGCCGTCCTTGTTGGCGGGCGTTTCGGTGCCGGAGTACTTGATATTGTCGTAGGTAAAGGCCGCATCGACCTTCTCCTGCAGTGCCTTCTTGTCGGCGGCGACCTTCTCAGGATCACCCTTGACCGTCACGACAAAGTCATGCGAGCCGGCAAGCTTGATGTCTCCGCTCGTAACCGTAACCTTGGCAGTCAGCGTCACGTCTCGATCGCTCGATGCGCGCGAAACCTTACCCGTCTTATCTTCCCAGCTATAACCAGAAACAAACAGGCGCTCGGTGTCGGAGCTTGTCCATTCAACAGAGAATTTCTTTGCGGAACCCGCCTTGTACGGAAGCGTGACATTTTGGGTCACGCCATCGGCGGACTCGCCCGCCGCGTAGCCAATCTGCAGGGATTCGGCAGCACTGTCAAGAAGGTCTTGCAGCTTAGCCTCGTCCCAAGCAACCTGCACCGTCTTGCTGGGCTGGTAATACACGGTCTTGCCATCGCGCGACAGCTCAAACTCGACCTTAGCACTACGCAGGTCGTCGATGTTGAAACCGGTGTAATTGTTGGGGTCGATGTAGAAGAAGGTCACATCGCCGTTGGTCTTACCCTGAGCGTCGGAGATGCCAACCCTCGCCTTGGTGTCCTCAGCGTTAAAGCGCACGCCACCCTTAGAGACCTTAACGTCAACGTCGGCAAATCCCAGATCGGCAAGCTGCGCCTTCAGAACATCGTTGACGTTGCCGCCCTTGGCGCTGTAATCAACAACGATCTGCTTATTGGCATCGTTGAGCTTTTGGACTGCAGCCTCGAGCGAGCCCGCGGCGATAACCTTGTTGGCGGAGACGAGCTCGACCGTCGAGCTGCCGCTCGTGGCGACAGCCTTCAGATACTTGCCCGCGGCAGAAGCCGAGACAGTCGCCTCGGCGCCCGACATATCAGACAGCAGCGTCCAGTCGGCCTCCGGGGCCTTCGCATCGTCCGCCGCATACCAGGCAACAGTCGCCTGACCGGTGACGTCGATACCGTTGGTGGTCGAACCGTCGGCGCGCTTGGCCTGCGCCGTCGCCTTAACGCTATCGCCCGAGACGAGATGGGTCGAATCGCTATTAATCTGCGGGTTGGCAATCACGCGCAGCAGGTTATACTCCCCCGCCGCGGTAACGCTGTCGGACGAAACCCATTCAACCGTGTTGTCGAGAGCGTTCGCCGTAACTTTGATGCGCTTGCCAACAAGCGCGTCCGAAATGGTCAGGCTGCCATCGGTCGTATCGATGCCGTCGGTGAGCTCTGTCCAATCGGCATCGCCCTCGTCCTTGGCATACCACGCCATGGTGAGCTCGGCATCGTCGGGCACGTCCTTCGTCGAGCCCGACCAGCTGCCCGGAACCTGCACGCTCGGCGTGATCTTTGAACCCACGCTCAGCGTAACGTTCTTATCGGCAAGCTCAATGC
>DBFSET010000034.1:0-12798 GCA_048416615.1 Collinsella sp. | reverse complement strand
TTCGCCATGCCCTTCTTGAAGTTGAGGACCAGGTCTTCGGCGTTCATGCTGCCCCCATCATCGCGGTCTATGGGGTCAACGATATGGCACCGTGGGGACACATGTATGTCAATCCTGGTCTAACAGAGCCAAAGAAAATGGCCGAATCGCGAAAGTTAAGCGATTCGGCCAATAGAATTCTTCAGATTTGAGACAACTATTACTGATTATTTTGCCCCTCGAGCATACCGTCGAGGGTGCGCCAGGCGAGCTCGGCGCACTTGACGCGGGCGGGCATGTGCGAGATGTCCTGAAGCTGGGCAGCTTCGTCCAGGTCTTCCAGGTCTTCCTCGGAGAGCTGCTCGCCGCGGATCATGGCTAGGAAAAGCCCTGCCAGGCGGCGTGCCTCCTCGACCGTCTCGCCGGTGATGAGGTCGGCCATGATGTCGGCGCTGGCCTGGCTAATGGCGCATCCGTGACCGGTAAACGAGGCCTCCTCGATAACGCCATTCTCGACACGCAGCTGCAAGGTGAGCTCGTCGCCGCAGCTGGGGTTGATGCCGTCGTGCTCGTGCGTGGGGGCATCCATCTCGTACTTATAGTCGGGGTGCGAGTTGTGCTCCATAAACGTGGTGGAGGTGTACAGATTACCCATTGAACGTGCTCCAAACGTGATGCAGGCCGGCGATGAACTTATCGATGTCGGCCTTGTCATTGTAGAAAGCCACGCTGGCACGGCAGCAGGCGAGGTTCTCGACGCCCAGCCAGGTAAGCAGCGGCTGTGCGCAGTGGTGGCCGGCGCGGATGCACACGCCGTCCATGTCCATGATGCTCGCGACATCGTGCGGGTGGATGCCCTTGACGTTAAAGCTGACGACGCCGTGATGGTTGTCCCAATAGATGGAGCCGATGATCTGGACAAAGTCGAGCTGCATGAGCTCGCCCATCAGGTAGTGGACGAGTGCCTGCTCGCGGGCCTGGATGTTTTCGTAGCCCACCGTGTTGACGAGGTAGTCGAGGGCGGCGCCTGTGGCGAAGATGCCGGCGGCATCCTGCGTGCCGGCCTCGAACTTCTCGGGGACGGGCGCCCAGACGGCGTCCTGCTCGGTGACCGAATCGATCATCTCGCCGCCGGTGAGCATGGGCGGCATGGCGTTGAGCAGGTCCATCTTGCCCCACAGCACGCCGATGCCCATGGGGCCCATGGCCTTGTGCGCGCTAAAGGCAAAGAAGTCGGCGCCCAGATCGGCCACGTTGACCGGCATGTGCGGCAGCGACTGTGCGCCGTCGACAACCAGATAGCCGCCGTACTTGTGCACGAGCTTGCCGAGGTTCTTGACCGGGTTCTCGACGCCTAACACGTTGGAGACCTGACCCACGGCCAGAATCTTGGTCTTGGGACCCACCTTGGCCAGAACCTCCTCGGTCGTGAGCTGGCCGGTCTTGGTGGGATAGAGGTAGACAAGCTTGGCACCGGTCTCGCGGCAGACCTGCTGCCACGGGATCAGGTTGGAGTGGTGCTCCATGATGGTGATGACGACCTCGTCGCCGGGCTCCAGCACTGTGGGCGCAAAGCTCTTGGCGACTAGGTTGAGCGACTCGCTGGTGTTGCGGGTGAAGACGACTTCGTTAGCCTGGGCGGCGCCGATGAGGTCGGCGATCTGCTGGCGGACCTTGGCGATGGCATCGGTGGCCTCGACGGACAATGAGTACAAGCCGCGCAGCGGGTTGGCGTTCATGCGCTGGTAGAAATCGCGCTCGGCGTCGAGCACGCAAGCGGGGCGCTGCGCGGTGGCGGCGCTATCGAGGAAGGCGATCTCGGGATGCTGCTGGAACAGCGGGAACTGCGCCTTGTAGGGATTCGTCTCGATGTCCACGGTGGGCCAGCCGCGCGAAGCCTCGTCGCTGGCGTCGAGCTCCATAGGCTCGGGGGCGGTGCAGGTATCGCATTTTACGTGCTCGGTATCGATCATGCGAGCTCCTCTTCAAAGTTATCGATCAGGTTGTTGCCCAAGCGGACGACGGCAGCGCGGGTGCGCTCATCGGTGGCGGAAAGCGCGGCGTCCTCCAGCTTGGCGCGGATGAACAGATCCTCGGCGGCGTTTTGGTCAAGGCCGCGGCAGGCGAGGTAGAACAGCTGCTCGTCGCGGACGTGACCGATGGTGGCGCCGTGATTGCCGGCGACGTCGTCCTCGTCACAGAGAATGACGGGAACGGTCTTGTTGTCGACGCCCTTGTTGGCCAAAAGCACCGTCTCGCGCTCGGTGCCGGTTGCACCCTTGCAGCCGTGTACGAGGTCGATGGTGCCGCGGTAGACCTTCTTGGACGTGCCGGTTAGCACGCCGTTGGCGTCGATCTCGCACTCGGTCTTGCGGCCGCGGTGGCGCAGCTCGTAGTTAAAGTCGCGCACCTGCTCGCGGGCACCCAGGTAATCGGTATCGATTGTCACCTTGGCGGTGTCGCCCAGCAGGTCGCCGGCAAGGCCGGTAGCGCTGGCGCCGGCACCCAGGACAGTGTGCTGCACGTTGACGCGCGCGCCCTCGTCCAGGAACAGGCCGGTGTCGTCGAGCGCGATCCAGCTGTCGTCGAGCGTCTGCGTGCAGGTCACGTTGACGGTGGCGTACTCGTGGGCGCACGCGCGCAGCACAGAACCCACGACGCCCTCGCCGGCAACGGGGGAGTCCAGGGCAATCTTCAGGTCGAGCGTTGCCTGCGGATGGGCGACGACATCGATGGCGGCAATCGCAGCCGCTGCGTCGACGCCATTCACGCGCACGGTAACCGTGGCGTGCTTGTATGCGGGCACATCGATGACGACGCGCTTGGTGGCGTGGTCGGCCAGGTAGGTGTAGGCAGCCTCGCCCATACCGGTCCCGAAGGCCTCGGCGGGGGAGAGCTCCTCCTCGAGTTTGATGGCGCCGGCCTGGTAGACGGAGGTGGCGGGCACGTCGAGCTCGGTCTCGGGCGTGATGCGGGCGCGATCGGTGGCATCACCGGGGGCGGCGGCGCGGCGCTCGGGGAAGCGCTCGGCCATGGTGACCATGGCGGCATCGAAGGCGTCGTCCGAGCCGGCAAACTGCTCGTCCAGGCCCTCGACCTCGACGGCCTCGGCGGGAGCGGCGGCAAGTTCGTCCGAAAGCTCGAGCTTGGTCTGGTTCATTTTCAGCCAACCCCAAGTTGCTGCGGGCATCGCGTTAACCTGCTCGAGCGTGGTGGCAGCGGTGTTGGTTTCCTGTTTCATTATCCGATCGCTCCTTCCATCTCGAGCTTGATCAGGTTGTTCATCTCGACGGCGTACTCAAGCGGCAGCTCCTTGGAGACCGGGTTGGCAAAGCCGTTGACGATCATGGTGCGGGCCTCTTCCTCCGAGATGCCGCGGCTCATCAGGTAGAACACCTTGTCGTCGCCGATGCGGCCGATGGTGGCCTCGTGGCCGATGTCGATATTCTTGGCTCGGATGTCCATAGCGGGGATGGTGTCGGAGCGGCTCTGGTCGTCGAGCATCAGCGACTGGCAGCTCACGGTTGCCTTGGAGCCCTCGGCCTTGGGCGTGGCCACGATAGAGCTACGGAAGGTCTGGATGCCGCCGCTCTTGGAGATGCCCTTGGTCTCGACGGTCGCCGAGGTCTCGGGCGCGTTGAGTACGACCTTGCAGCCGGTGTCGAGGTTCTGGCCGGCACCGGCAAAGGTGATGCCGGTAAAGCTCGAGCGGGCGCGGCGGCCGTTGAGCACGCTCATGGGGTAGAGGTAACCCACGTGGCTGCCGAAGGAGCCGCTGATCCACTCGATGTCGCCGTCCTCGTCCACGCGCGCACGCTTGGTGTTGAGGTTGTACATGTTCTTGGACCAGTTCTCGATGGTCGAGTAGCGCAGGTGCGCGCGCTTGCCCACAAAGAGCTCCACGGCGCCGGCGTGGAGGTTGGCCACGTTGTACTTGGGCGCGGAGCAGCCCTCGATAAAGTGCAGGTCGGCGTCGTCCTCGACGATGATGAGCGTGTGCTCAAACTGGCCGGCGCCCTTGGCGTTGAGGCGGAAGTAACTCTGCAGCGGGAAGTCGAGCTTGGTGCCCTTGGGCACGTAGACAAACGAGCCGCCCGACCACACGGCGCCGTGCAGGGCCGCAAACTTGTGATCGGTGGGCGGGATGAGCGTCATAAACTTCTCGTGGATGAGCGGCTCCCACTGCGGGTCGTGCAGGGCCTCCTCAATGCCGGAGTAGACGATACCCATCTTGGACGCGGTGTCCTGCATGTTGTGGTAGACGAGCTCGGAGTCGTACTGCGCGCCGACGCCCGCCAGATAGCTGCGCTCGGCCTCGGGGATGCCCAGGCGCTCAAAGGTGTTCTTGATGTCGTCGGGCACCGACTCCCAGTCGTGCTTTTGGTCGGTGTTGGGCTTGACGTAGGTGACGATGTTGTCCATGTTCAAACCCTCGATGGAGGGGCCCCACGTCGGATCCGGGAAACGGTTAAAGATCTCGAGGGATTTGAGGCGCAGGTCGAGCATCCACTGCGGCTCGTCCTTCTTGGCGCTGATCTCGCGCACGATGTCGGGCGTGATGCCGGCGTCGAGTCGCTCGAAACCCTCCTCGCCATAGGTGAAGTCGTAGAGGCTGCGGTCGATGTCCGCGACCTCGGTGCGGTTCTTGGTCATTGCGTCGCCCCTTTACGCCTGCTCGGCAGCGGCAGCCTCGGCCTGCGCGCGCTGCTCGGCGGCCTCGCGCTCGAAGGTCTCAAAGCCGTTCTTGTCGATCCAGGGGATCAGCGAGGCGTCGTCCTCGCGCACGATGTGGCCCTTGACCATAACGTGGACGCGGTCGACATCCAGGTGCTCCAGGATGCGCGTGTTGTGCGTGATGATGAGCATGGAGCCGTCGCAGCTCTTGCGGTAGGCGTCCATGCCGTGGCTGACGGTGGACAGGGCATCGACGTCCAGGCCGGAGTCAGTCTCGTCCAGGATGGCGAGCTTGGGCTGCAGCAGCAGAAGCTGGAGCATCTCGACCTTCTTTTTCTCGCCGCCCGAGAAGCCCACGCCCAGCTCGCGGTTGAGGTAGGCGGTATCCATGTTGAGCTCGGCCGCGAGCTCCTTGACGCGGCGGCGGAACTCCTTGCCCTTCATCTCCAGGCCGGGGCGGCCGGCGATGCTGGCGCGCAAAAAGCTCGACAGCGGCACGCCCGGGATCTCGACCGGGGCCTGGAAGCTCAGGAACAGGCCGGCGCGCGAACGTTTGTCGGTGGTGAGCTCGGTGATGTCCTGGCCGTCAAAGACGATGCGGCCGTCGTTGACGGTATAGACGGGGTCGCCCATGACCAGGTGGCCGAGGGTGGACTTGCCGGCGCCGTTTGGGCCCATCAGCACGTGGGTCTCGCCGGCGGCGACGTTGAGGTTGACGTTGTGGAGGATGGTCTTCTCGTCCACAGAGGCGGTGAGGCCCTCGATGGAAAGCAGCGGATTTGCGCTCATGCTCTTCCTCTCTGTATATGGTGTACTCACGGGTGTACGAAACCCTAGGAATCTTCTCGGAATAAAGTTACTATGGGTTCGGCGTTAGTCAAGGGAAAACCCGACTAATCCACTCGACTTTTCAGATTGTGGGACAAATTCATCGGAAGTGCTTGTTCCCAGCGTTATGGAAGGGTAGGTATGCTCATTTCTTCTAAGGGCCGCTATGCCCTCCGTCTGATGATCTATATCGCAGCGCTTGGCGACGTCGAGGGCAAAATCGCCCTTCGCGAGGTCGCCGACCGCGAGCATATCTCTCAAAAGTATTTGGAGCAGCTGGTTCGTCCGCTTATGAAGGCGGGCCTGCTTAAGAGCGTGCGCGGCAAGGGTGGCGGCTACA
The DNA here is from genome assembly GCA_048416615.1 of Collinsella sp. Taxonomy (GTDB): domain Bacteria; phylum Actinomycetota; class Coriobacteriia; order Coriobacteriales; family Coriobacteriaceae; genus Collinsella. Next base: position 6,977 of record DBFSET010000034.1, on the reverse strand, counting down.
TGATGGCTAAGGACCCCGTCGAGGTACGCGCTGGCGACATCCTGCGTGCCGTTGAGGGCAGCACGGCTCCGGTGGCGTGCGATGGCATCGACAACAGCTGCACCCGCAGTGACCTGTGCTCCACCGTTAAGTTCTGGCGCGGCCTGGACGAGGTCATCGAAAAGTACGTCGACGGCGTGACGCTGGCCGACCTGGCCGCCGTCCCCGAGATCAACTTTGATATCAAACTGTAGTTCGAGCGCAATTCCTTAAGATTTCGCGGAGGGTTGTTGCCGTTTACCGATGGGCTGTTGTGCAACAAACGGGGAGCTGTAATACTGAATCCATCTTTGCAAACTGCACTTTAACCACACCAACGCAGGGAGGATGTATGCAACCCAAGCATTCCGCGATTGTTGCGGGCCTGACGCTGGCGCTTTCGTTTGGCGCCGTTGCCGCACCCGCAACCGCTATTGCTGAGGAGCCCACGCCGGGTGTTGCCTCGGATGCCACCGATATCGATAAGGGTCTCTACACCCAGCAGTCCTTCTCGGGCGTGCTGAGGTCGGTTCAGGGTGTTTCGTTTGTCAACGTGACCGACGAGATGAAGTACTTTACCAAATACGAGAGCCACGGCAATTACAACCAGGGCTTTTCGTATGGCGACGGCTATAACGCGCTGGGCTATTATCAGTTTGATCGCCGTTGGTCGCTTATTCCGTTTATGAAGCAGGTCTATAACTACGACCCTGCTAAGTACAGCATGCTTAAGGACGCGATTGACCGCGGTGGCGAGATTTCCAACGGAAGCAACCCCATGTATGCGAACGGTCAGCTCACCGACCTGGGCCGCATCGCGCAGGATGCCTTCCTGGGTGCTTACAACACCGATCCGGCTGAGTTCTCGGCGCTGCAGGATGCCTATGCGTACAACTCCTACTATGCGGTGACCGAGTCGTGGCTTAAGAACGCTCTGGGCATTGATATTTCCGGTCGTGCCGATTGCGTCAAGGGCATGGTGTGGAGTATCACCAATATGTGTGGCACGGGTGGCTGCCAGGACTTTTTCCGTTGGGCGAATCTTTCCAACGATATGACCGACCGCGAGTTTGTGACGGCGCTTTCGAACAGCGTAGTTGATAACGTGGCGCGCAAGTATTCGAGTCAGCCTCAGTACCATGAGGGATGGAAGAATCGCTATAAAAACGAGCTCAAGGACTGCTTGGTCTATATTGCCGAGGACGAGGCTGCCGCGGCAACGCCTGTGGAGCCCGATCCTGAGCCTAAGCCTGAGCCCGCGCCGGCACCTCACCCGAACAAGGTCCCTGCTGCGCCTGCTGGGCCTGCCGGGCCAACGGTGGAAGCCGATAGTGATACGGACAATGGCGGCGAGTCGGGTGCGCCTTCGACTGGTGTTGGCAACAATGATGGTGCCGGTAATGGCGGGGCTGCTTCGGGTGGAACGGAGTCTGCTGGCGGTGCTGGTGATTCGGGCTCTGGTTCAACCGGTGGTTCTGCCTCCGGATCTACTGATAACAGCCCATCCGATGGCTCCACTGATGTCGGTGAGGACTCTGGCGCTGATTCCGACTCGACCGAGGGTTCCGATACCGATAATTCGTCGACCGAGAATAAGCCGTTCGTTGGCAAGCAGCTTGGCTCCAAGTTGGGCTATTCACTGACGTCCGGTATCAACACCGGCTCGTCTTCTGATGAGGGTGCTTCTGGTGAGGCTCCCGAGTCCAGGACTGCCGGCGATGCTCTGACCGATGAAAGCGCGAAGCAGGCCGAAACTGGTCCGAAGAAGGATGACGACAAGAATGTCACCTCGACCACCACGACGACTACGACCATCACGACGACCAAGGCCTCGGGTGGCAATATGCCCAAGACGGGCGACCTCATCGTGATGGCGAGCCTTGCGAGCGCAAGCCTGGCCACGCTGGGTGCCACGTCTATTGTGAGCGGTAAGCATAAACTCGATCAGCAGAACAAGGCTGCTGGTGAGGACGGTTCCGAGGGGTAGCATCTCGGTTGCCGAATAACTAAAGAGTAAGGACGGGGTCCGGTGCGAATGCATTGGGCCCCGTTTTGTTGTGCAACGATTTGTTATGCCCCATCGGGGTTCTTGTTGCTACCGTTGCCCGAAACGTCTGCATGACGGCATCATTGCGGTTGAGTTGCTCGATACAATGGGCATCGTGCTGCGTTTTAGGGAGAAGTTACGGTGTCTGAACAGGCGATTTATGGCGATACTGCCTACTATGGCGTAGAGTTGATCAACCGCTCGGGTAACGGGGCGCTACCGGTCGGCGAATATGACTTTGCCGAGGCCATGGATCGATGCGTGCTAGTCGACAAGACGATGTTTATTGCCGATGTCTTGGATGCTGATGCTTCCGTTGTGGCGTGTTGCCGGCCCGAAGGCTTTGGCAAGAGCATGAACCTGTCGATGCTTAAGGCTTTTCTGGAGCGTCCCGCGGACGGTCGCGCTGGTCAGAGTTTGTTTGCCGATACTCAGATTTGGGATGCGGACGGCGGGCGCTATCGGGATGAGTACGCTTGCTACCCGGTGATATCGCTGGACTTTTCTGGCGCTGCGAGGTGCGGTGCAAACGTTGTCGGCGTCGTGCGTGACGCTTTTTCGGATGAGTGCGCTCGCTTGTTGGCGCTTTTGGAGGCTCCGGATTTAGCTCGAGATAAGATGCGCCACATCGAGCGCGTTGCGCGTGGCGTGGCAAGCGAGGCCGAGGTTGACTCGGTGCTCGGCGTGCTCATTGAGCTGCTGGAGATGGTCTGCGGCGAACAGGTTGTGCTGCTCGTTGATGGTTACGACGCGGCGTGGTTGGGCAGTGCGGGCGCGAGGGACGCTTTCGGCGACGATCCGTCAGAGCTGCTCGACCATGTGCTGTTTGACGCCATTGCCGATGCGGGCAATTCGCTACGCTTGTCTTGTCTGATGGGGGAGCATCCCGGTCCTGCCGAGACGGCGCTTTCTTTGCGCGGGTGTTCGTACTGCGTGTCGACTCCGCTTTCGGGGTGGTGCGACCGGTGGTTCGGCTTTTCGGATGACGAGGTTCAGGCTCTGCTAGGCCATGCTAGACGCGGGGAATACCTGGATGACGCGCGTGAATGGTTCGAGGGATACCGATTTGGCGGGTTTTATTGCTCGAGTCTGGCGCGCGTGATCGATTTCTTGAACCGCGGTTGCACGCCGCCGGTGCGGGCCGATTTGTATGGGTTTGCCGACTGCCTGAGTAGGGTGGCTGGAGACTGGAGTCTCGATCGGCTTGCGACTCTGTTCGATTTACTTGAACCGCATGGATGCGTTGAGGCTCCGCTTTGTCTGGGCGCCGTCGTATCGAATGAGGCTTGCGTCGATGATGTTTGGACCTCGTTATACCTGTCCGGCTTCCTAACGACGGATATGGTTGAGGAGCCGGGAGACAGCGCTCGCTCCCGTGCTCTGCGTCTGCCCAATAACGAGCTTCGCCAAGCGTTGCGTCTCGTGATTATTGAATGGTTTGAGTGCGCCGCCGAGGATGTGCGGGACGTCGATGCGTTTCGTGACGGGTTGTGTCGCGGTGACGAAGACGCGGTGAGGCAGGCGCTGCGTCGAATTCTAGGTGACGCGGGAGTCGGCGCGGTCGAGATGGATTCGCCGTTGCCATACCACCTGCTGTTGCAAGGGCTCTGCTTTGGTATGCCGGGGTATGCCAATCCGTCATCCAATCGAAAGCGTGGGGCGGATCGCTGGGATATTCAGGTGTTCCCTACGGGAAGGATGCTCGATGTGGCCGATACCCTTGGCATGCTCGACGAACGTCCGCTTGTCACTATGAACATGATGTATGACCCCGACGTGGATGCCCTGGGTCTGGAGCTGTTGGCGGTTCAGGCGCTGCTCGACATCGAACGCGACGATATCGACGAGATTCGCGTGCCGCGACCCGGCGTGGGTCGCATGCGCTGGGGCTTTGGCTTTGACGGGCAGCACGTGTCCGTAGTGTGCCAGCGGCTGTAGGGGCGGGCGGTTGAGCAGTTTTTTAGCGGCTAATATCGCTGTGCTAGGATTAAGCAGTTCTGATTTGCGTTCCCAAAGGGGTTTAAGTGCCGAGCAATTTGCATTTTGATGAGCGTATAGAGGTCACAGTTATTGTCCCGTGTTTTAATACGGCGCAGTATCTCGATCAGTGCCTGACGAGCATCGAGGCCGATGACTTCGCATCGCTTGAGGTTATTGTCCTTAATGATGGCTCGACTGATAACTCGCTGGAAATCATGAGGCGCCATGAGGAAATTGATTCCCGAATTCGCGTTATTGATAAGCCGAACCAGGGGTATGGTGCCACGGTCAATCGTGGTATTGAGGAGTCTCGAGGTGCATACATTGCCATTGTCGAGCCCGATGATTACCTTAAGCCTGGTATGTATACAAGACTGATGGACCTTGCCCACGCATACGGAGAGCCCGATGTTGTGAAGTCGGCATATTGGCGTGTGTGTATGCCCGGTACTCCACAGGAGAACGTATGTCACTGCGCCTATTACAAGAGAATTAATACAAAGAAGCAGCCGTTTACGTTGCGGGATAATCCTCGCCTGATCCAGCATCACCCTTCCATTTGGAGTGCAATTTACAAGCGTTCTTTTTTGGACGAGTTTGGCATTCGCTTTAAAGAGGTGCCCGGTGCCGGATGGGTGGACAATCCCTTCTTGATTCAAACGCTTGCTCAGGCTCGCTCGATTGCGTATACCGATGATTCGTTTTATTGCTACCGCGAAGACCTCCCTACGTCGTCTTCGGCTAAAAAAGCAAGCGATCTCCCTATTGTTCGCTGGAATGATATGGCCGATATCGTTGATGAACTTAATATTTACGACAAGGGGATTCTCGAGTCTTTCTATACCATCGGTTTTAGGTATGTTGGCGGACTTGTTGAGCAGGGGGCCTTTGAGGATCCGGCACTTAAGGCTCGCTGTGCGGCATTGTTTAAACGCATGAATCCTGAAATCGTTTCGGGCATGTCACACATCAGCGGTGCATTTAAACAGACATACTCCCAGCTCACCGGTGTAGTTGTTTCAGCCAATAAAGTGGCATATGTTGCTTATCTTGCCTCGGAGTTCGTCTATTCGTTGCGCACTAATGGTTTTGGGTTCGCTTTCTCGCGTATCGGTTTGTTTGGCAATCGTCGAGCTGCCGAAAAAGGGGAGCGCCTCGACAAAACGAGTGCCTAGCAAAGCCGTGAGAGTGGATTAGTGATATGACAGAGAAAAAGCGAATTGCCATTTATACGCAAGATGCCAAGCTTGGCAATGAGGTCAAGGGCGCAACGCGCTATGTATATCTTGCAACGTTGCTGCATGAGCATGGCTATGATGTCGATTTTATTACTTCGGGATTTCAGCATTGGGAAAAACGTCAACGCGACGTTGAACATTTTGATGCCGGGACCGACGCCTATGCAATTCGATTTATTGAGGAGCCGTTCTACCCCAAGAATATGTGCCCCCAGCGTATCTGGGCGCATCACGTCGTTGCCAAGCGTGTATCGGAGTATTTCGATGAACATCATGATTACGACTTGATTTACTGCCAGATTCCACCCAATGATGTTGCTAGGGAAATTGGTAAAGCCGCTCAAAAGTTTAATATCCCGTTCGTGGTCGATGTTAATGACCTTTGGCCTGAGGCCTTCCGTGTGGCGTTCGACGTTCCTGTTCTTTCCGACATCTTGTTCGCGCCGTTTTATCGACAGGCCAAAGCTGTATACCAGATGGCCGATGCCGTTGTTGGCACTTCGGATGAGTACCGCGAGCGTGGTTTGCGTGATGCCCGAGCCGGCATTCCGAGCGAAACCGTATATGTCGGTAATCAGCTGTGCGAGTTTGATGCTGGCATTGCTGCGCATGCTTCGCAGATTGATAAGTCCGCTGGGGACATTTGGGTTTCCTATGCGGGTACGCTAAGCGCGTGCTATGACCTGGAGACATTGGTCAGGGCCATGGCGCTGGTGCAGAAAATTCACCCCGAGGCTAAGCTGCAAATCTTGGGCGATGGTTCAGAGCGCGACAATCTTAAGGCCGCAGCGCATTCTAGCGGTGCCGAGGTCGTGTTCCATGGCTATTTGCCTTATAGCCAAATGGCTGCATGGCTTTCCAAGAGCGACATAACAATCAACTCGCTGGTGGAAAAGGCCGCCCAGAGCATCGTGACCAAGATCGGTGACTATTTGGCCGCGGGAAAGCCCATGGTCAATACATCGTGCAGTAAAGAGTTTAGGGCAAAGGTTGAAGCTGATGGTTTTGGTGTAAACGTGAAACCTGGGGATGCCGAGGGAATGGCTAGTGTCCTTATTGACCTTATCGATGATCCGCAGCGCCGTGCGTTGATGGGAGAGAAGGCGCGCGTCGTCGCGGAGGAGCAGTTCGATCGCCCGCATTCGTATCTCAAAACGGTGCGGTTGATTGAGGGATTGATTGGTTAATTGAATATTTGAGTAATTAAATATGAGATAACACATGATGCGACGTATCGCTTTTTATCGACTGTTTATATTCGGCAATAAATGATACCGTTGAGCTGATCAACCTCGTTTTAATTCCCTCCATTCGCTATCATGATTTAAGACATCTGCAGTACGGAGGGTAGTATGAAACGACTATTGTTGGCTTTACCAATTACTCTACTCCTTGTTTTAAATAGCTATCTTCCTGCTTATTCAGAGGACTCGGTCCTTCACGCTACTCATCAGGTTGCGATAATTCCTTCCGCGGCCCCCTCCGACCCGTCGGCGCCCGCCCCCAGGGCGGAGGCGACCGGCGACGGCGAGGTCACCCTGACCTGGGAGCCTGTCGAGGGCGCCGAGCGCTACGCCGTTGCGGAGGCCTTCTCCAACGGCACCTACGCCACCTTCACCAAGTCCCTCACCGGGACGTCCTACGCCGCCACCGACCTGCCCAACGGATACGACCACGACTTCCTCGTGCAGGCC
>DBFSET010000033.1:0-4833 GCA_048416615.1 Collinsella sp. | reverse complement strand
TACGCTTGACCTGAACATCGATGATGGCGTTGGAGGGAATGGTCACACCCTGCTCGAGCGCCATAAACTCGCGCATGATGGCCTTGGCCTCGGTCTTGGTGGCAGCCAAGCGCTCAAGAACACCTTTGTCGTCAACGAACTTGGCGAGTTTGCTCAGATCGCCGGTGCTGCGCCAGTCGGTGCCAATCACATCGTCGAGCAGGCTGGCGAGCGCGGGGTTGGCCCCATGGATCCAGCGGCGGAAGGTGATGCCGTTGGTCTTGTTGGAGAACTTCTTGGGATAGATCTCGTAGAACGGATGAAGCTCGGTGTCCTCCAGAATCTTGGTGTGGAGGGCGGCTACGCCGTTGATGGAGAAGCCAAAGTGGATGTCCATGTGGGCCATGTGGACGGTGTCGTGCTCGTCAATGATGGCGACGCGCGGGTCATCGTGCTCGGCCTTCGCGATCTCATCGAGCTTGACGATAATGTCGGCGATGGCAGGGGAGACCTTCTGCAGGCTGGCGAGCGGCCACTTCTCGAGCGCCTCGGCAAGAATCGTGTGGTTAGTGTAGGCGACCATGGAGCGTACGATGGTCACGGCCTCGTCAAACTCGATGCCATGCTCGGTGGTGAGCAAGCGAATGAGCTCGGGGATGACCATGGTGGGGTGCGTGTCGTTAATTTGGACCACGGCATAGTCGGCCAGATCGTGCAGGTTGCTGCCGCGCTCGACGGTCTCGTCGATCAGGAGCTGGGCGGCGTTGCTCACCATGAAGTACTCCTGATAGATGCGAAGTAGGCGGCCCTGCTCGTCGGAATCGTCGGGGTAGAGGAACAAGGTGAGGTTCTTGGCGATCTCGGTCTTGTCGAAGTCGATGGAGCTGCCGGGGACCAGGCCGTCGTCGACGCTCGCCAGGTCGAACAGGCGCAGGCGGTTCTTGGTGGGCTGGCCGTAACCGGGCACATCGATGTTGACGAGCTTGGAGGTAACGGCAAAATCGCCGAACTCGACGGTGTAGGAGCGGTCATCGTCGACTAGGATGTCCTGCTCACCGAGCCACTCGTCGGGGACGGCCTTCTGCTGGTTGTCGACAAAGCGCTGACGGAACAGACCGTAGTGATAGTTGAGGCCCACGCCATCGCCGGTCAAGCCCAGCGTGGCGATGGAATCCAGGAAGCATGCGGCCAAGCGGCCCAGGCCGCCGTTGCCGAGTGACGGCTCGACCTCGAACTCCTCGATCTTGTTGAGGTCGTGGCCTGCGGCGGTGAGCTGGTCCTTAACCTCGTCGTAGATGCCAAGGTCGATCATGTTGTTGATGAGTAGCTTGCCGATCAAAAATTCGGCGGAAATGTAATAGAGCTTTTTCTTGCCGTTGTTGAGCGGGCGGGCGGCGGAGCGCTCCTGCACGAGTTTGACCAGCAGCTTGTAAATGCGACGGTCGTCGAGCTGCTCGAGCGAGGTGCCAAAAGACTGCTCGGCGAGTTCCATGAGGTTAATTCGGGGCATGTTTTCTCCTGTGATGGGTTGTTTCATGTCTGCAATTCATAAGAAGCCCGCGCGAGGGGATTGGGGTGGCCTCGCGCGGGAAAAGCAAGCGCGTCCGCACGGTGGGGAGGGGTTGGGCGCGGTGGCTCCTATTGAGGAAGCTCGATTTCGGCTTCCGACGGGATGCGGAAGTAGGTCTCGGTCCAGTCGGTGAGTTTGTGCTCGAGCTCGCGGGTGATGGCGCCGTCGAGCATGCGCCAGGTCCAGTTGCCGCCCAGCGTGGCAGGGGTGTTGATGCGCGCCTCGTTGCCCAAGTTGAGCAGGTCCTGCATAGTGTAGATGCACGTGTCGCTTACGCTGGCGGCGATGGTGCGATTGAGTGCATCTGCCATGGGTTCGCCGGCTTGCTGATGGGTGTACAGGGCTGCCTGCTCGCGCTGACGCGGGGTGGCCGTTCCCTCAAACCAACCGCGCGCCGTCTCGTTGTCGTGGGTGCCCACATAGGCGACGGTGTTGGCGATGTAGTTATGCGGCAGGTAGTACGAGTTGGTGCCCTCAAAGGCAAACTGCAGGATCTTCATGCCGGGGAAGCCCGAGTTGTCGCGCATGTCGATGACGCCGGGGGTGAGGAAGCCCAGGTCCTCGGCGATGATGGGCAGCGTGCCGAGCTTTTTCTCGAGCGTCTTGAAGAACTTGAGGCCGGGACCCTGCGTCCACGAACCGTAGGACGAATCGGGAGAGGAGAACGGCACCTCCCAATAGGCCTCGAAGCCGCGGAAGTGATCCAGGCGGATGACGTCGTACATGTCGAGGGCGGCGCGAATGCGGCCCTCCCACCAGGAGAAGCCGTCGGACTCCATGGCGTCCCAGTCGTAGATGGGGTTGCCCCAGTACTGGCCGGTGGCCGAGAACTGGTCAGGCGGCGTGCCGGCGACGCTCACGGGATTGCCGGCGGCGTCGATCTTAAAGAGCTCAGGCGTCGCCCACATCTCGACGGAGTCACGCGAGACATAGATGGGCAGGTCGCCGATGATGAGAATGTCGCGCTCGTTGGCATAGGCCTTGAGGCGGCTCCACTGGCGATCGAAGAAGTACTGCGTCATCTGGTGGTAGAGCATACGCGCCGGATGGTCGGCGCAGACCTTGGCGGAAGCCTCGCCGCGGGTGCGGAGCTCCGCGGGCCACTCCCAAAACGCCTTGAGACCGCACTCCTCTTTGACGGTCATGAACTCACAGTAGGGGATGAGCCAGTCCTCGTTGGCCTGGATAAAGTCATCGAAATCGGCCGGCTTGTCGGCGGCAAAGCGCTCGGCGGCGCGGTCGAGAATCTGACGGCGGCCACCAAAGATGGCACCGTAGTCGACATTGCTGGGGTCGGATCCCAGATACACGCCATCGATATCGCGCTGCTCCAGATACCCTGCCTCGATAAGCTCGGCAAAGTCGATAAAGTTGGGGTTGCCTGCGCGGGCCGAGAACGACTGATAGGGCGAATCGCCATAGCTGGTCGTCGTAAGGGGCAGAATCTGCCAGTAATGTTGTTTGCACGAGGCGAGAAAATCGACGAAGTCGTAGGCATTCCAGCCAAAGCCGCCGATTCCGTATGGTCCGGGCAGAGATGAGACGGGCATGAGGACGCCGCTTGCACGCTCCATGAATGCGCTCACCAACCTTCTTGTTGTGGGGTCGGCCTGCCGATGGGTGTGCAGTCCGCCTCCGATGTTCTGATTCGATACGCCTATTGTAAAACATGTTGTTTAAACATGTACAGGCAAGATAAAAAAGTTGGTCGATTTTCGGCGAATGGTTACATGCCATGAAAAAGCCCCGACCTCACAACGTGAGATCGGGGCAAGAGCGGTATGTAGGTTTTTGCTACTCGGCGTCGGCGAAGCCGTTGGGGTTGTGGCTCTGCCAGTTCCAGCTATCGCGGCACATGTCCGCGATGTCGTACTGGGCCTTCCAGCCCATCATGCGCTCGGCCTTGGAGGCATCGCACCAGTTGGCAGCGATGTCGCCGGCGCGGCGCTCGCGGATCACGTAGGGCAGCTCCTTGCCACAAGCCTTGGAGAAGGCGGCGACGACCTCGAGTACCGAGGTGCCGGTGCCGGTGCCCAAGTTAAAGATCTCGACGCCGGTCTTGCCGTTCATCCAGTTAAGGGCGGCCACGTGACCAGATGCCAGATCGCACACGTGGATGTAATCGCGCACGCCGGTGCCGTCGGGGGTGGGGTAGTCGTTGCCAAAGACCTGAACGGCCTCGAGCTTGCCCACGGCGACCTGGGCGACATAGGGCACCAGGTTGTTGGGGATGCCCTTGGGATCCTCGCCGATCAGGCCCGACGGATGGGCGCCGATGGGATTGAAATAACGGAGTAGCACGACGTCCCACTCGGGGTCGGCGGTGTGGACGTCCATAAGGATCTGCTCGATCATCCACTTGGTCCAACCATAGGGGTTGGTCGCGGGCTTCTTAGGATCCTCCTCGGTGACGGGCGGGTTGTCCGGGTCGCCGTAGACGGTCGAGGAGCTCGAGAAGATGATGGACTTGCAGCCATGGTTGCGCATGACGTCGATGAGCACCAGGGTGTTCTCGATGTTGTTGTGGTAGTACTCGACGGGCTTGCTCACCGACTCGCCGACGGCCTTAAAACCGGCGAAGTGGATGACGCGGTCGATCTGATGGGTATCGAAGATCTTGTTCATTGCATCGCGGTCGAGCACGTTGGCCTCGTAGAAGGTGAGGTTCTTGGCGGCCTCGTCGCCCACGATGGTCTTGACGCGGTCGACGGCGACGGCGCTGGAGTTGGAGAGATCATCGACGATGACGACCTGGTAGCCACCCTCGAGCAGCTGAACGACGGTGTGCGAGCCGATAAAGCCGGCGCCACCGGTAACGAGGACGCAGGTGTCTTTGGGGTCGAGTGCTTTGGACATGTAGTCTCCTATCGAATCAGGAACACTTCTTCAGGGGAGTATAGCGCAGGCAGGGACGCCCAAATCGTGCGCTGTAGGAAAAGCAGAGGATTGTGCTAACGTACTCATAGAAGAGCTTGCGTACGCATAACCTGATCTTTGACATTTGCTTACGAGCCGCTGACCTTGTAGTTTCCTGCCGTTCGTGGAAATCGTTGGGACGCGCCATATGTACGCTAATATGTATGAGTTGAGCGACATATAAATAAGCATGTAACGGAGTACATATGTCACCAAACAGCGATTCTATCCTTTCCCAGGAGCTCTCGCGCCGCACTGCCCTCAAGGCCCTGTTCGGCGCCGCTTCTGCGGCAGTTCTTTTTGGCCTGCCCGCTCGCGCCCATGCGGCGGAGGCTTCCAAAGAAACCACCGATAAACTGAATGCCGCC
>DBFSET010000032.1:0-4835 GCA_048416615.1 Collinsella sp. | reverse complement strand
TACGCTTGACCTGAACATCGATGATGGCGTTGGAGGGAATGGTCACACCCTGCTCGAGCGCCATAAACTCGCGCATGATGGCCTTGGCCTCGGTCTTGGTGGCAGCCAAGCGCTCAAGAACACCTTTGTCGTCAACGAACTCGGCAAGCTTGCTCAGGTCGCCGGTGCTGCGCCAATCGGTACCGATTACATCGTCGAGCAGGCTGGCAAGCGCGGGGTTGGCTCCCTGGATCCAGCGGCGGAAGGTGATGCCGTTGGTCTTATTGGAGAACTTTTCGGGGTAGATCTCGTAGAACGGATGAAGCTCGGTATCCTCCAGGATTTTGGTGTGGAGTGCGGCGACGCCATTGATGGAGAAGCCAAAGTGAATGTCCATGTGAGCCATGTGGACGGTGTCGTGCTCGTCGATGATGGCGACGCGCGGGTCGTCGTGCTCGGCCTTGGCGACCTCGTCGAGCTTGACGATAATGTCGGCGATGGCAGGGGAGACCTTCTGCAGGCTGGCGAGCGGCCACTTCTCGAGCGCCTCGGCAAGAATCGTGTGGTTAGTGTAGGCGACCATGGAGCGTACGATGGTGACTGCCTCGTCAAACTCGATGCCATGCTCGGTGGTGAGCAGGCGGATGAGCTCGGGAATGACCATGGTGGGGTGCGTGTCGTTGATCTGGACCACGGCGTAGTCGGCTAGATCGTGCAGGTTGCTGCCGCGCTCGACGGCCTCGTCAATCAGGAGCTGAGCGGCGTTGCTCACCATGAAGTATTCCTGGTAGATGCGAAGCAGACGGCCCTGTTCGTCGGAATCATCCGGATAGAGGAACAGGGTGAGGTTCTTGGCGATCTCGGTCTTGTCGAAGTCGATGGAGCTGCCGGGGACCAAGCCGTCGTCGACACTTGCCAGGTCGAACAGGCGCAGGCGGTTCTTGGTGGGCTGGCCATAACCGGGCACATCGATGTTGACGAGCTTGGAAGTAACGGCAAAATCACCGAACTCGACGGTGTAGGAGCGGTCGTCGTCGATCAGGATGTCTTGCTCGCCAAGCCACTCGTCGGGGACGGCCTTCTGCTGGTTGTCGACAAAGCGCTGGCGGAACAGGCCGTAATGGTAGTTGAGGCCCACGCCGTCGCCGGTAAGGCCCAGCGTGGCGATGGAATCCAAGAAGCATGCGGCCAGACGGCCCAGGCCGCCGTTGCCGAGCGAAGGCTCGACCTCGAACTCCTCGATCTTGTTGAGGTCGTGGCCGGCGGCGACGAGCTGGTCCTTAACCTCGTCATAGATGCCAAGGTCGATCATATTGTTGATGAGCAGCTTGCCGATCAAAAACTCGGCAGAGATGTAGTAGAGCTTTTTCTTGCCGTTGTTGAGAGGACAGGCAGCAGAGTGCTCCTGCACGAGCTTGACCAGCAGCTTATAAATACAACGGTCATCGAGCTGCTCGAGCGAGGTGCCAAAGGACTGCTCGGCAAGATCCGCAAGATTGATACGGGGCATGTTTCCTCCTGTGATGGGTTGATTACATGTCAGAAATTCAAAAGAAGCCCGCGCGAGGGATTGGAGTGGCCTCGCGCGGGGAAAACGGACGCGTCCGCACGATGGAATGGGGTCGGGTGCGGTGGCTCCTATTGGGGAAGCTCAATTTCGGCTTCCGACGGAATGCGGAAGTAGGTTTCGGTCCAGTCGGTGAGCTTGTGCTCGAGCTCGCGGGTGATGGCACCATCGAGCATGCGCCAGGTCCAGTTGCCGCCCAGGGTGGCGGGGGTGTTGATGCGTGCCTCGTTGCCCAGGTTGAGCAGGTCTTGCATGGTGTAGATACAGGTATCGCTCACGCTGGCGGCGATGGTGCGGTTGAGTGCATCGGCCATGGGCTCGCCTGCCTGCTGGTGGGTGTACAGGGCCGCCTGCTCGCGCTGGCGCGGGGTGGCCGTTCCCTCAAACCAACCGCGCGCCGTCTCGTTGTCGTGTGTGCCCACATAGGCGACGGTGTTGGCAATGTAGTTGTGCGGCAGGTAGTACGAGTTGGTGCCCTCAAAGGCGAACTGCAAGATCTTCATGCCGGGGAAGCCCGAGGTGTCGCGCATGTCGATGACGCCGGGGGTGAGGAAGCCCAGGTCTTCGGCGATGATGGACAGCGTGCCGAGCTTTTCCTCGAGCGTCTTGAAGAACTTGAGGCCGGGGCCCTGCGTCCACGAACCGTAGGACGAATCGGGTGAGGAGAACGGCACCTCCCAATAGGCCTCGAAGCCGCGGAAGTGATCCAGGCGGATGACATCGTACATGTCGAGGGCGGCGCGGATACGGCCCTCCCACCAGGAGAAACCGTCGGCTTCCATGGCGTCCCAGTCGTAGATGGGATTGCCCCAGTACTGGCCGGTGGCCGAGAACTGGTCGGGCGGCGTGCCAGCGACGCTCACGGGATTACCGGCGGCGTCGATCTTAAAGAGCTCGGGCGTGGCCCACATCTCAACGGAGTCGCGCGAGACATAGATGGGCAGGTCGCCGATGATGAGGATATCGCGCTCGTTGGCATAGGCCTTGAGGCGGCTCCACTGACGATTGAAGAAGTACTGCGTCATCTGGTGGTAGAGCATGCGCGCGGGATGGGCGGCGCAGACCTTGGCAGAAGCCTCGCCGCGGGTACGGAGCTCTGCGGGCCACTCCCAAAATGCCTTGAGACCGCACTCCTCCTTGACGGTCATGAACTCGCAGTAGGGAATGAGCCAGTCTTCGTTTGCTTGGACAAAGTCGTCGAAGTCGGCTGGCTTGTCGGCGGCAAAGCGCTCGGCGGCGCGGTCGAGAATCTGACGACGGCCACCAAAGATGGCGCCATAGTCAACGTTGTTGGGATCGGAGCCCAGATACACACCGTCGATATCGCGCTGCTCCAGGTAACCTGCCTCGATGAGCTCGGCAAAGTCAATGAAATTGGGATTGCCCGCACGGGCCGAGAACGACTGATAGGGCGAGTCGCCATAGCTCGTCGTCGTAAGGGGCAGAATCTGCCAATAATGTTGTTTGCACGAGGCGAGGAAATCGACAAAGTCATAGGCGTTCCAGCCAAAGCCGCCGATGCCATACGGTCCGGGCAGAGACGAGATGGGCATGAGAACACCGCTTGCACGCTCCATGGATGTGCTCACCAACCTTCTTGTTGTGGGATCGGCCTGCAGATGGGTGAACAGCCCGTCCCGAGTTTAGAGTCGATGTCTCTATTGTAGAACATGTTGTTTAAACATGTATAGGCAAGATGATAAAGTTGGTCGATTTTTGGCGAATGGTTACATGCCATGAAAAAAGCCCCGACCTCACGACGTGAGATCGGGGCAAGAACGCTATGTAGGTTTTTTGCTACTCGGCGTCGGCGAAGCCGTTGGGGTTATGGCTCTGCCAATTCCAGCTGTCACGGCACATATCCGCGATGTCGTACTGGGCCTTCCAACCCATCATGCGCTCGGCCTTGGAGGCATCGCACCAGTTGGCGGCGATATCGCCGGCACGGCGCTCGCGGATCACATAGGGCAGCTCCTTACCGCAGGCCTTGGAGAAGGCGGCGACGACCTCGAGTACCGAGGTGCCGGTGCCGGTGCCCAGGTTAAAGATCTCGACGCCGGTTTTGCCGTTCATCCAGTTGAGGGCGGCAACGTGACCAGATGCCAGGTCGCACACGTGGATGTAGTCGCGCACGCCGGTGCCGTCGGGGGTGGGGTAGTCGTTGCCAAAGACCTGAACGGCCTCGAGCTTACCGACGGCGACCTGGGCGACGTAGGGCACCAGGTTGTTGGGGATGCCCTTGGGGTCCTCGCCGATCAGGCCCGACGGATGGGCACCGATGGGATTGAAGTAACGGAGCAGCACGACGTCCCACTCGGGGTCGGCGGTGTGGACGTCCATGAGGATCTGCTCAATCATCCACTTGGTCCAACCATAGGGGTTGGTCGCGGGCTTCTTGGGGTCCTCTTCGGTGACGGGCGGATTGTCCGGATCGCCGTAGACGGTCGAAGAGCTCGAGAAGATGATGGACTTACAACCGTGGTTGCGCATGACATCGATGAGCACCAGGGTGTTCTCGATATTGTTGTGGTAGTACTCGACGGGCTTGCTCACCGACTCGCCAACGGCCTTAAAGCCGGCGAAGTGGATGACGCGGTCGATCTGGTGGGTATCGAAGATCTTGTTCATCGCATCGCGGTCGAGCACGTTGGCCTCGTAGAAGGTGAGGTTCTTGGCGGCCTCGTCGCCCACGATGGTCTTGACGCGGCCGATGGCAACGGCGCTGGAGTTGGAGAGGTCATCGACGACGACAACCTGGTAGCCACCCTCGAGCAGCTGAACGACGGTGTGCGAGCCGATAAAGCCGGCGCCGCCGGTAACGAGGACGCAGGTGTCTTTGGGGTCGAGTGCTTTGGACATGTAGTCTCCTATCGAATCAGGAACACTTCTTGAGGGGAGTATAGCGCAGCTGGGGGCGCCCAAAACACGCGGGGCAGGAAAACCAGAGGATTGATGTTAACGTACTCATAGGGTGTTATTTGCATAATCCTTACCTTTGGTGTGGGACGTATTTGCGAGCCGCTGACCATGCTTTTCCAGCCGTTCGTGGAAATCGTTGGGACGCGCCATATGTACGCTAATATGTATGAGTTGAGCGACATATAAATAAGCATGTAACGGAGTACATATGTCACCAAACAGCGATTCCATCCTTTCCCAGGAGCTCTCGCGCCGCACTGCCCTCAAGGCCCTGTTCGGCGCCGCTTCTGCGGCAGTTCTTTTTGGCCTGCCCGCTCGCGCCCATGCGGCGGAGGCTTCCAAAGAAACCACCGATAAACTGAATGCCGCC